>LCET01000001.1 GCA_000995185.1 Candidatus Woesebacteria bacterium GW2011_GWC1_42_9
TGGCTTATCAAACCCAAAAGGGGCAGAGTTTATCAGTGACTTTATCACGTTATAAAGAAGATTTTGATCCAATATTTTTGACAATGGTCAGAGTCGGAGAGGGGTCGGGGACTTTGGATAAATCTCTTGATTATTTGGCGACTCAACTATCAACTAGCTACGAATTATCACAGAAAATTAAGGGTTCACTTATGTACCCGGCGGTAATTGTTGTTGCCATGATCGGGAATGGTTTACTGATGGCAATATTTGTTTTACCAAGGATTTCGAGTGTGTTTCTCAAGCTTGATCTGCCGCTTCCGGTTTATACGCAGTTTATTTTAGTCCTTGGTAATTTTTTTGGGAATAACTCAATACTAGTATTGGTTTTCACTTTTGTGATGCTTGCGGGAGCAGTAGCTTTTATAAGGTTTGAGAGGACGAGGAGTATATTAATTAGGTTAATTACAAGGGTGCCAGTGGTCAAAAGATTAATTATCCACATCGATATTGCCAGATATGCAAGAACTTTGGCGACACTATTAAAAAATGGCGTCCCGATTATAGAATCTTTAGATGTTTCTGCCGACAGTATTTCTCATCCTGGGACGCGGGAAATCGCAAAGACCTTCGGAGAAAAAGTTTCAAAAGGAAGGTCATTGTCAGATGTGGTGATGGAGGGGAAAAAATACTTCCCTTCGATAGCAGTTCAATCAATAAAAGCGGGAGAAAAGTCAGGGAAGCTGGACGAAGTATTAAATGAGATGGCAGATTTTTACGAGAAGGAAGTTGACTTTAGTCTTAAAAGAATGACAAGTTTAATTGAGCCAGTGATGATGCTTATTATCGGAGTAGTAGTAGGAGTGATGGTACTCATGATGATTTCGCCGATCTATAGCATCATCGGAGGGCTGCAAACTACGATCCAGAGATGAAAAAACTTAAATTAAATAGACAATTGGGAGTAATAGCTTTAGTAGTTTTTCTATTGTCAGTTTTATTATTTCTAATTTTAAGAGGAAAAGCAGGAGAATTTGGAGTGAATGCTATCGAGAAAATTGTTGTGAACAAAAATGGCACGAGTATCACTTTAGAAAAGGGCGGATCTTTTACTTTTAGAGATAAAGACAATGTTTACAAGGATAGATGGGAGGCTCCTAAGGCATCTGTATTTATCAAGTATTTTAAGGAAAATTATGGAGGACAATCTTCTTTCGAAGATGGGGTGTTAACGGTGATATTATCTAGTCAAGATGAGCTTTTTGAGATAGCTAGTGGAGAAGTTTATGGCGGTAGTGGGGGAAGCGGGGGCGATAGCGGCACGGAGGACCTGAGTGATTATTTTGAGGATGGCGCCACTCCCACCCCTATTCCGACGTCTACCCCCACTCCAACCGCAACCCCTGCAGGAGGCGGCACTGCATCTCCGACGCCTACGCCAACCAGCGGACCGTATGATCCTGATTTATGCGTACATTGGCACATGAGCTACTGTGTTGGGGAGTCAAGCCCTACTCCCACTCCTACCCCGGCTGGGTATGAGGAAGGAACCCTTCCGCCTGAATGCGGGTCAAATTTGGAAACAGGACGCACGGTCATAAGTAACATTCTTTGTATTATTGAGTAGCTATTCTTCAGTCCAGGAGAGGATGCCGGGGGTGCCGCTCGTCGGGAAGTAAACCGGCGGGTTGCCGGATAGGTCGCTATCATATTGTAGTTCTATCGAGTTAAAGCCGCTTAAAAGCGGGTCAGTGCCATAGTTCCAAGTGGCTTTGAAATAGGAGGAGAGGCTTCCCCTAACGATCATGGAATTTCGTATCGCATTAGCTGTGTCGCTTCCGCATTCGCTTAAATATCCAAAGCGCATGATCGCTCCTTTCTGCGCGACGAGCGCACCGTCGATGCGAAAATCAGTGGGGATATCTCGGGAGATAAGAATATCGTTTTGAGCTACTAGTCCTAGGGAATCTGAATCATCGTATTGCTCATACACCAGATTGTTGGGAATGCGGATATTCATTTCGCGTGAAGCCAATGGGAAGCCCACCGCGGCGATGGTCACTCTTCCGTCGACCGTCCCCTCAATCCATAAATGATCTTCTGCAAAGATTATTGGCGTATCGCCAGTGTTATGTGATCCAATATATTCCTCGTCGGTAATTTTCTCATATCGCTTTCGGCAGCCGCCTGCTCCTTCTGCCCCGAGTCCATTTCCAGGTACCCGATAGGCGTTGTAATAATTTGTGGCGAGTACCCGATATAGGGAGAAACTGCCGTCGGCGGAAAAGACTAAATGATATCCAAACTCATCCGAGTTTTCCAAATATAAACCGTCATTTATGGCTCCACTCTTCATTTCGTTAAAGTCTAGTGAAATTGAGTCAAAATCTATTGAGGATACTGGGAAGGTCCAAAGAGATTGATCTCCCCCACTTCCCCAAACTCCCGGTCTCCAGTCTGGCGGGAAGCAACCAGTCTCTGTACCGCACTTATAGGTTTCTTTAGCACTCATCACACGCCCGTAATTTGTACCATCCATTCTTATCCCGTTGTTGCTAAAGATATCCCCGTAAACAACCGTCTCTGGACCATACCAACTGCTGGCATTTTGGAAAAAAGTGTACTGAGAAAGCGCAGGTTCTCCATAGCGCGCTTTAATTGTCCGGGTAATACTTGGATAATCATATGTTTTTCCGGTTGACCTTATAGTGACGGCGGCTGATCCCGTTTCCGGAGGGGTGATTTCAAGATTAAATTCACCAATTTCTTGTCCTTGGGGGTCTATAAAAGTATGAATTCCAGTGTCGCTTGTATAGTCCGTTGGCGCTTTGGACAGGTGCCAGGAGTAATAATTTATCCCCGCTTCGGCGATTGCGAGAGCCTCTTCGCTCGCGACCTGTCTATTAGAGAAATTTATTTGGAGGCTTAATATAATTAAGATCCCGTATATTGCGGCTACAAATGCCGCGGTGATGATCAACAGAGCTGGGGTGATAGTACCTTTTTGGTTATTAAACATAAGTTATTATAAATTGTCTTTTACGGTCCTAATGTGAACATTTGCGTTGAGAGAGAATTTCTCAAGGTTAATATTTGCACTCACCATTCTTACCTCAGAAGCAGTGGCGGGAATAGGAAGAGGATTATTTGTCGTGTCCATTGGCCAATCTTCATTATAGTATGTAAAAACAGGCGTACCGGGATTTATTAATCCCTCGGTTATTACATAGGTAATAGCTTGAGCTTGAGGGTAAGTTACTGGATTTCCTTCAGGGTTAATGATCTCTTTATAGAAAGATGTACCACTCACATAGTATCGAACTTTTTCGGCTTGGCCATCGTGATCAATGTCAGAATAAAAAATAATTTCGTAATTATCGGCAAGCTCTATGGGGTATGCTCCAGAATCGCTGTATGAAGCAGTTCTGAGCTCTTTTTCAAAAAGTGTGAGGGCGATATTTGATTGATCAATTGATAAGAAATTTTCGAATGTTTCAACTTGGGATACTGCGAGAATTCGTTGTAATCCAACTATCCCAAGCCCTAGAACGATCATGAGAGATGATGCGATTAATACTTCGATGATAGTGTAACCTTTTGACTTCATTGCGGTATTAAGATAATTTGGTCGCTCGACTGATTTGGGATATTTACAGTACTTGAGTGGTCGACAAATCCAGACGAAGTTGCGGACAGATTATAAGTTCCATCAGATAAATTATTGAAAAA
Source organism: Candidatus Woesebacteria bacterium GW2011_GWC1_42_9 (assembly GCA_000995185.1). Lineage (GTDB taxonomy): Bacteria > Patescibacteriota > Microgenomatia > UBA8517 > UBA8517 > GWC1-42-9. The sequence continues at coordinate 3,709 of LCET01000001.1, forward strand.
TATTTGCCCGAAATCAGGATCTTCAGGGTTGCCGGCAGTTATTGATTCATCGAAAACTGGATTTGTTGAACTTAGAGTGGCCGAAACTGTTGCTTGAGGGTTAAGGGAGGAATCTGTAAAAGATGCGAGATAAGTACTAGGTGAATTGGGTGCAAGAGAAATCAGGAGATTAAGAGATGAATTTGGCAACATCGAGAAAGGCGAGAGCGGATTAGTCCCGGAGATGGTGCGGCTCAAAGATTCTGGAAGTAAAACCTGATAATTATCCCACTCAAAATCATTAATTTCAAGATTTCCTGATCCGTTAGTGGTTAACTCTTGGTCATATTTAGGGACTGGTAAATCAGTTTCGTCCGTACCGATAATTTTACTGCCAAGAAGCCTTATTGTTTGATCTCCGAGAGGTGCGAAATTGTTATCTCTTGAATTTAATGTTGATATATTTAACGTACCCAGCTCATCGATTACAAAACTTATTTCTGAAACAAATCCTTCATAGACGCTCACATGAGGCTTAGTGGGGTTTGCTACTTCTAGATTTGAATAAGTGCGCTCGGTACTAAAGTCTTCTTTTGTCACCGTAATTTGGTAACAATTATTGCATGTTGGTGTTCCGGGAAGGATTACCTGCCCACTGTCGTTTGTGTACGAAGTTAAATTTATCTCTGGAGTTGTTTGGGCGACAATAGTCACTTTGGCTTGGGCGACAGGGTAGGCATTAGCATTAACCACCGTGATAGCCAGTACCCCTCCTCCAGAGGAGTACCCGGGGCCTTTCGGGGAAGCGTCGGTGATTAACGTAATCGAGTTCCCTTTAGAGGCGGCGATACCTCCCCAGGACACATCAATTCTTACCCTCTTGTAATCTTCAGGAGATAGATCTATTGGTGAAGAACCGTCAAAGGGGTCGTCAATGTAGATAATGCTAGTTTGAACGTGATAATTTAGCCCATTTTTATTAACATCTTCCTCTTGAGGAAGGCTTCCGCTTGGTATCCCTCCTTGGGTACCCACATCTAGATATGATAAATTTCTGACGCTTTCCATTCTTTCTGAGGCAAGGTGGCGTGCTGTAATTCTAGCTCGGGAGTAGCTGACGAGGTCATAGGCGGAAAGCACTAGGGTAACTACGGCTTGGCTGAGGATAAAAAAAATGCCAAGAGCGATGATTGTACCAATATAAATTTGGCCGCGAGAAGAGGGCATGTTAGTTTATTGTATAATGAGTTAAGAGTTCTGCCTATGTTTAAAAAGTCTTTTATTTCATTAGTTTTTTCTCCGGGAAAACTTCAGATATTAAAGCTTGATCGTGGCAGTGGAGTAGTTAATAAATATGTTTCCGTCCCGATTCCGAGAGACGTAATCATAGGGTATCAAGTTAAAAGGCTAGATATTTTGACAGAGCTAATAAAAAGGGCTTGGTCTCAAAATAAATGGGGCGGAAGAATGGTCGGAATAGTCGTACCTGAGTTTTCAACTTATACAAAGTCTTTAAGTTTACCGAAGCTTGATCCAAAAGAGCTCGACGAAGCGGTTCGTTGGCAATCGCAAGATTTTCTTCCCGCCTCTCAAGCTGACATGGTTCTTGATTGGCGAATAATTGGCGAGAGTAAAGAAGAATATCAGATATTGGCTGCTGCTATTAGGAAGGACATTTTGGCAGGATTTGTAAAGGCAGTAAGTCAAGCGGGATTGATGCCTTTGGTTGTCGAGACTCCTTCTCTTTCTTTAGTACGTTTGACAAAGGATGACCCAGACCCCAAGATTTTGGTTTATGTAAATTCTGATGAAAGCATTGTTGTTGTCTCGAAAGGGGAATCAATCTTAGCAACTTCAGTAGTCCCTTCGATTTCACAAGCAGAAATAGTTGGAACAGCCGTCAGGATTGCAAATCATTATCAAGGGCTAGGGATTAAAAAAGTATTCGTTGGCGGGGTTGGCCTAGCACAGGAATTTTTAAATAATCTGCAAACTAATCTCAGGATTCCAGTCCAACAATTTACGATAAAACTAAGCGGGCTTAGTCCTCAAGATGTTCAGGCGTATCTGATTGCCATATCTCTACAATTAAAGGATCCAGCGGAGCCAGCGAGTGCGGCAACTGTAAATTTACTGCCAGAGGACTGGGCGAGGCACTACAGTAAAGAGCTGAGGGATGTGAGATTGTGGACTTTAAGTTTAAGCTTATCTGCGATGATTTGGGCCTGTTTTTTGGGAATTGTTGTGAGCTATATCCTTTTGTCCCAACAAAAACAAAAGATTACCCAAACAGTAGGAAGCAGCTTGAGCGAGGACGCAGAAAAGGTAACCCAAGAAGTGCAATCTATAAACGCGCTTATGAACAGAGTGACCGGGATTTATAGCGACGTTAAATCTCCGCAAGAGTCAATTAATAAAATTTCCGCCCTTGCCCCCCGGGGGATTGAAATAACTAACTATAAAATTAATTTAGAAAAAGGGGAAATAGACATATCAGGGATAGCCACAAACAGAAATATATTAGTTGAATTTAAACAAAGCTTAGAGTCTCAGGAAGAATTTGCTTCGGCCGAAATCCCTATTTCAAGTATTTTAGGGGAGTCTGATATCGAGTTTCATATTTTTATAGGCCAGCAAACAAATGAAAAAGAGGTTCCTAAATTACAGTTATGAAGTTAGATACAAAAGTGATAGTGATTAACATAATCAATGCAGTACTTGTTGTGGTCAGTTTATATTTGATCGTGAAATTGCCAGTTATTTCATCAGAAATTAATAGCCTACGAAGCGAGCAAGTGGTCCGAGAAAGTCAGAGTGACTATTTAGTGCAGAAAGCCGATATTGAAAATAATCAGTCAAAGATATCACGGCTCCAACAATTGTTTGCGGACGATACCGCACTAATTCAGTTTGTCACTTCCATTGATGAATTAAGGGAGCAAGGATTGGTCGTTGAATTTTCGTTTTTAACCAACTCGGCTGTGGATGATAAATCGGGCAATCAAGGTATTCCGATACTAATTAAATTTCAGGGGGATATGGGGCAGATTAATAGTTCTATCTTGGAGATTGAGAAATTGCCGTACTTACTTCGCCCGATAGACATTGAGCTTACGAAACAACCGGAAGGAGATTACATCTTTAGTTATGGAGCGTTTTTGTACCTAAATAGCGAAACAAAGTTATGATTAGTGATCTAAAAAATATTGATAGATTTTATTACGTTTTTGGGGGGTTGCTGTTAATTACCTCAATTTTTGCAATTTTTACCCTTCGGACAATATTTAGTGCATTTACACAAGCGGGACAAATTGATCGCGAGCTACTCGAGGCTTCTACGCCGCGGATTGATTTGGATACATTAGATAGCGCGTACCAGATGGTTACAAATAAAAAAGTAGTGCCGCTTGACGTGAAGTGAGCGATCGCTGTACAAATAATATAGATATGATTTTTATGAAGGGGGGTGAATTGAGATTATGATAAGAAGAGGAGATAAAGAAGGAGGTTTTACATTAATCGAGCTTTTGGTGGTTATTGGTATTATTGGTATTTTGGCTGCGGTTGTGTTGGTAGCAGTTAACCCTGGTCGTCAATTCGCCCAGGCAAGAAATACTGATCGTCAGAGCGCGTTGATCTCTATGACTAATGCTGTGTATCAGTTTGCTAGTGAACATAACGGGAATTTACCTGATACTGATGGAGATGATACCACGAGCAATTTCCCAACTTCGGCGACGTGTGTCGGAACAAATACGGTCGGGGGATGATGCCAGTGGACCCTTCAGTAGGGGATGCAACAGACACGGGTTATACGATATTTGTAAGTAGCAGTCGAGTTACGGCTGCGGCGCCTAATGCCGAGCTTAACGCGACAATATCGGTAACGAGATAACAGAAAGAGAGGAGAGATTATCCATAACCTTCTGGTGTGGTCTTCTCTCTTTTCTGTGTTGATAGGTAATATGAAAAAGTTATTATTTTTAATATTTTTTTGTCTTTTTCTTGTGGTGTTGTCATCAGGTGATCTAAGCGCGGCTGAGGGAATTGCAGTTTCAGGATTTAAATACCCAAGAAATCGGTTTGCCTTAGTTAGTATTACTGGAGGACTTCCTCCCTCTCATCATTACTCAGATATTTTATATGGAAAACTGAGGAATTCTAATAACTTTGGAGTAAGCGGTGTCGTCTCTTGTCCAATTAAATTTGAGCCGTTCTTGTTAGATATTTTACCTGGGTCGTTAGTTGACTCAAATGGAAATCCTAGAATAGATGTGTTTTTCGGTGGGATAAGTGAGGATCGGAATTTAACTCTGACTGAAGCGCATGAATTAGCGAAATACATTCAAGCAGGGGGTGTTGTGTATATTAGTGGAATGGGTGGTATGAAAATTATAGGTCCAGAATATAATTTGTTGTTTGAAGAGCTGGGTATTAATGATAGGCTTAGCGAGATTGCAAGTTTTCCTGGTCCTGGTGTGCAATCTTCTGATCCGGCGAACACGACTCCGTTGACGAATGGTCCATTTGGTGTAGTAGGATCCCTTAAGCACGAATCGTTTAGGAATCTCCAGCTTTTTAGCCTGACGGGGATAGCAATTGGGTATAACACTTCTGAGTATATTTTGGCGGAAGGACAGTTCGGAAAAGGGTATCTTTCTGTGACTGGTGGACCGCTTTATATAAATACAGTATTTGGGGATAATGATAACCAGAAATACTTTCTCAATTTGTTTGCTATGGGGTGCAAGGAGAGTGGAGAGGATGAGGTTGTGTTAAATGTTCCTTCAATTAAACAAGGATTAGATCCTTTTTATAATAATGTCCCGGTTTGGGAAAATTTTATCTATGATTCTGCGGATCTTCAAACTCTTGGTTGCGGGACGACTATCGCTCAGTGTGGGTGTGCGCTGACTTCTGCAAACATGATTATGGCCTATTATGGAATCAATCATGGACCAGACGGAAGTCTGATTAATCCGGAAAGCGTGAATGAGTATTTTAGTAAAAATAGGCAGGGGACTGGCAATCTGTACAGCAGTTGGGGCTATTCCTATGGGAACTTTCATTGGGGAAGAGTGGATGATTACACTGCGTTAGCAAATAGACTATACAGTAATCAAGCGAAACTTGATCAGCCAGTTATTGAAAATTATGACTTTAATTCACTGAAGTCATACATTAATAATAATATCCCTGTGATATTGAAAGTAACGCGAGCAGATGGTGGGATTCATTGGGTAGTGGCAAAGGGATATGTCGGTGAAGATGTCATAATTAATGATCCAGTTAATCCGGATCCAGTAAGTGGCAGTAAGACTTTGGCCGACTATAATTATTCTCCCCACCAATCTAATAGTATGGTGCATTACATTGAAACGCACTCTGACTTCAGTAGTTTGGAATTTGTTGCTCCCTCTTCGGTTCAATTACTAATAACTGGATCTAATGGAGAGCAAACTGGATATAAGGATGGCTTAATATTGGAAAATATTCCCAATTCTGAGTATTTTTTTGATGAGAGCTATGATACGACGGGAAACGGTGTTAATTCACTAAATATATATACTCCTGAAAAAGGTAAATACATACTTGATGTTATCTCAAGTAATGAAGATTGTAGTCTTACAGTTTATTCTTCAAATATTAATGCAGACTCTGAATTTCAAATTAATAATTATCTATGTAATAAGGGGACGAAATTTCAATACGACCCCTCCGATGTCATTAGTTTAAGGCAAATAATTGATATTGATGCTCGCCCATATAAATCTATTAATTTACTTGTTTCACATAGTAAGTCGTTGGTCGATTTGGCAATTTTTTCTTCGTCTGTTTTCGATGCCACAAAGATAGATAATCAAAGTCTAAGATTAGGAAAGACGGGACACGAGGATAGTTTAAAATTTTGTTTGAAAAGTAGAGATTTAAATAGAGATGGGCTTCTTGATATGCGATGTTTCTTTGAGAACGAATTATTAGGAGTTGGTGAGGGTGACACAGAAATTATCTTACCTGGCAAGACTATTGAGGGGGTTTCGTTTGTGGGTGTTAGTGAATTGGAAGTGAAATGAAAAACCCTGACGGGTGGGTCAGGGTTTTCTTGAGTAAGCTATAAGAGCCGATGCGCAGACAAGTAAGTTATCGACGAATTTATAGGTGTCTATGAATTTGTCGACCTCAGCTTGATCCGCGAATCCTTTTATCCATCCGACATGGGTAGTGAGACCAAGAAAGACTCTTAGGAACTCTTCTCGGTCTTGGATAGTCCACTTTCTCCACTCTTCGACTAACTCAGTGCTAAGCATTTACTGCTCCTTTTGCTTATCGATCTAGAGAGTTTATCAGCACATATTTTATATGTAAAGGTTCGATGATATTATAGATGAATGAGACTTGCCCTAACTTTAACCCACTTTTTTTATCCGCAGGAATCTAATAATCACAAAGCTCGGATTCTTCACAATGCTTGGCTTGCGATATTACTAACCACAGTGGTATTGTTCCAGAGTTTACTTTATCTGGCTTCATCTCCGGGCGTAAAAATTTTGGGATATGCGGCTAATATTTCGCCTCAAGAAGTGATAAGTCTGACAAATGCAAAGCGGGCAGGGGAAGGGCTTAATACGCTTCAGTACAGCGAGGTCTTGTCACAAGCTGCACAGGAGAAGGGGAACGATATGCTAGAGCATGATTATTGGGCACATATTTCACCAAGTGGAGTGGAGCCTTGGGAGTTTTTTAAGTCAGTTGGATATCAATACAAATATGCCGGGGAGAATTTGGCCCGTGACTTTTCGAGCCCAAATTCGGCAATAGAAGCGTGGATGGCTTCACCCACGCACCGCGACAATATGCTTTCCGATCGATATCAAGAAATTGGAGTAGCTGTGGTAGAGGGTGATTTAAATGGGGTAGATACAACGATCATAGTTCAACTTTTTGGTACAAAGATGGCAAGTTCCCCTTCTGTTCCCGTGGCTTCCGCAAGGACCCCAACTGCCCCTTTACCTAAGCCCACACCGTCTTCGGCAAAGATGGCATCGCTTCCAAGCTTCTCAAGGGAAGCAATTGTTACCGGAGCAGACACTTCGGGCTCTGGTCGAGTGTCGCCGCTCTTTGTTACGAAAGTATTTTCGATGATATTAGCCGTGATGCTTATTTCTGCGCTGGTTGTAGATGGATATATAGTAACCAGAAATCAGGTAACTCGCGTAGCAGGACGTGCCTTCGCTCATATTTCGTTTATGGGCATGGTTTTGGCAATTATATTGATAATTAGGGCCGGACAAATCTTATAAGCGAAGCTTGCAAACTATGTTTATGAAGAAGCTATCTCGTCACTTGCCTCACTATTTGCCCCTTATAGGGATTTTTGTATTTGGTGTCGCTGGTTTTTGGATATTTTCTTACGATCGTATTTTTCAGATTAGTATCACTATTGCAATCGGGGCTTCTTATGTATCTTGGGGCATAATTCACCATTATTTGCATCATGATTTGCACTGGAAAGTAGTGCTTGAATACTTAGGAATTTCACTTATTGGGCTTGGGATTATACTTTCTTTGGTGCTTCAAAGTTGATTATTTATATCCCATATTATTTTATTTAGCCCGTCTGAAAGTGGTATAATGTACCCATGAAAAATGGGAAAAACGGAATTCTTGGTTTCAATAACCCCTCGGAGGGCGTGGTGAGTGTGGGTAAAATGATCCAAGAGATCGCGGACTTTGTTGAGGATGAACCTGATAGCTTTTATCGTTTAGTTATTGGCACAGATTCGCAATCAAGAAGGGTCAATGACAGGCATGAGTGTATTTATATCACGGCGATTGTGATCCACAGACAAGGAAAAGGTGCTCGGTACTTTTGGAGAAAAGCTTTTAGTGAAAAAACTCCGGTTTTGAGAGATAAAATATACAAAGAAACTCAAATTTCTCTTGATTGTGCCCAGGAATTAGTCCCTTCATTAAGAAACGCAATCACTTCAGCAAAGTACGACCTTGAAATCCATATTGACGTTGGCCCACTAGGGAAGACCCGGGACATGATTAAAGAGGTTGTGGGGATGGTAAATGGTAATGGGTTTACTGCCAAAACTAAGCCTCAAGCTTGGGGAGCGTCTTCAGTTGCAGACAAACACACTTAATTTTCTTAACCGAATTTATTTTTGGGGAGTATCGTGACGTTCCTCAATTATTACTTTTACAGAAGTGTCTTGGGTGATATCAATTCTTAATCTACAATCCAAGTTTGGACAGGTTAATCTTTCATTATCTTTGGATTGTGTCAAGACAAGCCCGGGGCAATTAGGTTTTTCACAATGCAGAGCATGAGCAAATCTTGACAAATATTTGGGATCAACACTAAAATCTCTCTCTGCCATTTAATTATTTTTCTTCCACTTCTCAATTTCTGTATGATTTCCAGAGAGAAGTACTTTGGGTACTTCCCAGTTATTAAACTTCTCCGGGCGTGTATATTGAGGATATTCTGTGCTAATTTTTGGCGAAAATGATTCCTCTTTAAGTGATTCTGGGTCTATGACTCCCGGGATAAGGCGGACTATTGTGTCGGCAATGACCATTGCAGGGAGCTCCCCCCCGGTCAAGACATAGTTACCTATTGAAATTACTTCATCAGCAAGATGTTCATGCACGCGGTGGTCAACCCCCTCATAGTGACCGGCAATTAGAATTAAGTGATTAAGTTTACTTAATTTTCTGGATTTTTGTTGATTGAAAACTTCTCCCCCGGCATCGAGTAAAATTATTTTGGAATTTGGAGTCCGGAGTTTATTTACTGCCGCATCAATGATATCAACGCGCATGATCATTCCTGCTCCTCCTCCATAGGGCTTATCATCAACACTTTTATGTTTATCAGTTGCCCAATCGCGCAAGTCATGTATTTTAACTTGGACCAGGCTCTTTCCGACGGCACGACCAATGATAGATTCGTTAAACGGACCGTCAAACATTTTTGGAAAAAGAGTGAGAATGTCAATTTTCATCTTAGTGATAATAGGCATTATATCGTAATTTTGATATTATTAACTATATGTACTTGACTGTAGATATTAGTGGATCAATTCAGAAGGCTAAAAGGATTCTTTTTTCTCCGAGAAGTTTTGGGAAAGATATTTCTCAAGAAAAAGGAATCAAAGAGGCTTTTGGTTATTTTGTGTTATTGCGTTTGGTCGCAACAATTTTATTGTTATTTAATATATTTGTAATTGTTCCATTGGGTTGGGGAGAAAGCTACTACAATGCATCTCCCAGAGAGATGATAACTTTTGTGGTCTTAAGTTTTTTTATTGCCTTGATCTCTGTGTTTATCAGTGCAGGGATACTTCATTTATGGATTAGATTGTTTCGCGGCAAAGGGGATTACACAAAGACTTTTCAGGTTTACGTATACTCAAAGACCCCTTCATTTTTGTTATCTTGGATCCCAATTTTGGGTTTTATTTCCGTGTTTTTCGGCTGGTATTTGATGTATCTTGGAATTGTCAGCGCTCATAATTTATCGAAAAGAAAGGCGATAGTTCTAATACTTATTCCTTTTATTTTCTTTGTAACTCTGTCACTGGTCCTGAGTGTTTATTTCCTTAATTTAACAAGGTGGATAAATAGATGAGGATTGTTATACTCATCCCGACTTATAATGAGGCTCCAAATATTGCTCTCTTAATTAAGGATGTTTACCGGAATATTAAAAAAATTAAAAAGCATTTGTTTTTGCTCTTGATAGTTGATGATAAATCCCCGGATGGCACTGGAAAAATAGTGAGTGATCTAATGAAAGCTAATAAAAGTCTTTTTCTCTTATCCGGTAAAAAGGCAGGGCTCGGAAAGGCCATGATAAGGGGGTATTTATACGCGATCAATAAACTTAAAGCTGATGTGGTCATCTCCAATGAAGCTGATTTTGCTTTTGATTTCAAGCATTTGCCGGATATGATTGAAAAGATAGAGGAGAGTGTGGATGTGGTGGTTGGCTCACGGCATGTGGGAGTAGGAAAAACAGAAGGGTGGACACTTACCCGTAGAGTTAATCACTGGATTGCGAATACTTTTTTTGGCAGATGGGTGGCGGGAGTGAGAGTAGTGTATGACAAAAATGGCGCATTTCGGGCGGTCCGTGTGAAGGGCGTGATGGACCAAATTAATTGGAAGAAACTTAGAGTCCGCGGGTTTGCCTTTTTTTTCTACACAATTGCTCTTTATTCCGAAATTACAGATAAATTCTATGAAATTCCTGCAATTTACACTTTCAGAAAAAAGGGAGAATCAAAAGTATCATTCAATAGAAAATATATTAAGTCATACTTAACGGATTGTTTAGAATATGCCAAATTGGCATTTCGAATAAGATTAAAAAAGTATAGAATTAATATATGAACAAAGTCGTGGTGATAATGCCGACATTTAATGAGGCAAAAAATATCGGCGGCATGATCGAGAAGCTTGTTGATAAGGAGTTTCCAAAGATAAAAAATGCTCAGATGCATCTTCTTGTGGTGAACGATTTATCTAAAGGTAAAGATGATGGCACCGGGGATATCGTAAGGCAGGCGATAAAATCACGGAAGAATATTCATATTTTAGAAGACGAGAAACGAGGTTTGGGGTGGGCGTATATCCGGGGGATGAAGTATGCGGTGAAGACCCTTCATGCTGATGCAGTGATGGAGATGGATGCAGATGGACAGCACCCGCCGGAGTTTGTGGCACCGATGGTTCAATCATTTTTAGATGGGGCGGATTACGCGATTGGTTCTCGCTATATTCCAGGGGGTTCGGTCCCTAAAGAGTGGCCGGTTTTTAGACGGGCGGTAAGTTTTTTTGGGAATCTATTTATTAGAGTAGTGCTACTTAAGCCGAGACTTCACGATCTGACGACGGGGTTTCGATTGACCCGGGTGGAAGGGGTGCTAGATAAAATTGATTTGGACAAATTGATGGAGCCATCCCGATTTGCTTATAAAGTAGATCTTTTATATCAGAGTGTTAAAAGCGCTAAAAAAGTTGTGGAAGTTCCATTAGAATTTCGCCCCCGTGTCGAAGAAGCTTCAAAATTTAGCACAAAAGAGATGATTTCTACCTTCAAAGTTGCGATCATTCTAGGGATTAAAGACAAACAAAAATTCTTTAAATTTGGGACAGTGGGCTTTATTGGTTATATAGTTAATGCTCTAGGAATTTATTTCTTTGCTAGACTTGGCTGGGCGGAATGGATGATTTGGGCTGTAGCCACGGAGCTGGCCATCATTAGTAATTTCACTCTGAATAATATTTGGACTTTTAAGGCAGAAAAAATTACAGGGTTTATTAGACTAATAAATAAGTTTGTCCAGTTTAATTTGACTTCTACTGGCGCCTTGGTTATTCAAACGGTAGTAGGGACCTTGGGAGTAAACGCTTTTGGACCGAGATATAGGCAAATATTACTTCCCTTTATAGTTGTCTTTTTGATACTTCCTTATAATTATCTTATGTATAATCTTGTCATCTGGCGAAGCTGGAAACTGCCTAGATTCTTCAAAAAATAGATCGGACGTAGGATCCAATCAGGTGTGAAAGGATTATTACGATGATGGCTATAAATACATGTTCAATGAGTGCCGTGAGTGGGTTAGTTTTTCTATTTTTAGCAAGATAGTAATTTAGGATAATAATTAAAGCGATTCCCCAGATTGTGCATACAATAATGGCTTGAGATAGGGGAAGAAATAATATCGGGGTTATGAATGATAGTGAGAATACACCCTTAGACACAAAAGTCGATAAGGTCGACATCCAAATTTCATTGTGTGAACGTGAATTTTCGGTTTCCTCTGAAGCATGAATTCCAAGGGCATCAGACAAGGAGTCCGCGACGGCAATTACAAGTACCCCGCTAATTACTACGGCTTTTGAATGTGTGCTGGCATTTAGCCCTATTAGGAGACCGAGAGTGGTGATGACCCCGCTAGTTAAGCCAAAGCCTAATCCTTTTTTTACTGACCGCTTCATAAACAAAGTATACATTAATCAGTAGCTGGAGCGGGAGCTGTCTCCGGAGCTTTGTAGATAATTTCTACCCTGTTGCCGTTTTCAGAGTGACCGTTTTTGGAATGTCCGTTTCGTGAGAAAGGTCTGTCTTGGAGAGAGACTGACCCATCAGGATATCTAACACCCTCGAGACGGTATAACCTTAATTTTCCTCTGTAAGCATTAAAATCTATTTCTTTTGGCATAGGAGTTATTCTACCTACTTACAACTTTCAAAAACTCTCATATTGGTGGGAATATTAAATAGTTCATGGTAGACTATAAAAATCGTGATTAAAGAGCGAGCTTCTGAATATCCCCGGTACAGTGATGAATGGTTTTTAGACCTATATTTTCAATATGGATCGGTTGATGAGATGATTAAGGCACACAATAACTCGCTTCCTATTTCCCAGGCCCAGCTTCATAGGGTAATTAAAAAGCGCGGGATAATTAAAGCCGCCGGCCGGCATGCGAGTATGGCAGAAGTAATTAATTTTTTTGCTGAAAAAGCAATTGATCCGCATATCCCGCTTGAAAAGCTCTATTACGAAAAGATGCCGCACACTTTCAGGACAAGCGTGCAAACACTTCATAGAATTTACAAGAGTATTGAGACAAAAGCAGTAAGGCGCTCTGGAGTGGCGCTTGTGATAACGCCGGAAGGTAATCCTGAGATGGTTCTGTGCGGGAAGGAGCTTAAAAATAGCCAAACGACTCTCCTTATGGGCTATGCGAAGAAAAAAGAAGATCGAGAAGATTCAGTTTTAAGGGTTCTTCAGCAGGAGTTTTCAAAAGAATTGGCAATTAATGGAAAGATGGGGAGAAATGGAGAGTTTGTAAAGCAAGTAGTTGTCGACAAAGAGCCTTTTATGTTTCTAGATATTACTGACGTGCGCGTAATGGTATTTCGATTAATGTTGCCGGATAAATTGTGCAACTTGTCTATTTGCTCGAGCCATAAAGTGGCTAATCATGCATTTGTTCCTTTGGAGGCTTTGGAGGGAGACCGTAACTTGCGCGAGGGAGTTGTTGAAATTTTGCGAGGGTATGGGGAATATCTTGGTAGTAAAAACCATTTATATGAGCCACGAATTTCATCTTCACGTATTAATGAAAAGCTTTTAGCCTTTGTTGAAGCGAGGGGCTAGTTTACAAAAGCGGGGTCCAATCGGCAATTGGCATGACGTTGTTGGCAATAAATGCCAAGGAGTATAAATAAATCGGAATTATAATTATCGCTAAAGTGAATTTAAATTCACGGCTTACTAAAATATTTCGATAAGCAATTAGTATAAATGGTACGATTGGGAGAGAGTATCGGAGAATATCGCGGTGTGAGACAAACAATATTGTTGTAAAAAATATTGCCGTGAACCAAGCGAGCGTTTTGTCGTCTTCTTTGAATAGTTTAAATGTCCCCATTGCCCCAAAGATGTATATAAAAATAATTTCTTCAAGCCAATGTGTATCAACCCAGGGTTGGCTATAGTCAAAAATTTGAAAAGGAGGGAAAAACAAATGAATGTTATCGCCCGAGTTAAAGTATGCAAAGAAACTGCCAAAGCGCACACTGTATAGCCAGAAAATTACCGCAAGTGATAGTGGAATCAATAGGATTGGTAATGGTTTTAATTTGAATAATTGGCTGCGTTTAAAATTCCCGGCCGCAATTATTTTAAGTTTTGGGTAATAAGTAACGATTATATATGCCACAAAAAGTAATATTCCGGGAGACTTTGTTAGTTGGGCAACCGCGCCCCAGATCCCAGCATGCCAGTATTTTTTCTTTCTGAAGTAAAAGATAGATGCGATAATACCACCGACAAAAAGTGGCTCTGGAGAGCCAACAGACCGCACTATCAGCCATCTGGCGGGGAATACGGCAAACACTGTAGTTAACCACCAGGCGTCATCAGGACTTAAAAATTGTTTAGAGAGTTTAAAAAAGTAGTAGAGCGTGATAAAAGATCCGAGAAGAGTGGCAACTAGCATCCCCCAAGGATGCCCAAATATGATTGACAGTGCGCTAATGATCACAGGGAATAATGGAAAATGTGCGGCATAATATTCCAAGGGGAGAGGGAAAGCGAAGTTATTTGCAATATATTCAATGTTGTAGAAACTCTTTGCAATCACTATATACAAAGGTCCATCATAATTTGAAGCGATAGTTTGCATCCCATCTGTGGGGATAGGTATGCTCCAAAATTCTTTGATATGTAGATAAAATGGTGCCCATACAACTAAGACCGGAAGGACCGTAAGGGCAAAAACTTTTGAAAAGTTCTTCATAGTTAGTGTTACACAATGTTAGCACAGCTAGTTTAATTTGTGCTAGACTTTGTCCATGAGAATAGATGCTTTGTCTGTGTTTTTTCCAGCCTATAATGAAGAAGCAAATATCACAAAAACTGTTCGTGAGGCTGTTAATATCCTTCCAAAGGTTGCAAAAAAATGGGAAGTGATTATTGTAAATGATGGCTCAAAAGACGGTACTGAAAAGGTTTCTAGAAAGCTTGCTAGAAGCAATAAAAATATTCATGTAATCACTCACAAAAAAAATCGGGGGTACGGAGCGGCGGTAAAGAGCGGACTTTATGGGGCTCGTTACCATTGGATTGCTTTTACAGATTCCGATGGACAATTCGACTTTTCGGAAATTACCAAGTTTATCCATACCCAAAAAAACACAGGAGCAGATTTAGTCATAGGATTTTATAAGAATCGTAAGGTCTCGGGGATCAGAAAGATAAACTCACAAGTTTGGCAATTGATCGTTTTTTTGCTTTTTGGTTTGAGAGTTCGGGATATTGATTGTGCATTTAAACTTATCAGTAAGGAGGTCGTCGACACTATCCCTAAACTTGAGAGCGAACGCGGAGCATTTATTAGTAGTGAATTTCTGATAAAGGCTAAAAAAAATAATTTTAAGATCGTTGAGATTGGAGTGACGCACTATGCTCGCAAAGAAGGGTCTGCGACAGGTGCTGGTTTGGATGTAATAATCAAAAGTTTTTTAGATTTAGCACGTTTATGGAAAAAACTTCGTTAAAGATATTGGTTTTAGTTTTAGTTATTGGCGCCTTTTTAAGGTTATATCGTATTAATGAATATATGACCTTTTTAGGGGATGAAGGGAGAGATGTTTTGATTGTCAGAAGATTTATTACCAAAGGAGATCTAATGCTTGTTGGTCCGGGGACGTCAATCGGGAACATGTACCTTGGTCCACTTTATTATTATTTGATGGCTCCAGCGTTATTAATTTTTTTCCTTTCTCCTGTTGGCCCTGCTGTGATGGTGGCAATGTTTGGGGTAGCTACGATCGGTTTTGTATGGTTGGTGGCACGGGAGTGGTTCCCCCCCCAAAGCGGGCAAATATCTACAGGTGCGTTAACGGCGGCATTTTTATATGCGATTGCACCAACTGTAACCATTTTTTCAAGGTCATCATGGAATCCAAATATTATGCCTTTTTTCGCTTTGGCCGCAATATATTCAATTTGGAAAGTATGGCAGGATAACAAATACAAGTGGTTATTAGTTTTAGGGGTTTCCTACGCTTTTGTACTACAATCTCATTATTTGGGGCTAGTTTTAGTTCCCGTCTTAGGATTTTTTTGGTTATTAACATTTTTAGAAGCTAGAAGATTAGAAATTGATAATTTTAGAAATAAAACAATTTTAGGTCTGATTATATTTTTATTTCTTATGTCCCCGATTGTTATTTTTGATGCTCGCCATGGATGGCGGAATTTTGCAGCTATGAAGGTATTTTTTTTTGAACGCCAAACCACCATATCTGTAAAGCCTTGGAAGGCACTTCCTAATATGTGGCCTTTATGGCAGGAAATTAATACAAGACTTCTCGCCGGTAGGAATGTGCTAATGGGGACTTGGACTGCGCTTGGGCTTATAGGGGGATCGGTTTTCGTTTTGAGAAAAATTAAACTAACAAATAAGGAAAAAAGTGCTTTTTTTCTTTTATTTGTTTGGCTTGGGATGGCGTTGATTGGACTGGGGGTTTATAAGCAGCATATTTATGACCATTATTTTGGTTTCTTTTTCCCCGCCCCATTTTTACTTTTCGCAGGTATTTCTCAAAAGATACTGTCTTATTCAGCGACAAGAGGGCGGTGGATTGTGTTTACTGCATTTGTTTTATTGACTATTTTTAGTTTAAAGGAAAATCCGCTTAAGTATGCTCCTAATAAACAGCTTCAAAGAACTAAAGCTTTATCTGAAAAAATTATTGAGGAATCCCGGGGAGAGCCATTTAATTTTGCGGTGATCGCAGAAAGGAATTATGATGATGGCTATGAGTTTTTTATGACCGGTAAAGGATTTACTGATATTGACCCTATAAATACTGAAAATACAATCACTGAGCAGCTTTTTGTGGTTTGTGAAATGGAAAAAGAAAAGTGTGATCCCACCCATAGTCCTAGGGCTGAGGTAGCCAATTTTGGTTGGAGTAAAATTGACCAAGAGTGGAATGTGTGGGGAACTACAATATTTAAATTAATCCACTCTCAATGAAGGAGCACTTTAATGAATTAAAGAGAGAGATTCCAAAGCATAAAATTGTTTATTCTCTATTGTTTATAGTATTGAGTTGGGGGTTTTATTTGAGGGTTTATAATATTGGAACCTCATTGGGATTTTATTTTGACCAAGGAAGAGATGCGCTTGTGATTTGGGATTTACTGCACAACGGAAAGCCGTTTTTAATCGGACCAACTACTGGAATAGCAGGTATATTCCGTGGGCCAGGATATTATTATCTAATCACCCCTCTTTATTTATTAGGTAAAGGCGATCCAGTCTGGCCGTCAATGTTTTTAAGCTTCACTACAATTTTGGCGATATTAATACTGTTTATTCTAGGCGCTGAGATCCAGAACAGAATAACTGGGTTATTGGCTGCAACGATCGCAGCTTTCTCATTTTATATTGTGACAGCTTCAAGGTGGCTTAGTAATCCTACACCGATGCTTGTACTTAGCATGATTTTGGTTTGGCTCATGTTTCGGGTGCTTGAAGGTAAAAGATTGGCGTGGGTAGGAATTTCTTTTGTTGCAGGCTTGTCACTTTTTCATTTTGGGTCTTCAGGGGAATTTTTTTATTTCCCGGCACTTGGAGTATTTTTAATATGGCAAAGAAAGAATTTGCCTGAAAAAAAAGGACTTGTTTTGTCAGTTTTGGTATTTTTAGTCACAGTGTTACCTTTAGCACTTTTTGATATTAGACATCAGGGAATTCTTAGTAATAACTTGAGAAAATTTATGTTTGAAGAAGGCAGTTTTAAAGCTACCTTCTGGGATGTGGTACGGGAAAGGATTAATTTTTTTTATGATGTTTCTACTAATAAAATTTTTCATTGGAGAAGGGCAAGGGAGCTTAGGATATTAGGCCTAGTTGGGTTAACATTTTTATTTTGGCTGCCAAAATTAATAAAAAACGACAAAATAAAAATTATTTTCTTATTATTGTCTTCACCAATTATTGGACTAATGTTTTTCCAAGGAAATTTTGGGAATATTTATGATTATTATCTCACTGGCTACTACTTAATTTTTATCCTATTGTTCTCAATTATTTTAGGCAAAATGTGGAATAGTGTCCCGGGGAAAGTGTTTGTCATTTATTTTCTTTATGTGTTTATTAATTTGAATTATCACGTAACCAAGTCGAGAATTTCGGATCAACTAGATGGAAAGAATAGTGTTGGCTTCGGTAACTCGAAGTGGGCAGTCGAGTGGGTATATAGGGACGCAGGTGACCGAAAATTTAATGTCGATGTCTACGTGCCCCCGGTAATTCCTTATGCTTACGACTATTTATTTAAATGGTATCCCACAACATCAAGGTTTCAGGGAATAGATTCAGAGCTTGTTCAAAGCAATGTTGACTTACTATATACGATTTATGAGGCTGATCCTCCGCACCCAGAGAGACTGGACGAATGGCTTAAGCGGCAAGAGGGGATTGGTAGAATAGAGGAGGAAGAAAATTATGGAGGGGTATTTGTTCAAAGACGTACGAGAATTCATTAAAAAGAATTATTTAATTCTCACAATTTTGTTGCTAGGGTTTTTTTTTAGAGCCTATAGATCACGTGAACTGTTCATGTATTCTCATGATCAGGATCTATTAGGGTGGTTCATAAAGGACGTTTTAATTAATCATGATTTGAGATTAGTAGGACAGGAGACTTCAATAAAAGGAATTTATATTGGACCATTTTTTTATTACTTATTAATTCCCTTTTATTTGATATTTAAGATGGATCCGATAGGCGGAGTTTATTTTTCTATTATCCTGGGAGTTATATCCATATGGAGTGTATATTTCGTATTTTCCAAAATATTAAGTAAGAGTATAGGGTTAGCCGGTTCTTTTATCTACGCAATATCTTTTTATACAGTGTTTACAGATAGAGAGGTCGTACCAACCACTCCAGCCATGCTATGGACGGTGTGGTATCTATATGGACTTCATCTGCTTTTAGGCAAACAACGCAGAGGGTTTTTGTTGTTGGGAGTTTTAATTGGCCTAATTTGGAACATTAATCTTGGGCTTGCGGTTTCATTTCCACTTATCTTATATGCACTTTTTCTTAGGAGAAAAATCGATTTGGTTGGTGCGTTTAAGGGATTCATTGCAGGTGTTTTTGTTGCAAGTCCTTTGATAATTTTTGAACTGAGAAATGGATTTCAGCAAATTAAAAGTGCTATGAACAATGTTGGAGGGGGGGGAACCGAGTTTCCAGGGGTGGCAGACAAGTTTGATCGGGTAATGCAACTTGTTGTGAAAAATGTTTCGAGTTTAATTTGGGGATCTGTAGTGCCGGTCTCTCAGAAAGACACCTTTTCATTGGTTATGTTATTTCTTGTGGTCATCACTTTTAAGAAGATGGCCGATTTGAAAATATTGAAATTGATCTGGGCTTGGATAATTTTATATATTTTATTTTTTTCGACCAACTCGATAATCCTTTCGGAATATTATCTAAATGGAGTGACGATCGTATGGATATTGATCTTAGCCATAGCGCTTGAAAAGTTATATGAAAAACCTATATTAAGAATATTTGGATTAATGATGTTGTTAGGTTTTTTTTCGATAAATATTTATAGGTTATTTCAAATCGATATCAATAAGAGTGGATACATAGATAGGCGTGCATTGGTGTCGTTTATAAAAAACGATGCTTCGAATAACAGCTACCCTTGTGTTTCTGTTTCATATATCACAAAACCTGGTTATGATTTGGGGTATCGATATTTGTTTTGGCTTGAGGGGATGCATGTTAACCAACCCATAAGCGGTAGTCCGGTTTATACAATTGTTTTCCCTCATTCTATGGTGGATAAAATTGACCAGAGTTTTGGCGCACTTGGGCTAGTTTTGCCGGATTACGAAAAGTATAATATGAGAGAGGTGGTAGTGAGTTGTTCTGGAGAGAATTCTAATTTGACTGATCCGCTTTTTGGTTTTTCTGATTGATATGAAAAAAGTAGAAATTTCAGTGATAATCCCTGCATTTAATGAAGAGCAAAACATAAAAGCTGGGGTATTGGAGAAAGTCTATCGATATTTAAAGAGACAGGAATATATTTGGGAAGTTTTGATCGTGGATGATGAATCTAAAGATGAAACTGCCGAACTTGCCAAAGTTTTTGCAAAATCACATCGAGGGTTTAAGGTTTTAAAGGAGCCTCACCGCGGTAAAGGGGGGACGGTAATTGCCGGAATGCTTGCAGCAGCGGGTGAGATCATCTTGTTTACTGACATGGATCAAGCAACTCCCTTGGATCAGCTAGAAAAATTTTTCCCAAAGTTTGATGAAGGGTATGAAGGGGTTATCGGCTCAAGAAGTGGTCGTAAAGGTGCTCCAATTCTTCGGAAACTTATGGCATTTGGCTTTGCTGTTCTTAGGACAATTGTTCTGCGTCTACCGTATAAAGATACTCAGTGTGGATTTAAGGCTTTTCGTGTGGGCGCCGCGAAGAAAATTTTTAGTAAAATGAAGGTTTTTCGAGAGGAACGTCAAATTAAAGGTGCCTCAGTAACTGCGGGGTTCGACCTAGAAATGCTTTATATAGCCAGAAAATTAGGGTATAAGGTCGCTGAAGTCCCGGTCGCTTGGAGCCATCAGGAAACAAAGAGAGTGAATCCATTAAAGGATTCTTGGGAAGGGTTGAGAGATTTATTGAAGGTCCGCATTAATGCCTTTCAAGGAAAATATAAGACTTGATGATAAATTTTAATAAAGAGAAGATGGTAATTTTGTTGAGCGTAATTGTTTTTCTGGTTGCATTATTGTTGCGGGCATATAACTTGACAGTTTTGCCGGTTTTTGCCGATGAGGCTATATATATCCGTTGGGCGCAAGTAATGCAGGCGGAGCCAACCCTGCGTTTTTTGCCCTTATCTGATGGTAAGCAACCGCTATTTATGTGGGTAATGATCCTGTTGTTTAAATTAATCTCGGACCCTCTCTCTGCAGGCAGATTTTTATCGGTTCTTACTGGCCTTGGAACAATGAGTGGAATTATTGTGTTGACTTATTTGCTTTTTAGATCAACGAAGGCAAGCATGTATGCTTCTTTGATTTATGCCGTGATGCCGTTTGCAGTGTTTTTTGACAGGATGGCCTTGGTAGATTCACAGCTTAGTATGTTTGGAGTATGGATATTTATTTTTACTTTGCTTTCAGTGAGGTTTGTGAGATTGGACATGGCAATGCTTGCAGGTTTTTCTCTTGGGGGAGCACTTCTCACAAAATCTCCCGCGATGTTTTTTTCCTTATTGATTCCAGTAACAATCATATTCATCAAAATATCAGAAAATAAATGGAAGCAGACAATTCAATTGATTAAAGTATTGGGAGGCTGGGTAGTTATTTGGGGAATAGGATATGCAATGTTTAATATTTTGAGACTGGGGCCAAACTTCCATTTATTGGGAGCTAGGAATCGGGACTATGTTTATCCCTTCAGTCATCTTTGGGAAAATTTTAGAGATCCTTTCGTCTTTCATTTTGACCGAGCAATTGAGTGGCTTACAACAATGGGAGCTTATCTACTTCTCCCGCTTGCAGCAGTTGGGGTGGTTGGAAATTACAAAAAATATTTTAAAGAAATTTTATTTTTATTGATCATTGGATTTGCTCCGATATTGATCCAAGCCGAATTTGCGAAGGTATTTACGGCAAGATATGTTTATTTTACCCTTCCTTATTTTGTGATCTTGGCTTCGTCGGCATTTATTGTGTTTAGTGGAAATCTTCAAAAATACTTATTTATCGTATTGGTCGTATTTATTGGATTATCAACGCATTATGATTTAAAACTCTTATTTAATCCTGAGAAAGCCCCGCTCCCGAGGAGTGAGCGGTCGGGATACTTGGAGGAATGGACCGCTGGCACGGGGATCAAAGAGGTTGCCGACTATTTGCGAATGGAATATATTAGAGAACCTGAAAAAAAGATCGTGGTAGGCACAGAAGGATATTTTGGGACTCTCCCGGATGGGTTGCAGATATACCTTAATGATATTAGAGAGATCACAATAGTAGGCGTAGGATTGAGTATTTCTGAGATTCCCGATTCTTTGAAAGAGTCAAAATTAGCTGGAAATAGGACTTTTTTAGTTGCTAACTCCTCTCGCCTAAATTTTGATAAGGAGTTTTCGGAATATGGGCTAAAAATTATCTCGTCTTATAAAAAGGCTGATAGGCCATTTGGATTGAGAGAATATGTTGTCCATGGCCCTTACGACACTTTTTATTTCTTCGAATTGGAATAATGAGATATGTTAAGATTTAATATGAAATATTCTCCCCGCCGTGGTTATTGGACCCTGATTATTGTGATCTTCTTTGGGATATTGGCTGGGAAGGGGTTGGTAGGGTCAGGGTATTTTAATATGCACGACGATCTCCAGATGATGAGACAGCTTGAGATGGAGAAGTGTTTTTTAGACGGGCAAATACCATGCCGGTGGGTTCCAGACATGGGTTATGGTTTTGGTTATCCTCTTTTTAATTTCTATCCCCCCCTCCCCTATTTAGTAGGGCAGGGGATACGGCTGATCGGATATTCGTTTGTAGACACGGTAAAGGTCTTATTTGTCCTGTCTTTTGTTGTTTCTGGATTAACGATGTATTTTTTGGCGCGTGAATTTTTTGGACGTTTCGGCGGTGTAGTGAGTGCGGTATTTTACGTTTGGGCCCCTTACCACGCTGTTGACGTGTATGTCCGGGGGGCGATGAATGAAGCTTGGGCATTGATGTGGTTCCCGCTTATTTTTTTGGCAAGCTATAAATTATTCTTCGCCGATAAAAAGAGTGTTGTGACTTGGGTAGTGACACTCACCCTCTCTTGGTTCGCACTGTTTACGTCGCACAATCTCATGGTGATAGTATTTTCTCCTTTTTTTGCAATATGGTGTTTGATTTGGCTTTTGTATTCCAAAAATTATCCCCGAGTGATTTCTCTTGTAATTTCAGGTGTTTGGTCCTTCTGTCTAGCCGCATTTTTTACACTCCCTGTAATATTTGAGAAGGGGATGGTTCAAACAGACACTTTGATTGTCGGATATTATGAATACACCGCTCATTTTGCCAGTATCGGACAATTGCTTTTTTCTCGATTTTGGGGGTATGGTCCGTCCGTGTGGATGACGCAGGATGATAGGATGAGCTTTCAAGTAGGTTGGATACATTGGATATTATCTTTGGTTATACTTGTTTTGCTTTTTGTTCGTTTCGTTCGCAGTAGAAAACCGACTCCCCCAATGATTGCAGTTGTTTATTTGATTTGTGTCGGTTGGCTTGCCGCGTTTATTGCCCATCCCCGCTCCACCCCGCTTTGGGGGCTAGTAAACCAGCTTAAATTTGTGCAATTTCCATGGAGATTTTTAACAATTGTAATATTTGGGTTTAGTTTTGCCGCGGGGTCAATTATTTCCTTGTTAAGAAATAAAGTATTAGGTGTTTTACTGATTATGCTCGTGTTGTTATACAGTTGGAATTATTTTGTTCCAGAATACGGCAAGTTAGGACCGTTGACTGATGAAGAAAAATTTTCTGATGCGGCATGGGAGTTACAACAAACAGCGGGAATATATGATTATCTACCCAATACTGCAAAGACAGCACCAAAAGCTCCGAGAGGAGAAATAGTAGATTTTATTAAAGGAGAAGGATCGATTCTAAGTATTGTTGAAGGAACTAATTGGGCAAAAGTAAAATTGGTGGTGAAAAAAGATGCTTTATTGAGAATCAATATTATGGATTTCCCCAACTGGAGAGTGTTTTTGGATGACAATGAAATTGTTAAATTTATTCCGGAAACGGAAGAATGGGGAAGGATGTATGTACAAATTCCTTCTGGTGATCATGTGTTGTATGCCAAGTTATATAATACCCCGGTCAGAATTATCGGTAATTTAATTTCTCTCTTCTCTTGGATAATTTTAATTTCATTTCTTTATAGATGGCAAAAAGGATTTCTCCGATAATAGTTATATATCTCGTGGTGTTCTTTCTTTTTCGATCTATATTTGATGTGTATTTTACTGGTGACGATTTTTTTCACTTTACTGTAGCTAAAACAGATGGATCTATTTGGGGTTTCGTGAAACTTTTTTGGTTTTATCCATTCGAGGTTCGAGGAATAGCTTTTTACAGGCCAATTTTCCGCGAGTTGCTATATCATGTAAATTATTCTTTTTTTGGCCTGAACCATTTGCCATTTAGAATTCTTCAAATGTTGATTCATTTTGTTAATATTTTTTTGGTGTTTTTGCTGGCTGAAAGAATATTTAAAGAGAGGAAAATTTCCTTATTTTCTGCCTTTTTTTATGGAATCTCTGCTGCCAATGTGGCAACCCTTTATTACATCGCCGGCGGAGTACAAGCTCAAGGGGCTGCTATGTTTACTCTGGTCTCATTAATTCTTTTTATGAACGGTAGAAAGTATCTATTTTTCATTCCCGCCGTCATGGCGTTAATGTCCCATGAAATGGGGATTGTTGTGACTCCCCTACTGGCGGGCTGGGCAATAATTGAGAGAAAAAGACTTTTGCGTCTCCTGCCTTTGTTGGTAATTACATTTACCTATCTACTCCTCAATTATTTTGTGATTGGATTTAGTGATTCTGAGGTGCAATATCAGATTTCTTTTAACTTAGCAAAGTTGTTTAACACTTTGGGTTGGTATATTGCATGGGGAATGGGACTGCCGGAGATGCTGGTTGATTTTGTCGGGTCTGGCTTCTCATTAGATCCGAGGCTAATGAAATACTGGGGAAGCTCTTTTAGGGTTATTTTCCCGAGTTTTTTTGTTTCTGTGGCGATAATTTTATTATCCGTTATAAATGTAATTTTAAAGAAAAGATTAGTATTGCGTGATGGAAGGGTTTGGTTTTTGGGTCTATGGTTTCTTGTTGGGCTTTTCCCTGTAGCTTTTCTTCCGTGGCATAAATCATCATATTATCTGGCGACCGTCCTTCCGGCATTGTGGATTCTGATTGGATATATTGTTTACAATGTAGGCCCGCGTTTGCTCTTGATTTTGGCTTTTTCATCTTTATTTTTAAATGTCGTTTCGATTGAATTGGGGACGAATACATATCCTGCAGCCCAGAGAGGGAGAATGGCGCATAAATTGATTAATGATTTTCGTCATCAATATCCGAATTTACCGAAGGGGGCAGTTGTATATGTGATAAATGACCCAGATTACCCTTTTATATCTGAGGATTGGCATGGATCTTCGTACCAAGCCTCATTAATATTATCAGGATCTGATGCATTCAGACTTTTATATAATGATCCTTCTATTGAAGTTTTATATCAAGATTTTTCAAAGAATCTACCTGAGAGTGAATATATAAAGTTTGTTGCTAGGTTAGAATAGAGTCTTTTGGTAAACTTTAGTATGGATCCTTCCGATGAAATGAAAATTGAGCTTGTAAAGAAAAGAGCAGTGCGGGGAGTGGCGGCTCTGACGGGAAGACATTTTATATTGTATGGGGTGAGTTTTTTAGCGCAAGGGCTTTTGGGTGCGTTTCTAAATCCTGAGGAATGGGGAGTATTCGCTCTGGTGTCGGCGGTGGTTAACTTTTTGGTTTATTTTTCGGATGTCGGACTTGCCGCGTCGCTAATACAAAAGAGAGAGAAAGTTACAGAGGAAGATTTGAAAACTACATTTACGGTTCAGCAATTTCTAGTAATCACACTCCTTGCGATTTTGTTTTTGACTTCCCCGCTTATTAAATCGACCTATGAACTTTCTCCTGTCGCACTACAGCTTTTATATGCACTTGGGTTTTCTTTTTTTCTTTCGTCCCTTAAGACAATTCCATCTGTTCTTTTAGAGAGAAAAATAAAGTTTGAAAAGCTAGCACTGGCAAGTATCGCTGAAAATTTGGCATATAATATTGTGCTTGTGTATTTCGCTTGGCAGGGGTACGGGATTTCCAGTTTCTCATATGCGGTCCTCTTTCGCGGCGTAATCGGGCTAGTCTTTCTTTATACATTAGAGCCATGGATGCCAGGTTTTGCTTTTTCACGAAAGTCTCTTAGAAATTTGCTGACTTTTGGCATCCCATATCAGGTGAACACTCTTGTCGCAGTGGTAAAAGATGATGGAATCATAATAGTGCTTGGAAGATTGCTTGGACTTGAATCAATGGGGATACTAATCTGGGCACAGAAATGGGCACAAATGCCATTGCGGTTGTTTATGGATCATGTTACTAAAGTTACTTTTCCTGCGTTTTCGAGAATGCAGAACGAAAAAGAGCATCTATCCAGGAGTGTGACCAGGTCTATTTTTTTCATTTGTTTTTTGGTGTTTCCCGCTATAGCGGGGCTTTTAGTTACAGCACCAATATTAATACAGATCGTCCCGAGATATGAAAAATGGGCTCCAGCCCTGCTTCCTTTAAGCCTGATTTCTATAAATGTAGTGTTTGCGGCAGTTACAACCCAACTTACGAATCTACTAAATGCTACGGGAAGGATACGAACAACTTTTAAGTTAATGCTTATGTGGGCGAGCCTTACTTGGTTGATTGTGCCATATGCCGCTATGAAATACGGAGTAGCGGGAGCAGCAGGCGGGTACGCCTTGGTTGGAGCAAGTTCTGTTATTGCAATAATTGTTGTTAAGAAGGTTGTGAACTTTTCTCTTTGGGAAGGAGCAGGTAAGCCAGGATTATCAGCACTTGTGATGGGGATGGTTTTACTGTTTGCAAGAAACACATTAGACCCAAGCCTTCTATCATTTGTTATATTGGTTGTGATAGGAATTATTGCCTATGGATTTGTTATTTTTGCTCTCGCAAGGGGTGCACTGATTAATGATGTCAAAAAATTTACGAGCAGTCTTTTTTCAAAATAGGGCTGCCCTCATATTAATTGCGATTGGTTCTCTGAACTTAAGCCTGACAATGATAAAAAGTGGGCTAGTATATGATGACTTTGGCATGGGATTTTGGGGGGCCAATGGACACGATGGTGTTTGGCATTTGGCTTTGATTAATCATCTTTCTCAAGGATCTCTGAGGCTACCAATTTATTACAATGAAAACATTGTTAATTACCATATTGGTTTTGATTTACTTCTCGCTTTAATTTATAAAATTAGCACTATTCCCTCTCCAGTTTTATATTTTCAGATATTTCCCCCAGTTATAGCCGTGGCTTTAGGAATATCTTCTTATGTATTTGTATATTTATGGCAGAAGTCCAAAAGTGCGGCTTTATGGTCGACTTTCTTTATTTATTTCGGCGGTAGTTGGGGTTGGATTATCACTTTAGTTAGGAGACAGGGCTTCGGTGGAGAGTCTATGTTTTGGTCGCAGCAATCTATCTCAACGCTTATTAATCCCCCTTTTGCTTTGTCACTAGTGATGATATTCCTCGGATTAATTTTTTTTCTTAAAAGACGTTGGATGTTATCAATTATCGTGTTTGGCGTACTCATACAAATAAAATCTTATGCTGGGGTGCTTTGTCTAGGCGGGCTATTGTTATCAGCAATATTTCACTATGTCAAAACTAAAGATAGTCAACTATTGATTATGTTTATTGGGTCCTTAGTTGTTTCTATTTTAATTTCCTTCCCTCTCTACAATTATTCGGGAGGAGTATTTATTTACAAGCCCTTGTGGTTTTTGGAAACAATGATGGGGTTATCGGATCGTTTTGGCTGGGCTCGGTTTGGAGAGGCAATGGTGAACTATAAATATGGAGGAGTTTGGATTAAAGCATTTATTGCCTATTTGTTAGCGTTTTGTTTATTTATTGTGGGAAATTTAGGCACAAGATTAATCTTTTTGTTCAAAAAATGGGGCACAATCTCTTATATCGATGTCTTTATATTAACAGTAATCATGGGGGGAATATTTACTCCCATGTTGTTTGTGCAAAAAGGAACTGCGTGGAATACGATCCAGTTTTTTTATTACTCATTGGTATTCGTCGGAGTTTACGCAGGTATTTCTGTAAATTCGATAAAGAATAAATACATGGGTATATTTATCATTTTGCTTACCCTGCCAACGACATTTGGTTCCTTGAAGCATTATCTCCCAGGCACTCCTCCCGCAGCATTGCCAAAAGAAGAGATTCAGGCACTAAAATTTTTGGCTAAAGAACCGGAAGGAGTTGTATTAACGTTTCCCTACGATCGGCTAAGTGTTAAACCAGAATCGCCTATCCCCCTTTATCGGTATGAGTCAACAGGCTATGTTGCCGCATTTAGCGGGAAGCAATTGTTTTTAGAAGATGAGATGAATCTAGATATTATTGGTTTTGATTGGCGCGCAAGGCGAGAAGCTGTGGAAGAGTTTTACTCAAGTCTTGATGAAGAATTTGTTAGAAACTTTTTGAAAGATAATGATATTGATTATGTTTATTGGGTAGATGGACAGCGGGCAACGCTTGGAGAAACTCAACTTGGCCTCGAGAGAATTTTTGAGAACGCGAGAGTAGATATCTATAAGGTGATAAAATAGAGGGATGAATGGGATTTCAGTGGTAATCAACACGTTGAATGAAGAGGAAAACCTTCCTTTGGCATTGGGGTCGATAAAAGAGATTGCAGATGAAATTATTGTGGTTGATATGCAATCTGAGGATAAAACGAGAATTGTTGCAAAAAAAGCCGGTGCGAAAGTATTTGGTTTCAAGCGCATGGGTTATGTAGAACCAGCAAGGAACTTCGCGATTTCAAAGGCAACCAAGAAGTGGGTTTTGATATTAGATGCTGACGAGGAAATTCCTTCGTCTCTCTCGCGTAAACTTGTTAATCTCACAAGAGAGACTGAGTATAGTTATTTTAGTATTCCTAGGAAAAATATTATTTTTGGAAAATGGATCAAGCGGTCGAATTGGTGGCCTGATTATAATATCCGCTTCTTTAAAAAGGGCGCGGTCGATTGGGGAGACGAGATACATTCAGTTCCGGTAACTGTGGGTAAGGGCATAGATCTTGAAGCCAGGGAACAAAACGCGATCGTTCATCATAATTATCAAACGGTTGAACAATATGTCGAAAGAATGAATCGTTACACATCTATCCAAGCAAAAGAAAAATATAAGGAAGGAGACAGGTTTAGCTGGAAGGATTTGATTATAAGACCTGTCAACGAATTTAATAGTCGTTATTTCGCAGGGTATGGATATGAAGATGGAGTTCATGGTCTGGCCCTATCTGGCTTGCAAGCGTTTTCTGAGCTTGTTTTGTATATAAAATTATGGCAGTTTAGTAAATTTGACAGACAGAAAGTAAGTACAAAGGAGATAGAGATTGAGATGAGGGCTTCGCATAAAGAGATTGCTTTTTGGGCCCAGGACATGTTGGTAAAAACTGGAGGAGGATTAATCTCCAGATTAAAACGAAAATTTAAAGTCATCTAATGACAAAAGTCTTCATAATAGTATTAAATTGGAAAGGAAAGAAAGATACATTGGATTGTTTGAAATCGATCAGTAAATTAAACACAAGGGAAATAGAATTAACTACTATAGTTGTTGATAATGCTTCAGCTGACGGCTCCGTTGAGGAAATCAGTAGATTTGAAGTGGGTAAGGGTAAAATGATCGTGATAGAGAACGACGCAAATCTAGGTTTTTCGGGGGGAAATAATGTTGGAATAAAATATTCCTTAGAGAATGATGCGGACTATGTCTTAGTAGTGAATAATGACATTGTTCTTGATCATTTATCTCTAATTCAATTAATCAAAGTATTTGAAAATAGTGATAAAATAGGCGCCGTCTCTCCGATAATTTTTTTCTTTAAGGGCTACGAATATCACAAGAGACGGTACATGAAGAGTGAGTTGGGGAAAGTGGTTTGGTCTGCTGGCGGGAAAATAGACTGGAAAAATGTTTATGCCCAAAATTTTGGTGTTGACGAGGTGGATCATGGGCAGTTTATTGAGGAGGAGACTGAGTTTGCAACTGGTGCTTGTGTGTTATACAAAGCAAATATCTTGAAAAAGATAGGGATGTTTGATGAAAAATACTTTTTATATTTTGAAGATACAGATTTATCTATGAGGATCAAAAAAGGTGGTTATAAAATATTATTTACACCAAATGCTAAAGTTTGGCACAAAGTAGCTCAAAGCTCAGGAATAGGGAGCAATTTAAATGATTATTATACCACTCGCAATAGGATGATATTTGGGATGAAATATGCGTCTATGCGTACAAAAATTGCTCTAATTAGAGAAAGTATTTCGTTGTTTTTACATGGTAGAAATTGGCAGAGGGTTGGAGTAAGGGATTATTATTTAAGACGGTTTTATCAAGGATCATGGCAAAGTTGAGCGCAATTGTTATCACAAAGAATGAAGAGTTGATGATCGAAGATTGTTTGAAATCGCTCGCGTGGGCTGACGAGATAGTCTTAGTGGATGATCATTCAGAGGATAAGACAGTAAAGATTGCCAAAAAATTTGGAGCAAGGGTGGTTTTACCCCTTAAAAATAATTCTATGGATTACTCTTTGCCGAGGAATCTTGGATTAGCAAAAGCAAATAATGACTGGGTATTGTACGTGGATGCTGATGAGCGAGTTACTAGTGATCTCTCGAAAGAAATCCAGAAGGTAATTTCAGATCCGGGATATAATTACTATGCGGTCCCACGTAAAAATATAGTACTTGGGAGGGAACTGAAACATGGAGGGATGTACCCCGATTATGTAAAAAGATTATTCAAAAAAAAACACCTTAAAGGGTGGAAGGGAAAACTCCATGAAGAACCAAATATTATTGGAGAAATAGGGCATCTTGGGTCTGCCTTGGTTCATATAAAGCACGAAACCTTGTCTGAGATGGTTGAAAAAACTAATAAATGGAGTGTAATCGAGGCAAGATTAATGTATGACGCGAAACATCCCCAAATGAATATCCCTAGATTTGTGACTGCGATGGCAAGAGAATTTTGGAAAAGAATGGTAAGGCACGTAGCGTTTTTGGACGGCACAATAGGAATTATTTATGCGATGTATCAGGTTTTTAGTCGATTTGTGAGTTATTCAAAATTGTGGGAAATGCAAGTTAAGAATGAGAGCGGCAATTTATAATCCATATTTAGACACTCTCGGAGGTGGGGAGCTATATACAATGAGCGTTGCCCGCTTATTGTTAGAGAGAGGGTATGTAGTCGATGTTCAGTGGCGCGATGTAGATATTAAGAAGAGGATCGAAGATAGATTTAACTTGAAGCTTAAGGAAATCAAGATAGTTAACAATATAAATCGAGGAGATGGTTATGATCTTTGTTTTTGGCTTTCGGACGGAAGTATCCCCATTCTCCGATCAAGAAATAACATTCTCCATTTTCAATTTCCATTTAAAAATGTTGGAGGACGCACGTTAATTAATAAAATGAAGCTTGCCAGGATAAGGCATATTGTATGCAATTCTAATTTTACTAAAAGTCATATCGATAAAGAGTACAGTGTAAATAGTACCGTAATATATCCTCCTGTAAATACATCTAAATTTAAGCCGAGTAAAAAAGAAAATGTAATTTTTTATTTGGGCAGATTTTCTAATCTAGCGCAGCAGAAAAGACAAGATATTTTGGTTGAAGTATTTAAGAAATTTTCTAGGAAAAATCCCGGATGGAGACTAGTTCTTGCAGGCGGTGCAGAAGTGGGTGCAAAAGAGTTTCTGGAGAAGCTTAAAAAAAGATCTGTAGGATTTAACATTGAGATTCTCGAAAGTCCGGATTTCCGTGAAGTTAAAAGACTTTATGGGGTTTCAAAATTTTTTTGGAGTGCCGCTGGATATGGTGTAGATCTTGAATCTCATCCGGAGAAAGTTGAACATTTTGGAATCTCAGTTGTTGAAGCGATGGCATCTGGTTGTGTCCCGGTAGTATTTAGCGCGGGTGGATATAAGGAGATCATTGAGGATAGTATTAATGGATATCTCTGGTCTAAAAAAAAGGAGCTGTTGACTAAAACACAAAATTTTTTATATGATCCGAAACTCTGGCGAAAAATGAGTATTGCTGGGAGAAAAGACAGTGGAAAATATAGTTATGAAGAGTTTGCTAAAAACTTCAAGAGTCTTCTTTAGTTTAGCTATTAAGAATTGGCCAGTATTGCTAATAATTGCTGTTGTTTCTGTGTTTTTTTGGAAAGTGTTTATCTTGGGATTTATTCCTTTACCGGGTGACTTTGTGGTTGGAGTATATTATCCATGGCTTGATTACCATTGGGGTTACTCGGTGGGCGTCCCGGTTAAAAATCCGATAACAACAGATGTGATATCGCTTATCTATCCGGAGCAAATGCTTGCAATCGACATGATGAAGTCTGGTCAATTGCCCCTTTGGAATCCGTACATTTTGGCAGGAACCCCACTCTTTGCGAATTTACAGGCTGCACCTTTTTCTCCAACAAATTTTGTCTATTTATTGGGCGATAAATTAACTGCTTGGAGTATTCAAATTATACTTCAGCATTTCTTGACAGGATTTTTTATGTTTCTCTTACTAAGAAGATGGAAGGTGTCCGAGTTCGCATCGGTCCTGGGGAGTGTGGTTTTTGCCTTTTCCGGCTTTAATATGATTTTTTCCCAATGGAACGGGCACACTCTTTCTTCAGCATTTATTCCATTATCAATTTTATTAACGGATAAATTATTTAAAGAGGAGAGTTTCTCCAGTTTGGTAGGGCTATCGATTGTTTTGGTGCTACAACTCTTCTCAGGATATCCTCAAACAAGTTTGTATACAGTGGCCGCGATAGGTGTTTACTGGCTGGTTCTCTCTTTTTTTAGTAGAAAAAATCTGATCAGGAAGAGTTTTTTGTTGATAGCTTCAGGAATGTTTGCTCTTGGCCTGGCTGCTATTCAATTATTGCCTGCTGTGGAGCTATGGAAATTATCCCAGAGAGGATTTGAGCCGCATCCTTTTGAGTGGGCATTTCTCCCTTGGGAAAAAGTAATAACGATAGTGGCACCGGACTTCTTTGGTAATCACGCGACTGCAAATTATTGGGGGCCTCAGGATTACACGAGTAATACCGCCTATATTGGAGTAATCAGTCTGACATTTTCACTTCTGGCGTTAAATTTGATAAGAAAGAATAGGAATATATTGTATTTGTTCCTAATATCATTCTTTTCATTGATAATGTCGTTCCCTACTCCGTTGTCAGTTTTTTTATGGAATGAAAATATCTTAGGGATGAGAGCCGCGTCAGCTCATAGAATAACAGTAATTTTTACTTTTTCGGCCTCTGCTTTGGCTGCTTATGGAGCTGAATATTTCATCAAAACAAAAAATCTTAAAATTAAACTTACTTTAATTGTAATTTGGATGTTGATCGGCGGATTTTTTCTGTTTTCTTTGTACTTATATATGGGAACTTTTGGGAGCGAGCAATTTTACTTGAGAGGAATTCCAAAATATAAGGTTGCAATTCGGAATCTGATACTGCCCCAGATGCTTCTTTTGTTCACTACTTTTTCTTTATTGATCTCGCAAAGATTTAGATTTCTGCGCAGAGCAGTTTTGGTGGTTCTATTTGTATTAATGGTCTTTGAGTTTTATAGATTTGGCTGGAAATTTACTCCGTTTACCCCTCGCCGTTTAGCCTACCCAAACACCCCTGTTTTGGAATACTTGATGTCCCAGGAAGGACCTTCTAGGATAACTGGTAATAGTGTCATCCCTGTTAATATAAGGACACCTTATAAGCTTCAGTCCCTGGAAGGTTATGAGACAATTCATCCCTTAAGGATTTCACAATTTTTGGCTGCTCTCAACAGTAATAAAAGTGGCGCCCAACCGCTTGGAAGATTTGGAATGGTAGATAATGACACCTCTCGTCTCCTTGAATTAACAAATACCAAATATCACCTTGCACTGAAGCGTGATTTGAAGGGTAACCCAGATGTAAATGGGCAGATTGGGTCGAAATTTACTCCTGATCGTTTTAAAGTTGTTTTTGAAGATAGATCGACCTCAGTTTTAGAAAATGTTAGGGCACTTCCAAGGGGATTCATGGTTTATGAGTGGGAGATTATCGATGATGGACAAAAAATCATAAACGCTTTATTGGATTTAGATTATCCTTTTGAATCAAAAATCATCCTGGAATCGCCAATTAAAATGGAGCAGTTTATTGGAGATGCACCGAGAAACGAGGTTAAGTTTATTTATTATAGAGAACAAGAAAGTCTCATTGCGATAAACACAAAAGAGGAGGGATTATTATTTGTTTCTGATGCATATTTCCCTGGGTGGAAAGCATATCTTGATAATAAAGAAGTTGATGTTTATCGTGCTGATTTTGCGTTTCGAGCAGTGAGAGTGCCTTCGGGAAATCACTTTGTTCGCTTTGTTTATCGACCGAATTCTTTTTTGATTGGGGCAGGCATTTCTGCGGCTACATTAATAGGTTTGCTTCTGAGCCCTGTGGCGGCGAGGCTACTGAGAAGATATACTAAAGCGGAGATATGAATAGAAAAATCGTTTTTATGCTGTTTGTCGTTTTTGGTTTTGGATATTTTTTGAGGGTGATGTATCTTCCCAGGCTAGCACTCACTTTTGGATACGATCAAGCGCGAGACGCATATGTCACACAGCAAATACTTTCAGGTGATTTAAAAATATTAGGGCCGCCAGCTTCAACACAGGGGTTGTACCACGGAGTGTTTTATTATTATCTTTTGGCTCCAGCTTATTTTCTTGGGAAGGGAAGTCCTGTTGTGGCTGCTTACTGGATAGCACTTGTAAATAGCCTTACTATCCTAGTAGTTTTTTCCTTGGGATTTTTAATGACAAGAAAAATTGGAACGGCTCTACTGTCCGCTTTTTTATATGCAATCTCATTTGAGGCTACTCAATATGCAGTATGGCTCTCAAATCCGACAATTGCCGCGTTCTTTGTGCCCCTTTCTTATTTAGGTTTGTGGTTGTGGACAAAAGAGGGTAAAGGTTGGGGTGTTATACTGGCCGGTGTTGGACTTGGATTATCAATCCAAGCCGAGGTCTTTCTTCTTTATCATATTGTCCCATTTACAATATGGCTCTTAATAAGAAAAGAACAGTTGAATTTTAGGAGTTTGGTTAATTTTTTTGTTGCATTATTTTTCTCACTCCTCACCATGATTATTGCTGAAGTAAAGTTCGGATTTCGCGGAATTATTGGAGCAAGTTCTCTTTTTGCTTCTCAAGAGGGGGCAGGTGTGGCCAAAGGACTCGGTGATATATTAGTTCTTTTCTTTAATCAAATTGGAAAGGTGTTTGCATTCTCGACTTATCCAGGCAATGTTGGATATGGTGGAATATTTGTAATTGTCCTTATTGCATTAACAATCGCCAGCTTAAGGAAAGGAAAAAGTGATACATGGCGTTTGTTTTTATTATGTTGGTTGCTAAGTCATCTCACTGTCGTGTCGGTGGGTGGAACTAGTACGCCTTTTTTATTGGTCGGCATAGGTCCAGCTGTGTGTCTTCTTGTGGGGATAAACATTAGCGAATGGTGGGAGAAAGGGTATAGGCTGTTGGGCCTCGCCGTCTTGTTAATAATTATTTTTGGAAATATTTCTATGATTAGAAAAGAAAATGTACGGGGTCAAACTATTTTTGCTATACAAAAGGATATGATTTTATCAAAGCAATTATCTGCGATAGATTATACCTACGAAAGTGCGAAGGGAAATGAATTTAGTATTAATTCACTAACGAGTCCGATGTGGATAAATATTGTCTGGACTTATCTTTATAATTGGTATGGTGAGCCGCTGTATGGATATGTTCCCTATTGGCACGGGAGAGGGCAAGAAGGGCAACTTTCTAGCCTCAATATATCTGATCATGAGGTGAGCGATTATTATTTGGTAATTGAGCCAATGGCCGGGATTCCTTTGCGTTATTTACAAGAAACTATCGATATTGAAGATTCTTACTCCAAAATGATAGAAGAGAAGTATTTTGGGGAAATTAGAATACAAAAAAGAATTAAACAATGAAAGTAATAGATAAAAGCACACAGTCAGCTTCGGATTTACATAGAAACGTTCCGCCTGATTGGTATTTCCGATCTATTAAAAGGAATATGGGGCAACGTTTTTGGCACAACACTCGTTTTAAAGAGGTTGAAAAATCTACTGATAAAGTTGAAGGATATATTCTTGATATTGGTTGTGCTGATGGGGTGTTCACAAAAATTATATTGGATGTGTCAGGAGCGAAGGAGATAATCGGGATCGACGTTCTTAAGGGTTCAATTGATTGGGCGAAAAGGCACTGGAGAAGAAATCGAAAGATGCGATTTAAACTAGGAAATGCACACAGATTAGGTTTTAGTGCAAATACTTTTGATGCAGTTTTTGCATTAGAGATATTGGAACATGTCCCTGAACCAAAGGTTGTATTAAAAGAGATAAAAAGGGTTTTGAAAAAAAGTGGTTATGCGATATTTTTGGTGCCAACAGATAATGGGCTTTTTAAATTTATTTGGTTTTTTTGGACTAAATTTGGTCCGGGACATATATGGAATGATTGTCATATCCAATCGTATAGAGATGGTTCACTAGAGAAAGTGTCGCAAGATGTTGGTTTTAAAATAGAAGAAAATAGGAAATTTTTGTTTGATATGCTTCAAATAATTAAAGTAAGAAAAACATGAGAGTATCAATTGTAATTCCAAGTTGGAATAGCGAGAGCTTACTGAGGAGAAATCTCCCAAAAGTTCTTGAAGCAAAAAAAATTAAGTCGAACAGGATTAATGAGATTATTATTGTCGATGATGCTTCCCAAGATAAGACGGTCACATTTCTTGCCAAAGAATATAGGGACAAGATTAGGCTCTTTAGGCATAGAACAAACCGTGGATTTGCTTCTACGGTAAATATGGGTGCAAGAATGGCGCGTTCTTCATTGATTTGTTTGTTAAACACCGATGTTATCCCGGAGAAAGATTTCCTAAAAAAAGTTATCCCTCATTTTAAAAATAATCAAGTTTTCGCTGTTGGGTTGCACGAGAAAGGCTTTGGTCCTGCAAAGGGAGGATATGAGAACGGGTATATAAAACATTCCCCTTTGGAGGAAAACGATGAAGTACAACACACTTTTTGGGTGAGTGGTGGAAGCGGGGTATTTAGGAGAAAGGTTTGGCTTGAGCTAGGAGGAATGGATGATCGATTATTAAGGCCATTTTATTGGGAAGATGTGGATTTAGGGTACAGGGCGCAGAAGAGAGCGTATTTTATGCTTTGGGAGCCTGGTGCAATGGTGGTTCATAAGCATGAGTCCATAATAAATGAAACCAATTTTAAGAAAAAATATTTAGAAATCGTAAAAGAGAGAAATCAATTATTGGTGATCTGGAAGAATATCACCAGCCGAAGTATGTTTAGGAAGCACTTGGAAGCAATGTTTCAGAGGACTGTTTCAAGCCCCGGTTACTTGCGTGTTATTCTGGCGGCACTACTTAGGTTGATCGTTGTCCGCCAAGGAAGAAAAAGGGAAATTAAACAGTCGATAGTCTCAGATGAGTCGGTATTTTCAAGGTTTAAATAACATCAAAAAAATTATCTTAATCGCACTGTGTTTGCGTTTGTTTTTGGTTCCCTGGTCATATCACTCCGACTTAACGACCAATGAGATTTGGGGGATTTATGCTCAAGAATTTGGGTTAAGGGGTTTTTATGATTGGCTAAATTTTGGAAATTATGCCCGTCCGGATTATCCTCCTTTGGCAATGCTTTTGTTTTTAGTTCTAAGATGGTTTTATTTGTTAATTTTTGAAGTTTTTTGGAAACTGAACATTAATTTTGATGCTTTTCCTTCAGATTTTATCACTTGGTTTGATGTTTACGGATATCGTTCAATCTTGAAACTTCCAGGAATATTTGCCGATGTGGGAATTGGCCTTGCCATTTACTATTGGATTAAAAAAATTAAGAATATAAAAACTGCAAAATACTCAATGGGTCTGTATTTGTTTAATCCTGTGACGATTTATTTGTCGGGATCATGGGGGCAGCTGGACTCTGCGGTATCATTATTTGGTTTGTTAGCTGTAGTTTTTGCGATGCAAAAAAAGTTTCTATTTAGTCTAATTTCAATTTTTATTTCTGTGATGATTAAGGCAACATTTATTCCTTTAGTGCCAATTTTGATAATTTTGTCTATAAAAAATAAGATTAGCCCAAAGACTGTTTTCCGACTGATCATAGTCTTAGTTGCTTTGCTTTGGATTTTGGGTTCATTATTTATTGATTCTCATTATCTTTCTTGGATAGTAAATATGTATGTAAATAAAATTCTTCCTGGTGCGGTTACTCTTCCATTTATTAATCTCAACTCTTTTAATTTCTGGGGATTAGTCCTCGGGCTTGAAAGAATCGCTGTCACAAACACGTATCTTGGGATTACATTAGGGAGAATAGCCTGGATTATTGGAGGGGGAGTTGTGATTTTAATAATCAGGAAATTTATTTTTAACGCGGAAACTTTTATGACTATTATAATGCTTTACTTCTCAATTTTTATGTTTTTCCCCAGGGTTCACGAGAGATATTTATTCCCGATCTTTGTATTTTTCCCTTTAGTTTTGGTGAACAAACCAAAACTTAGAAAGTTATATACTATACTTAGCCTGGTATT
This sequence comes from Candidatus Woesebacteria bacterium GW2011_GWC1_42_9, assembly GCA_000995185.1. Classification (GTDB taxonomy): domain Bacteria; phylum Patescibacteriota; class Microgenomatia; order UBA8517; family UBA8517; genus GWC1-42-9. Next base: position 41,894 of record LCET01000001.1, read on the forward strand.
TCTTGTGAATTTGTACCATTGGTGGTGGTTCCCTGAGGTTAAGGCGTTAACTATATTTTTCGATTATGAATTAACTGAACGGTTCTTTTCGTTTTTGAACCTTGTAATATTTGTTAAATTTTTGAGGATTTATTATGAAGAAGCTTGATCTTTCGATAATTGTCGTTAATTGGAATACCAAAAAACTAACGGTTGACTGTGTGAAGTCGATAATTTCTTCGAAACCAGGAGTTAGCTACGAGATTATAATGGTGGATAATGCTTCGGCCGATGGAAGTGTCGGGGCATTGCGCGAATTGGAACGGAAGAAGGTTAGATTAATTGAGAATAAGAATAATTTAGGTTTTGCTCGGGGGGTTAATCTTGGCGCCAGAGGAGCGAGAGGTAAATATTTATTTCTTTTAAACTCCGATACAAAGATGGCGAGGAATTATATCGATGAATTGATCCATTTTGCAAAAAATGCTTCTGAAGCCGGAGTGGTGGGTACGAAATTACTAAATATCGATAGATCTATTCAGCCAAGTTGCTATCGTCTACCAACACTTTGGAGGTCTATTCGGCAATATTGGCTTGGAGAAGAGAAAATTTTGGATAAATATGTTCCATCGGGAGAAGATCCTGTCGAAGTGGAATCAGTGGTGGGGGCCTCATTCTTGATTACCCCAGAGGCGAGATCGAAAGTTGGCCTACTTGACGAGCGGTACTTTATGTATTTTGAAGACCTTGATTACTGTAGGAGTGTGCGTAAGGCGGGGCTAAAGGTATATTATTTACCGAATGTGGAAGTAGTCCACTATCATGGTGCTAGCGGTAATAAGGCAGCTGGCAATAAAGATCAGCTGGAAAGGTTGACAAGATCGAGCATGATTTATCATGGGATAATTAGACACTATTTAATTTGGTTTGTAATGTGGAGTGGGCAAAAGCTTAGATTAGTAATATGAAAGTAAAGTATTGCAAATTAGTATTAATTTTGATTATTTTTATCGCTTCATTTTTGAGGTTGTGGAGACTTGATCAAGTACCTGTTTCTCTGTTTGGAGATGAGTTAGATGTTGGCTATCATGCCTATTCGATATTTAAAACTGGTAAAGATTATATGGGTAATCCTTGGCCTCTGCATTTTCAATCTCTTGCCGAGTGGCGGACCCCTCTTTATTTGTACAGTACGGTTCCGACAGTTGCTCTTTTTGGGGTTAGCCCTTGGGGAGTGCGTTTGCCGGCTGCGATTTTTGGGATACTCGGTGTGTACATTTTCTTTTTTCTTCTAAAAGAGCTGACAAAAAATGAGAAGCTTTCATTAATAGGTACAGCCGTGTTGGCTTTTTCTCCTTGGCACATCCAATATAGCCGATCTGCGTTTGAGGTAACTCAACTTCTCTTCTTCTTATTATTGGGGATGTTACTTTTTTTTAAATCATTTAATAACGGAAAATGGTTGTGGCTGTCTATGGTCTCCTTTGCTTTAATGCCTTGGGTGTATAGTACTGCAAAGTTATTTACTCCCCTTATTTTGGTCTTTTTATTTCTTGTCTGGAGAAAAAAATTGTTTGGATTACCGAAAAAATATTTGATTCGCGGCGCGGTTGCTTTACTCATTTTTGGTGTGCCGATTGCATATAGCACAATATTTGGAGGGGGCTCGCAAAGATTTGGGTATATTAGTGTTTTTACAAATCCAACTACGGAGGCAGAAGTTGGCACTTCGCGGCAGCTCGATGCTCGGATGCGAGGGGAGCTTGGAGAGGGATTGCATCCAACCTTTATTGACCGCGCTTTCCATAATAAATTTACCTTTTGGGGATCAAATATCGTGAATAATTATTTTGAGTCTTTCTCTGCTGATTTTTTGTTCAATGTGGGTGATCCAAACTTAAGGCACTCAATTAATGGTATGGGCTTATTTTACAAGATTGAGATTGTGGCATTTTTTGTTGGCTTAATATACTTCTTTTCAAGAAACAAAATTGACAAGAAGATAAGGCTTTTGGTGCTGTATTGGATTATTATAGGAGTTCTGCCGGCTTCAATTACCAGGGATGGTGGTCATCATGCAACTAGATTAATAGTAATCCTGCCTCCGATGGTGATTCTTATCGCCTATGGGATCCACAATTTTAATAAATATGTTTTGTTAAGTTACTTTTTTCTGTTTATAGCTTGTTTTATTTTTTATCAACACAGTTTTTGGGTTCATAATCCATGGGGGAGTGAGCGCTGGTGGCATGCAGGTTTTAGAGAGTCAGTTCAATCTATTAAAGAGATTGAAAATGGGTATGAGAAGATTATTATCTCTACTTCAAGTGAACCACCTTGGACCTTTTTTGCGGCATGGTATGAATATCCGCCTGATAAGTGGCAAAGTGAGTTCCCGTTGGATAATGTAGTTAATTTAGAGGGGGTTGGAAATGTATCACATATTGATAAATATTACTTTGGGAGTGTCAAAGGTGGATTATATGATTGGGGAAAGATACTTGATGGAAATACTTTATATCTTGCGTCTGAAAAAGACGTAAATGTTAATCTGATTATGGAGCCGGATCGTACCCCCGGCGATCTAAAGTTAATTAAATCTATCCCTTACCCTTCCGGCCAACCAGCATTTTATCTTTTCTCAGGCAAGAGTGAATGAAGGGGCTACGAAATAAGTTGTTGTTGCTAATATCTCCAGGTTTTTGGTTTATGTTGCTAAACACTAAAACGGCAGTTGGTGAATGGATGAAAACACCTCTTTATATTTCTAGCAAAATAGAATCAATCTTTGCTGTATATAACTTGAGATTTGTTTTTGATTTAAAAGATACTTCCATTTTTTCGCGGCTTTATTTTGGTAAGTTAGGACTTGTTTTTAACAATATGTCTGAGATATTAAATTTAATTTCTCCGAAAACTTTTTTTGTTGACAGTATGGTATTTGGAAAATGGGAAATGATCCCGTTCTTTCTCTTTCCTCTGTGGTTTATAGGTGTTTATATATTAGTGAAAACGAATCACTTCGTGCCCTTTCTTGTTTTGGTGTTTACTACATTATTTGCATATCTATCGGGCCAACGTAGTGTGTACTTTTTATTTCCCTCATATCTTGTAAATATTTATATCGTTAGTTTTGGTTTAGGCTATCTCTTTAATGAAAAAAAGTAGCAGATTTTTTGGACTAGGAATACTTGTCGTATTTTTACTAGCATTAGTATTAAGAACTTATCGTTTGCCGAATCTTCCGATCAGTCTTTCGATGGACGAGGTAACTTTTGGGTATGCAGCATATGCCGTTATGGAGACGGGGAGAGATGAACAAGGAAAATTACTTCCATTATATTTCCGCGGTATCGGGGATTATAAGCCCCCAATCGATGTTTATCTAAAAATCCCGTTTATTTATATTTTTGGTTTAAACGAGCTTTCGGTTCGATTGCCAGGTGCGATATTGGGAAGTTTAAGCGTATTATTTGTAATTTTAATACTAATGACGTTGAAATTTAAAGAAAGATATTCACTATTAGCCGGTTTCTGGCTTGCAATATCGGGTTGGCACATATTTTTTTCAAGGGCTGGTTTTGAGGCGGTGACTGCGCTTTTCTTCTTATTGGCAGGATTATATTTTTTCATGTCTTGGGTTAGAAAAGGATATGCTTTGTTTTTCTATTTGTTTATTCTCTCTTTTTCATTATCTGTTTGGAGCTATCATGCCGAGAGATTATTTATCCCGGTTCTTTCCATCGCCTTGATTGCTCTATATAAAAAAGAGTTTAAGAAACTTGTGACAAACAAAAGAGATTTACTGCAAATATTATTAGTTTTATTGTTTTTTTTGATCCCATTTTTATATATTAGTTTATTTACCTTGGGAGTGAGGGCAAGGGCCGAGGATCTATGGATAGGAAAAGAAATCGGATTGTTGGACAACCCATATGGTTTTTTTCGATTATTGGTGGGTCAATATCTATCATATTTTGATCCGAGGTTTATTTTTTGGAAGGCGATCGGGATGACTCCTAAGGGATATACGGATTTGGGAATAATATATTTTATTGACGTTCCAATAATTCTAGCTGGGATTTACTCGGTTATAAAATCAAAAAATAGAGATATAAAAAATATTGTGTATTTGTTTTTATTCTTGGGCCCTTTACCTGGGGCAGTTGCTAGGGGAGACGCTAGTCCAATTAGAATACTTCAGTGGGTTCCATTGTTTGCGATTTTGTATGCATCTGGGTCCGAATATTTTTTGGAAAAGCGTGTACCCAAAATAGCAATTTTGGTTTATTCGCTTGCTCTTGTGATTAATGCAAGTTTATTCTGGAGTATTTATCGCAATAGTTTCCATAAATATTATGGAGATCTGTGGCACTATGGATATAAGGAGGCAGCTAATTATGTATGCGAGAATCATCAGCGCTATAATGAGATAGTGTTTACCGATAAATACGGAATTGAGTTACCAAAAGTTAAGACGATCCCGCATTATTATGTACTGTTTCATTGTGGAATTAGCCCAAAGAATTATCTTGATAATGATCAAATATTAAATATCGAGTTTAGGCAGCCACAATGGAGACTAGATAAAGAAATGGAAAATGCTTTGTTAATTGGATCGCCTTGGGATTTTCCCGAAGATTTTGATGCCAAAAGAATAATGAAGATAATACAATTTCCGGGCGGTAAACCTGCGTTTTATTTTGTCGAAACAAATGAAAAAAATTAGTCTTAAAAAGATATTTCTGTTTGCTTTTTTGTTTCGTTTGATATTTGCCTTTTGGATATGGCATCCAGATTTGAATAATCATATTGATTGGGGTATTAGGTTTTGGGATTATGGAGCGAAAGGGTTTTATGCGCCTGAATCGAATGTGTGGAATTATACTTGGCCGAATCAGCCCCCGGGAACGATTATAATTTTTGCATTCATATATAAATTATTTAAGTTCATATTTTCATTCTTTTGGTTTTTGAATATAAAGATTCCTTTGTTCCCTTCTCTTGTAATGCTCTTTTTGGAAGATCGTTTATACCCCGCCCTACTTCAACTACCGGCGATATTATCTGATTTAGGAATGGCATACTTGATCTACAAAATCCTTGTTAAGTGGAAAAATGTTCAAACTGCGAGGTTTGGAGCGATACTTTTTTTATTCAATCCTATTATTTGGTATAACTCGGCGGTTTGGGGACAGACCGATGCAACCGTGAATTTTTTTGGGCTTCTTGCTCTATATTTCTTGCTAAATAAGAAGCTTACGAAAAGCCTCCTTGCGATTGCTATCTCGCTTTATATAAAAGTTTCTTTGGCTATTTTTCTCCCTCTCTTTGCTATTGTTATTGTACGCCAGAGGCATAAAGTTATAAACATCGTTAAATCTTTATCATTTCCGGTTTTGATTATTCTTGGGGTCACTCTATTTTTTTCGACGAAGGTAGATCCAGCTACATGGCTTTATAATATTTATACTAAAAAAGTATTGACCGAACAGCTCCAAGTGATTACGGCAAATGCGTTTAATTTGTGGGCAGCTTTAACTGGCATACATGAACAACCTCATATATTGAAGCTTGGGCCGTTGAGTTATCAGTACTGGGGCATGGTTTTGACAGGATTGGTGTTGGCCCCAATTTTTTGGAAATTGTGGAGAAATCAAGATAAAGAAAATATCTTTTGGTCATTTGTTCTACTTGCGTTTTCGGTGTGGATGTTTAAAACAAACATGCATGAGAGGTATTTATATCCGCTGTTTCCTTATTTGACCATATTGGTTGCCCGGGACAGAAAGCTGCTTCCAATTTATTGGTCGCTCTCTGGGATTAATCTATTGAATTTGTATAATTTTTGGTGGGTTCCAAAGGTTGATTTGTTAGTTGGATTTTTGTCTTTTGGGAACAGAGTTATGCCAAGGATATTGGGATTAATTAATCTTGTTATTTTTGTTTATCTTGCGAGGTCAAGAAGGCTATTTCATCCCAACGATGTGAGCTAATACATTGCCTTCTTTGTCCTTCACCACAATTATTCTGTCAACTTCCTTATTAAGTCTGACTTCTTCAAGAGGCAGACTGGAAGGGGGTCCTACGAGAAGTGTGTCTTTTGCATATTCATCTTGCCTAAACCAATAGACATCTCGAAATTCATATTTACCGAAATTAAAATCCTTTCTGCCTTTGGGATTGTCAGCAATTTTTTTGATCTCCTTTTGATATTTGTCTGGTGAATAATTTGAATAGAATAGAATGAAAATATGCGGCTGTGCAGTTCTGGTTTCAAAAATAATCCTGTTATAATCACCCTCCACCTTTGATGATTCAGTTATGATTTCCTTCATCCCGAATTGCCATGCACCTTTGGACGTACCTGGAAAGATATAAGTGATACTACCTATTAGGTGGGTAAGAGACATTATTGTCAGCGGGACGATAAAAAGGAGAGCAAGTTTGTGGCGCGCAATGGAGACGAAGCCGATACTTATAATAATAGTAAAAAATACGAATAGAGGAAGGACTCTTGCTGGGTAAAACCAATTCCAAGTGAGAATTGCTGGTAGCGGTGAGATGATAGTAAGCAGGGCAAGGTTCTTATATTTTTTTGGATTTTTGATGATATTAATGATCCCTGCCACCCAGAAAAAAAACCAGAAACTATAGAATTCTGCAAAACCCGATATTTGTTGTGTTGGCTCGCCAGTCCCTCTAACAAAGAGGTTTATTGGAGAAAAATAAGATAAATATCTCGAATAGATGGCGTTAACCAAACTTGACGGTGAAAGATCACTATTCCTTTTTAAAGCGTGATAAAGTGAAGTGGACGACATGCGGCTAGTGGTCTCGGGATTGTTAAAATAAATAATTGCAAGCGGAAGCAATGTCAAAAGAAACAGCAAAATAGTTTTTTGATTTTTCCTAATCAGAAAGTGATTTGTAAACATAAAAAGTATAAAAGTGATTGGTGCAAGGATTTTTTCTGAGTGGTAAGAATATATGGAAAGTGAGAGCAGAAATACAGCCGACACGAGGTGCTTACCGGGAGACTTTGAGTTTATGATAAGACAATAAACTCCAGCTAGATAAAAGAGAAGAGCTAAGTTCGCCTCAAATGCTGCCCTTGAAAAGAATATTGCCCAGGGTGATATTGAAATTGCGAGAGAAGCAAACATTCCGACAATTCGGTTATTAGTTAAATTCTTGGCGAGAAAGTAGGTGACTACTATGATCATGGTTCCAGAAAGAGAAGATAAGAGTCTCACCGAGATTTCATTTAGACCAAGGAAATATATAAAAGGAATTGAAAAATAGGCGTAGGCAGAAGATTTATAGTCATCAAAAGACCTTAATAGTATTGGTAATTTATATCCAAACTCATCTCTTCCAGTTTTGGACAGGGAATAGGAGTTATATCCGAGGGCAACTTCATCCCAGTTTAACGCAGGCGGAGAGTGATGAAGCCATAATGCTCTCAAGCCAAATCCAAGCAAAATAATTGACAAGAGGATTACTTTTGTATGCCTATCCATAGCTCTTTACCGTGTTCAAAGACGACTTCGTCTTCTCCTTGTATTTTGTCAATTAGATCAATATTATTCGGAATAATTTCAGTATCAGTGTTCTTCCCTTTTCCCACAAATTCTCCTGAGAGCCCAATGTATAAATTCTCAGAGTTATTTTCTTCAGCAAAATAATATGATTTATAAGTGATATTGTTACCCTCAAAATAGTAAGGGATGAACGTCTCAGTGGGTCCAAATCTCTGGCTGATTATTATCTGGGGGTAATTATCACTATTTGAATTAAGCCAGCTTCCAATTTTCTGGTAATAGATTAAATCTGTATTTAGAAATTTTTGAGGGAATTTGTGGTAGAACGCCAAATATTGCGTTGATGAAAAAAATGATAGAAGTAGTAGGAAGTATAGTGCAAACGATGATAGTTTCTCCTCGATATTTTTGATACCGTTGTAATAAACACTTGCAATAAGGGGAATAACTAAAAAACTAGAATCGGCTAGGTTTTTTTTCTCAAAAATGAGGAATATTCCCACCCCACACGCTCCAAGAAATATGAGTTTTGCGCGGGGCTTATATTTAAGTAATCCAAAAAAAACAATAGGGATTTGCCAAGTAAAAAGAATTAATGGATTATTTTTTGGGGAAAGCCCGCTAAGTTTTATCAATTCATAGGAATCTTTAGGAGATGACCATTGTTCAAAGTCAAAGAAGCTAATAAAGTGAGAGATGGAAATATCGACAACATATGTCAACTTGTTATAAGTGATCTTTCTGATTAGATGTTCAGAGATAAATTTTTGTTTTTCATTTACCTCAAGAGTTGCCCGTGCCAAGTCATAATTTTTAAGAAAGATTTTTAGTGAGCGATTATTTTGAAGGGCAGTAAAGGTGAGTATAAAGATTAAGATGATTAATGGAGTATTATATTTTTTGGTTCGATAGTATACCGCTGATAAGAAGAGAATAATGGTCTCAATAATTCTAAATTCATAAATATAGAGACACCAAGGAATGGTGATATAAAAAAAAAGTCTTTTGGCGTTGTTTTCTGCAAACATTTGAAAGGCAGATACGAGTATAAATAAGGCAAATATTTTTAGAATATAATTATTGAAGTGGATAAATATCTTGGAACTTGCAATCTCAAAATTTACAGGGAGAGGCATTAATATAATTAAAATTATATTAATAGTAATAATTAGAGCGATTGCGACTGGGAAAATGTGACTTTTCATTTATCTGTCATTTGCAAGTATAATTAAATGGTTATGAATAAGATAGTTCTATTTGTGCTAGGATTGGCCTTTTTTCTTAGGATATATGGACTTAGTAATCATCCGGCAGGTTTCACTCCTGATGAAGCTTCATTTGGTTATGACGCGTATTCGATTTTGAGAACTGGTCGTGATCAATGGGGTAATTTCTTTCCTCTTAGCTTTAAATCTTTCGGAGACTACAAAATGCCTATATATGGGTATTTGACTATTCCTTCTGTTGCAATATTTGGATTAAATGAATTCGCCGTGAGGCTACCGAATGCCATTTTGGGCATACTTGCTGTATTGGGTACATATTTATTGGTTGATGAGGTTTTTAAAGACAAAAGGACCGCTTATTTGACAGCCTTTTTGTTAGCTGTCTCTTCATGGCATATTTCAATGTCTCGAGGAGCTTTTGAGGCCAACCTGACTACTTTTTTTATGCCTTTTGGAATATTTCTTTTTTATAAGGGGGTAAAGAATTCGAAATATTTTATATGGTCGGCTACTTTTTTTGGCTTAAATCTTTTTACTTATCACTCAGCCCGCTTGGTTACTCCACTAATTGTGGGGTATTTAATCGTAGATAATCGTGCAAATTTGAAATTGAGCAAAAAAATGAGATTCCCAATTGGAATTTTTGGACTATTTTGCATAGGCGCTTTGTATACATATCTTACTGGATCAGGGTCAAGGGCGGTTTCCGCTGGGATATTTAGTTTGGCAAGCAATGTTGGTGGTCAACGTTATGGTGCGGTTATGGTAGGGCTCCCGGATTTTTTGGCGAGAGTTTTTAATAATAAACTTACTTATCTTTTTTCTATTTTCTTGGGTAATTACGTATCGTATTTTTCCCCGCAGTTTTTATTTACACAAGGTGCTGGTGAAGGGACATATGGGATGCTCCCAGGTAGAGGTTTGCTTTATTTGATTGAATTGCCTTTACTAGTAGGATTTGTTTGGGGATGGGCATCCGGAAAAATAAAGAAGGTTAACTGGCTTGTTGTTTGGCTATTGATAGCACCGGTTCCTGCGGCGTTGTCGATTGGTCCGGGATATGCAGCCAATCGTGCTGTAATTATGATGCCGGCTATTTCGATTATTCTGGGCCTTGGCGGCGTACATGTTTTTAAGGAACTCGCGCGATATATTGATCAAAAAATATTAGTTTTCATCTATCTGTCTATGTTTTTGCTTGGTTTTGTCTTTTTCATTGAAGATTATTTTATTCAACAACCGTCTCGTGAGGCGAAGACGATGATCTATGGCCAGCGGGAATTGTTTGGCTATTTAGCTCAAATTGAGGGGGATTACCATCAAATAATTATTTCAAAAAAGATTTCTGAGGGACATGTTTATCTAAGTTTTTATAATGGATTTGATCCAGCTGAATACCAATCAGAAATTAATTCGTGGGGTTTTGACGAAGGGAAATATAGTTGGGTTGATCAAATCCCAAAATATACTTTAGGAAAATTTGTGTTCCAGAATATAGATTGGTCATTTCATTCAAGGGTTCCACAGGTATTGTTAGTTGGTGAACCAGGTGAATTCCCTGAGTCCACAGAAGCCATCAAAAAAATACTTTATCCAAACAAAACAGAGGCTTATTGGATAGTTGCTCCGACGCAAGAGCTTTATGCGAATAACAAATAATGTGCGTCATCTTTTGCTATTTTTTGTTTTGTGTCCTGGTTTTTGGTGGGGAATTATTAACTCGACCAATGTTTTTCGTGAAATAGGTAAATCTCCTCATTATTTTCAGGGTAAATTGGGATCAATTTATAGCTATGAGAGGACTGAGAGAATTAAGGCTACCAAAAATGCCAATGTTGACCTTGGGTTGCCAGGTAGACTTGTAGGAGGTTTTTTCTTTAATGAATTTACAATAGTAGTCGATGAATTTTTTGATCTTACGTCGTTTTTGAGCCCCCGATTTTTTTTCCAAGCAGGCGATGGTAGTTTGATGTCTCCGCCTCGTACTGAGCCAATTCCATTGGTTTTGTTTCCTGCATGGGTTTTAGGGATTATTACCATTGTAAGAAAGAAAAACTTTGGGCTATTAAAGATATTGATAATTTTGGTATTTATTCCCTACATATTGGGTCAAAAAAATCTTGTTTTCCTCTGGCCGGTGATGATTCTTTATATATTTATAGCAAGGGAAGGGATTATGAATATTGGAAACATCAAAACGAAAAATAATTATCTTCATCTTTTTGTTGTTTATGGAGTTTTTGTTGTATTAAGAAGTTTTTATCTTTTATTACGGTAATATGAAAGGAATTCGTTTATGCCCACTGTTAATTGTCTTTATCCTAGCTTTTAGTTTTCGTTTCTATAAATTGTCTTCATATCCGGTTAGTCTATCTATTGATGAGGTGGGGTTTGGATACAATGCATATTCCATAATAAAAACGGGTAGAGATGAATGGGGGATGAAAATGCCATTAGTCTTTAGGGCGATAGGGGATTACAAGCCGGCAATCGATATTTATCTCACTGTGCCCTCGGTTTATCTTTTTGGTTTGACGGAATTTGGAGTAAGGTTCCCTACCGCACTGCTTGGCGCTTTAACTGCCGTAATCTTTGTAATGATTTTATTTGAGTTTGGGTTATCACGACCTGCGTCTATTCTTGGGGGTCTTTGGCTAGCGGTAAATCCTTGGCATGTACATTTCTCCAGGGGAAATTTTGAGGCCATCATCGCGCTTTTCTTTTTGCTAGTTGGGGTATGGAGTTTGCTTCGTTGGAATAAAAGTATGAAAAATAGATATTTAAGTTTGAGTGTAATGGCTTTTGCCTTGTCTGTTTGGAGTTATAACGCAGAACGGCTGTTCTCTCCCTTATTATTTTTAATCTTGAGCTTTCTGCTTAGGGGAAATTTGAGAGTTATAATTAGAAATCCCAAACTTCTTATCGCACCGTTAGTTATTTTACTTATCTTTATAACGCCGTATTTTTATCTAGGCTTTTTTACCGAAGCGATTAGATCTAGACCTTTATCAACATCCATTTTTCGAGAGGCAGGATTAATGGACTCCCTCCACAGAGGAACATATGTCAATTGGATAGAGAGACTATTGGATAATGATATTTATTTAATTTTTAGGCATTGGGCGGGAAAATATTTGAACTATTTTGATCTAAGATTTTGGTTTTGGAAAGGAATGGGTTACACCCAGCCTGGAGATCCTGATTTGGGGCTTTTTTACATTGTCGATGTAATCCCGATATTATCAGGGACATACCTCGTCTTTTCAAGTAAAAATAAATTATTTAGAGCCATTGCGGTCACCTGGTTATTTTTGGGCCCACTCCCGGCGTCATTAACAATGAACGAGCAACATACAATAAGATCTCTGACTTGGCTTCCTTTTTTTGGATTCGCTTATGCGAGTTCTATCGAGTTTGTAATTAAAAATGTTCGGAGATTGAGGACAATTTCTGTAGTATATTTTGCGTTGCTTGCTGTTAATATTGCGTACTTCGCTAACTTATATTTTGTGCATTATCCAAAATACTATTCAGAGTATTGGCAATACGGGTACAAGGAAATAGCTCTTTATGCTTGTGGTCACATAGATGAGTATAATGAGGTTATCATTACCGACACTTTCGGTAGCTTGGGGCCCTTAAATACTGGTATTCCATACGCCTATGTTCTATTTTACTGTCAATACGATCCGAACACTTTTCTTGCAAATGGGAGGAGGATTTCGAAGATATCTTTTCGCAGGCCTGACTGGCCAAATGACTCACTGCAAAAAAATAGACTATTAATTGGTTCTCCCTGGGATTTAGATATTCAGGAAATCCCCATGGAGGCTATAATTAGAGTGACTTATTTTAAAAATAAACAAAGGTCATTTATTTATGCGGATACTAGATAAGCTAACAAGTCCCGGGGTATTGCTATCTTTGATAGTAATTAATGCGTTTATATTAAGGATTATATTTCTGGATAAAACTCCCCCCTCCCTTAATTGGGATGAAGTTAGCCACGGATATAATGCCTATTCTATATTGAAGACCGGGAGGGATGAATGGGGAAAGTCTTTTCCTCTTATTTTTCGGGCGTATGGAGATTACAAACTACCGGTGTACATTTATGCGGTAGCGGTTAGCGAGTTCTTTATTGGTCCAAGTGAACTTGCAGTTCGATTGCCATCAGCATTAGCTGGCACATTCAGTGTTTTTTTTGTATACCTATTTACTTACGAGCTATATAAAAATAAAAAAGTTGCATTGTTTTCAGGGGTATTGGTGGCGATTGAACCATGGGGATTATTCCTTTCTCGTATCGCCGTTGAAGCAAATCTCGCGCTAATGTTCATTATTTCTGGAGCATATTTTTATATCCGTGGTGTTAGGTTGAGATCAAGTAGTATATTGATTGGAATCTCATTGTTAGGAATTTCTGCTTGGACTTATAATTCTGCTAGGATATTTTCTCCATTGTTTTTATTTGGTTTGGCTTTTATCTATCAAAGAGAAACAAAAGAATTTATTAAGAGAAGGGTGGCCAATCTTGTCCTCTCAATATTATTGATATGCGGTTTGTTTCTGACTATGTTTTGGCAATTGACCGCCTCAAGCGGGCTTGCACGATACGCCAACGTCCAGATAATAAATGATGGAGCTATTTCTAGGATCGTTGAATCTAGAAATACATCGGAACTCCCGGGAGTTTTACCTAGGGTAGTCTATAACAAGGGAACATTCTTCGTTAACGAATACGTAAGAAATTATATATCACATTTTTCACCCACTTTTTTATATCTTAAGGGTGGATCGCATTATCAATTTAATATCCCAAATTTTGGACTCCTTTACCTAGTTAATGCGCCTTTTTTGCTCATAGGTATTTTGCATTTAATCAAAAATAGAAATGTGAGCAGTAAAGTTTTATTGTTATGGATTATAATTGCTCCGATTGCCGCAAGTTTTACTCGCGAATCTCCGCATGCCTTAAGGTCAATACTAATTATTCCTATTCCTATGATTTTATCGGCACAAGGGATAATAGTTTCTTGGGAAAGTCTAAAAAATAATCAAAACAGGATGATATTTATGCTACTTTATTTAGTATTGTTATCTATTTCTGCATATAGTTTTTTAATCAGATACTTAGACTATAAGGATAAGTATTCGTGGGCATGGCAGTATGGGAACAAAGAAATGGTCGACTACGTACGAGAAAATTACAATAATTATGACAAGATAATCATTTCTAAAAAATATGGAGAGCCGCACGAATTTTTATTATTTTACTGGCCTTGGAGACCAGATGTGTACCAAAACGACCAAAAACTTATCCGTTTTTACCAATCAAATTGGTATTGGGTCGATCAGTTTGACAAGTTTTATTTTGTAAATGATTGGGATATACCAAACGATTCATCTATGCTGACTTTGGAGAGCGGCAAGGAGGTTGATTGCACAATAGGTAAGTGTTTATTGGTAAGTAGCCCTGAAAAAAACCTGCACGGATGGGATAAGGTTTATTCAATCAATTTTTTAGATGGTTCAAGAGCGTTTGATATTTATGAAAACTAACAAGTATTTGGTTGCTATTGTAGTTTTATCTTTAGTTTTAAGGGTGTGGGATTTGGGAAATATCCCACCTCATTTGTCAAGCGATGAAGCTTCGTTAGGATACAATGCCTATTCAATTCTGAAAACTGGACGGGATGAATACGGTAAGTTGTTTCCAATCATTTTTAAGTCATTCGGCGATTATAAGCCTGGTTTGTATATTTATTTCTCAGTACCAGTCGTTGCAATTTTAGGATTGACGGAATTTGCAATCAGATTACCAAGTGCAATTATGGGGGGCGTTGCGGTTGTATTGGTATATTTTTTATCAAAAAATATTCTGAATTCACGAAAGATGGGGTTATTTACTGCGTTTGCGTTATCTATTAACCCGTGGCATATTCATTTTTCACGAGGGGCGTGGGAAGCAAATTTAGCGTTTACCTTAACAATTGCAGGAATACTCGCTTTTCTTTTATCTTTTGAGAAGCGTAAATGGCTCTATATGTCGGCGTTGTTTTTTGGTTTAACACTGGTTGCATATCAGGGAGCAAAATTAACATCACTTATCAGTTTAGTTGCTCTTATTCTTATATATTTCAAGGATTTGAAACAAATTGATAAACAAACTTTGGCAGGGAGCTTTTTTGTAGGGCTAATTATATCTTCACCGATAATTTACAGTTTCTTTGTAGGCCAGACAGGTAGACTTGAAGTTTTTAGCATTTTTTCTTATCCGAGAGAAAGTTGGTATGTAGATAAATTATTAAGTGAAGGGGAGGAACAGAGAGGTAGTGCAAGTTACTTGCTTTATCATTCAGAACTTTTAAGTTTTTTTCAAGGGATAGTAGGGAGATGGTTTAATCACTTTTCGGGAAGATTTCTATTTTTTCAGGGTGATTGGGAAAATTCTCGGCATGGCATACCAGGATTGGGGCAACTCCTTTTTGCAGATCTATTAGCGCTCTTGATCGGAACTTTTTATTTGATAAAAAGTAAGAGTATTGCAACAAAGAGTAAATTATTATTAATGATGTTGTTTTTGTTATCTCCGCTACCGGCTGCGCTTTCTCGCAGTCAGGTGAACGCGGTAAGAAGCATGAATATGATATTGCCTCTGGTAATTATCTTGGGGATTGGGATGAACTATATGTTTGCTCAAAAAAGATGGGTATTTTTATATTTCGCAATGTATATATTTTCTTTTATTTACTTTGTAGATGCTTACTTCGTGCACCTCCCTGTTCATAATGTTCGGTCGTGGAATTGGGGGTATCGAGAAATGGTTAATTATGTATTAATCGTTGAGTCTGATTATGATGAAATTCAAATTCAACAAAGTTATCGGCAGCCATACATATATTTCTTATTTTACGGAGGATATGATCCTTCTAGTTATCAAAAAACATCTCATTTATTAGAAAATGAGTTTGGAGATGTGGGGCTAGTCGAAAGTTTTGATAAATATGTTTTTAAGTCTATAAATTGGCCGGTTGGAGAGACCGATAAAAGGATCTTGTATATTGGGGACGAAGTAACGATCGCTCGTGAGCTTGGTTCATCAAAAAATTACGTTTTAGAAAAAGAGATTAAATATTTAGATGGGACAACCGCTTTTATGGCAATTCATGATTAAGAAATATAATTTATTATTAGTTGGAATTTTTGCTTTGGGATTGGTGTTGCGGCTATATCAACTAGGGAATTATCCTGCATTAAATGCCGACGAGGCAGCGCTTGGGTATAATGCATACTCTCTATTGGAGACCGGTAAAGATGAACATGGAAACAGTTGGCCTATTCATTTCCAGTCCTTTAATGATTATAAGCCGGGACTGACAGTATATTTGATCCTGCCGTTTGTGAAATTATTTGGGTTAAATATTTGGTCAGTAAGAATATTCCCAATGTTTCTGAGCTCTCTCACCATTCTTGCAATATATTACCTAGTACAAGAACTTTTTAGTAACAGGAGATTTTCATTATTATCGGCATTGTTTTTATCTATTAGTCCATGGCATATTCATTTCTCTCGTGGTGCCTGGGAAGTGAGCATTGCGACATTTTTTATGACCTTCGGAATGTGGTCTTTTCTCCGCGCCCGATCATCCCCAAAATTATATTTATTGAGCGTTTTGGTGTTTGCAGCGTCGTTATACACTTATCATTCCGCCCGTTTAGTTACCCCATTGTTAGGGTTGGGATTATTGGTTTTCCAATACAAAAATATGTTGAACGACAAGGCGATTATTGGGTTATCAATTGGACTGGGTATTATAGTCTTAACCCCACTAATATTGGATTTGATGGGTCCAGCAGGTATTTCGCGTGCCTCAGGCGTAGGAATTACAGCTGATATGGGCACAGTTTCCCGAATTAATGAACAAAGAGGAGAACACGCAAACCAAGATGGCTTGTGGACAAAAGCACTCCACAATAAATTAGTGAATTTTGGTTTAGTCTTTACTAAAAATTGGAGTGATCATTACTGGGGAGAGTTTTTATTTAATTCTGGTGATGAGATCCAAAGAAATAAAGTACCTGAAATGGGGCAAATGTATATATTTGACATTATTTTTATTTTGATAGGGTTTGCCGGAATTGTAAAATTAAAAGTCAAAAATAATTGGAAACTTGTCATTTGGTGGCTTATTGTTGCCCCAGTTGCCTCCGCTTTAACCTTTCAATCTCCTCATGCTCTTCGCGCACATAATATGGTTATTCCGATGGTTATTATTAGTGCTTACGGGTTTTCGGTAATGATGAATAGAATCCATAGAGTAGGATTAATTTTGTTTATTGTTTTGATTGTTTTGGGTGTTAGCCGTTATCTTCATTTGTATTGGGTACATACCGCGAAAGCGTATCCATATTCTTCTCAATATGGTGTGAGTGAATTAGTCGGGTATTTATCGGGGAAGACTGGTGAGTACAAAAAGATATTGGTTACAGACAGATATGATCAGCCGTATATATTGTTTCTATTTTATTCTAAATTTCCTCCAGAAAAGTTTCAGCAAGAACATGTATTAACTGATAGGGACAGGTTTGGATTTTCGACTGTCAGGGAGTTTGGGAATTATCATTTTGAGAGAATAGATTTTGAAAAAATTAGGGGTAGTTCTTCGGATAGTCTAATAGTGGGGACCTCTAAGGAAATCCCGTCGGATGCGAATATAGTTAAAACGATAGCTTTCCCAAATGGGGAAGATGCCTTTAGAGTAGTTGAAAACTGATATGAAATTATCTGTAGTGTTAGCCACAAAAAATGAGGAGGAAAATATAGGGGATTGCTTGAGGTCAGTCAGAGGAATTGCGGATGAAATAATCATTTACGATGAATATTCCACAGATAAAACGCGTGAGATTGCCAAAAAATATGAGGCTCATGTATTTAAATGGAGGCATCAAAAAAATTTTCATGAAACAAAACAAAGGGCGCTTAGAAAAGCAAAAGGGGAATGGATCCTTCAGCTTGATGCCGACGAAAGGGTCGGTAAAAGTTTGTCAGATGAGATTTCAAGAATAATTAACCTAAACCATAAACAAATCAGGTCTCGAGAAATACCGCGAGAAAAAAGAAGGTTATTTGAGAAGCATCAGAAGCTTGTTGAAGAAAGGGATGGAGGAATCGGTAAAGTAACTGGCGAAGTCGTTGCTTTTTTCATTCCAAGAGTTAATTATTTTTTAGGCAAGCCTTTAATACACGCTGGTGTGTATCCTGATGGGGTGATACGTTTAGTTAAAAATGGTAAAGCACATTTTCCGGCAAAGTCTGTTCACGAGCAGATAGTTATTGATGGAGAAGTGGCATGGCTAATGGGAGATTTGGAACACCACGATTCTCCAACCTTAAGTAGATATTTGTTTCGCTTGAATCGATATACCGACTTGAGAGCAAGTGATTTTGCGAATAGTAAATTACCAAAAAATATATTTTTCCTTCTTTTCTACTCGACACTAAAACCATTTTTTGTATTTTTGAAGTTATTTATTAGACATAGAGGATATAAAGATGGAATTAGAGGATTTTTATGGTCGATGTTTTCATCAATGCATTATCCGATTGCTTATTATAAATATTGGAGCATATGAGAGTAGCGGTAGATATTGCTCCGCTCTACGGCGGACATGCGGCGCGAGGAATGGGTGTGTATACAAAGAATTTGCTTGATTCCCTTCAGAGAATATCTAGCGACTTTAGGGTAGAGGTTGAGGGATTTCAGTTTTCTAAAGACAAAGGTAGGATTAAAAAGTATGATTTAGTTCACTATCCATATTTTGATTTATTCTATTTAAGTCTTCCATTTGTTAAATATACTAAGACTGTAGTAACAGTTCCCGACGTGATTCCTCTCCTTTACCCAAATCGGTATCCACCAGGAACTAGAGGAAAAATCAAACATTTTTTGCAAAAGAAATCTTTAAATGAATGTGAAGCAGTGATCACTTTATCTGAAACATCAAAAAAAGATATTGTGAGATATTTGGGAGTCCCAGAAGACAGGGTGTATCCAATCCATTTGGCTCCGGGATTTAACTTTGCAAAGCAGGATAGACAAGCACTAAGGATGGTCCGAAGTAAATATAAGTTGCCACAGCATTATGTATTATACGTTGGAGATGTTAATTATAATAAGAATTTACTTCAATTGATTAAAGCAGTAAAAAGGACAAATATGGCCATTATTATTGTTGGCAAGCAAGCCTCGATCAATGAATTTGACAGAGATCATATAGAAAATCTCTCTTTAAAAATATTGCAAGATAGATATAGGAAGGACAAAAACGTTATCAGGCTTGGATATCTAGAAGGAAGTGAATTTATGTCAATATGGCAGATGGCAACTGTGTATTGTCAACCTTCGTTATATGAAGGATTTGGATTACCGATACTTGAAGCATTTCAAGTTGGCCTGCCTGTGGTTGCATCAAAAATACAAACACACATTGAAATTGCAGGAGATGCGGCGGTATATTTTGACCCTAAAAATTCTAAAGACCTTGAAGAAAAATTAAGATTAATAACTAATAACAAAGTACAGGATAAGAACGATGTTAATAAGGGCAAAAAATGTTTAGCAAAATACTCGTGGTTAAAAACCGCTAGGCAAACCATGGCAATATATCAAAAGGTAGTCAATAATGAAAAAGAATGATTTTTGGTATTTGATAACGATGTTTACTCTTTGGAGGGTTTATCTTTTTCTTGTGGCGTTATCTGCGACAAAAATGATTCCGTTGCAACAAAATTTTCTTGGCGGGGGGATGAGCAATTATCAATCAGCCCCTTGGATTTGGGGATGGGCGAACTTTGATGGAGAACATTTTTTGTCAATTGCCCGGTATGGGTATAAACCTCTTCAGTTTTTTTACTTTCCGGTTTATCCGCTTGTTGTAAGGAAAATTTCTTATTTTCTTGGGTCGGGGGTTGATGGTTTTCTTTTTTCTGGGATTTTGTCGTCTAATCTTGCCTTTTTCTTGGGATTAATTGGATTTTGGAAATTGATTGAAATAGATTACGGAAAAAATATCACTCGATTGTCAGTGTTGCTTCTATTGATTTTTCCCACTTCATTTTATTTCGGAAGTTTTTATTCGGAGGCGTTATTTTTGTGTTTATCGGTTTGGGCCTTTTATTTTGCTCGAAAGAAAAAGTGGTTTGTGGCGGTAGTGCTAGCAAGCATTGCATCGGCAACTAGGGTGATAGGAATAATTCTTTTGCCTGCATTGGCTTGGGAAATGTTGAGTCAAAACAAAAGCACCGGAAAAATTATAAATTGCAAACTTCTATTTTTGTTAATTATCCCAGTAGGTCTACTCATTTATATGAGATATTTGTATTTTCGCACAGGTGATTATTTGGAGTTTTTACATTCCGTTGAAATTTTTGGATCCCAACGATCCTCGAGTTTTATAGTATTGCCGCAAGTTTTTTATCGTTATTTTTTTAAGATACTTCCCAGCTTGAATCATTCTATTTCCCCAGTTATTTTTACTACATATTTAGAGCTTTTTTCTGCTATATTTTTTTTGACTTTGTGTGTCTTGGGATGGTGGAAGATTCGGAGAAGCTACTGGCTATTTATGGCGAGTGGCTATTTATTACCCACTTTATCTGGTAGTTTTTCATCAATGCCTAGATATGTTTCAGTCCTTTTCCCTGGATTTATATTATTAGCGCAATACAATTGTAGAATACCTTTATTAATGCAAAAACTATTAATTATTTTATTACTGGTTGGTCTAGCTATAACATCGGGATTATTTATTAGAGGATATTGGATTGCATAACTCATGAAATTAAAAAAAATATTAAATAACAATTCGTTGTTGGCCGGCAGCGCGGTCATGATTTTTGGCAGCCTTGGTGTTAACGCGATTAATTATTTTTACCACATTGTTATGGGGAGGTTGCTTGGTCCAGCCGATTATGGGGAGTTAATAAGTTTGTATGCGATTTTGTACATAATTAGTGTTGCCCCTATGTCAACAAGTTATGCAATAGTGAAAGAAATTTCCCGCGCAAAAAACAAAAAAGAACGGTCAATTGTGTATTATTCACTAAGGAGATATCTTTGGCGATTCGCTATTGCGTCCTCTATTTTTTTTGTTTTTATGTCGCCGATAATCGCCCATTTTTTGCATATCGAAGGAGTTTTTTCAACCGCGACCGTTGGTTTTACTCTCTTTTTTATGTTAGTTTTACTTGAGGATCAGGCAGCACTTCAAGGGACGCTTAATTTTTTTGGGGTAGTGGCATCTAATCTTGCCAGTAGTCTTATTAAGTTAATATTTGGGGTGATCTTCATAGTTTTGGGGTTATCGGTCCCTGGTGCCATGATGGCAATTCTTTTAGCAGTAGTTGCCTCTTATTGTGTGGCTTCTCTCATGGTCAGGGGAGTTATTAGTACACGACCACCGAAAAAAGAAATTCCCCTTGCACCTTTTTTGAAATTTGCCTTTCCCGTTTTATTGCAAGCTCTAGCCTTTGTGTCGTTGATGTCCACTGATATCATTCTTGTTAAACATTTTTTATCTCCGAAAGATGCTGGGCTTTATGGAGCTCTCTCGACATTAGGCAAAATAATTTATTTTGCTGCACAACCAGTCACCGCTGTGATGTTCCCCTTAGTTTCTGGTAGAAAGTCAAGAGGAGAGCATTACCGTCATATATTTTACGCGTCTTTTGTCTTGACCTTACTAATTTCATCGTGTGTGGTGTTTATATATTATCTCATCCCTCATGTCGCCATAGGAATATTGTATGGCGGGGAATATTTGGAAGCTAAGTCGGAATTAGTCTGGATGGGCCTGTTTATAACTTTTTATACAGCCTCTTATTTGGTTGTTAACTTTCTATTATCTATCAATAGAGTAAAGATAGTTATCCTGCCTCTAGTCGCCTCGATTGCACAAATCGTAATGATTTGGAGTTATCACGTTAACCTGTTGGCTGTTATAAAGTCATCGTTGACAATTTCTATTCTATTGTTTTTAAGTTTAGGTTTTTACCTTGCTAATTATCAGTTTAGACTCATGTATGCCAACAAAAAATCTTAAGACACTTTCGGTAATAATTCCCGCCTATAAAGAAGCAAAGACAATTCGGCGGGACCTTAATAATATTGAGAGGACTCTCAAAGGAGGTCTAAGTGGAAACTTTCACTATGAAATAATTTGTATTGTGGACGGAGAAGTAGATGATACGTGTAGGGAAGCAAAAAAAGTGTCATCTCCGAGTGTAAAAATATATTCCTACAAAATTAATAGGGGAAAAGGTTATGCTGTCCGTTTTGGGATGAAAAAAGCTAAGGGAGAATTAATTTCGTTTTTAGATGCTGGGCGCGATATAAAGCCGGCTGGCATAATGATGCTTTTGGCTCATATGGAGTGGTATGGAGCGGACGTGATAGTGGGATCAAAAAGACACCCAGTTTCTAAATTAAATTACCCGTGGTTTCGACAAATATTGAGTATTGGCTACCAAGTTGGAATTCGAATATTGTTTAATCTTAATCTTCGCGATACCCAAAGTGGAATAAAGATATATAAGCGGAAAGTTATTAAAAAAATATTACCGAAACTAAAGGTTGATCGTTTTGCTATGGATATTGAGATGCTTGCTTTGGCTAGACATTATGGTTTTAAACGAATTTATGAGGCTCCAATAGAAGTTAATTTTAATAAAGCTAGTAAGATCCAGTATCTACCTATAACGAACCCAAATTCTCCGGTGCGGATGGCATGGGATACATTAATTGTTTTTTGGGAGTTGAAGGTATTAGGGAAATATAATTAAACTTGTTTACTGTCCATGGGATACGATTTATTTATTGATGAGATTCTGCACGGAGTGGTGGCGCTTCCGTTTGCAGTATTTATTTTTTATAAAACCAAAAATTGGAAATTGCCCTTGATCACTCTTTTTGCTATATATGCAATTGATACGGACCATATTTTGGATTTTTGGAGATTTAGGGCGTTTAGCATAGATGTGGGATTATTTTTCCAGCTTGATTATTTTGACCAAACAGGAAAGGCATTAGTGTTATTTCATGCTTGGGAGTGGCTACTGATAATGGCATATTTTTCGATTAAGAAAGGCTGGAATTATTGGCTTACGGCAGTTAGCTTGGGGATATTTGCGCATTTATTGTGGGATTCCCATACTGTGGGGAGTATTATGTTTTACTCTTTTATTTATCGGGCTTCGACAGGTTTTTCCATTCCGTTTTGATATACTCTGTATTTAGTATGGATATTTTAGTTATGTCTTGGCGCGACCCGAAACATCCCCAGGCAGGCGGGGCGGAGCAGGTGATGCATGAGCACATGAAGGGGTGGATCGAAGCTGGTCACGAGGTGACCCTTTTTTCTTCAAAGATTCATGGTCAGCCCAAAAGAGAAGAGCTAGATGGGATAAAAATTGTGAGGTCCGGCCATCAGTATCTTGGCGTTCAAATATCTGGATTTATTTATTGGATAAAAAATTGTAAGAAGTACAGCTTGGTGGTTGATCAATTTCATGGTATTCCCTTTTTTACACCTCTTTATGTTAGTAAGCCAAAATTGGCTGTTTTACAGGAGGTTGCCCGTGAGGTTTGGTTCACAAATCCGATGCCTTGGCCATTTAATTGGATTATTGGCGTAATTGGTTATTTGAGTGAGTTTTTTATTTTTCAGTTGTACCGGGCTACTCCTTTTATGGTTGGCAGTAGTTCTGCCAAGAAGGATCTTGAGAGGATGGGTATCCCTGCCAAGAAAATTATCATTATCCCCCACGGAGTAATTATTAGACGGCCAAAGTTGATGCCAAAAAAAGAAACTCAGCCAACAGTTATCTTTTTAGGAGCTTTGACAAAGGATAAAGGGGTAGAAGATGCGATAAAATGTTTTGCTATTTTAGCAAGGGATAGTAATTATTGCTTTTGGATTGTTGGTAGGGCAGAGGATAGATTATATCTTCTCAGATTAAGGAGGATTGTAGGTAAATTAAACTTGAAAAATCGTGTAAAATTTTGGGGATTTGTAGGGCAAGAAAGAAAATTTGAACTTTTAGCTAGAGCACACGTTATGGTTAACCCTTCTATGCGAGAAGGATGGGGGTTAGTTAATATTGAGGCAAATGCTATGGGGACGCCTGTTGTCGGCTACCACTCATCTGGATTGGTTGATTCAATCCGGAACGGAGAGACTGGCGTTGTCATCAAAAAAAATTTGCCAGAGGAACTGGCAGTGGCAGTATCCACTCTTTTGGACAATACTGAAAGATTAGACGAACTCCGAAGAGGTGCTATTTCTTGGAGTAGGGGGTTTAGTTGGATAAAGTCAAAGGAAATAAGCATTAATTATCTTAAAAAGGTACAAAATGGCCAGGTCTAAACAATACCAACAATCAAAAAAGTGGGAAAGAGCTTGTTTGGATACAAGGCGGAGCTTGGGATCCAGAAAAAAAAGACTTGCAAAGTTTCGGATTTCCTCTGGGTTAAAAGTTCTTGACTTGGGATGCGGTGATGGCTTGAATACCAATATTTTATTCGAGCAGACAAGAAATATAGTTGGGGTAGATATCTCTGGGGATCTAATAAAAATTGCTAGAATGAAAAATCCTCGAGTCAAATTTTATATTGGTACAGCCGAGAAAATACCTTTAAGGGCTAATCAATTTGACGTCGTATTGGTAGATTCCGTTTTTCATCATATTTTGGATTACAAAAAAGCTGTTGGCGAAATTAAAAGAGTTTTGATTAGTGGAGGGGTCTTATGTTTCATCGAGCCTGATAATTCTCTAATCAGGAGATTTATTGATTACCTATGTACATTAAAAGTAAGTAAGTATATGCCTATTTTAAATAAAAGAAGAATAACTTATTTAGAAGAGAAAGATCTCATGGAACATTGGCTTGGCACTAAGAATGAGTTTTTGAACGTTCTTAAAAAATATAATTTTAGAAAGATTTTCCTTAATAACGATTTTCTGAGTATTATCGGAAAATATAAAGTTAAAAAATAGCTTTTGCCCCTTGATTTTCTAATATCTGAGAATGATAATCAATGGAGCGATGTTTAGCCGTATTCATAAAATAATTATAATCTTTCTCTTTTTTGCTTTCTCATTTATTGCCTTGGGTGCGGGGTTAGCGGGAGCAAAGGGAGAGGCAGTCGAAGAGCCCAAAGTTACTAACGTTAATTCGTATGAACTTTTTTGGCCGTTGGTGGCGGGCAAAACTAAAGGAGAGTCGCTCTATTCGTTGAAGCTTTTTAAAGAGAAGGCGCGGGGGGCACTAATTTTTGGTGCTTTTAAGAAAGTTGATTACGAGGTCTTTCTGGCCACAAAAAGAGTAATTGAGGCAGAGAAGTTGCTTAACTCTGGGAAACAAGACTTAGCAAATGAGTCTCTCAATTTGGCCGCAGTCCATCTAGAAAATGCACAAAAGAAGATGGAGGACATGGGAAATGAATATAAAGTCAAAGCTAAGGTCGATGAGGTCAATAATAAACTTAATAATTTGGAAACATTCTTATCTTGGTTGACGCCTCAATATGAGGTCTCCTCCGATGAGATTAAGGAGGTTCTTGTTAGGGTTCAAGATCTTAACCAAAAGATCTAGCCTATATATTTGAGGTATCAACAAGCTTCACATGATCCCTGATATAATCACAAGTGATGCGAAATAATTTTTGTGGTTTGATTGTCGCTTTAAGTTTTTTTGTTGTTAGTGTCTTCACTCTTTCGGATTATGGGATTAATGTTGATGAGCCAGCTCACTTCATACGCGGTCAGGCTTACGCCGAGTTTTTATTAACAGGAAGAAAGACTTATTTGGCGAAAGATCTAGAGTCATCTAGAGTCAGCGCGTGGAAACTTCCGCTTTATGATGGGTACTTTTATATGGAGAGAGACACTGGCCATCCGCCTTTAAATGGCATTTTGGCGGCACTAACAAACAGGGTTTTCTATGAAAAATTTGGGATATTTGGAGACCTAGAGTCATATCATTTATTTGAAGTTTTTGTTTCAAGTCTTCTGGTTCTTCTGGTTTATGTTTTTACTTCCCGGCATTATGGTCAGTTTGCTGGAGTCATTGCGGCTTTATCAATTAGTCTGTATCCGCTCTTTTTTGGTGAATCACATTTTAATATTAAGGATCCTGTTGAGACTACTTTTTATGCCTTCACTCTCTATTTTTTCTATTGGGGGCTTGAAAAAAACCAAGGACGCTTTTTTTTGGCATCCAGCCTTTTTTTTGCATTAGCTTTAGGTACAAAATTTAATATTTTATTCTTGATACCTACTATTTTTCTTTATTTAGTGATATCCCATTACCCTATCAAAAGGATTTCCATTCAAGTTTGGGTTAGCTTGATAGCCTACCCTGTGATAGTTTTGACGATATATTTTTTAACCAGACCTTATTTCTGGGCTGATCCGATTGGTCGTTTTTTTGAAACCTATCAGTATTATCATGAGATGGGTACTGGCGGGTTTTCGGATAGCCGGTTTTTAATAGGCAAATGGAATACTTATCCTTTAGTTTTTGTAATAGTTTCCACTCCTCTTGTTATTCTTTTCTACTCACTAGTTGGAATTATTTCAGGCTTATTGGGGGAGAGAAAAGATAGGAAGAAATTTTCAATCATGATTTTTTTGTGGCTAACAATCCCTATTGTACGGGTTTCGTTGCCCGGGATGTCAATTTATAGCGGTGTTAGACAAATTATGGAATATATTCCCGCGATGGCGATCTTTGCAGGACGAGGTGCTTTAGCTGTAAAAGAGTTACTGCCTAAGCGTATTGGCGACGGGTTTTCGAATGCTTTGATATTAGCTAGCTTTGTTCCTCTTCTTTTAACACTTATTAGATTACATCCGAATGAAAATGTGTTTATTAACTCATTGGTGGGTGGTTTGTCTGGAGCAGTAGAGAAAAGGATTCCAGGGGCGGGCGAGAGCATGGGTAATGTATACCTTCAGGGAATATGGTGGCTTAATGAGAATGCGCCAGATGACGCTCATTTTGGATTACCTGTGGGACTTAAGTCAAACGTCCCAGATCAATACTTAGAAAGAGGGATCGGAGTGGGTCCATACTTTTCAGGAATGAGCAGAGATGGTGAGTATATGATGGAAAAGATTTCTGTTGGCCAGCCAATAAATCCCAATCTTTATAATTTTGCTTATTTAGAGAGATTTTTAGATCCAGTTTACGAAGTTAAAGTAGATGGTGTTACGCTTTTGAAAATTTGGCAAAATGATGATGCTCACACCAGATCTGGTTTCATTAGTGAAGAGGAAATTAATTATCATATGACTATTGATGAAAACAAAGATTTTCGATTTGACTTTGACAAACCCCGCCAGCTAACAAGACTGGAAATAGATCACTCTTCATATAATTGCGAGCTTGATGCGAAAGGAGTGATTAGCTACTCGGCCGATGGTGCTTCAGGGATTATTTCTGGTGATCTTTATTCCCTTCAAGGGCCATATGCAAGTTCTTTGAGGACAAACTCGCACCATGTTTATTTTTTTGCCGCCGAAGAAGCCAAATGGGTTAAAGTATCAATTAGTACGAAGAATTCTTGCATAGCGCGGATCGATCAGGTAAAGATATTTGGACTAGAAAATATCAAAAGTGAATAAAGCTTTGAAAGTAATATTTGTTACATCAACCTTTTCTTTTAAGAAAAATGACTCATTGGTGCCTTGGATGAGAAGATTAGTTGTGGAACTTAGGTCTGGAGGAGTAGACATAAAAGTACTTGCCCCGGCCGTGAAGGGTTCCCCTAGTCACGAAGTTTCAAAGATACCGGTTTATCGGTTCCGATATGCCCCCGCTTCGCTTGAAATTTTGACTCAAGATGAAGGGGCAGTAACCAAGATTCACAATAACCCATTTTTAGCTTTATTGGCAGTTCCTTATATTTTTTTTGGGACAATTGCTGGGATACGCCGGTCAATCGGGGCTCACTACGACGTAGTTCATGTGAATTGGCCTTTCCCGCTTGGGATTATAGGATTAATAATAAAATGGGTAAGTGGTGCCAAATTAGTGCTTACTTTTTATGGAGCGGAGTTTGTGCTAGTGAACAAATTTCCTTTTGGAAAATTAATCTTGGCATTTATCATCAAGAGAGCAGACAAAGTAATTGCGATTTCTAGTCACACCAAAGCAATGGTTCAACAAATTGCTGACGTGGATGTGTCGGTCATTCCATTCACTTCAGGAATTCAGATAACAGCGCCCAAGAGTATTAACCGAAAGCAATCTAGGACTAAACGTATTTTGTTCGTTGGCCGATTGATTGAACGTAAGGGAGTGAAATATTTGGTTGATGCAATTCCGGACGTACGCGGATCAATGAAAGTAGAGGTTGACATCGTGGGCGGTGGACCTCTTATTACTGAGCTTAAGAAACAAACTAATAGAAAAGGGTTAAATAACACAGTGACGATTCATGGGAAAGTTAGTAAAGATAAGTTAAAGAAACTATATTTGATGAGTGATGTTTTTGTTTTGCCTGCCATTATTGACCAGTGGGGAGACACAGAAGGACTGGGGGTAGTGCTTCTTGAGGCGATGAGTATTTCCAAGCCTGTAATTGCCAGTAAAGTCGGAGGGATAACTGATATTGTTAAACATAATAAAACTGGTTATTTAGTACCGGAGAAGAATTCTCCAGCACTATCCAAAGCTTTAGTTAAAATTCTAAGTGATCAAAAGCTAGCGAATAGGTTGGCTAAATCAGGCCAGCAATTTGTCCAAGAAAAGTTTGACTGGAACGTGATCATTAAGCGGACATTAAAAATATATCAATGAGGTCGGTCAAGAAGAAGTCCATTTTGGCTGCCCTTATTTTTTTTGTAGCCGGTGTAATCACATTACCTCATTATGGAATTAATTGGGATGCAATTAATCATCTTTCTCGCGGTCAGGCCTACTTAAATTATTTCCTAACTG
The DNA here is from genome assembly GCA_000995185.1 of Candidatus Woesebacteria bacterium GW2011_GWC1_42_9. GTDB lineage: Bacteria > Patescibacteriota > Microgenomatia > UBA8517 > UBA8517 > GWC1-42-9. The sequence goes on from LCET01000001.1 coordinate 70,649, forward strand.
GGAGTGAAGATTTTTCTAATAGACCACCTTATTTTGACAATTGGCCAGAGCCGGGCGATGACGGCGGGTGGTATTTACAGAATCCGGATAATCTTTTCTTCGACCCTGACCGCCCCAAGGAAGAGGTTAGTCCAAGGAGTATGTATGAACTGCCCACTCTAACAATGGCTCTATATCGAAATAGTGATGGCGGTCACCCGCCTTTGTCAGATATATTATCCTCACTTTTTAATCGAATTCTTTTTGGAGAATTGAGACTTATCAATGATATTGATGCTTACAGAATATATGGTGTATTGTTGGCGGCTTCCTTAGTAGGTCTTATTTTTTATTGGGTTAGTGAAATATATGGAGGTTTTGCTGGGTTAATAGCGGCATTGTCTCTTTCTCTTTATCCCCTTTTTTGGGCTGAAAGCCATTTCAATACAGAAAAAGATGTACCAGAGACCGTGTATTGGTCATTTTTAATGTTTACAATATGGAAGGGAGTAGAGACAAAAAAATGGCAGTGGATATTATCCTCTGGAGTATTTTTTGGACTAGCACTGGGAACAAAATTTAATGTACTTTTCGCCATTCTAGTAATTATCCCTTGGTTAGCTCTTACTTCTAGAAAATTAATCATGCAAAAGTGGTTTCTTGTTTCTGGAACCACAGCATTATTAATTGGTCTTATGATCTTTGTAGGCTCCTGGCCATATCTATGGGGAGATCCAATCATGCGAATCTCAGAAGTGGGTAATTTTTATAAAACGATCGGCACATCACCAAGAAATCACATACTTAACATCTATCCATTGGAATGGATATTTTATACAACACCAATTGCTTTTCTCATCCTTTTTGCTACTGGGATATATGGGTGTGTTAAAAGAATTTTTGCTGATCAAGATAAGGTCACTTTACTTTTTTTATTTTGGCTAATTGTCCCCATTGGCCGGGTTGTGTGGCCTGGAACTGTAGTTTATGGCGGCATTAGGCAGGCGATGGAGTATATTCCGGCTTTTTGTGTCTTTGTAGGTATTGGCGCACAGGCTGTCAGGATGCGACTTAATAATCTATTTGGGACCGCGATTGTTTTATTGATGTTTATCCCCATCACCCTAAAGCTGATTGAGATTCATCCGAATGAAAACGTGTATTTCAATCAATTAATTGGAGGTTTGGCGGGAGCAAAAAAGCACAATTTTCCTTATTGGGGATTTTCTTTCGGTGCTCCTTATCGCCAGGGTGCCAATTGGCTTAATGAAAATGCTCCTATGGGAGCAGATGTAGCGTACTCATATGAATTAATTCCAAATTTGCCAAGGATTTTTTTGAGGAGGGATTTGAATTTGCATAATATAAACCGCAGTGGTTATTTGAGAAACGGTGAGTATGCGATGACTTTAACTTACCAAGGGACGGCAGAGCGCTCTTATTACGATATGTATCTTGAGAAGTTTATCGATCCAGTTTATCAGGTTACTATTGACGGGGTAGCCATTTTTAAAATTTGGAAGAATGATAGCGAGCATTTAAAATTTAATTGGAGTGAAAAATTATCTAACGAAGCCAAAGTTCAAAAGGAAAACAATCGCTTGATTTTTGATTTATCTGAGCCTCGTCCACTGTCACGATTGGAGATCGACTATTCGGAAGAAAATTGCTCTCTTATGAATGAGGGATATGTCCAAATTTCAGTGGATGGAAATAAATGGCAAAGACTACCTGGGATCCTCAGTGAAGAGGAGGCCAAAATACCTGCTCTTGGTCCACAGCCGAAAAATGGTCATTTTATCGAACCGTTTGTAGGGCAAGAAGCTAGGTTTATTGAAATCAAGATGCCTGAGAAAACTTGCCTTGGAAACTTGCGTCATTTTGATATATATTATTTTGACCTATGAAAAAAGAAATTGTTGGCATTTTAGGGAAAGGTGAAATTGGTACAGCCATAGCTAAGATTTCTCGTGAGGCTGGGTATAAAGTTTTAGTACGAGAAATAAAATATGATCAAATGGCAGGTAATACCGTCGATTTTTTACATGTGAATATTCCAGAGAAGAATAACAAAAAGTTTGTTGATTTAGTTGTGGCCAATATCTTAGAGCTCGAGCCGCGTTTGACCGTGATAAACAGTTCTGTGACTCCAGGGACAACAAGAAAAATTTTTAATCGGGCCAACAAACCTATTGTCCATTCGCCGGTAATTGGTATACATCCCCAGTTGTATAAATCGATAAAGGTATATTTCAAGAAAGTTATTGGCCCAACCGACAAAAAATCTTTAAATCTCGCAAAAAAACATTTTAAAAAATTGGGCTTGAATGTTCAGACTTATGATAGTGCAGAAAATTCGGAGTCAGCTAAACTTTTAGATCTGATTTATTATGCCTGGAATATAGTTTTTTGTAAGTGGGTAGATGAAATTAGTAAGGAATTAAAACTTAATTTCAATCAAGTTTATACTATCAATAATCAAATTTATAATCAGGGATATAAAAAGCTTCGGCCTAATGTAATAAGACCGGTATTAACTCCAACTTTAGGACCAATTGGCGGACACTGTACGGTAGAAGATACGATACTTTTTGATCGCTATTATAAAAGTAGATTCACAAAATTTATTTTAGGTGAAAATGAAAGATATAAAAAAAATAAATAATTGGCCAAAAGTGTCGGTTATTGTCCCTGTCTTTAATCGCCAGTGGTGTATCGGGAAGTGTTTGGCTTCAATACAAAAACAGAATTACCCCTCGAAAAAAATTGAGGTGCTTTTGGTTGATGCCTGGTCCACTGACGAAACACTAAAAATTGCCAGAGATTTTCAGAAACGAAAGGGACCGATGGACTTAAAGATTATTATGATTGATGACCCTTTAGCTCAGAAAATTGGCGAGCCTGGCAAGGTATTAGGATATAAGAAGATGACAGGTGATTTTTATTTTTATCTTGATAGTGATGCAGAGTTTGTTTCTAAAAACTTTGTCAGAGATTTAATCTTCCCTTTTTTAGACGACCCAGAGATTGCAGGGAGTTTCACTTGCTACCTGCCAAATAAAAGACAAAACACATTTAATCGTTATGTTTCTTATAATGAGCTTCAACTCTGGCCGATGCTTGCTTATTTAGTACCCAAAATTAAAGAAATAATTATCGTTAAGAGGCAGGGGTATGATTTGGTGAATATTGATCCCGATAAATCGCCTCCGATAGGAATGGCGTTCTTTAGAAAAAGTTTTTTGGATAAAGTTATTACTGAGGTTAACAAATTTAATTATGTAGATATTGCTATTCCACTACAATTATCTGAGGCGGGACATAATAAATTTGCCTATGTTAGAAAAGCAGGAATGTACCATTTTCGAGCCGGTTTAGGCCGTGAGTTTTGGCGTCAAAAACGTGATGTTACAATTACTTATCTACCAGTCGTTAAGAGTAGAAAATTCCAATATGTTAATTTTAGAAATCCAGTTGATTTAGCAAAGATCATTTGTTGGATAATTTGGGTTAATTTAATTATCCCTAGTTTTTTAGTAGGAGTATATAAAAGCCTTAAATATCGTGATTGGGCAGGCATGTATGAGCTACCAACTAACTTTATTTTAACTAATTACATAATCTATCTTTTTATGAATGATCCAAACGGACGCCGGCTAATTAAACATGTTGTTTTTGGGTAGGGTGTCTAGGGGGGATCTTATAATTCTTGATCTATGAAGTTTACATCCCGGCCCTTTTTTTGGCTTAAGTTGACGATCATTTCTGCCACAAGTCCGGTGGTAACAAGCTGAATACCAATAATCATCAGGAGTATGCCGAAAAATAAAAGCGGGTGTCGGTACTGGATGCTTCCTGTGGCAATCCTTAAGTAGGTGATATATAAACCTATCATAAAACCAGACGAAAAAAGAATTATACCCCACGTTCCAAAAAAGTGAGCCGGCCTTTTTAAATATACCGTGAGAAAAACAATGGTTATCATATCTAGAAAGCCCTTCATGTTCCTTTCCCAGCCAAATTTGCTTTGACCATATTTTCTTTTATGGTGTTTGACAATAACTTCTGAAACTTTGAAATTTTGTTTTTCTGCCAAAACGGGAATATATTTGTAGAGTTCACCATAAAGATTAAGATTTTCTATTACTTCTCGTCGGTAAACTTTATATCCACAGTTTAAATCGTGAATAGAGATCCCTGTTAGTAGTCTAGTGGCAAAATTACCAATTTTAGAGGGGAGTGTTTTGCTAATTGGATCATAACGTTGTTTTTTCCACCCGGAAACCAGATCGTAACCTTCTTCTAGTTTATTTAATAACTTTGGTAATTCCGCAGGGTCGTCTTGCAAGTCGGCGTCCATTGTGACAACTATTTTGCCCCTTGATCTTTCAAAGCCAACTTGTAAAGCCGTAGATTTACCAAAGTTGCCACGTAGCTTAATAACTTTCACTTTGTTGTTTTTTTTGGTTAATTTAGAGAGGACTTCGAATGTTGTGTCTGTGGAGCCATCGTCAATAAATATTATTTCATAGGTCTTCCTTGTTTTTGAGATTACCTCGAGTATTTTTTTGTATAGTTTTTCGACTGATTTTTCTTCATTTTTGGCCGGGATGATGAAGGATAATTCAACTTTATTCATGAAAACAACTGTATTATAATGTCACAGATGAATTACAACAAGTGGAAGTGCATTGTTTGCGGAGGAGATAGAAAGAAGCTTCTTTATAGAGAAAAGAGGATTACTAAAAGTAAAATAACTCCAAAGGAAGCAGTCTGTACAGGCGAGATTGGCTCAAGAGGTAGACACGGAAAAATTTGGAAATGCGATACTTGTGGGTTTGTTTGCCAAGATTTTACTTTTTCGGAAAATGAGTTAAATAATGCCTACAAAGGGGGTACTGATGAAATATATTTTGAACAATATAAAGAGCGGGAACATCTTTTTGAGAAGTGTCTAGATAGGATACACCAACATATTAAACCTCCAGGGAAAATGCTTGACATTGGATGCAACGCGGGGATATTTCTTAATACAGCAAGAAGAATGGGATGGAAAACGGAAGGTATAGAGCCCTCTTCTTGGGCTGCAAGGGTTGCCCGTGAGCGGTTTGAATTAAAAGTTAGAACAGGAATATTTGAGAAGACCAGATATAAGCCTGGGACCTACGACGTTATTACTAGTTGGGATGTTTTAGAACATTTTGTCGACCCCGTTATGGTTCTTGATAAGATTCATAAATTACTTAAGAAGGATGGTGTCCTAGTTTTATCCACGATTGACATAAATAGCTGGTTTTCGCTGGTTTTAGGATCTCATTGGCCTTGGCTCATTAGAGTTCATCTCTGGTACTTCACTCCGGATACCTTTAGGCGGTTAGTTGAAAATAGCGGTTTTGAAATATCCTGGATGGGGCCGCAGATCAGATGGTTTTCACTGCCCTACTTATTGACTAGGTTTACTGGTAAAAATTTTTCTTGGATGCCAACTATTTCCCTGCCGGCGCCAACAGGCGATATTATTTATCTTGTTGCTAGAAAAAAACAAAGTGACTGAATATCCCTTAGTATCGATAATAATTGTTAATTGGAATGGGGGCAAGGTTTTTGAAAATTGTTTGATTTCTCTTAAGAAGATTGACTACTTAAATTGGGAACTAATTATTGTGGATAATGGTAGTACGGATGGCACCCAAAGGTATGCAACGATAAAAAATAAAAGGAATGTCGGATTTGCGCGAGCGAATAATCAAGGTTATAGAAAATGCAAAGGTAAGTACGTTTTATTATTGAATAATGATACTAGGGTTGAGAAACGATTTTTGACTAAGTTAGTTGGAAGAATTGAAAAAGAACCCCAAATTGGCATAATTCAACCCAAGATTTTAGTGATGGATAAGCCGACTCATCTTGATAGTGTGGGGTCATTTCTAACGCGGACTGGCTTTTTAGAGCATTATGGATTTCTTGCTAAAGATTCAAAAAAATATGACAAAGAATTGCTAATTTTTTCCGCCAAAGGCGCTTGTATGCTTGTTCGGAGAGAGGTAATTGAAAAGGTGGAATTATTTGATGGTGATTATATTTCTTATTTAGAAGAAACTGATTTTTGCTGGCGAGTTTGGCTAGCTGGCTATAAGATCTTATATTTTCCTCAGTCGAAGATCTTGCATAAAGTCGGCATGACCTCGAAAAGATTAAACCAAGTGATAGTTAATTATCATTCTTTTAAGAACCGCTTAATTACGCTTTTTAAAAATTTGAATGGTCTCAATATTATATTAATTGGCGGTTTGCATTTGGTTATTATTTTAGGATTGAGCTTTTATTATTTAATTCACTTTCGGTTTAAAGAAGCAATTATGGTTTGGAGGGCAATTTATTGGAATTTATCTCATTTGCCAAGCTTGGTCCGTAAAAGAAGAAAGGTGCAAAAAATAAGAACGGTAACTGACAAAGAAGTTTTTAGGTATATTTTAAAACCTGTTGATTGGCAAGAAATGTTTGGCCATTTTTTGCGTTCAGAGAGGATGCTGGCGGGGAAGCATGAGATTTAGGAGTTACCACTTCTTAGGATGTGGGAAGGTAGGCCTTGTCCCATCGAGTGTTCAAACTGCCTCGCAGCAACTGTCTGAATTTCTGGAAGCTGTAGATATTTTCTGGTGGTTCTTTCAGCGTGATCTCGAATCACTACCAACTCTTGAGGGTTAAGGTGATCGGTCCAAATATAAGCTGTGTAGTCACCAGGAATTCCTTTGTAAAAATTGGTGTCTTTGGCGTAGTTTAACTCGTCGCTCCATAGCCTGAGTGGTTGATGAGTATGAGGGTCGGCGATGGTATAGACCCAGGCTTTTTTTTCTGGTATGAAGATCGATTCATCATAATATGGTGTTCCGGGGTATTGAGTTATAATTGTCCAATCTATTTCGTCTCCATGTTTAAGGTTATTTACTACCCAATCTATCGATTCTTCAACCGTTTGCGATGATTCTCCGGGATGGCCAATTGACATGAGGGCTTTGAATCGTAGTCCCGCCTGATGGGCAAGATTGACGCACCTGGCATTTGTTTCGCGGCTAGTACCCTTGTTCATCGCTCTAAGCATTTGGTCCGATCCTGATTCCACTCCGCTAAGTACGACCCTAAATCCGGCTTTATACATTAATTCTGCCTGTTCAGAGGTGAAGAGTTCTGCTTTAATAAAGCCTCGAAAACGCATTTCGATACCTAATTCCTTCTGCATCTTGATTAACCCAAGACAAAGGTTTTCAAGGGTGCCTGGGTTAATATTTAGCTCATCATCATAAAACATCACCCCTCGGAGGGGCTCTGCCCAGTTTTTTGATCCGATTATAACCTGTCTGATTTCATCAATTGTATTGCCAATTTCTCTCTGTCTGGCCATGCGGAAAACTTGTGATTTTCGGCCGCCGCAGAATCCACATCCAAAGGGGCAACCAAGCTGGGAGATAACACTAAAAGTACGATACCGTTGGCCTTGATCAGTAATATAATATTTATAACTTTCGTGGTCGATAAGATGTCGTGCTGGCCAGGCATATTGGTCAAGTGTACCCTTGGCAAGAAAAAGTGGTGATTTGTTATTGCCCGCGTCAACGATATTATCAAGATAATCGGGATCTATAGCATAAAAAATAGCAGCTTCACCATCTCCGACAACAATCTTGTCGACGTATTTGGTAAGTTGTTCAAAAGCGCGTGTACCTCTTCGTGGAGCACCAAATTTTATGTCCTCCTTCATGGCTGTATGGGTGAGAGTGGCGTGCGGACCGCCAAGAATGATATGTGATTCAGGGGAAATTGTTTTAATTCGTTCGGCAATTTGCATTGTAGCTGGGATTTGCGGGGTGGTTGCGGTAATTCCAAAGACATGTCTTCCATTTTGAGAGACATATTGATCGATAATATCCAGGTAATTTTGATGTCCGGAAAGGTCGAGGACCTTGATAGGATTCCCATTTCTTTCTAATTCAGCAGCAATTTTAAGTGCGCCGAGAAAAGGGAAAACGCGTTCATCTGCCAAGAAAGTGGAGGGAGGGATGATAATACAAACTGGAATATCTCTAACTTTATCTTTTTGGGACTCCAGACTGGGGAATTTTTCAGGGCCTAGGTACACTAATCGTTCATTCACAGACATGTGTATTTTATAGCCTTAACCACTCTATGTATGAGGCTAATAAATTTACTGTGGAGTGTCAATAACTAAAATTTTTTTTACAGTAAACTACTTTATTATGGATTTTTTGAAGAATGCGGTATTTGCACGGACATAGCCTTTAGGCGTGCCGGTGTCATAAGTATGTCCGATAATTTTGATCCCATAAACATTTTGGCGAGCTTCAAGGGCGGCATGAAGAGCGTCGACATCGGTGATTTCAGTTTTAATTCTATTTTTTAACAAACTTTTTATGATTGGAAAAATTTTTGTGGTAAAAATGAAACGTCCAGACATCCTGATTTTATTATTTTTGTGGTGTGGTTTTTTGCTTGAGACTTTCGAACAAAAATGTCTAATAATTAACTTGTCGAACTTTTTTTGTGTGAGGCATTCGCCGTAGAGATCTAGGTTTTCAGGAGGAAACTTATCAAAAGAGATATAGTGAGATTTTTCTTTTAGGTAGACATTAATGAGCTGTTTTAATGCGGGTTTTTTGGAAATTATCGGGAGGTCAGGAAGGGAAACACAGAAAACGTCTTTCTTTATTAAGTTACGACAACACCAAATAGCATGAGCGATTCCCTTTGGACTTTTTTGATAAACGAATGTGTATTGTATATTTACATGGTGCTTCTTTGTATTCACCAAATATTTTTTGATAAGTTCTTTCTGCTTATTGATTACAATGATTATGTTTTTGCATCCTGAGTAAATTGCCTCATCAACTGTCCACTCAATCACAGGCTTATCTATAAGAGGAAGCATTTCCTTTGGGAGATATCCGGAGATTGGGGCCCATCGGGAACCTCTTCCAGCAGCAGGGATGATGCAATAATCAATTTTCCCCAACGAACTATTTAAACTTTATTTCATACCATAGCTGGAGTGCACTTTGAAAAGTTTGTCGAACGACTTTGAGTTTTGCGTTCTTGACTTCACCCGCAATTCTAGGATGATAATAACTTGGAGCCTCGATTATCTTGTATTTCTTTTGTTTGAAACGGACAAGAATTTCGGTTAGAAGGAAGATGCCTCCAGTGTAACGCATGGGAATTCGCTTGATTTTGCTTGTTCGCCATATATTGACCCAGCCAACATCCATGTATTTGATGTCAAAAAGTAGTAGTAGTAGGAGGAGATATCCGTACGAAAAGAAAATGCGTCGAGTGGCATAGTCTGACCGGCCCCCGCGGTAGCCAAGGACAAGATCTGCACCTTTCATAACTTCAAAGCAATGACGCATATCATCGACTAAAAACTGACCATCAGCAGGCATGTAAGCAACAAATTCTTTTTTACTGGCTTTAATGCCTGCAAGCATTGCTTGGCTATAGCCGCCATTTGATTGGTGGATGACACGTACACTTTTATTTCTTTTAGCGATTTGATCAGCTATTTTTCCTGTCTTATCAGTGCTGCCGTCATTAACAACTATTATTTCGTAATCTTTAAAATAATTTGGGAGGGATTTAAGAGTATTTTTGAGAATTGTCCGAATATTTTCTGCCTCGTTGTATGCAGGGATGACGACAGCAAGACTTGCTGATATTTTACTCTGTTTCATTTGGCAGAATATTAACATATTTTAGTGAAGGATGTTATTGATAAATATTTGTGGTTTAATATGTTGGCGATGGATGAGGTTATAAAGCTGTATCAGAAAGACGGCGGTTTTGTAAGAGTGTTTTCAAAAATTAGATTTTGGGACGCTCCGTATAGTATTGTCGAAAGAATCGTACCGGAAAAAGGGAACATTGTTGAAATTGGCTGCGGGGAGGGAATATTTACCAATTATTTAGGGATAACTTCTCAAAAGCGAGATATTCTAGGGATTGAGATAAATAGGAAAAGACTTGGCAAGGCGAATCGAGGCATTAGAAATGTAAAGTTTAAATATGGGGATGCAACTAAAGTTAAGTTGCCGAGAGCAGACTCAATTATTTTGTTTCATTTATTGCACCACTTGCTATCTTTCAGTGATCAAGAGAAGGTAATTAGGAAATGTCTTTTGGCGCTCAAGCCAGGAGGAAAATTAATTATTGTAGAAGTAGATAAGAAGTTTAGTTTAAAGTATTTATTTACTTGGTTGACTGACCATTTTTTTGTGCCCTGGGTATTTGAAGGACGCTTTTATTCTCCGATTTTTTTTAGGAGTGGGAAAGATTGGTTGAGTGTTTTGAATAATCTGGGGATGAAGTGTAAAGCTAGATCGGCAGAAAAAGGAATGCCATTTACCCACATTATCATCAGCGGGGTTAAATATTAATTATTTTTTTTGGAGCGTGATCGTAGCGAACATGCTAATTTGTGGGACTTGTGTGCTGATAAGGTTATCAATTATTCTAATTGGGTTATAGAGAAAGCTTGGGAGAAGTTGTGGGAGTTTGAGCCCGCCTGAGAGTAAATAAAGGAATGGAGTGTGAAGTCTGATTGAGATTAGTTTTAGACCTGGAAAGATATCATTTAGTTTCTCCTTGTCGCGGTAGAATATAATCCATGGTAATGCTGTATTTGAATCAGACATTCTCCCCCTACCACTAGTTTTCCAATTTTTAGTTTTAGGATCATAGTGTTCGTGATGCAGGTATTTATAGACGAATTTCCCCCAGAGTGAATTCCAAGGCTCGATCATGATGATTTTCCCTTTTGACTTTAATGTACGCTCCATCTCATAAAGTGCTTTTTGAGGATCTTTAATATGATGAAAAACATCAAGCATAATGTATGCCGAAATTGAAGAATCCTTATACGGGATTTTGGTGGCGGAAAAAACTTTATCAATACCCGGCCCTTTGATAATGTCAGAAGTAGTGAGATTGCCAATAACGTCTTTAGTAAAACCACCACCAGATCCAAGTTCGATAATTGGACCTTCAGGGATCCTTTTTGGATTTAATTGGCTATAGAAATTAAGATAAATCTGTTTTAAAAAATACTTTTCTAGAATTTTCCGCTTATCAGATGATATGTTTTCTGGATTGTCGATAGTTTTCATTTTAATCAAATGGTAATATATCGAGACATAAAAAATGAGACATAGTTATTATTTTGAGAAAAATTTAAAAACCTTAGAGTTTTTACTTCCCAAAAATTGTAAGGTATTAGTTAACGGCGAACAAGGGGGTTTCATTTCTCGAAAATTGAAACATGTTCGGCCCGATCTAACGGTTGATACCACTGATAGAAAGATGAGTGGAAAGTATGATTATATTTTTTTATATGGACAGCTTGGGAAGAGCGAGAACATAATGCAGTTGCTATATGAGACAAAAAAATTAGCGAAACCTACTTCAAGGGTGATTATCTATCAGCACAATCATCTTTGGCAAGGAATATTAACATTATTGGAACAATTAGGAGCGAAAAGGAAAGAAGGGATTTTTAATTGGTTGTCTGTCGGAGATGTCAAATCATACACGAGCGCTTCAGGGATAGAAGTGACGAGAATTTATAGGAGAACTTTGATCCCAGTTGAGTTGTTTGGGTTGGGGAAATTAGTTAATAAATTGGCTGTTATCCTTCCGTTTTTTGATTTTTTAAAACTCGATCAATATCTTGTTTGTAGGGTGATTATGCCGGAGACGAAGTCGATGGGTTTAACGATTTGTATTACAGTTCGCAATGAGAAAGAAAACATTGAACCGATTGTTAAATCATTGCCAATCTTGACCGAAAATCAGGAAATATTATTTGTTGAGGGAAACTCGACTGACGGGACAAGAGAGGAGATTAGGCGTGTCTTGAGAAAATATCCAAGAAAAAGTGTGCGTGTAATTGGTCAGCCTGGGAAGGGCCAGGGAGACGCGATCAGAGTAGGTTTTAAACACGCCGCGTACGAGGCGGTTGTGTTATATGAAGGGGATGGAACTTCCGATCCTGATGACGTTAGATTTTACTTTGACGCACTTCGTAGTGGCCAAGCAGAATTTATTGAGGGAAGTCGATTTGTTTATCCTAGAGAGCGTGAGGCAATGCCGTTTGTAAAACAAGTTGGAAATATCTTTTTTGCTGTTTGGTTTAGTTTCTTTTTGGGGCAGAGAACCACAGATGTATTAAGCGGTATAAAGGCAATAAGAAAAGATCTTTATTTAAGGATTTACGACAATTGGGGATATTTGGGAGTATCTGATCCTTTTGGGGATTTTGAACTTCTCTTTGGCGCTGCCAGGTGGGGTTTGAAATTTGGTGAGATTCCTATGAGATATTATCCAAGACAATATGGTCGTCCCAAAACCAATGTGTTAACACATGGCCCCGTGCTGTTAAAAATGGCAGTGATTGGGCATTGGGTATTTCGTGGTAATTAATTCCTTGACGGCGGACTTATAATGTATGAATATGAAGATACCTCAAATTGAACCATATATAGGGAATGAGGAATATAGAGAGTTGAAGTCTTGCTTTGATAATAAATGGGTGACTGAGGGACCAAAGACCCAAGAGTTTCAAAAAGAATTGTTAAAGTTAATTGGAGCAAAGTATGGTGTCTTTGCGCCCAATGGCACTTTGGCCTTGTATCTGGCTCTAAAGGCGATTGGCGTTGGAGAAGGCCATGAAGTAATAGTCCCCGATTTTACATTTATTGCTTCAGCGACATCAGTGATTATGGCAGGTGCAAAGCCTGTATTTATAGATGTTAACCGGAAAAATTTTCAGATTGATGTAAATTTAGCACAGAGTTTGATTAACAAGAGGACCAGAGCAATAATGCCCGTACACATGTATGGAACGATGTGTGAGATGGGTCCGATAATGGACTTTGCGAATACTAATAAATTAAAGGTAATAGAAGATGCAGCGCAAGCAGTTGGAGTTAAATACAGAGGAAAGCATGCGGGAACATGGGGGGACATAGGTTGCTTTTCTTTTTTTGCTGACAAAACCATTACAATTGGCGAGGGCGGCTTCATTGTCACCAATAGTGAGAGTGTATATGATAAATTACTTTATTTAAGGAACCAAGGGAGGAAAGATAGAGGGACTTTTATCCATCCAGAGATAGGTTATAATTTTAGGATTACTGATTTCCAGAGCGCTGTCGGACTTGCACAACTCAGAAAACTTCCTCGAATAATTCAGCTTAAAAAGGAGATTTTATCTTATTACTTGAGAAATTTATCACACATAGAGGGAGTAAAGATATTTGAGCCGTTTGTTGGTTATGATTGGATCCCATTTCGTGTAGGTATTATGGTGGACAATGCTGATATGTTAATGGAGTATATGGAAAGTAAGGGGATTCAAACTAGAGGTTTTTTTTACCCATTACACAAACAACCGGCATTTAAAAGCATCGTCGGTTATCAGGAAAATGATGTGTCTTTTCCCAATTCATCCTGGGGTTACAAAAGTGGAGTCTGCCTTCCCACATATCCGACACTAAGTAAAGATGAAATCAGATATATATGTAAGACAATTAAAGATTTTGTTCACAGCCAAAGAAGTATGTTTTATAAATATTATGATTTGATGTATTCGGAAAAAAATTATGAAAAAGAAACCGATTTTGTCTTCAAAGTAGTAGGTCTTGGAGACAGTGGAAAAACAAAAAAAATAAAAGTACTCGAAATAGGCTGTGGGACCGGAAACCACACCAGAAAAATACTTGACAGAAAAAAAGTTGGAAAGTTGATAGCGATTGATATCGATGAAAAAATGATTAATCTGGCAAAAAAGAAACTCGGAGGAGAAAAAAAACTATCGATTTATTGCAGTGAAGTATCTGCTCTTGGTGAAAAGGAATTTGACTTAGCATTGGCTTTATTTAATGTTGTTACCTATATTTCAAAGGAAAGTGAGTTAGAAGAATTTTTCAAGGCTATTTACGAAAGGTTAAAGAGTGGGGGGTATTTTGTCTTTGATGCATGGAATGGTGTGGCGGCCATAAAATATCCACCAAAAAAGAAGAAAACTATTTATAAGATTAGTAAGGGCTTTCTTGAAGTAAGTATTTTACCCCAAGTTAATATCTTGGACCAGAAGGTTGATTTGAATTATCAAATGAGGAAATCATTTAATGGTGCGGAGAAGAAATCAAACTATATTATTAATCAATATCTTTGGACACCAAACCAATTGAGGAATATATACCAAAAAGTTGGGTTTGAACAGAAGGCTATCAGGTCTATGGACGAACCAGATCACGAGGCAACTAAAGATGACTGGAAAATAATCTACGTATTGGTTAAACGTTCAGAAAAATAACTTATCTTCTTTGTATGGTCCGTTTTTTAGTTCCAATATTTTTGTGTCTTCAAGAATTTTGAATTCGTGTCCGCCAGATAGGGTGAGAAGTGCTTCTCCTGAAGTTAGGGTAACTGATCGGATAAATATTTGTTTATCGGAATACAATTTAATTTTTATTTTACCGGAAATGACTATGAAACACTCCTGAAGAATGCTTGTAGTTCGTTTTGTCGGTTTGTGTTGGTGTCTTTTGAGAGTAGATCCTTTTTTGTGATTCAATGTCAAAAGGCCTAACGCTTCTTCACCTTTGCCTAAGCCGGTGTGTGGCACTGAGCCCTCTGGGTATTCACCATTTATAATAATGGCAATGGCTTTTTTGCCATCGAAAACCGTTTTCACTTTAGGTTGATTTTACCATGTTGAACTTCCACCTTGAAACCAGTTTTTGATTCCTTTTTAGCGAGGTCATAATCGTGTTTTGTCATTAAAGTAGCAAGAGCACTAAAAGTTACCTTTGGTTTCCATCCGAGGATTTCCCGAGCTTTTGAAGAATCACCTATAAGAATATCAACTTCAGATGGTCTAAAATAGACAGGGTCGATTTCGATGACTGTCTTATTTGTGTTTTTATCGATACCTTTCTCATCTACACCTTTCCCTTTCCAAATAATATCCATATCAAGATTTTTTCCGACTTCTTGTACAAATTCCCGCACGGTATGTGTTTCACCAGTCGCGATTACAAAATCATCCGGCTCATGATGTTGGAGGATACTCCAAATCGCGTTTACGTAATCCTTGGCATATCCCCAGTCTCTTTTGGCATCGAGATTTCCAAGCTTAAGCACTTCTTGGACGCCGTGTTTAACTCGCGAGAGACCGAGCGTGATCTTCCTAGTTACAAATGTGTAGCCCCGCCGCGGGGACTCGTGATTAAATAATATTCCATTTGAAGCAAATAATCCGTAACTATTACGGTACACTTTGGTGATATAAAAGGCAAAAGTTTTTGACACACCATATGGAGATTGCGGGTTAAATGGAGTAGTTTCTCTTTGAGGGGTTTCAAGGACTTTGCCAAACATTTCGGAGGAACTTGCTTGGTAATATTTGGATGGAATTTTGAGATCACGAATTGCATCTAGTAGTCTCAGTGCGCCCAGACCATTCACTTCCGCAGTGTATTCGGGAACATCAAAACTTACTTTTACATGGCTTTGAGCGCCGAGGTTATATATTTCATCAGGATCGATTTTAGAAATTATGCGGCTCAGATTAGAACTTTCTGAAAGATCGCCGTATAAAGTGGAAAATTGTGGGTATTGGGGATTGTCAAAGATGTGATCTATTCGATAGGTATTACTTAAGCTGCTTCGCCTTTGTATGGCATATACTTCGTACCCTTTTTCCAAAAGAAGCTCGGCGAGGTATGAACCATCCTGACCTGTGACTCCGGTGACTAAAGCTCTTTTCATAATTTGAAAGCAATATAGCAGATTTGCGCCTACTGTAAAAACTTAATTTTTTCTCCTGCCCGATACTTCTCGGTTAAATTGATGACCTTCCCTCTTGCAGGATCAAAACTACTACCACTTCTTTCGTAATCGTAATCAAATATAAAGACGTTTTCGCTATTACTTCTGAATTCTTCTTCCCACCCTGGAAGTGGCAGAGCGAATGCAAACCCAAGAGGTGCGTAAAAGAGTTTAAACATCGGATTTGGCCAGCCGAGATATGACGGGGTAATCATGATGGACTCAGAGGTAAACTGGTCTGAAATTGATTTCGTGTAGGTTATAAATCTTTGCATCATTTCGGACGAGTATTGGATAGAGTCGATATGTTTGTTGATAATAATTGAATTGGAGATGACATAGATTGTTAGGATAATCAGAGAAGAAAAAAAGTATAGGCGCTGTCTTTTGGAGAACAACACATAGAGAATAATTGACCAGACGATCGAAAGCAAAATAGTTGAAAGGAAAAATTGCCTGCTTTGACCAATGCCTTTGTAGACATCAAGCTTTACATCCACATAAACATAAAGAAACATGATCGATAATGCTCCGAGGAGACTTGTCAAATAAAGCTTTGTTAATCGACTCTCACCTTTGCGTATCCAGAAAATTACTCCAATATAAATTATGAGTAATACCTTTGTAGATAAATCAACGGCTTTAGTAAACGGATAGCTGAGTGAACCGTTCGGCCAATTTTTTGCGATCAATTTGATTATGTCCGGCGGGAGGCTGATGATAGGGACTTGATAGGTAGTTTTTTGTATAACCCTGTCTTGAATAAGAACGAATTTTAGAGGATTTGTGGTTGGTTTTTGACCATCTTGGCTGTTGAAAATGTAGCTGATGGCGACAAACGGAATTGTGAGTGTGACCCCTAATGCGAGGCTTTTTATTTTAGATTTGCTGTCAATGAATTGAACCAGCGGTAAAATAACAAACACGGGCAACATGAAAGTAGAAAAATGAGCCAGAAAAACGGCCATCATGAACAAAGCAACAGAAGTTACATAAAATATAAATCTTTTTTTTAGGAAAAACTTTTCTAGATAGTAAAAAGCGATGAGAGTAGGGAGCATGCCAGGGACTCGTTGAAGAAACCATTGATATTGCCCTGCGGCCATCATGCCAAATGAACCAATATAATTAGCCAGGAAGAAAACCGCGGATGAAAATCCGATAAGTGGGCTTTTAGTTATTTTAGTAATGATTAAAAAGAGAGTTGCATGCAAACTGCTTATAGTCAGCAAGAGGAAAAGTTGATAAAGGCGGATATTGTCACCAAATATTGGCGGAAGAATATCAAAGATTATTTTGGCAAAAATATCAAGTTGTTCCAAGGGTTTAAAATTATCCAATTTCGAAAAGAAGTCTTGGGATCGATCGAAATAATAATACCCTTCACCTAAGAATACCTGGTCAAGAATCTTGTGCCAGACAATAAAATCCAAGGCGAAAATAACTGTGATGATTAAAAAGAGTCGGCTTTTATTCATTAAAATTTGTCATGATGGTGTTAGAATGGCATTGATATGCCACAACTTATAGCTTTTGTCCGTAAAAATCAATGGTTGCTTTTGATACTCTTTTTAGCATTTCTATTTCGATTTGTTGGCGTCAGGCCAGGCTATAACTCTTTTCATCCCGATGAGCCGATCTTAACAGGAAAGGCCATACAGATGATTAAAAGAGGAAACTTAGATCCTGGACGATACGACTATCCAACATTGTCAATATATATCGATTTTCTATTTTTCAAATTTTTTTTCACTCCCATTTATTGGATGAAATATTACTTGACTAATATCGTTGGTATTATTGACGGAGTAATCCATATCCCCCCAAGCGCATTGGAGGCCAAGCGGCTTTTTCAGGTTGAAATATTAGGAGTAAGAGACATTAGCGCTTTATTTTGGGGGAGGTATGTGTCGGCATTATTTAGTTTAGGATGTGTTTTTTTAATTTATCTATTGGGATGTAAATTATTTAATAAATCTATCGGCCTAGTTGCAGCCTTTTTGTTAATTTTTAATTTTAAGCATGTTGCTAATTCACATATCAACTTACCAGACACTTATAACTCGTTCTTTTTACTTTTATCAATTATTGCGAGCGTTAATCTTTGGCAGAGACCTTCCAAAAAAAATTATATATTGGGTGGTATTGCTGCAGGACTATTTTTTTCAACAAAGTATCAATTTTTTGCCCTATTCCCTTTTGGACTAGCACATTTATATCGCTCAAGAAACCCCTTTAGTTATATTTTTATATCCTCGGGATTGGTGTTTCTTTTGGTGTTTTTAATTTTAAATGCTTATTTTTTTATAAACATAGAACTTGCGTTGTATTGGATGGCAAGTGTTTCTGGACGATATGCAGTTGGAACAAATAATCTAAATTTATTTCCTCTTTCTTATCTTTATAAAGTTGACTACGGGCAATTCGAGTCGATCATGATCTTGATTGGAAGCATTTTAATTCTGAGAAAATCTTTTCGAAAAGGTTCGTTTCTTTTTGTAACAGTTATTCCTTTCGCTTTTATGTTTCTTTATTATACAGGCGGGGGATTGTTTGTTAGAAATTTCATTACTATCACGCCAATCTTATTATTATTGGCGGCTTATGGTATTTGGAATATATATAAGTTTTTTAACAAGAGGATAATACCAGCTTTTTCTACATTAGTTTTGTTTTTTTTGTTGTTGGGGTCAGTTTATGTCCCTGCTAAAAATAGTTTGATTAATTCTTATTACTATACTAAGCCGTGGAATATTAATGTTTTAAAAGATTGGCAAAGACAAATTTTACCCGACAGTGTTGCGATCGCTGCCCACCCCTTTGATCCCGTTGAAGGACCGTCTAATGTCATCCGATCTGAATTTGAAATAAGTGGCAATTACTCTTTGAATGAGCACAGGGAAGCTGGGGCTGACTGGGCTTTAGTTAACCTAATGTGGGCAGCTAACCCTTTTTATTTTTGGATGGGCTATGGTTTTAAGGATTTAAATATTTATTGGGATAAGCCAATTGACCAATTGCGCAACATGTACCACGGCTTGGCTACAGAGGAGCTATTTCGTTATCAAGTTTTTTCGGTCACTAAGCCTTGGCAGGCGCCCGAGTTTAATTATGTGATGATCAAGTTTCCGGAGTGGCCTGAGGTGCAGATGAAAGCACTTAAATTATTTGATTTTAGCGACGGTACACAGGGGTGGAGTTTTGGTTATGACGACAAGATAGGCCACAGTAGCCCCGGATCTATCGCGGTAGAGTTATCTGGAGATAAGTTTCCTTATAAGCGAATAACTTCTGAACCAATGGAAGTGAAACCTGGCCGCCTTTATAAAGTGGAAGGTTTCCTAAAGACAGGAGCGATACTCCCTTCAAATCAGAGAGATGGTTTGTTGCGAATTGATTTTTACAGTGAAGTTATTTATTCTGCTGATAGAGTTGGCTTGATTAGTTCAGTTTCGTCACGTGCGTGGGGACCAGATGATTGGTTTAAGAAGCAAGTAATTGAGCGTGCTCCTGGCGGTGCAAAATACATGGTTGTAAGTTTGCAGGTTGGTTCATCTGGAAGGACTAAAATATGGGCTGACGATATCGTAGTAGAAGAGTCAGATTCTGAAATTGTTGAGATAACATCTCAACCTCCGTATCTTGACAAACCTATCGATTTAAATTTACTTTACTTTAATTCAATTGGTAATTTATGAGACGGTATAAAGTATTTTTATTAATTACTGTCCTTATTTCTTATGGCCAGATATTGGGGATGGGTGTATGGAAAGATGATAACGCTATTTTTTTTAAATTTACCCATGTCAACGAACCGACAGGGTTTTTCGGGACTGGTATTTTGGGTCAAGGACCATACCGGTTTTCAATCACTCCATATTGGTTTGTCTATCAATTGGTCGGATATGAACACATTTGGGCATATTATCTACTAATTTTATTTTTTTATTTTTTGATTGCCTTCTTGGTTTATAAGGTCTTTTCTAGAATAATATCACCATTGGGTGGTCAGGTTGCAGGATTACTTTTCGCAGCTGGATATGTCGCTTCGGAAGGATACTTTTGGGTTGCAAACGCGATGTTAGCAAATGCGAGTATGGTGATTGACCTCTTGATCCTACTATTTTATCACCTCTATTTTCAAAAAAAGAGATTGACCTATTACTTATTTGCATTAGGGCTTTATTGGTTGGTTTCTTTCCTTATCCCCTTGAGGAACTATTACTTTGTTTCTATTGTGATAATTTTTGAGTTAATACACATAAATTTGCGAAATCTACCCAGAGCAATCTTAACATCACTAATAAGATTGGTTCCTTTTGGGATAGTTTTTCAACGTTATTTTTTGAGCCAGATGGATGGTAGAGCAGTTTCGGTACAGAATTTTTTTGTCTCATTGAGGGGTGGTGATTTATATCTGACACAAGGATTCTTGTCGTCAATTGCCAGCTTGATTATCCCAGACTGGTTCGTGTTTTGGTTGTTCCGATATTTTCCACCGAGGATCGCTCTTTTTTGTGTCATTTCACTATTTTTTATTGTTTTGTTTTTTCTTTTTAGGAGCCAGAGAAGAAAGTTTTTAAAGATTGTTTGTTTTAATTTGTTTGGTATTGTTTGGTTGATTGTTTCTAGAAATCTATATGATACGCCCGTCCTTGCACTTGTCCCTGTCAGAATATTTATTATCCGGTTGGGGGGTCTAGTTTTAATCTTAGCTTTAAGTCTTCTTTTTACTCTCCCAAAAAAAATGAAGGGCCAGTTCTTCTTTTTCTTTTCTTGGTTTGTGATCAGTATTGCCGGGTATACTTTTTACGAACCAAAGGCATACCTGGGGACGACCCATCGTTATTTTGCGCATTCTCTGGTTCCTTTGGCCGGGGTTTTAGCTGTTGTTTTTGTTGCCGTAAAACCAAAAAATCTCTGGACTAAACTGGTTAGATCAATGATTATTTTTTGGGGACTTACGAATTTAGTTAGCTCGGTGATTTATCAAAATAAAATATTGAAAGAACGAAGTATTCCAGTTAGGAATTTCTATGTGCAGTTAAAAGATCACCTTGAAAGGGTTAAACCCGGGGATGTTTTTTACTTTGATGTAGCGAAAGAGTCAGCATCACAATTTGGAGATGCCTTCAAGGTTTCTTCAATGCCGAATGAAACTGCGATAGCGTGGCGTTATGGTGTTGACAGGAATGACTTTCGTCTTTTTGACGATTTTGATAGTTTTATTATTTGGGTTTGGGATAATAAGCTCACAAGAGAGCAAATTCACACTTATTATTATTCCAAAGAAGGGTTGGTTGATACTTCAGTACAGACTTGGCACTATTTAAAAAACAAAGAGGGATACAAGGAATTGAACGTAACTGCGCAGAGAAGCAACGGAGGATTGGAAATTGCCTTTGACGAACCGATTAATTCTGTTTCTCCTCTTGAATTTGAACTTGGTATAAGTGCAAAGCCATTAGCAGTTTCAGAGCTTTCTTTTCCATATCACAATGATGTGGCTTTATTTTCAAATAAGTTGGCCGGAGATTCTTCTTTACGCCAGAGCGCCTTTGACTATCAAAAACAAAAAGAGTCGTTGATGGCAAGGGCGAGAATTAGCACCAATAGTACATGGTTTGGAGATGTGGCTGACCACTTGATAGATGGTAATTTAGGGAGTGTTTGGCGCTCTCATAGAGTATTATGGTCAAAGGAAAAGTCAACGAATTTAACCGTAGATCTAACCACGGAATTGTCAGTTGATAGATTTGTTTGGTATAACGCTTACTCTAATAATACGCCTACGAGATACCGGCTCGAGCTATCTTCTGATAATCAAGATTGGCTAACAGTTTATGAGTCGGAAGGTCAATATCGAATTGAGCCCAACGAGATACAGGTCATAAAGTTTAATCCCAGAAGAGCGAGATATGTTCGGATGACTATTACTAAAACCTTGAGTGATGATTCACCAGGG
The DNA here is from genome assembly GCA_000995185.1 of Candidatus Woesebacteria bacterium GW2011_GWC1_42_9. Taxonomy (GTDB): domain Bacteria; phylum Patescibacteriota; class Microgenomatia; order UBA8517; family UBA8517; genus GWC1-42-9. The sequence goes on from LCET01000001.1 coordinate 92,493, forward strand.
GTAGCTGAAGTTTGGGTAGTGCCGTCCAGTTTCGATAATTTAGATATTGTAGAGGCAGAGTCGTTTCTGTCGCAGCCATTTGCATTCGTACCCAATGGGCAAGATTATTTGGACACCCTAAGGAATGTCGGCTATATAGGTAGGGCGACGATCTATTGGGAAGATAATCAACGAAAAGAATGGACGACGAAGTTTGGATCAGAGGTCCGGCCCATGTATAACTCTAGCGATCATTTATACACAGTTTATGTGCCCTCAAGAGGAACAAAAATTGAAAAAATAAGAATAGCTGATACAACAATACCAGGGGAGATTGAGATAACTAGTGTGAGATATAGACATCTTACTCTGGAGGAGATTTTGATAAGATGAAAAAACCGAAAATCATAGTCGTTATGCCTGCATACAATGCTGAAAAAACGCTGAAAAAAACTTATCGGGATATCCCCAAAGGCCTAGTGAATGAGGTAATTTTGGTAGATGATGGTTCAAAGGATAAGACGGTTGCCCTGGCCAAGAAACTTGGTATTACCGTTTTTGAGCATCCTAATAACTTAGGATATGGAGGTAATCAGAAGACTTGTTATTGGGAGGCACTGCAAAAGAATCCCGATGTGGTAGTGATGCTTCACCCAGATTATCAGTATGATTCCTCTTTGATAGGCGAGCTGGTTAGGCCGATTCTCCAAGGTAGGTTTGACTATATGTTTGGATCCAGAGTTAGGACGAGGAAGGAAGCTTTGGAAGGAGGAATGCCAGCGATCAAGTATTTAGTTAATAGAATTTATTCGCTCATTGCCAACTTAATTATGGGAGTAAATTTTACAGAGCACATGTCAGGATTGAGGGCATATTCTGCCCGCACCCTTAAAAAAGTTCCCTTTCAGAGATTTTCAAATGATTTTGTATTTGACCAACAGTTTACTGTTTCGGCTATAGTTAAGGGCCTAAAGATTGCTGAGATCCCCATTCCAGTGAGATACTATGAAGATTCATCCTCAATTCAGTTTTTGCGGGGAGCAAAGTTCATGTTTGGTTCATTTTGGATACTCTTTTTGTTTATATTGAACAAATTCAATATTTATAAATCTAAAATATTTAAATAAGTTTGACTTAGGTCCAATCTTTAAAAAACAGAGGGAGAAGTTTTAGATCATCTAAAGAAAAGACTTTGTGTTTCTTTTTAAATTTATAGATATCGGCTGACTTGGGGTAGGAAAAGTATTGTTTGTTATTGGGAGAGAACTTTTTTATGATCTTATTTTTATTTAAATTATCAAGCGATTTAATAGTAGCTTGGATGCTTTCTTGAAAAGCGATAACATAATTGGTAAAAAGAGATTTTTGATGGTCAAAAGAGATTTTCTTTTGAAATATTACATTCCCTTGGTCAACTTTTTCTACCATATAATGAATGCTCACGCCAAAACTCTTTTCGTTGTTATACATAGCCCAGAAAATTGGCAGTACACCTCCATATTTAGGTAAAAGTGCAGAGTGTCTATTTATACAAGCTACTTTTGGTAAGCTCAATAATTCCTTTTTGAATATTTGACCGCAAGAAGAGATAATTATGTCTGGCTTTTTCTTTTTAAGATGGTTGAGGTGCAATTTATCGTTGACGTTATTTACTTTTAGATATTTTATTTTGTTTTCATCGGCAATAAGTTTAATGGAGCTTGTTTTGTCGATGCTAGTTATCTCTAGAATTTTTTTTATTATGCTTAAGCAGCCAATCGATAAAAAACCTAGAATCCCCCACAAACTTAATTGATTCATGAAATAGTTGCTAGGAGATTTTCTTTTTTCGATTATCTGAGTTATACCGACGATCTTATATTCTTTTTCGTCTAGGCGTTTTAGAATTCCAGCCAAGTATTTAGGGTGAAATAAGTTTTCATTTGTGAGGATAAAATATAATTGTTTTTTCTGTTTCATTATTTGTGTTTTGTTGCGAAATCGATCATCCTTGTAAATTTGTGCCGAGACAGTAAGTATTCAAACATCCCTGCAACATTTTTTTTGTAGGGAAAGTATAAGGGATTTTTAAAAAAGCTTTCTTTCTCGTCGGGAATGAATTTTTTTGATTTCGACCAGGCGGAAATAATTTGCCAGTTGTGTACAAAGAGATTAATTGGTATCCCTTTACCATAGGCTCTAACCAGTTTTTGATGATAATTTTTTTCCCCAAGGAGGCTCCAAAAAAAACTTGAGCCAAAAGGTAAGCCAAACCGTAGTAAACTTGACAGATCCATTCGAGTATTCTGAAAAGCGTCTTTATTATCTACCTCTTTGGTTGTGGAAACCGGTATCTCTATAATTCCATCGATCTTTGTTGTTTTTTGGGGTTGGCCATATGTGGAGCTTGAATAACTAAAATCATATTTTTTGAGGACTTTATATCCTCTCTTAAAAAAAATAATCCCTGGAGCTTGAAAGCCTTTTATGTTGTACTTTTTTAAATACTTTTGGGACATATTAAGCTCTGACTTTAGGATATTTGTATTTGTGAGGGGTATATGTGAATATCCATGCCAACCGACTTCGTGACCATTTTTTGTTATTTTTTCAATTATTCCAGGGTACAGTTCTTCTAGTTTGAAACAGACAAAAAAGGTTATTTTTTGATTATGCTTTTTCAAGATTTCTATAATTACACTTAGTGATTCTGGGGTGAATTTGTCATCGAGGTAGAGAAGCTCACTGTTAGTCAATTTTTCTTTTCTGATTTTTTCCGAAAGTATCCAAGATTCAAAATCAATGGTCAGAATGTGGTGTACTTGATCCATAAGATAGCGATCCTTATGATAGGATATTAATCTAGATGATGCAATGAAAAAATATCCTGGTGTTTCAATTATAATTCCACTTTATGTTGACTCCCCCCGATTTCTTCGTGATTTGAAAAAATTCAAAAAGCTTGATTATTTAAAGTACGAAATTATTGTGGTAAGTGACAAAAGAATTCAAATTCGCGATCCAAAGGTTCGGTTTTTAGTGACTGGTAAAAAACGAACTGGACCCGCAGAAAAACGAGACATTGCGATCAAGAAATCCAAGGGAGAAATTTGTGCCTTCATTGATGACGACGCCTACCCCCACCGCGATTGGCTTAATAATGCGGTAATCCATTTTCAACATCCGCAAATCGCCGCAGTTGGCGGACCTGGTCTTACTCCAAAAGAAGATAATTATTGGGAACAATTAACCGGCCTGGTTTACGGCTCTTTTTTTTGCGGCGGTCACGCTCAGCACCGATTTATTAAAAAGCCTGCTCGTTTTGTCGTTGATTACCCAGCGTATAACCTTTTAGTAAGGAAAGACGTGTTGAACGAGATTGGTGGCTATGGCACTCATTTTTATGGCGGAGAGGATACTTTCTTGTGTTTAAAAATAATTAAAAAAGGCTACAAAATATTATATGATCCGGAGGTGGTGGTTTATCATCATCGTAGACCACTTTTCGTTCCGTATTTAAGACAAATTGCCAATATAGGTAAGCACCGGGGATATTTTGCTAAAAGATTTCCAGAAACATCATTTCGTTGGATGTATTTTTTGCCCTCTGGTCTAGCCCTGGGATTTTTTATATTGCCTTTTATCAATTGGACTTTCTTTATTGTTTTACTGATGTTGTTTTTTGGAGTGGGGGTATGCTCGGTAATCTTAAAAACTAACATATGGAACTCAATGTTAATCTCTCTAGGGATTATCGCAACGCACGTCGTTTATGGAATTAACTTTATTAGGGGTTTGATTTTTAATAATCTTGAGCGGTAGGCTTCTGCATATTGGCTCTAATTATTCCTCCGCTTTCAGGACCACAATTCATAAGTAAGTCGATTGTAGACATCCAAGGGATAAACTCACCCTGAAATTGGGAGTAGGTAGGATGCTCAAATTGATGCCAAAGGAGTGTTATCCCGGCCTCTTCAAATTTTTTAGGCTGGATGTATCCTTTAGTGCCCTTAACAGTAACATAAGCCGTCCCTTTAAGCTCTTTAGTGATTGCAATTAATCGCATATTTTTGTCTTCGAAATCTGCTCCAGTGCCAAGCTCTGAAGCAAGTACTGTTTTTGTTTTTATTCCAAGCTGTTCGTTAAGAAAGCCGACGATGGCGACATTTAAATCAGTTATTCTATCCCATTTTCGTTGATATAAGTGATCAAAGAAACCCGCGTATTGGTCGAAATACGGTGATTTGGAGTAAATTTGACTAATAGCTTTCCAATGGTGTTTTCCCCATGGTTGTGAATTGTCGATCTCGGTTTCGGAATAAAGTTGATCTCGTTTCCCTTTGGTTATTACTGGCACGGTCAACCACTGCCAACCATCAGGGCCATTGGGGTTTATAATTTTGTTTCTATTACCCCAATGACGTCTTTCATATTGGACATTATCGTAAATTACGTGGATGCCCTCTTCAGACTGAAGCAACTGGTCAAAATAAACGACCCCTGGTAGGTAGGCTGGCTGTCTGACGTTAATTATTCTTTCTGCCACAAGATTAGCTTTTCTCGAGCAGTTCGCGAAGATATTGGCCAGATGAGTCTCCCCATGTAAATGACCTCCAGTCGGGGCAGTTGTGGCACAGGATACCTCCTGGGATATTGTGACCAATATGATTTTCTCGAATTTGATTCAAAGAGTCCCCGTTCCAGATTTCTTGTATAGTTTCTTGATTAATATTTCCGAGCAATGCCTCTTTTCTTCCCCAACCGAGGGGGCAAAAATAAACATCCCCTTTATGGTTCACCACAAGCCTGTCCCAAAGGATGCGGCATGGTATTCGGCTTGGACTGTTTCCAACGTCTTTTCGGCTTTCCATTGGGACATAACCAGCTACCGAGTGGAGCGGCCTGACATAAACACGATCGGCTCTGTTTTGCCAAAGTGTGAAGAAATCAGCTATCTCGTGATGAGTTTCTGGCTGGTCGATCATGCTCACAAGCACCTTAGTAGTGGGATTTTCTCCTTGTATTTCATTTCTTAACTCTAAAAATCGATTGACGTTACCTATCACCTTTCTATAGTTTGAGTCCAACCGTACCTGATTATATGATTCTTCTGTGGCGGCGTCGAGGCTGAAATCAATGAAATCTAGTTGTGATTCGAGTAATTCTCTCGTAACTCGTTCTGAAAGAATCAGCCCAGAAGTGATTAATCGGACTGTAATACCTTTCTCGGTTGCGTAATGGACCATTTTTGGAAGGTCGCGGACCACTAACGGTTCGCCGTCACCAGTTATGGTAAGGATAGAACTGTTACTCATTTGATCAGCTAATTTTTGAAATAAAGGTAGGGGCATGTCGCTAGGGTGGTATCCGGGTTCTTTGCGAAGAATTGGCACGGGACATCTAATACAGCTTAAAGGGCATCTATTTGTAACATCTAGCAGGACCTGGGGAGGATATTTGGTTGGAACGAGCTCTTCTGTAGTGGGGAAACGTGGTTCACCTTCTACCATAAGCTTCACTATAACAAAATCCTTTAATAGCCTCAATCACCCGACTCTGTTGGGCATCAGTCATTTCGACAAATAAAGGCAAGGCGAGAATTTGCCCAAAAGTTCTTTCGGCGACGGGTAAGCTAACTTCTCCGAACCGTTCAATGAAATATGGCTGGAGATGGTTTAGGTCGTAGCGGACAATTGTTTGTATTCCTCTTTCATCAAGATAAGTTTTTAGTTTGTCTCTTTCTTTGTTTTCAGCTAATACAACATAAAAGAAGGGGACGGTTTCTTCCAGATTCAAGTCTAGCAATTTTATGCCCGGCAAATTGTTGAGTTCTTTTTGGTATCGGGCCGCCATGTGGCGTCTTGCAGGAATGTATTGTTTTTCGAAGCGGCTTAGTTGGGTTAAAGCAATGGCTGCGTTTAAATTGGGCATGTGGTAGCGAAAACCGGGTCCTCTAACTTTATATCCGCCACCTTTTTAATATTGGTAGCTACAGCACCGCCTTCGATAGCAGTGACGTTTTTTATGTGATCAAAACTAAAACAGGTTATATGTCCTAGGGAACCGACTGGTTTTCCGTGATATGTTGATCCAAACGCGTGGGCGGCATCTTCGATTGTCCATAAATTATATTCTTGTGCGATGGCCAAGATTTCATCCATATTACACGGTTCGCCGCGATAGTGGACCGGAAGTATAATTTTTGTGTCGGGAGTAATTCTTTTTTTCGCGTCATCAGGATCAAGATTCAATGTGGATCTTTCTATATCACAAAACACAGGGGTAAGACCTGCATTTATGATGGCCTGAGGGGTAGCGGCGAATGTTTGGGTAGGAACAAGCACCTCGTCACCTGGCTTGGCGACACCAAGCTCTATGCAAGCCTCAAGCGCCAAATGCAAAGCTGCCGTGCCAGATTGAACCGCAATGACATGTTCTACACCAACTCTGTTTTTTATTTCTGTCTCGAATTGATCCACATATCCTCCGCGGCCAGTCCATCGTGAATCGAGAACTTCTCTAATTGCACAGATTTCTTCACTGCCAAAATGAGGTCTTTGTGTAGGAATTTGGTCATGGATTCGTTCCGCCATATTTTCTGTGAGGATTGTATCAGATGCATGTTAAAATACCAATTATGCCAAAAACTGTACAGTCTCCAAGGGTATCGATAATTATTCTTACACTTAACGAAGCGGGTTATTTGGAAAAATGTTTGAAATCTGTAAGACGGCAGACATATCCGCAGAATAAGATTGAAATTGTAGTTGTCGATAATGGCTCGATAGATAACAGTGTCGAAGTGGCAAGATCTTTTGGAGCAAGAGTGTTTATTAATAAAGAAGGGGATGTTTATGAAAACTGGGCGATCGCCCTCCACAAAATAACTGGTGATTTTGTATATATGATTGATCAAGATATCGAACTTAGAGGTAAAAATTTCCTTCAAAAAATGCTAAAGCCATTAATTGGAGACAGAAGGATAATCGCGGCATTTACTAGAAAGTATGCGAGGTATGATCAAGCATGGGTCACTAGATTTTTGTCTTATCACCCTGCACAATGCGACCCGTTGTACGAATTTCTCACCCCCCCGCTCAAAAAATCATTTGTTAAGGAAATGAATGATTACACTCTCTGTAGATTTAAGTTGGGTATAGTTCCGCCGTTCGGAAGGATGTTTTATAGGGTGAAGTACTTAAAAAAGACTCCGAATTGGAAACTAAACAAGGTATCGGACCACGACCTTATCATTAAATGTATAAAAAGCGGGTATAACTTGTTTGCTTACGTTCCTAAGGCTGGTCTCTATCATCACCATGCAAGAAGCCTTAGGCACTTGCTTTTTAAAAGAGTCAGAAATTTAAGGATGCACTATCTTCCTGAAAATGAGACTATAGAGTATAGATGGCTCGATATAAACGACAGAAAAAAAATTATTCGCTTATTGGCATGGGTAATCTACGCAAATCTTTTTTTCCCCGCCTTTGCTAGAGGGTTGATTAGATTTTTTAAATATAAAGATTGGGCGCTTTTGATGGAGCCAATTGTCACAATGACAACAACAGACGTGATCTTATGGGGTTTTATTAGTGATGGAGTTGGTAGAAATATGTTGAAACAATCGCTAAAAACACTTATAGGAAAGCCAGGGAAAGCGGCTAATGGAACTTTTGGGCAATGATTACTGAACAAAATTATTACAAACATAGAACTAAAGAGTCCGTCTCTGAGCGAGTTCTTGGCGCGGTTGTGCAGGAAGCATTGAAATTGGCTGAGGAAAACACATCTAAAAAGATTTCCCAGCTTGTGGTGTTGGATGTTGGCAGTGGTTCTGGTGAATATTCATTTGTACTAGAAAGGTATGTTAAAAAAGTGGTCGGAGTCGAGCCTTATTTACCCAAGCACAGGGAGGCAATCAAAGGGAAAAAGAAAAGAAGGTCTTCGGTTGTATTTGTAAATAAAAAAATTGAAGATTTTAGTTCGAAGCAAAAGTTTGATCTTGTATTGAGCATTACCACCATTGAGCACATGCCGGAATCTGAAAAATCCTTTAGAAAAATATTTAACTTAATGAATAAGGGAGGTTTATTGTATCTGACCTCTCCAAACAAATCTTGGCCCATAGAAGCACATTATCATTTACCATTCTTATCTTGGCTGCCACTAAAATGGGCAAATAAATATATGCAGTTGACCAGAAAAGGGGAGACGTACGAAGATTGTTCGTACTCGCTTACTTATCGAGGAACTAAAAAGTTTTTTGATCAGTTTCCCTGCAAGTACAGATTTATCGTTCCAGAAAACGCGGATGTTGGATATCTTGGTTGTGGCGAAGGAGACGGATTTTATAGACTTGGTTTGAAAATAGGGATCAGGTTAATTAAAATATCGCCTTTTTTTTGGAATTTTTCTAAAGGTTTTGTGCTAATTGCTATTAAGAAGTAAAATGACCGATTTTAGAAGACAGGGGACCTATTCTAAACAATATCTGGCAGATATTACGGTTACATTGAAAAGACTAGAGTCAGAATACATTATTAATTTGATAGGAAATTTTTTGGAAGGGCAGGGGAAAATATTAGACATAGGATGTGGAATGGGGATTTTGGCATCAGACATCAAGGAGAGATATAACTCAGAAGTATACGGGATAGATATAAATGGTACGGCTGTCAAATATGCATTAAAAGCAGGGGTTCAAGCGAAAGTCGGAGATATTGAAAAAAGATTGCCGTACGCGAGTAAATCTTTTGATGTGGTCCTTATTATTCAAGTAATTGAACACGTTTTGGGGACCGATGATCTAATTCTCGAGGCGAAAAGGGTGTTGAAAAAAAACGGTTTGTTGATAATTTCGACACCAAATTTGTCGAATTGGTTTAATAGGATAATCTTCCTATTCGGATTTCAGCCCTTTTTTACAGAAGTTAGCTTGAAAGATAAGACTTTTGGTTTAGGTTTTACTCGGGGAATGTCAGGAAATCGAGAGACAGTGGGACACCTGCGTGTTTTTACACTTAGGGCGTTGCGTGATTTATTAAATTATTATGGGTTTAAGACTAATTTTATTAGGGGAGGGAATCTATATTATTTGCCCAAATACTTACAACCCATAGATAAAATTTTTAGTTTATTCCCCGGGCTGGCTTCCGATTTGATAGTTATTGCAAAGAGAGAATAGGCAATGTTTAATTATGAAGAAATTGCTGTTTCTATGTTACCCAGGAGAGTGGATAAAGTTTTGGATTTCGGTTGCGGAAATGGATTATTTTGTAAAGCGCTCAAAAAAATGGCAAAAAAGGTTTACGGATGTGATTTGGATGCCGAGTTGTTGGAAAAAGCTAGAAAATCTGTCAAGGGCGTAAGCTTTGAAGTTGCACAATCTGACGGAAAAACTCAGTACAAAAAAGATTTTTTTGATTGTGTCTATATGATGGGAGTACTCGAGCATGTAAAAGACGAGAAGGCAACCCTGTCTGAGATTTGGCGGGTAACGAAACCTGGAGGGAGCCTATGTATATATGGAATAAATAAAGGTTTGTTTGGATTTTTGGATGCGGGGAACATCAAATTTAGATTTCCAAGAATCCACAAATTTTTGTATTTGGCATTATTTGGAATTGAGAAATACGAGAAAGAGTTCGTGAGGAAGAGGGCTCGGGGGATGCAGGGTGATTTTACTCTTGGCAAAAAATGGCACACACATTATTCGATTAATGATCTGAATATCCTCCTTGATGGCAGATTTAAGATTATTCGTACGTTTCATTTTGGTTTATTTGTGCCTTTTCTCCTGCCTTTGCAGTTTATATTCGACATAATTTTTTCAAAAGGAAGTGATGTGGTTAAAAAATTAGTCAGGCTTGACCAAAAAATATCAAATCCAAGGCTTTCTTATTTGTTTATTGTGCAATGCCAGAAATGTTGAGGCATTTATTTGATTGATAATATTGTAAAATAGCCTGTGATCAAGAAAGCAGAGTTAAGGTACATTCTTTTGATTTTCTTATTTACTTTGGTAGTTTATTTACCAAGTTTGAACGGTTTTTTTCAAAATGACGAGTGGGCAGCGTTCGCGCGTTTTTTTGTTGACGACCAATCATTGTCAAAGATTGTTAAGCGAGCTTTTGTCGACAGGGGACATTTTGTGCCGTTATATGAAATATCCTATCGGTTGTTAATAAAAGCTTTTGGCTTGCAGTATGCATATTATGCTGCTGTCAGCATTGCTCTACATTTGGTAGTCGTGTTTTTGGTTTTTGTGTTTTCAAAAAAGATTTTTAAAGGAAATACTTTTTTGTCTTATGCAGTTACTATTTTGTTTGCAGTAAATGCTGCTGGGCACCAGGCAACCACCTGGCCTTTAATTGATATTAATACCCATGTTGCAGTTATTTTTGGCCTTTTATCAATCCTGGCGGTTTTAGAGAGATATACAGCTTTATCTCTCCTTTTATTTATAATCTCGCTTCTTTTCAAAGAAATTACCTTAGGTTTTTTTGTACTTTTACCGATTTTTGTTTTTACTTCTCGATTATCAGAAGACCTTCGAAGAAAAATTACCACCTCACTTCTGTTTTTTTCTGCAGGAGTTTTATACTTGGCTTTTCGCTTGATAAATTACTTATCTCCGCGGGACGGTGTCTATGCAATCGTTACAACCTCGAGTAGCAAATATGACATTTTAAAAAATTTATTTGGATTTCCGATTAAGGCGATATACGAAACTATTTTTCCGCCGAGACTGCTTTTGATTATTTCCCATAGAGTTAGCGTTCTACTGCCAGAGAGCTTGACTGGATCTGTTGGAACGACTGCTTTTGACATCTTCAACGAGCGCATTAGTCTACCATTTGTGGGTGTTTTAATCGTGTCAGTTTTATTATTAGTTTTCATTAAAAATAAAAAAAAGAATTTGTCATCCACTGTTTTTTTGGTCGGGCTTTCTTTCGTGGTTTTAAATAGTTTTGTTTATGCCCTTTCTCCTGAAAGACCTGATCCTATTCCTGTTATTGATTCTCGAAATCTCTATTTCCCTGCGATTGGAAGCTCCTTGATGTTGGTTGCCTTATTTTCTTTGGTCTTTAGTAAAAACAAAAAAATGCTAATTTTGTTCGTTGCGGCCTTTGTGTCGCTAAATGTTTTTTGGTTACATCGCGAGATTAGTTTTTTGGTTTCAGTGGCACAGGTTCGTAAAACTATCCTCACTCAAATTAAGGAAGAAAATCAGAGGTTGCCTGATAAAGTTATCTTCTACTCCGAGAGCGACAAATCCTATTACGGTATGCCCGAAGCTGAACATATAATGCCTTTTCAGACCAATTTTGGTCTTAATCTCTTTACTTGGTACGCACCAACCGAGAATTTTCCAAGCGGTTTTATTGATGATAATTATAAGTTTTTCCTAACATCTCTGACCGAGGAAGGATATTTTGAAAATGAGTCTAGAGGCTTTGGATATTTTAGAAACTTTGTGTCATTGGAACAGACAGTTTGGGATAATCATTTGTCGGTCGATTCTGTGATCGCGTATCGTTTTGACTCAAGGACCGGCTTACTTGAAAACATTTCCGAAGAAATTCGTCAAAAATTGGGAGACTTAACGAATTCTTATTAGGATGAAAACAAAATATCGATTGCCCCAATACTACCGCTTTTAGTTAGATAAGATCGGCCGATGTGTACAATTTTAAATTTGTTGGCGTGATATAAAAATTCGCAAACATCGGTTATGTCCCCTGAATTTGGCCTATCTAAACTACACTCAATAAGTACATATTTTGTTTTCTTTAAAGTTTTGGGGCATGTTTTAAGAACGTCTAGCTCAGTGCCTTCAGTATCTATTTTTAATAGATCAATTTTTGATAAATTCTTGATTTTATCTATCTTGTCCAGTTTTTTTCCGCTCACTTTTTCTACTCTGAATGAATCACTCAGTTTAAAAGCGGAAGCCATATAGTTTATATCGTTAGGTATATATAAGTTTGTTGTGGAAGATGAAAGGATTGCGAACGGAAAAATATCCTTTCCTTTTGTGTTTAGCGAAAGTATTTTAAAACTTTCCTCTATTGGTTCGAAACTAAGAACACTGGAGGCATGTAGAAAGTTTTTGCAAAAAAAATTAAACTGCCCTATGTTGGCTCCGATGTCTACTACCACACTGGGTGAGGGGCAATAGTTTGCTAAAAAACTATTGTCGACAAAAACACTTTGAAGAAACGCTACCCCGAGAGGATCCGCATATCGATAATTATCACCAAATAATTTAGTTAAATTAGGATGTTTACTCTTTTTTTTGAAGAGAATATTGGTTATCAACGAGATATATTTTTTGGCGATAAAATTTACTTTTGTTTTTAGCCCTATTTGAGGGATTTCTAATAGAGCGGCGTCAAATTTAATTGATTTAATCATCAGTCTGGCCGGTCTGTTGTACCAAAACATACCCACCAGTATACTATGGCAAGATATGAGGGTATACCTGTTTATTGGAACGACCGCAGAGTTGATCAAGATGTCTCCTGTTATCAGAGAATTGAGGGATAGAAAAATAAACTTCAAATTGATTACTTCTGGACAAAATGAAATATTGTTTGATGAATTTATTGATTATTTAGGGCCGGTCAAGCCTGACATATCATTCGGATATAAAAGTAATAAATCTTCAATGATTTATTTTGTTTTATGGGCAGTGAGAACTTTCTTTGCAGGATTAGTTTCTCTTCGTAAAGAATTTACTGGGATTAATAAGGAAAATGTGTATTTTGTGGTTCATGGCGATACAATTTCTTCTTTAATAGGAGCATTAATGGCTTCGTTTTATGGATTGAAAATCGTCCATGTCGAATCCGGTTTGCGCTCTTATAATTTTTTTGAACCTTTTCCTGAGGAAATTTCAAGATTCATTATCTCCCGTTTAGCTAATATTAATTTTTGTCCCAATTCATGGTGTGTTGGCAACCTAAAAAGTGCCAAAGGGATAAAGATAAATACCTCTCAAAATACATTGATAGATATTTTTATGGCGGCGATGAAAGATATTAAAAAAACTCATTTGTCTATCAAACTTCCGAAAAAATACTTTGTTTTGGTTGTTCATCGACAAGAACACGTTATTTTTAGTAGAGAGAAAACAAAAGAAATTTTTTGGCACGTCTTGAAAAATGAAGATAACCTTGCTTGTGTTTTAATTATGCATAAATTGACCTCAGATTTTCTTAATTCTTTTGGAGTAGACACAAAATTATTAGTGAGGAGGGGCGTGATCCCCGTGCCTAGGCTATCATATTTTCGGTTTATGAAAGTTATCGCTGGCGCCCAATATTTCATTACTGATGGAGGGAGCAATCAAGAAGAAGCGTTTTATTTGGGGAAACCATGTTTGCTATTAAGGAAGCGTACGGAGAGAATCGAAGGCTTGGGGGGTAATGTAGTATTAAGTAAATTGAACAAACAGACAATAAGTAAGTTCCAGAAGAATTATAAAAAGTACCAGCGCCACAGAGTGCGATCCAAGATTTCTCCAGCAAAAATTATTGTCGATTATCTACGAATTTAGGAGCGATGAAGCGAAAACTTGTAAGTATTATTATTACAACTTTTAATTCTCAAAAAACTTTGTCTTTAGTTCTCAGATCAATTAAGAGACAAACTTTTTCACAAAAACAGATTGAGGTAATTGTTGTTGATGGTGGATCGTCTGATGAAACAGTAGCCATCGCCAGAAAATATAAAGCGAAAATCATTATTAACCCGCGTACAGAGCAGAACTATGGTAAGTTTTTGGGATATTTGAATGCCAAAACAAAGTACATCATGTTTCTTGATTCTGATGAGGTTATTGAAAATAAAAGTTGTCTAGGAATTAGGACTGAGGCCTTTACCTCAAACCCTAACGTTAAGGCAGTGATCGGTTCAGGTTACAAAAACCCGCGCGGGTATCCCTTTATTAATAAATACATCAATGAGTTTGGCGATCCATTTTCTTTTTTTATTTATCGGCTTTCTAAAAGTACAAGTTTTTTTATGAGTGAGATGAAGAGAAGATATAAAGTTATTGAGGAGACGAAAGAATATGTTATTTTTGATTTTTCTGGTATTGGTAATTTACCACTTATCGAGTTGACGGCTGGGGCAAGCATGATTGATGCAGAATTTTTTAAGAAAGAATTTCCTTTTCTAGAAAAGAGAGTAGGGTTACTAAACCATTCTTTCCATCTTCTTCTTTCAAAATTTCCTTGTCTGGCTATCGCTAAGAATGATGCCGTGATTCATTACTCCGCCAATAATATTTCGATATATCTTAATAAAATCTCTTGGAGAGTTAAAAATAACGTTCATTTCGTTTCAAGTGCAGGACTCTCGGGATTTGTGGGTAGAGATCAGTTCCAATCTCAATTTATATTGAGATATAAAAAATATTTATTTATTCCCTATGCTTTCTCATTCGTACTTCCAATATTGGATTCGATATTTTTAGCCATTACTAGAAAGGATTTAAGATATCTTTTCCATTTCCCACTTTGTCTCTATACTGCAAGTCAAATTATTTATAATTTTGTATTAAAGATTATTGGCATAAAACCTAAGCTTTTAAGCTATGGTGAAAACAAATTAATCGTTTCAAGGACACAGTAAGACAGTTATCCGCGGTATATGTATAATAAGTGGCGCATGAGAAGAATGTGGTTGGTTGCGTTGCTACCAGTTTTTTTTTACCTTAGGCTTTTTGTGGGCTTTTTTCAACAGGATGACTGGTTTAGCTATGCGTGGTATGTTCTGCACCGGGATTCACTCAGCTATGTATTGGCGTTTTCAGCCAGCCATTTTAATCCTTTTACCGTACTTATCAATCACTTTTTGTTTTCACTTTGGGGGATGAACTATGAGGCTTTTTTATCGGTTAGTCTCTTTCTCCATACAATGGTAATTATTTTGGTTTACCACTTATCTAAAGAGATTTTTAAACGACGTTGGCAGGCGGTAATTACAGCCTTCTTATTTGGTATCTTCGCGGCTCATTATCAAGGAACAGCTTGGGTTGTAGTTGATATTAGTACTCATTTGGCTACATTTTTTGGAATCTTATCGGTAATTTTCTTTTTGCGTCGCCGACTTTGTTTTTCTTTGGTTCTATTAATCATTTCTCTCTTTTTTAAGGAAATTACCATCGGTTTATTTCCTTTATATTTGCTTCATTTGTTTATTTCTAGAAGGAAAGGCGAATCTAGTTTTTCAAATATGATTATCGTCGTCGGACTTGGTGCGGCGTATTGTTTGTTCAGACTAGTGATAGTACTTAGTCTCAATCAAACTAATGGCTCTGTAGTGGTCCAATCGCAAAGCATCGCTATATTAGCGTATAACTTTTTCACTATTCCTCTAAAGGTTATTTCTCAGAGTATTTTTTCTTCTGAACTGTTGTTGGTGATAGCAAATAAAGTTGGAGAGATATTGCCCAATAGTATTTCCGGCGACGTCGGGACGCCGAGTTTTGAAGTA
Organism: Candidatus Woesebacteria bacterium GW2011_GWC1_42_9; assembly: GCA_000995185.1. Taxonomy (GTDB): domain Bacteria; phylum Patescibacteriota; class Microgenomatia; order UBA8517; family UBA8517; genus GWC1-42-9. The sequence goes on from LCET01000001.1 coordinate 107,955, forward strand.
TTTGTTGTTAAAGTTGTATTAGAAGGATTTTCATTAGGCTTGTCGATTTTGATTTTAGTATTGGTGGTTTGGTTAGTACGAAGAAGTAAACGGTTAGAAATAAAAAATACTTTATTATTTGGCTTGGAGTGGTTGGTTTTAAACAGTTTTATTTTTTCTTTTGCTCCAGAGCGATTGGGAGTGATAGCTACGATTGATTCAAGGAATCTATATTTTGTTTCTGTTGGTACGGCAATTTTCTTGACTTCGGTTGCCTCACGTTTTTATGATAAATATCACTTAAAAATAATTTGGATTATGTTATGTATTTTGGTGATAATTAACGCCTTTTGGCTTAATAAAAATTTGACAGCGTTCAGCCGACGAGGAGAGCTTCGAAGAGAAATTCTGTCTCAAATTAAAATGAATTACCCGGATCTTCCGAACAAGGTTATTTTTTATACCGAAAGCGATCGTGCATTCTATGGCTTACCGCCAGAAGAGAGAATTCTACCATTTCAGTCGGGATTGGGTCAGACCTTGCTCGTTTGGTATTATCCAGAAGAGCGATTCCCAAATGAATTTTTTGAGGATCGATTTTTGTGGGATATTTTGGAAGAGGGATATCGACAGTCAGATGGAAGAGTTTTTGGATATTTTAGAAACTTTGAAAAAATGGCCGAGGCGGTTAGGGCGCTGGATCTTGATTATCAAAATTCTATCATCGCTTTCAGTTATGATTCAGATGATGGTAGAATAAGGGTGACTACTCCGGAAATTATTGGTAGATTAAGTGGATATTTTTCTCAAAAAAGAGAAATTCTTTTGACCCCAGAGATGCTTACAGCTAATAGAAAACCTGATGAATTAAGATTGATTATAGATGACGAGAGGCAAAGTTATTGGAGTTCAGGGGTTCCATATAAATTTGCACTTGAGATGACGATTGATCTGGGTAGTCATAAAAAAGTGGCACAGGTAACAATAGATTCTTATAACGATCTTGATCAATCTCAGGTAGGGTATCGGATATTAATTTCTGGAGATGGTGAAAATTGGCAAGAAGTTTTTTATGCCAAGAGGTATCCTCCTGGTAGTGACGGCCTAGTCGATTTGTACTTTAAACCACAGCCTGCTCGTTGGCTGAAAGTGGAGCAAGTAGGGAGCCATAATTTTGCCCCGTGGGTTGTAAGTGAATTGAAACTATATGAAGAAATTAACTAACAAATTTTTGAGAAGCTGGACTTCGATAGCAGGCTTAATTTTAGGTTCGACGCCGGTGATTTGGTTTTTGGGTAGGCCGGGTATTTTGATAAACGGATCCGATACCAATTTTCCGCTGGACCCTCTCAAATGGTTTATTCGGAGATTTTATGTTTGGCACTCAGTATCTAGTGCAGGCAGTGATTTTTCTTCTTCTCTGGCCGGAATATTTTTTCATTTAGTTCAAGTTGTTCCTTTCATCCTTGGCTTTAATTTACAAACAGTTCAAATCATAAGCCTTGTTTTCTGGTTTATGCTAATTACATTTTGTTCATATCTTTTTGCCAATAGTCTCTTCCCAAGATCTAAATTAGCACAAATAGTATTTATTGTTTTTTATGCATTTAATATTTATCTTTTTAACACTTGGGAAAATGTTAAAGTGGCCAATTTGGCTTTGGTGGCGGCAATCCCATTTGGTGGCTGGATATTAACAAGACTTAAAGATGGTTCATTGGGATTGGTTAATGCTTCTTTCTGGTCAATTGTTTTGGGAATAATGCTTTCTGGAAGTGGAATTAATCCGGCTTATTTTTTGACATTTTTGATTATTATCTTCATTTTATTTGTCTCAGAGATTGTCTGTGGCATTAGTAGGAAGCGCCTTTTTGATTATTTTATAGTTGTATTTTTTGTCACTTTAGTCAATATGTTCTGGATCTTGCCAACTTTAAGGTACATTTTAGTTAGTGTTTCTGTTACACATAGTATTGATAGTATTAGTTACACTAATTGGATTGATAGTCTTTCCCAAAACACAAGCCTATTTAATGTTTTTCGGCTTCAGGGAGCCTGGGATTGGTACGCCCAGGATTCAGCTACGGGTACGCCGTTGTATATCCCTTATTCAGTAAATTATTTTAGACGGTTGCCTTTTGTTTCTTTTAGCCTTTTGATTCCTTTTTTGGTTTTCTTATCTTTGTTAGTTAGAAGTAAAAGGAGGACTAACGGTCATTTTTATCTTGGTTTTGCCATTATGGTCGTCCTTGGCGTTTTTCTGGGAACTGGTACTCATTTACCAACTGGTTTGGTATTTCGCTTCTTTTCAGAAAGGCTACCGTTTTTTTCTCTCTTTAGAAGTCCTTGGTATATTTTTACACCTCTTTTGATTTTTTCTTATGCCGGATTATTAGGATTACTAATTTCCACTATACAAAAAAGAACTGCAATTGTTTTTTCTATGACGGTTATTTTGGTTGTTGGTAACTTCTTTTATAATTATCCTCTCGTAACCGGTAAAATCTTTCGACCAGCCATGAAAGATAATTTTTTAGTGAAGTTCCCAGAGTACGTTTGGGAGACTAAGGATTGGCTGGATACTGAAGATCAGATTAAAGGAAGAATAATCGGTTATCCCGATGATGAAATAGAAAGATTTAAGTGGGGATATGGCGCTGTTGACTCGCTCTTGAATCTTTTTTCAGACAGGGAGATTCTTTTTCCTTCTTTAAATGCGCCGGATTCAAATCTTTCACTCGTTCTTAAGGAATTTTATATTAGTCTTAAAAAACAGAAATTAACTTCGGCGCAGAATATTGCCCGAATTTTGAACGTAGGCATGATTTTTGACAAGAGAGACCAAATATCTCTTGCCCCACTTCTCCCAGAGAAGATAACCGGATCACCAGTAGCGAGGCTTGGTGAGTGGTCATTTTATCAGTTTCCGCAAAAAGATCGATATCTTTCTAAGATATATGCGTCGCAGTTGTTATTTCTTGGGTATCCGACTGACAGAGAGGCTGTTTTAAGTCTGGGAAGCTTTGATGGGGAGAGTATTCTTGTTAATTCAAAAGATAGTGAGGTTATAAAAATTTCTGACCTCGAGAGAATATCTGGAAGGATAGTATCGTCGATTAACTCGCAAGAGAAAATTTTTCGCGATTTTCAAGAGAAAGAACACACACTTTTTGATCGTTTTACACATCAAGATTTATCAAGGGTAAATTTTAGTTTTGAAGTCCCAAATGATGGGGTATATCAACCTGTAATAGAGAATTATCGTTTGGGAGATTTTGGTCTTGATTTTGATGAGGAGTTTAAGATCCAAATTAATGGGCAAGAGCAAACTTGGCAACCGGTCCGATCGACTGATTCGTTGATTTATTTTGCCGGCGTTGAACTTGCCCAAGGTAAATATGAAGTCGCCATCGAGTTGGAAAATAAAGATTTAGTGAACGAAGATTTTGAAGGAGAAATGAAATTCGAGAGGGAAGGTTCAGAAAGTCAGTTTGTGATTAGAAATGAAGACACTCGAAGATTTTTGGAGATCGTGAGCTCAAAGGACGCTGATACCTCGGCTGGATTTGTAATTTCGTCTTTTGATCCCTTGATCCCATATTATCTTTCGGTTGATTACAAAAAGATTTATGGGGAAAATGCTGCGATTATTGCTGTTCAAGGGCGCGGTCATACCTTAGTCAAAAGTCAGCTTGAAAGAATGCCTTTATATTCGGGATGGAAGACTTATGGATTTTTTTATGATCCGGTTAAAACAGAGTCTCAAATGAAGGTTTTACTTGTTGCTTCGCGCATAGAAGATGTTTTCGGAACTACGGTTTATTATGACAACCTTTCTGTTTACCGAGTTTTCACTAATCGGTTGTTTTTAGTTAATGAGAAAAATACAATTTTGTCGGCTCCGCAAGTCTATCTCGAAGATCAGTCCCCAGTCTCTTATAAGGGTACAGTTAAAGGAGTTATGGGGCCGCATATTTTAGTTTTCTCGGAGAACTATTCTCCTGCATGGGAAATAAAAATCATAAACAGTAACGGCAGAAAAATAGATGTTCGGCCTCTGCATTTTAGCGCGAATTTGTACGCCAACGCATGGTATTTAGAAAACCTTCCTGATGAATATTATTTTGAGATATATTATAAACCTCAGAGGTTATTTAAATTGGGGTTCATTATTCTCGTATCGAGTCTGACTATTTCTTTGACCTTCTTATTGGGGAATAGATTGATGAGAAAATGATTGAAATAATACTATTACAGATATCTTTGGGTAAAAAAGGGCTCAAAAAGTGGTCACGGGATCACATTGTAAATTTATCTTTGTTCAATTTTATTGTGTTTATGCTGCTTTTACTTCGGTCTGCCGGCTATTTTCATCCATTTTTTTTATTAAGTATCAATGTAGTAATTTTTATAACCTTAATCTGTGCAATAGTTTTGTTGAATGCGGGAACGCGATGGTTATTTGCGATGGCTGCATTGTTTTGGATTTTCGCATCATTCATGAGAATACTTAAAATAGATGTGTGGGCAGAGAGGACGGCTATTTATACCTATCAATCTTTGTTATTGGGAGTGGCATTAATGATAATTGAAAATATAAAGGGAAATTTCGGGAAGCCTTGGAAAGATTTCTTCAGGACCTGAAAATTGTTTTATGTTAACGAGGGTGTAGTCATTAGGAATATTTTTTGTCAATTGCGCACTGTCAACAATAATCGTACTTTCTTCAATTTTGTTAGGAGCTTTATCCCAGTAGTTTTTATATTTGGGGGCATAATATTGGAATTGCCGATAAGTAAAACTACTTACAATGATAGTTTCTTCTAAGCTGTAGTGTTTAGCAACATAATTAACTGGCGCAATTGACGGCGGAGTGAGTGAGTGTACTTGTTTTGCTTGAATTAGCCCTGTTTTAAAAAACATTGTAATAAAAATTATATATATGGGGATGACAATAATTTTGGAGAAATTTTGGGAAATTATCCCAAAAGCGATGATTATAGGTGGAAGTAGGGGAAGAATATCTCTTGGCAATTTGGTACTGTAGAAAAATACCAGAGGAATTAGGTACGACAGAATCCAGACGAAGACAAAAAAAGAATTAAAATTTAATACCCTTTTTTTGTAAAAGGGAATGCCTGCAATAATTAATCCAATTGCTAGTGAAAAATATATAGTTAATGAGATTTCAAAAAGATGACTAATTTCGGTAAAGCGGCTGGATAAATTGTGAATAGTAAGGGAACCAATTGAATCATGGTCGGAAATATAAGCTACTTCAAGACGATATGAATTAATGAATTTATTAAGACCAGTATCAAGAATTAGAGGAATTAGCCAGAAGAAGACGCCGCAAAGAAAATATATTATTGATTTCAAAAAAAGTAATATGCTCTTTTTATATAGAACGATGAATGCAATTAAGGAAATTAGAATTGTATATTCTGCAAATCGGACACCAAGGGTAATTCCCGCTAGAAAGCTCCCTAATAGTAGTGAATTACTTGAACCTTTTCCTTTGTGGATGAAATAAATCGAGATGAGACAAAAAGCCATTCCAGGAATATTTGATAGGGCGTTAAGAGAAAGATTCCATTGGAGTGGAGCTATCATAAATATTGCAGACAGCGTTGGTGCGTTCGCTTTTGGTGCCATCTTCTTAATTAAGAGATAAAATGGGAATATGCTGAATGATCCTAATATTGCACTCAAACTAGTTAGTGCCAGGGTGTCATTTTGAGTAAATAAATAAAGTAATTTTCCCAAAGCAATATATAAAATATATCCCGGAGGGTGTGGCTGGTGATTAACGACATTAAAATCATGAAGCCCCATCGCAAATTGCACGGAGTCCCAGTCTTCAAGCCAGGGCGACAAGAAAAAGACCCTTAGTAATAGTGCTGATACAAATAGTATAAAAACCATGTTGCAAGCATTGTAAGTGTCGTGAAGGTAATTATCCTTCCATATTTATAGGATTCTGGATCGTATTTAAATTCTACATATTGGATATTCGGTTTTAGCTCGACGACTCTTAATCTATCTGGGCTTTCTTGAATTTCGACTTTTTCATCTCCATTTAAGTAGGCATTCCATCCTGGGCTATATACTTCAGCGAGCAAAAGTACACTTTCGTGATAGTTGGAGGTGTCAATCTTGATGAAGTTCGGGGAGTACTCAGTTATGGGTGCACTTGCTCTTGGCTGGAGTGCTTCGTTAATGTATAGAAAGTAATCGTCAAATTTTTTTGCGAGAGTGAAACCTTTTCCAGTCAGCTGGTGAGGTGAAATGACATATTTAACATTATATTTCCCCAAGGTTTTTGGATCTGGTTGAAGTTTTTGGAATTTATAGACGCCCGTAGGAGGGATGGGAAGTGAATAATAGTCCCAATAGCTACCGACAAGTCCCCATGAGTGTTGATAGTAATTAATTTGCTGAACAGTGGTGTAGCCCTCTACGAGCTCCAAATCATGTTTAACTGCCAGTAATTGTGGTATGCATCTGTCAATGCAAAATACCCTATATCGAGATTTATCATTTTCGATAAAACTATAGAAGTCGCTTGATATTCCCTCCCTTTTCCCAGCAGGTTTAGCCAAAAAAGTCCAATAAAGTAGTAGTGATTCACAAACAGAGAGAATTATTAAAAGATATATAAACGGTTTTAGGTGCCTACTTCCGAGAAGTTTATCTATTGAACTTCCGGCAAGAAAATGAGCGATAAGAACAATAATAAACCAGACTCTTGTCGGTACTCTCATAAGTTGATACCATTCCATCTGAATAAAGATCGAGTAAAGTGGTGATGAATTTCCCAGAGCGACCAGGAGAAGGAAAGCTGTTGGTAGAATAATAAAAAGTTTAATTTTTTTATTAGCTAGGATAAAGCCGAGGATAGCCAGAGAGCTTACGCTAAGCCCTAAAGGGATCCATTTTTCTGTGTCTAATCCTTGTATCCCAGTGGTAGTTGTCCATGGGAGAAATACTGATTTAAGAAATTCTATTTTGGAATTCCAGATCGGATATATCTGAGGTTTTTCGGTCAGCAAATATCTAGTTGTAAGATTTTTCCAATCTAATTGTGGTAAAAGTGCGATAGCGGTTAGCCCAAATCCAATTATTGCACCAAAAAGATATGAAATGGCTCTGCGAATAGTATTTTTCTTGTGGATTATCGAATAAGACATAAAGAAATATGCTGAGGCAATTGCAGAAATCAAAAAAGTTACTGTATGAGTATAAAATAAACCAGCCATTGAAAGTGCAAGTAATATACTCCATCTCCATTCCTTTGTTTGAAAGAGTTTTAGAAGAGCTAACATCGTATATGGCACCCATGCCATTGCTTCAATTAGTCCGAAATGTCCTGCCTCAAAGTATCCGGCCATTTTGGGCGAGGTAATTGTAAAGATAGCCACGCATAAACTGGCAACTCGGGAAAATCTAAATCCTGCTTTAGCTGCCAAGTAGAATCCAATCCCTCCAAAAACGGTGTGAATAATGAAATTTATAAGAAAGGCAATTTCGATGGGCATAAATAGGAAGAGGATGTTTGGAGGATAAAAAAGTTGTGATTGGGGATCTGGCAGTAGCGGGGTACCTGAAAGGATTGTATTAAACCAAAGCGGGAAAGTATGATTTATCAAAATTTGTTTTTTTATAAATAAAATAATTGGCCAAAAAAATTCTTGAAGATCATTCCCTCGCTTTAGAAAATGGCTAGGATCTGCCCAAAGTGGAAGATTTGTAAATATGGAAGCCAGGATAATCGTCGAAATAATTTTTTTAGTAGTAAGCATTGTGTATAATCGACATGCAAAAATATGAAGAGTAGAGCAGTTCTCTTTCTGGCAATATTAGTTCCTATATTAATTGTTTTCAAGGCTTTTATTTTTTCAGGAAATCGTTCTCTCGTTTATGGTGACGCTCCATACTTTACCAGTGAGGGATTAGAAGAATTATTATCTGAGCCATCGAGCTGGACGTATCGAGGTAATAATTTTGGGGAAGTTAATAACCTTCTTTGGCTCTCTCCATTAATGCTTTTATATGGGTTTTTACATTTGTTATTTGATTTCGGAAATGAGCTGATTTTAATAGTCTTGTTTTATATTCCTTCGATACTTGCGGCTTTGGTGGGGACATTACTCTTTACTAGATTTTTAAAGCTATCGATAAAGGTACAATTTATTACTTGTTTCTTTTACGTTTTTAATACTTTTTATTTATTAATAGTTGATGGTGGACAAGTGGGGATCGCATTGGCGTATGGATTGTTTCCTTTTGCGCTACTTTATTTGGTTAAATATCTTAATAACCCTTCTCTGAATAGTTTTTTATTAGCCCTGGTATGGATTTCTTTGGTTTCTTTGGCAGACCCAAGATATGCATTGATCGCGATTATTTTTAGTATCTTGTGGAATTTTTGGTCCTTCGATCCAAAAAAATTATTGTTATTACTCATAGCACTTTTTGGGATAAATATGTATTGGGTTTTTCCGTTAATAAAAACAGGGGGATTAACTACGGTATCTTCAGGAATGCAATTAATTAACTTCAAACATGGGCTCGCAGTCTTCCAGCCGCATTGGCCAGAAAATACTTTTGGAGTAATCACAGATCCGCCAATTTATTTTTATGGGATTTTCGGGCTGATTTTATTAGGTGTTTTATTAGGGAAGCATGGGCATAAACATAAAATAATATCATTATATTTGGTGTCCTTATTTTTGATTAAAGGTGGCTCGGGATTTTTAGGAAATTATTACAGTTGGATAATCAATAATTTCCCATTTGCGGTATCCTTTAGGGATTCGACCAAATTTTCGGCTCCGCTGGTTTTATTTTCTGGAATATTAATTGGTTTATTAATTGAAAAAATTAATCGGAAAATATTTTTGGCAGCCGTTTATCTTTATTTATTGTTTCTTCTGTCTCCCGCGATATGGGGATTAATGAATGGGGTATTGTCAGGTGGTTTAAATGACACTGACATTAATAATGTTATTCGAGGCAAGACAGGGACCCGCTCAGTTTGGTTTCCAGAGAAATATCCTCTGGCTTACGAAACAGTTGATAACCAGGCGATAAATGCAAAGGAGTTGGTTGATTTGCGTCCGATAGCTTCTATGAACGCAGGGACCTATGATAAATTTAATTTTTTACACAATGAAAAATCTTCAGAATGGTTGACTCTTTTGGGGATTAATTATTTAGTTATTAATAAACCAGAAAATATTAATAATAACCAAAGAGAAGAGTGGAATAACCTCTTGGACTTAATTTCGTTGAATAAAGAGTTTCGAGCAGTAAGCGGTGAAATTTATGAGATAACCTCTCCGTTGCCACGGCTATATGCCGCCGATCGTTTGTTAATAGTTGTTGGGGGAGATGAAATATATAGTGAAGTTCCAAAATTGGCTGATCAGGCGGTAGTCTTTGTGGAAGACGGGAAATTTGATCCGAGATTACTCCAAGGGAAAGAGAAAGGATCAGCGGTGCTAATTTTTAGTGGTAAAAAAGATATTGATTTAGAGATGAGCTTCTTACAGGAATATTTTATTTCCCCGAATAATCTGAAATATAACTGGGGGTATTATTCTTCGGATGATTATCTGCTTTGGAAATATCAACTTTTGATCAGAGATTTGAGTACCTTGGAATATGATTATGGGATTGGCACGCTTCTCTCGACTAACAAGAATGAAGAAATTTCCTATAACTTTACTGGACTTAATGATGGAGAATATGTACTTGCCATCAGGCAAATGGCAGTTAGTAATCCCGCAACTTCGGTGATAACCTTAGATCATCAACAGTGGGTGACCACTTTCCCTAAAAACAGTAAATTTGACTGGTTTACTGTGCCGGTGAAATTATCGGGTGAGGAGCATCTATTCTCTCTGCAAAACGGAGAGGGCTCTCAGGTCTTTAACACCGTAGCTCTTATACCAAAGGAAGAATACGATAAAGCAATGACTCTGGCACAAACATATAAGGATCATTTTGGATCCATAGGTGGAAATGAATTAGCTTTAGAGGGAGTAAATAGTAATTGGCGCGAAATTCCATATGAAAAAATTAGTCCAACTTGGTATAAATTAGGGAATCCGAAAATTACAACCTGGATAGTTCTTACCGATAGTTTTCATCCAATGTGGCAGTTAAAAAGAGGACAGGTCGATCAGTTTGGTTCGTTTCCGGCTTATTCTGCGGTCAACGCCTTCTATATAGAGGATGATTGGAGAGATTTGGAAATCGTCTTTGGCGGTCAGAAGGAATTTCGCTGGGGCGTATATTATTCTGCCTTGACGATTTTGATGCTAGCCATTGTGTTTCTTTATCTCAAATCTCTAGACAGATATAATTGAAATATGTTAACGAGCCTTCGTGAATTTGGGTTCTCAGTTTTGAGGGCAAAAACTTTTCGACAGTCAGGGATAACCATGGTGGGGACTATTGTTACCGGGGTGCTTGGGATGGTGTTTTATATTTTTATCGCACGAAGTCTTGGGCCCACTTCGTTTGGTTCATTTTCAGTAGCGATCAGTGTGATGACGATCATTGCTAGTTTTGGGGATGTTGGTACGAATACCGGCTTAGTTAAATTTGTAGGCAAATACTATCGCAATGATGACGAAAAGGCCAAGAAATTTCTGAAGCTTGGTTTAGAAATTAAGATTTTGGTTTGGGTCTTGGTCTTGGCAATAGGGTTCCCGTTAACATCTTGGGTAGGTGGGTCATTATTTGGAAAACCTGAGCTAGTTGTTCCACTTCGGATTGCCTTGGTCGGGGTTGGTGGTGGGCTTTTGTATTCATATAGTGCCCACGCTGTTCAGGCAGTTCAAAAATTTTTCATTTGGAGCACTGTTGGTGTATCCATGAATGTTCTTCGTCTTTTTACGATGTTCGTTCTAATTTACCTTGGGCGATTAAATCTTTACACAGGCATCTGGTTATATTTTACGTTCCTTTTAGTTGGGTTTTTAGTTGGACTTGTATTTTTACCAAAGTTTCTATTTGTAAAAGGGGAGAAAAAAATTCTCGGGGAATTTTTGAAATTTAATAAATGGGTAGCAGTTTTTACGGTGGTGTCTGCACTGACTGCAAGACTTGATATGCTTATCACCGCTAGACTTCTTCCATTGGAAGAAGTGGGTATCTATTCTGTTGCCGTGAGCCTCTCAAGCATTGTCCCTCAGATCGTCTATTCTCTGGGAATAGTTGCCGCTCCAAAATTATCCAGCTTTGGAAACAATGTCGAGGCTTTAAAATATCTCAAAAAATTACAAATCTTTGTGGTCGGGCTAGCGATTGCTGGAGTAAGCATCGGTATTCCATTGTCAAGGATTATTATTCCGCTTTTTTATGGTGCAGAGTATTCAGGAAGTATCGCTCCATTTGCAGTTTTATTATTAGCGCAGGCGGTCTTTTTGATCGCTGTTCCCTTTCATTCAGCAATTCTATATTACTTTTCTTATCCCAAATTGTTTGTGTGGATCACTTTTGGTCAGATGGTGATTGTGGGTACGCTTGGGTGGATCTTAGTTGGGATTTATGGGGCAATGGGCGTGGCCATTGCGATTCTGGTTAGTAATTTATTTAGTTTTACCGTTCCTGTGATTTGGGTCTACAGTAAATTTACTAAGCAGACTGATTAACGATGACTACTATTACAGCTCATACTTTAGTTAAAAACGAGGCTAGATTTGTTTGGTTTTCGGTCATGTCCGTGATTGATTATGTTGATGAAGTTTTGCTTTGGGACACTGGAAGTACTGATGGTACAATTAAGATCCTTCAAGAAATTAAAAAGAGATACCCAGCAAAGGTTAAGTTAAGACTTTTTGGATCTGTTACGCCGGAAGAATTTACAATAGTTCGCCAAGACATGCTTGATGTGACCGAGTCTGACTGGTTTTTGGTTGTTGATGGCGATGAGATTTGGTGGGATGAGTCCATCAAGAAAGTCACTGACTTTATTAGGAATAACGCTCAAAAACATGATGCGGAGTCAATAATTACTCCCACAATAAATTTAGTTGGAGACATTTATCATTATCAAGAAAAAGAGGCGGGACAATATAAATTTGGGAGGAGGAAAGGACATTACAACTTGCGCGCTGTTAATAGAAACATTCCAGGGTTATCTTCAGATAAACCGCATGGCACATGGGGGTGGATAGATAATCAAGGCAGGATGATTCAGGATAGAAATTCAAGAAAGATAATTTTTATTGACGCGCCTTACGTGCATGCGACCTTTTTAAGGCGGGCAGGGGATAATAGTTTAGACAAAAATGTGCCTAAACGTACTGGGAAATTGAAACATGAAATAGGGATTTCTTTTCCAAGCGACTATTTTTATCCAGAAGTTTTTTTTAGAGAAAAGCCGGACTTTATTCGGTCTCCTTGGGAAACGATGTCGAAATTTTTTTTTGTTCGGGCGTTAGTCGAGACTCCGCTTCGAAAATTTAAGCGTCGTTATCTTCCGGGTAAAATTGGATATTGAAATGAAAAAATGTGTAGTTTGTGAGTCAAAACAATGTGAGGCTCTTTTCATTATTGATGAAGTAAAAATTGTCAGATGTAGGGATTGTGGTTTAGTGAGGACTTTAGGGAAGGCAAAAATTAGTTATAAGGAGTATCATCGAGATGATGATTACGCCAAACACGAACAGCTATTTAGAAACATATTTCATAAACGCTTTGATCGAGTAAAGAGGTATAAAAAGGGCGGGAGAGTGCTTGATATCGGGGCTTCTACGGGGACAATGCTTCAAATATTTAAATTCCATGGATGGGATGTGTGGGGAGTAGAGCCATCAAATAGTGCCGAGGGATTATCGGAAAAAGGTATTAAGTGTACGAATTCGACTTTTGAAAAAGCTAAGTTGCCAACAAACTATTTTGATGTTGTGATAATTAACCACGTCTTGGAACATGTAGAAAATCCTGTCAGTTTCCTTGAAAAGGTTAATGAAGTTCTCAAAAAGGATGGGATAGTCTATGTAGATGTTCCAAACTTTGATAGCTTGATTTCAATGATTCGCGGCAAGAATTGGAAATATTTATCCCCTGGTGAACATCTTTATCACTTTACTCCAAAAACTCTTGAAAATACTCTTAAGAGAGCTGGCTTTGAGATCATTTGGTGTGGGACAAGTTCGGGCGTGTTTGATGTTGCCAGGCCATTATTAAAATTAGCTTATGAAGCTAGATATTTAAGGCGCAATTTTCTTTTTGATATATTTCGGGTCCCGCTTGATATAGCCTCCCAAATCTCAAACCGCGGCGCAAGTCTAGCGGTGATCGCCAAGAAAAGTTAAAATATAACCGTGAAGAAGATAATAGCCCTACTTTTCGGGGTACATTTGTATTTGCTCTATAATCTTCAGTTTACAGCTTGGCCCGAGATGTTTTCCTATCCCTATCTAGCCAATAACGGATTTTCATTGTATGGGGACATGATCATGCCATACCCGCCGCTTCTTATTTGGACCCTTCAAATTATTTATGCGCTTTTTGGGTACAACGTTTGGGTTGTAAAAGTATTTTCGTGGGTATTAATATTGACAAGTGATGTACTGATCTTCCAAATCACAAAAATTATTACAAAAAATGAAAAATATGCACTCTTCAGTTTACTTGTTTATGTTTTATTAGAGCCTTTTTTAGAAGGAAATATGATATGGTTTGATAATGTTGTGGTCTTGCCAATTTTGGGTGGTTTTTTCTTTCTTCTTCAGAAGAGTTACAGAAAAGCTGGTCTTATGCTGGGGATATCGGCGCTTATAAAGCAAACCACTGGAATTTATTTAATTTTCTCGGTTTGTTATCTGGCGGTAAATAAAAATTATAGAAGCATCCATAAATTGTTATTATTCCCATTTATTTTAGGAGTGTTTTTATTGGTCTGGCTTATTTCTACAGGTTCGCTTGATTGGTTTTTGAACTGGTTAATAATTTTTCCATCCACCAAGTGGGAGAGTTTTCCGGGTTACGTTCAATTTATCTTTACAAATTTTAATAAAGAAGTTTTGTTTTTTCTTTTTTTACCTGCGTTATTTTTGCGGGATAAGCTTTTATGGTTTTTTTTGATCGGGGGGCTAGTTGCGATTTATCCTCGTTTTTCTTTTTTCCATTTTCAAAGTGAGCTTGCCATCCTTACAATTTCGTACGGATTAATACTATCAAAATCTAAATATAAAACCTTATTTCTGCCGATTATTTTGGCGGTGTTATTAATAATTAGACAGACGGTCTCACTGGACTGGAGAAAAGAGACAAAGTTTTTTGGGCGATCTGACCTGGTGGTGGCAGGTTTGATTACTACTGAAGTTCCTGAAGGCAATAGTGTTTATCTATTGGGACTGGATTCTTCGCTTTATGCCCTTAGCGATCGTCTTCCACCGAAGCCATGGTTTGATAATTTTGGATGGTACTTGGAGATAGAAGGAGTACAGGACGAAATATTGAAGCATTGGCAGGAAGACCAACCCAACTATATTATTTGGCGCACGCCAAGTCGTGGAAATTGGTTTGATCTTGGAGTCTATCAGCCTCGAAAAATTACAAATTGGATCGAGCTCTATTATACTAAGGATAAAGAGATAAGTTCAGGCATATTTTTATGGAAAAAAAGAAGCTAAAAATTGTTTTTTTAAATATTTATCAAGGGAGTGTGAATCGCGGTGCTGAGACATTTACGGAGGAGCTTTCTAAGAAGCTGGAGAAATATTTTGATCTCGAGGTAATTTCAGGTAAACGAAAACTTATAAAAAGATTGCCTGTAATTTGGAGATTTTTTTTGGATCCGCAGGGGATGATTGTGTTTTGGTGGAGTTTACGAATGCTTCCGAGGGTAATTCGTGAAAGGCCGGATATTATTATTCCTTTGAATGGCGGATGGCAGGCATTGCTTATGAGATTTTTAACATGGGCTTATGGAGGAAAACTGGTGATAGTTGGGCAATCGGGGATTGGTTGGGATGATCGGGTCAATTTATGGTCTATGCCCAATCATTTTGTAGGAATATCTAAAAAGGCTAGTCTGTGGTCAAAAAAGGTGAATCCTATGGTTAGTTCCCAATATATCCCGAATGGGGTAGATCTGGAAAAATTTAAACCAGGCGGGCGTGTATTTCAGCATGGTTTGAAGGGGAAAGTGATTTTGTGCGTGGGAGCATTAGTCCCGAGCAAGCAAATTGATAAGGCAATTTTGGCTGTTAGTAAGCTTAAGCAAGTTAGTCTACTTATCGCGGGCGATGGTCCGCAGAATGAGGGGCTTTTAGCTCTTGGCAGGGAATCACTTGGGAGAAGAAGGTTTAAGCTCGTTTCTGTTACCCACGAGATGATGCCTGAAATCTATCGTTCTGCTGATATTTTTGTATTTACTCCGGAAAGATCAGAAGCTTTTGGAATTGTTTATGTTGAGGCTATGGCCTCAGGATTGTCAGTTGTGGCCACTGACGACCCTATTCGAAGAGAAATTGTTGGGAATGCGGGACTATTTGTGGACCCTAATAATATGGAAGAATATGCCAGGATTATCAGGAGGGCTTTGGAGATGAAATGGGGAAATAAACCCAGAATCCAAGCACAAAAATATTCTTGGGACAAAATTGCTGAAAAGTATGAGAAATTATTCTCAAGTTTATATAAATGAAAACATCAATTATTATCCCGACATATAATGAGGAGGGCTTCATAGAAAGCTGTTTGAAATCATTGGATAATCAATCTTTGCGTGATTTTGAAGTGATAGTTGTTGATGATGGGAGCATTGACAAGACGGAGAGCGTCTTGTCAAATTTACAATTTACAAATTTCAATTTACAAATACTTAGACAAAAACACCGAGGACCGGCTCTTGCCCGAAACTTAGGCGCCAAGAAGGCGCTGGGTGAAATACTCGTTTTTGTCGATGCTGATATGACTTTTGATAAAGATTTTGTTAAAAAATTGATCGCACCGATTATAGAAAATCAAACAATCGGCACATTTAGCAAAGAGGAATACGTGGTTAATTGGAATAATCTTTGGGCGAGGTGTTGGAATATAAATAGTAATTTACCATCTAAAAAAAGGCTTCCTGGTAATTACCCAAATAAACAGAAAGTGTTTCGAGCGATCTTAAAAAAAGAATTTGATAGAGTAGGGGGGTTTGATAGGGGAGGGTACACCGATGATTGGAGTTTGTCGGAGAAACTTGGCAAGATGGCCGTAAACGCGAAAGGAGCAAAGTTTTATCATAAAAATCCAGAAACTTTTGACGAGGTTTTTAGGCATTCTCGGTGGGTTGCTAAGCGCGGGTATAAACTTGGGATTTTTGGCTTTGTAGTTGCTTTAGTCAGACTTTCGCTTCCAGTGACGATCTTGGTTGGACTTTATAAGTCCATTCGATTTAGGACTCCCCTATTTTTTATTTTCAAATTGGTTTATAACACGGGTGCAACTTTGGGAATTTTTGAGTACTTTTTGCTTAAAAAAGGAGAAAAATGAAGCGATCTCCGATCATTTATATATTACTTCTTGGTTTGATATTGAGGCTTGTTAACATTAATCAGTCCTTGTGGCTGGATGAGGCAACAAGTGCCGTTGTGGCGCGTGATTACAACTGGGGTGGAATATGGAGTAATTTTCTACCAAAGGATTTCCACCCCCCGCTTTACTATTTTGCACTAAAGGCATGGAGCTTGATTTTTGGGACAAGCGAAATTGCTCTCAGGATGATGTCAGTTGTTTTTGGTATAGCAGCCATTTGGATGATTTATCTGATTGGAAAGCTAGCTAAATCAAGATCTTTAGGAACAGTTGCCGCTCTTTTTCTGGCTACCGGTCCCCTCCATATTTATTATTCACAAGAGGTAAGGATGTATATGATGAGCCTGTTTTTAATTGAGTGTGCCATCTACTTTTTTCTATGCAAAAAATGGCTATGGTTCGGAATGTCTCTAGCAACAGTAGGATTAACAGACTATCTTCCGCTCTTTATTGTTCCGATCTTTTGGATTTATGGCTACATTACTAGATCAAACTATAAATGGTGGAAAAGCTTTATATTATCCCACATTTTTCTGTTGGCGGCATTTATCGTGATCTTGCCGATTTTTACATCTCAAGTAACTGGCGGTTTTGAGGTAAAAACGCTTGTAGCCGGCTGGTGGAATATTTTGGGAGGGACGAGCATAAAAAATGCCCTGCTTATCCCAGTAAAATTTGTCATCGGAAGGATAAGCTTCCCAAGACTGATATATGTTGGGGTAGTTGGCTTTAGTTTGTCTCTTTTTGGATTTGTAATGTATCCTTCATTTAGATTAAAAAAATATAGATTTTTTGTGTTGTGGATGATTTTACCGATATTATTTGCTCTAGTGATTGGGCTTTTCCTGCCGGTTTTAACTTACTTTCGGCTTTTATTTGTTTTGCCCGCCGTGTATTTTCTCTTGGCTACTGGATTAATGGAGCGCGACGATAAATTCTTTTTCCCGTTTCTAGGAGCGATTCTACTCATGAATGTTTTGTTTTCGGCGAGATATTTAGCTAATAGTCGTTTTCAAAGAGAAGATTGGCGGGGATTTACTGCTTTTGTAAATAATAATTCTGGAGGTAAATCTATTATCATATTTCCGGCAAATTCTCAGATGGAAGCCCTTAATTTTTATAAACCGGCGATCCCCTATTCAGGTCCAATTGAGAACTATCGCGATTACGAAGAAATTTGGTTGATGAGGTATGTGTGGGATGTATTTGATCCAGGGGATAAAGTGCGAGAAACTATTGAAAGGTCTGGTTTTATGAAACAATCCGAGCATAATTTTAATGGGGTGTTAGTTTATAAATATGAAAATAGCAATTGACGTCTCCCAAATTGTTTATGGGACCGGAGTATCTGTTTATACAGTTAATCTAGTTACTAATTTATTAAAAGTTGACAAGAAGAATGAATATATCCTATTCGCCGGTTCTCTAAGAAGGCGGCAAGAGTTAAAGAGTTTCTATAACACCAAAGTTTTCCCCATTCCCCCGATCTTAGCCGACTTAGTGTGGAATAAGCTCCATATCTTCCCTGTTGAGAGGTTAATAGGAGAGGTTGATGTTTTTCATTCTTCTGATTGGACACAGCCGCCCTCAGGGGCGTTTATGGTGACGACGATACATGATCTTGCTCCCGTAATGCACCCTAAATGGACCGACCCAAAAATTACCCGCGTTCACAAGAGAAGACTTAATTGGGTTAAAAAAGAAGTTGATAAAATTATTGTCCCGTCGGTGGCTACGAAGAATGAACTTATGAAATTAGACTTTGATAATCAGAAAACCATCGTAATACAAGAAGCTTGCAACGAAATGTTTAGAAGATCAACTGAAGAACAAATAGTAAAGATTAGAGACAAGTATGGGATACAGGGAAAATACATCTTAGCAGTTGGCTCTGGGAAAAGAAAAAATACAAATAGGATAATATTGGCTTTTGAAAAAGTTAGGGATAAATTGGGGATTAATAATTTGGTCTTAACTGGGCGGCCAATGGACGGACAAAAAAAATCAGAGGGATTAATTTTTGTGGACCATGCGCCCAAAAATGAGTTGCCAATTTTATATTCAGGGGCGGAGTGCTTGGTTTATGCGAGTTTATATGAAGGTTTCGGGTTGCCGATATTAGAAGCATTTGCTATAGGCACACCAGTTGTTACTAGTAGTATTTCAAGCATGCCAGAGATCGCGGGAGACGCGGCAATTTTGGTCAATCCAAAAATGGATAGCTCTATCGCGGGGGGAATTAAAAGGGCTTTAGGTGATAGAGAAAAATTAGTTAAGAAAGGACTTAGTCGGGTGAAGGAATTTTCTTGGGAAAAGACAGCAAGGGAAACTTTAAACGTTTATAATTTATGTCATGAGGATAGGAATTGATGGCAATGAAGCAAATATAAAAAGGCGCGTCGGGGTAAATGTGTATGCTTTTGAGCTATTAAGATCTATTTATCAGCTTCAAACGGAGAAAAGTGCGAAAGAACAATTTACGATCTTTCTAAAAAGTGCCCCACTCCCTCATTTACCACCAGAAAGTGATTTTTGGCACTACCAGATCCTTCCGGATAGGCCTCTTTGGGTCGTTACCAGCCTATCGTCTCATCTTTTTTTTAATTATTTTTCAAACAAACGCTTGGATTTGTTTTTCACACCTGGGCACTATGCTCCACCGCTTACTCTGATGACAAAAATTTGCTCGATTATGGACCTTGGTTATCTCGAATTTTCGGACCAATTCACAAAATATGACTATTGGCAGTTAAGACTTTGGAGTGCTTGGTCGATACTGACCTCAAAGAGGATCCTTACGATTTCCAAGGCCTCCAAAAGGGATATTTTGCGCCATTACCCCAGTTCACAGGGGAAAGTAACGGTAACATACCCGGCTTTTGACAAGAATATTTTTAATCAAGGCACTAAAGTGGAAAAGAAAATATTAAAAAAATACCGAATTCAAGGGAAATATATACTATTTTTGAGTACGCTAAAGCCAAGTAAAAACATTTTAGGGCTGCTTACTGCGTGGAAGTATATAGAATCTCAATTCCCCGATACTAAACTTGTAATTGCTGGGAAGAAGGGATGGCTTTATGGAGATATTTTTATTAGGACGAAAGAATTAGGTCTTACAAAAAGAGTAGTATTTACTGATTTCGTTAGTGAAGAGGACAAGCCCTCTATTATTGCAGGGGCTAAGGTATTTGTTCTTCCAAGTTTTTGGGAAGGGTTTGGATTAGATATCGTAAGCGCACTTTCTTGTGGCGTACCCGTTACTTGTTCTAGTCGAGGAAGTCTTCCGGAAGTTGTTGGAGATGCTGGTCTAATGTTCAATCCTGAGGATCCGAGGGAGATATCAGAGAAGATATCGTACATATTAAGAATGTCTAAAAAAGATTATAATAAGCTAGCTAGGAGTGGCGCAAAGCAGGCGGACAAATTCTCTTGGGAGGCTACAGCTAGTGAGACTCTAAAAATTTTCGAACTGTTATGATCAAAGACAGAATGGGACATCAACTTTCGGTTAAAGAAGTCATTAAAAAAGTTACTAATCGTCTTTATAATTATTTTGCCGATTTTGGCTTGTTTATATTTCAAATAGGAGTAGCCATTCCTGGTGTTGGCATCCCTTCACATCATGCAAGAAGATTTTTAATGAGATTGGGAGGAGCAAAAATTGGCAAGGGAACTTCTATTCATATGGGTTGCAAGTTTTTTTCTTTGAAAAATCTGTCGATTGGTGAAGATACAATTGTGGGTCATGGCTGTTTTATCGACGGGAGAGGCAAAGTTAATATCGGCAATCATGTAAATATTGCCAGCGAGGTGATGATTTATAATTCCGAGCACGATGTGAATTCAGAAGATTTTGGAGCGGTCGAGGAACCGATAGCGATCCACGATTACGTCTTTATTGGTCCAAGGGTGATTGTTTTGCCCGGGGTCACAATCGGAAAGGGGGCTGTCGTAGCCGCGGGTGCAGTGGTCACAAAAGATGTTCCCGAATATGGGATTGTTGGGGGGGTGCCAGCAAAGGTAATTGGGGAGAGAAAAATAAAGAATCCTAATTATAAACTTGGGAGGGCAAGGCTATTTCAGTGATGAGGAAGTTTTTTACAGCTTCGTATTTAGTTTTTTCTTTAGGATTAATTATATATCTTGTGGTATACCCGGGGATCAAATTTCCTGATCCTCCTCCAAATTCGACCCTTTCAGTTGAGCCAGGTGACTCTGAAACACCATATAGAAGGGCCTATTTCACGGACTATAATCGTAGCGAGGTGATTGAGCATTATAGGAAGCAATTTGATTATTTGCCAATATTGAGGCTTAACTATCCACCAGAAGACGCCCAGACAATTATCCGCGACAGGACAAGAAGTGTTTATCTGGAGGAGTTGACTCATCCCTTTAGAGAATCGATTTTTATTAACGGCTTTATCCCGAGTAGCGCCAAAGATGACATTTGGTATAAAGGAAGGCATTATGAGCAGAAGATTACTGTTCGCTTTGTCCCCTCAATGATAGTTAGAAGGATTCTTATAAATGTGATCACTTTAGTGTTAGGCTGGATGATCGTTAACGAGTGGGTGTATTTTGTTAAAAATTCATTATGGATCTTTCGATAATCATCGTTAATTACAATACTGGCGGCTTGTTGGCTGAGTGCATAGAATCAGTGCTAAAGCATACTAAAAAGATTAGCTACATAATATATGTGGTTGACAATAATTCATCGGATGAGAGTCTTGCTTTATTATCTAGGCTTTCCAAAAATAAAAGCAGAATCAAAGTAATTAAATGCAGTAAAAACCTTGGGTTTGCCGGTGCGAACAATCTTGCTCTTAAAAAAGTAAAAAGCGACTTCGTATTACTTTTGAACCCGGACACTTTGATAAAAAATAATGTGATTGGGGATATGCTTGCATGGATTAAGAGAAAGGCGGAAGTTGGGATTGCAAGCTGTGCATTGAAAAATTCTGATGGAAGCATTCAAGGGACTGGTGGATATTTCCCAACACTTTTAAGGGTCTTTTCTTGGATGACGATTGAAGATTTACCTTTTGTTGCAAAAATTATCAAGCCCTTTCACCCGATGCGGAATCTGTCGTATTCAAAAGGCATTAATTTTTATAAGGGCATCAAAGAACTTGATTGGGTCACCGGCGCTTTTTTTATGTTTCGATCCACGCTTCTAAAAGAGATAGGGTTACTAGACGATGATTATTTTATGTACACAGAAGAAGTTGATTATTGCTACCGAGCAAAACAAAAGGGCTGGAAGGTGTTTTATAACCCAGCTTGGAGCATTGTTCATTACGGGGGTGCAAGCGCGGGAAGTGAATTTGCAATTCTTTCTGAATTTAAAGGAATTAAATTATTTTACAAAAAACATTATCCAAAGTGGCAATCTTTATTTTTATGGGTCGTTTTAAAAATTGGCATATTGGGTAGGGTGATTTTGTTTGCAATTCTTGGAAGAGGTACACTTTCAAAAACATATGCAAAAGCGTTTATCGAGATATAGAAAGATAATTGATTCAAATATTAAGTTTGGGTTGGCCGCGCTTATTTTGGTGGTCCCTTTATACCCAAAGTTTCCCTTTCTAAATATTCCGGGAACCCAGGTTGCGATCAGATTAGAAGATTTATTGATCTTTATAGTCTTAGCATTATGGTTGTTTTGTTCGGTTGAAAAAATCCCAAAATTTATGAATAATAAGATAATTATTGCGTTTGTTTTATTTTGGAGTATAAGCCTTGTTTCAACTTTTTCGGGTGTATTTATTACTCAGACAGTGAGCGCTCATATTAGCTTTTTGCATTGGATGAGGAGAGTTGAATATATGTTTGGATTCATAATAGCACTAGACGTTATTAAGAAACGCGGCGACCTTGCTTTTTATTTGAAATTATTAACGATCGATTTGTTTATTATTTTCTTATTTGGACTGGGACAAAAGTACTTGAATTGGCCGGTCATAACCACACAAAATGCCGAGTATGCCAAAGGTGTCGCATTAAGATACATTCCAGGGTCTCACTTAATATCGACCTTTGCCGGGCATTATGATTTGGCAACTTATATCGTCCTGATGGCACCTATATTTATAGTGCTCTCATTTGGGACAAGAAACGTGGTTGACTCGGTGAAAATTATAAAAAATAGCTTGGTTGCGAAAGGAATATTTCTATTTATATCCACGATATCACTCTGGACACTTGTGAATTCGGCATCGCGGATCTCAATCGCCTCTTATTTAGGGAGTGTAACTTTAGCGTTGATATTTATTAAAAAATACCGATATATCCCCGTGGTTATAGTTGCAAGCATATTGTTTATAAGTTCCTCGTCAAATTTAATAGACCGGTACATGAGGATAATTGAAGTGACGGTACAAAAGGTTGTCGGTGAGCGGGGCAATATAGTTGAATTGGATTTAGTTTATGCGGCTGAAGATGCCCCAGCTAGAAGGGAAACCAAGATTCCAACCCCCACCCCCGTCCCCGTATTTGAAGATAGGTCCACCTCTATTAGGATAAATGTAGAATGGCCGCGGGCGCTTCGCGCTTTGAAGAAAAACCTAATCTTGGGGACAGGCTATTCATCTATCACTCTTGCAACAGATAATGACTATCTTCGGATGCTTGGAGAAATTGGAATTTTGGGAACACTTTCTTTTTCGTTGGTATTAGCAAAGATTGTGTATTATTTGTTTGCAGAGTTATTACGACACGGAAGCAAGCCATCTCTAGAGCGGTATTTTGTATTGGCAGTGTTGGCCGCGGTTCCCGGTGTGATGCTGAACATGGTTTTTATCGATATTTTGGAAGCGAGTAAATTTGCAATCATGTTCTGGATAATTTTAGGGCTTGCAATATCATCGGCTAATTTACTTTCAAATGAAAAAGATTAATAAAATAATTAACTCAACCTGGCTTGAGTTTTTGGTACTATCAGCGATAGTTGCGGCAAGCTTTGTGGTCCGGCTTTATAAAATTGGAAATCCGATCGCCGATTGGCATTCTTGGAGGCAGGTGGATACCGCTTCAGTCACTCTTAACTTCAAAAACACAGGAGTAGATCTCCTTCACCCAAGGTATCACGATCTTTCGGCCATACAGACCGGGAGGTTTAACCCCTTCGGGTATCGGTTTGTAGAATTTCCGATTTTTAATATGTACCACTTTCTTGGTGCGACCTTCATAGGTCGGATGGGGTTTGACGCTTGGGGGAGATTGATCTCGATTTTGGCGGCATCGGTTTCCTGCATCGTGATGTATCTAATGGGAAAAACATTGCTTGGGAAATGGGAGGGGTTACTAGCGAGCCTCTTTTATGCTCTCATCCCCTTTAATATCTACTTTACCAGGGTCGTTTTGCCGGATCCTCTATCTACTGCATTTGCCTTAATTTCTATTTGGCTGTTTACTATTTATCTATCGGAGGGGAAAAGATGGCAACTGTATTTTGGCGGGATTTATATGAGCTTTGCTCTTTTGGTTAAGCCTAACGCCGTCTTTATGGCTCTGCCAATTTTGGTATACGGATTAATAAAATTTAGGATTAAAGGTGTTTTTTATGTCCGCCACCTTTTGACACTATCAATAGTCGCTATCCCGATTTTGTTATGGCGAGCATGGATGGGAAAGTATTTGGTTGGGATACCGCATTTTCTTTGGGCTCTAAACGGGGATGATATTCGTTTTAGGCCATCTTTTTGGAGATGGATATTTTCCGAGAGGTTGGGGGTTTTGATTCTTGGCGTGTGGGGGATAGTTCCGTTTGTTTTTGGATTAATATCCAGTGGAAAGGAAAAATCATATAAATATTATTCTTGCATTTTTCTTTTGGGCTCGTTTATATATGTTTCGGTTTTTGCGACGGCCAGTGTAAGGCATGATTACTATCAGATTTATATTATCCCGGCGGTTTCCTTGGTGCTCTCCCAAGGGGTATCGTTTATGTGGAGGCAGAAGGATTATTCAAAATTGTTTACTCGAGGTTTGTTGATCTTTTCACTTGGGGTGATGTTTATTACCTCCCTTATCAGAGTGCGCGATTTTTATATCGTTAACCATTATGAAATTGTTGTGGCCGGAGAGGCCGCCGACAAGCTCCTCCCAAAGGAGGCATTAGTTATCGCGCCGTACAATGGGGACACCGCGTTTTTATACCAGACAAGAAGAAATGGCTGGCCGGTAGTTGATGAGGGGATAGGGGATATTATTGCTAAAGGCGCTGATTATTATGTATCCGTGAATACGGGAGACAAAGATTCAGTCGAATTTAAAAAGGTATTTAAGGTAGTGGCAGAAACAGATAATTACTTAATTTTGGACCTTCATCAGTATAATTAGGCATGAAAGTACTCTTTTTGGTACCGTTTTTACCAAATACTTCGATGTCTGGCGGTCAAACTAGATGGTACAACTTGATTAAGTACATGTCTCCCAATCACGAAATCACTTTATTTTCCCTAATTAAGGACGAATCTGAAAGAAAGTTTATCCCGGAACTAGAAAAGTATTGCAAAAAAGTGCGCGTATTTAAGCGACCCAAGTCTCCTTGGACAATAAGAAACATATTGCTTAGTGTTTTTTTACCCTTTCCGTTATTGCTAATTCGAAACTTTTCTTTCTTAGAACGGATTGCGGTTAAAAAAGAACTGGAAAGTGAAAATTACGATTTAATTCACGCCGAGGCGTTTTATGTTATGCCTCATATTCCTAAGACCAATGTCCCCTCTATTCAAGTTGAGCAAACAATTTGGCACAAAGTTTACGAACATCATGTAAAAACTAAAACCCCTTTTTTTGTAAGGCCATTATTTATGCTTGATGTATATAAACTTAAATATTGGGAAATATATTTTTGGAAAAAGGCTACGAAGCTTTTTACAGTTTCTCCTGATGACAAAGTTTTAATGGAAGAGTTAATTCCAGGAGAAAAGGTTGGCGTAATTCCAAATGGAGTTGATGTTTCTCTTTATGCCGCAAAAAAAGTGAAAAAACTTGTTCCACCAAGAGTTATGTATGGAGTTACAAATTTTGAGTGGTTACAAAACGTAGAAGCAGTAGACTTATTAGTTGAAGAAGTTTGGCCAAAAATTATTTCTGAATTTAAAGACGCAAAGCTTTGGATCGTAGGAAGAAAAATTCCTCAAAGAATTTTGGATTTGGCCAAAAGAGATGATATCGAAATTACAGAATCTATTCCTGATGCTAGAGATGCATACCTTGCCTCTACTGTTATGGTAACCCCAATTAAAGGTTCCGGAGGAACTCGCTTGAAGATTTTAGAAGCACTGGCAGCAGGATTGCCGATAGTTTCAACAAGTACGGGAGTTGCAGGACTTAATCTAGTTAGCGGCAAGCATGCATTAATAACAGATAAACCTCAAGAGCTGGCAAGTCTTACTGTAAGCTTGTTAAAAAATCCCCAGAAAGCTCAAGAGATAGGCGAGGCAGGAAGAAAGTTCGTTCGAGATAATTTTGACTGGAAAGCAATTGTAAAATTACATGATCCTATATATAAAGCATTAATCAATGGGAAAAACGGCTAAATTATCAATAATTATAGTTAGTTATAATACCAAAAAGTTGTTAAATGATTGCCTTCATTCATTGGAAAAGGTTGCTAGGGAAGCCGATTTTGAAGTAGTAGTTTGCGATAATCGGTCTGTTGACGGGAGCGTAGACATGATTAAAAAAAGTTTTCCTTGGGTAAAATTAATTGTTAATGATAATAATTTAGGCTTTGCTAAGGGCAATAATGTTGCCAGAGGAATAGCCTTAGGTAAATATATTTTATTTTTAAATCCAGATACTTTAGTATTTCCCGGTGCAATTGGGAAGACAATTTCATATTTAGATACTCATAAGGAGGTGGGGGCGATCACTTGTAAAGTGGTCTTACCAAATGGCAAGCTCGATAAAGATACGAGGCGATCCTTCCCTACTCCCTGGGTAGCACTCACCCACTTTTCGGGATTAGATCGCGTTTTTCCTAAGTCTAAAATCTTCTCGAAATATTGGTATGGGTATTTGAGCGCATCTTTCGAGCATGAAGTGGAAGTATTGCAAGGAGCATTTTTTATGACTAGAAAAAAGATCTTGGATAAAGTTGGCTGGTTTGACGAGGACTATTTCTTGAATGGTGAAGACATTGATCTTTGCTGGAGGATAAAATTACTGAAGTATAAAATTATCTATTTCCCGGAAGTTAAAATTATTCACCTTAAAAAGGGTTCGAAGAAAAAAGCAAAAAGTTTGAAAATTGAGCTTGCCGGAGTGGAAGCGATGGAGATTTTCTATCGAAAAAGACTTTGGAAACGCTATTCTCTATTAACAAGTTATTCAGTAATTTTTGGGATAAAAATAATTAAATTAGTAAGACTTGTGAAATATTACTTTCTATGAAGATTTTATTGGACGCAAGGCTCTATGGACTTGAGAACGCGGGGCTTGGAAGGTATGCGATTAATCTGATTAGGGAGCTCCAGAGAATAGATAAAAAGAATGATTACGCGGTTCTTTTGAGAAAAAAGTACTTTGATGAATTGAAGCTTGGGAATAATTGGAAAAAAATATTAGCGGACTTTCGGCATTATAGTGCGAAAGAACAGTTATTGCTTCCAAAAATAATCTCAAATTATGGCCCCGACATGGCCCATTTTTTACACTTCAATGTACCTATCTTTTATAGAGGAAAATTTGTTGTTACGATTCACGACCTTTTGATGCATAAAGAAAAGGGTAAACGCTCTACTACTCTGCCGGCTTACGCTTATCACATCAAAAGAGCTGGCTATAAATTAGTTTTTCATAGAGCCGCGAAAAGGGCATCCCAGATTATTGTCCCAAGTAATGACGTGGCCAGCGAGGTAATTTCATACTATCATCTTGGCGCTGATAAAGTTCGAGTGATATATGAGGGTGTTGATCCGAGAATTTCAGTAAATAGATATGTGGCGAAGGCACTCACGAAGTTTTCTCTAGACCGTCAATATTTTATGTATGCCGGGAATGTTTTTCCTCACAAAAATATTGAGCGGGCACTGGAAGCAGTTTCATTGATCAAGACAAAAGAAGGAAAAACGCCAATTTTGCTTGTGATTACCAAAGAAAGTGAATTTAGTAAAAGATTAATGAGCACTGCGATTAGGATGAGGACTGAGGAATTTTTAAAAATAATCAGTCAGGTTAGTGATGAGGAGCTTGGTACATTGATGAAAAATTCGTTAGGGTTTATTTTCCCCTCATTATCTGAAGGTTTTGGCCTCCCCGGGCTTGAAGCAATGAGCATCGGTACGTTAGTTTTAGCTTCAGACATTCCCGTCTTTAGGGAAATTTACAAGGATAACGCGATATATTTTAACCCGTACGATTTCTCCTCGATTAGGGGTTCTATGCAGACAGTTATCGATATGAAGGAGGGCGACAGGAAGAGGAGAATTAGCGAGGGTAAGAAATTTACTAAAAGATATTCATGGGAGAAAACTGCCAGAGCGACATTGAAAGTATATGAAAAAACTGCATAATGGCAGCTAATGAGGACGGTGATTGTCTATGATCGGGTAAATAAGTGGGGCGGGGCAGAGAGACTACTTTTGTCTTTAAATAAAATATTTCCCGAGGCTCCTCTTTATACTTCTGTTTATTCTCCAGACAGCGCTAAATGGGCAAAAGCTTTTCCAAAAGTATCCCCAAGCTTTCTGCAAAAAATTCCGGGAGCTTTAAATAATCACGATAAATTGGCACTACTTATGCCTTTGGCATTTGAATCGTTTGATTTTAGGGAGTTTGATTTAGTGATCAGTGTAACAAGTGAGGCCGCCAAGGGGATTATTACACGTCCTGAAACAAGGCATCTTTGTATTTGTCTGACGCCAACGAGGTACTTATGGAGCGGATATGATGACTATTTCAACACTTTAATGAAAAAAAGTGTCTCGAAAATTGCAGTAGATTACTTGAGGAATTGGGACAAAGTAGCTGCCCAGCGGCCAGACACGATGATCGCTATCTCCAAAGAAGTGCAAAAGAGGATAAAAAAATACTATGGGAGAGAGTCGGAAGTTATTTATCCCCCGGCCGGCGAATTAAAAACTAATAATTTAAAATTAAAAATTAATACACATGATTATTTTTTGATTGTTTCCAGATTGGTTTCATATAAAAGGGTGGACTTGGCAATTAAGGTATTTAATGAATTGGATTTACCATTAGTGATCGTTGGTACTGGAAGTGAAGAGCGAAAATTAAGACAGATGTCAAAGAAGAATATTATTTTTACAGGGCGATTGACAGAGAGCGAGCTTGCCAATTACTATTATAGAAGCAAGGCTTTGGTATTTCCGCAAAAGGAGGACTTGGGGTTGGTCTCCCTGGAAGCACAAAATTTTGGTAAGCCGGTTATAGCTTTTTATGGCGGAGGGGCCAAGGAAACAGTGATAAATAATAAAACCGGTGTATTTTTTTACACGCAAAGTGTGAGTGAACTAAAGAATGCCCTGAAAAAGTTCTCGGGAATGAAGTTTAGCGAGAAAATTATCAAGAAAAACAGCGCCAGATTTTCTGAAAAGCGATTTAAGATAGAATTATTGAAGAGGATAAAAAATGTCTGAAGAGAATTATAAAAAGCATTTATATGCGTTGATACTTGCCGGTGGTGGCGGCACAAGATTGTGGCCTCGTTCTCGGGAGAAAACTCCAAAGCAGTTTTTAAAATTATTTGGCGGGAAGACCCTCACACAGATTACTGCTAAAAGGTTTCGCAAGATATTACCTTGGCAGAGGATATATTGTGTAACTGTTTCGGATGCATATAAGCGCGAGCTTCTTAGGGAGTTACCTGGCTTTGTTCCTGGAAATATCATCGTTGAGCCAGCTCGGAGGGAAACCGGGCCTGCTCACGGAATTGGAGCAGTTTATATCCAAAATAGGGATCCTGATGCGGTGATAATTACCGAGTCGGTCGATAGGCTTGTGAAACCGGTCCCAACTTATTTAAAAACGCTAAAAGTAGCCGCGCAAGTGGCCTATGACCAAAAGGTGATGGTCGCCATCGGAGTTGAGCCCCGCTACCCGAACGTCGGCTATGGGCATATAAAGAAGGGGGCAGAAATTGATAAAGTTAACGGCGTTAAATTTTTTAAGCTTGAGAAATTTGTAGAAAAGCCTCCTCTGGCGTTGGCTAAGAAATATACTTCTTCTGGAAAGTATTTATGGAATGCAGGGCAATTTGTGTGGAGGGCGGACGTCCTTCTTGCTTCGATAAAGAAACATGAGCCAAAGATATCTTCAGCACTTGATAAAATTTCTGGGGCAATAGGGACTGAAAATGAAAAGGAAATGGTTGCCCGCGTATATAAAAGTATGCCCAAAATATCGATTGATTACGCCGTGGCAGAGAGAGATCGCAATTTTGTACTCGTGTCAGCCGACTTTTTCTGGACGGATATAGGTGACTGGAAAGAGGTATGGGAAAATCTAGCGAAGGATAATGTTGGGAACGTGATCATTGATGGTGATGAGCCTGGCGGAGAGGTGATAAATATTGATACTTCTGATGCTTTAGTCCACAAAGACGGGCGCTTGATCGCCTTGGTTGACGTTGACAATATTATCATTGTAGATACCAAAGATGCCCTGTTGGTTTGCTCAAAGAGCATGGCCCAAAATGTAAAAAAGATTGTCCAGGAACTTAAAGAGCGAAAGGACACAAGTTTGTTATAATATCCCGCTGCCCAAGAAGATGTTATATTTTTTTGTCAAAAGGACGATAGATATATTTGGATCCCTGTTTTTGTTGGCGATCTTTTTTCCTTTGTTGATTGCGGTTGCCATCATCATTAAATTAACCTCAAATGGTCCCTTATTTGCAGATACGCCAAAACGCGTGGGGAAAAGAGGAACACCTTTTTTTGCATATAAATTTCGTTCGATGATCGTTAACGCCCACAAACTCCTAAGGACCGACCCGAAGTATAAAAGTGCTTTAAAAGAGCTTGAACAAGGGGGAAATTATAAAATAAAAAGGGATCCGCGGGTCACTCCAATCGGTAGAATAATCAGAAAACACTCTATCGATGAAATACCCCAGCTTTTTAACGTCCTAAAGGGAGAGATGAGTATTGTCGGCCCGAGACCTTATTATCAGGAAGAATTAGTTAAGCAGCAAGAAAAATTTCCGGGGACCGAGGGCTATGTCAAAGAAATGCTCAAAGTTAAGCCTGGGATAACCGGCTATTGGCAAGTGACGGGGAGAAGCGATGTCGCCTTTGATAAAAGGATCGAAATGGACGCATACTATGCCAAAAGGCGATCAGTTTTACTGGATATTTTGATATTATTAAAGACGCCATGGGTGATGATCTCGGGGAAAGGAGCTGCCTAATAGTGTAATATGAATGACATGCCTCAAATTAATTTTGAAGAGTCCCTAGTCCAAATTAAGCCGGATGAGAAACCTATAAAAAGATTTAGGTTTTGGAAGTTCCATCGCCCTGGAAAAAGGATTTTGATCGGTTTATCGCTTGCCTTTGTCGTTTTATTTGTTCTTATCCTATTTCCCGCTCTTCGGGTTTATCGAAGCGGCATGGTCTTGGCAGAGAGCGCCAGGCGTGCAAAAGACTCCGTGAACAGCCAGGATATCACGGTTGTAAGAGGCGAGCTTAATAATTTTAAG
This sequence comes from Candidatus Woesebacteria bacterium GW2011_GWC1_42_9, assembly GCA_000995185.1. Taxonomy (GTDB): domain Bacteria; phylum Patescibacteriota; class Microgenomatia; order UBA8517; family UBA8517; genus GWC1-42-9. The sequence goes on from LCET01000001.1 coordinate 139,162, forward strand.
GGTGATTTGGAGAGTTTTCAGGGCGCCTACAGATGGTTTGGCTGGGTGCAATACATCCCCTGGGCGGGGAGATACTGGAAAGACGGTAATGCAGGGATAAAGGCAGGACTTCATGGATTAGCCGCGGCAGATAAAGTGATTGAAACACTGTCCCCGTATGCGGATATTATCGGCTTTGCCGGACCAGAGAGCGATACTGCTCAAAGCGGGGAAGATACCGCAAATGACCGGATTGAGTTTTTGGTACAGTCGGTTGAGCAAATAACTCCTCAGATTGATGGAATTTCCGCCGAAGCCCAAGCCGCCGTCGCAGAATTATCTAAAATCGATCCAAACCGGTACCCAAAGGAATTTAGGGGAATTCCCGTCCGCGAAAAACTAAAAAACGGGATAAACCTGGCGATAGTTGGCGCCGGCTTTGTTTCAAAGTCAAAACCTTTGATGGAGGCCGCCCCATATATGCTTGGGATGGACGAAGAGCGCACGTATTTGGTTCTTTTCCAAAATGACAAAGAGCTAAGACCGACTGGCGGATTTATCACCGCCTACTCGATCATGACAGTAAAAAATGGGAAAGTAAGCCAGGTGAATTCGAGCGATATATATCATTTGGATAATGCCTACCGGCCAGTCGTTCCTGCTCCGGACCCGATCATTAATTACATCAAGGGAGTTTATGCGGCTTTGGATAAGTTTCGCTTAAGAGACATGAATTGGTCGCCTGATTTCCGAGAAAGCATGGACCTGTTTATGAACGAGGCCGAGAAGGCCGGGATTGAGGATATCGATGGTGTGATCGCGGTTGATACTCATGTTGTAGTTAATCTTCTTAAGGCGATCGGGCAGATTGGTGTGCCAGGATTTGGCAATTTTAGCGCTGAAAATGATGAGCGCTGTAATTGCCCGCAGGTAGTTTATGAGCTGGAAAGCTTTGCAGACGTGGAGGGGCCGGTTGTTTGGAGTGAAAATGAGCCGGAGAAGATCGTCTTTGCTCCCCCAAATTATGATAATCGCAAAAAAATTGTCGGTCCTTTGATGAATTCACTTTTGGGAAATGCCTTGGGACAACCAAAGGAAAAGCTACCGGATCTTTTTGAAGCCGCGTGGGATTCGATCAATGAAAAGCATGTCCTGATTTACATGTTTGATGAAAATGCCCAAAAGGGAGTGGAGAGCTTTGAAATCGCCGGTAGAATTAAAGATATTGAGGGCGACTATCTACATATAAATGATGCTAATTTAGGGGGCAGGAAGTCAAACATGTATGTCACCCAAGAAGTATCCCAGGACGTAGATATTGCCCGAGACGGCACAGTTACAAAAACACTAAGCATTACCTATAAAAACCCTCAGGACTACGATGGCTGGCTTAATTCGGTCCTCCCTAATTGGACGAGAATTTATGTGCCGAGAGGGAGTGAACTCGTTTCCGTTGACGGATTTGACGATGAAGGGGAGACCTATGAGGAGCTTGGCAAGACTGTCTTTTCCGGAGGATTTGAGCTTCGTCCTCAAGGCATAAAGCAGATAATCATTGTCTATAAATTGCCTTTTAAAGTAAGCGATGATTACTGGGTTTACTTGCAAAAACAGCCCGGGACGGATATGCCGCTCTATGTCGTTAATGTTGGTGGGAAAACTGAAGAGCTATTTCTTAAAACTGACCAACACCTGAAGTTTTCGATCTAATGATCTGGGAGGAGATTTTTGCAAGCGGGGACACTTCCTACTCCGAGTCAGGTAAGACCCAAAATCAGCTTTTTGAGCTAGTTAAGCTTCGTTTCTTAATTACGATTTTTCCAAAAAAACATTCTCTAATTCTTGAGGTTGGCTGCGGCGCGGCCCGGACTTCGCTTTATTTTGCCAAAAGGGGACATGAGACTACTTTACTTGATCAAAGTGATGAAGTTTTAAAAATCGCCAAGGAAAATTATAAAAAAGAAAAAGCAAAAGGAAAATTTGTCGTCGGGGATGCTGAAAAATTACCGTTTGATAGTAACCAATTTGATGTTGTGATGAGCTTTGGATTGTTGGAGCATTTTAGGAAGCCTGAGATAGTGATCACTGAAATGGTAAGGGTGCTTAAACCCGGTGGATTGTTTTTTGCGGACATTGTCCCCAAACGATTTTCGGTGCAATCGATTGGCAATGTTATCAACTTTATTTTTTCAATAATTTACTGGACTATAAAATTAAAGCCACTTGTGGGAATTAAAAGAGGGATGCGGAATTTCAGGCCGCTTTATTATGAAAATGCCCTTTCCTGGATGAAATACAAAAAAATAATGGAGGAGGCAGGAGCAAAGGGCATAAAAGTACGCGGCAACCGTCCCTGGCCGAGACTTACTCTGCCGATGGCAGCAGATAGACTTTATGCGGGAGTATTAAAGCCGACGATGCTTTTTTGGAGAAAATTTGACACATGGGATAATTTTTTCCCTCGCTTCTGGGGAGCCGGCTGGTGGTTCTGGGGAATAAAGCGATAATTTGGTATAATTTCGCAAACCAAGTCAAGCGGAGGTTAAAATGAATAGCAAAAGTAAGCCCTCGAGATGCGTCCCGAGGGCATTTGTTTTGAAGGGCCACCTTTCGGCGTAGTAGAATCGCTGTGTGGGAAGGACATATGTTTCAGATGGGGTTGTGTTGGCTTCGCGTGATTACAGTGAGGCGGATAAAATATTGGTAGTTCTCTCGAAAGATTTTGGCAGAGTGTCGCTTATTGCCAAAGGCGTTAAAAAGCTCAAAAGCCGTAAGCGCGGGCACGTCGAAATCTTTAATCATATAAAGTTCCAAGCTGCTCGGGGGAAATCTTTGGATATTATTACCGAGGCAGAAATTATCAATGCTTTTTCAAGGGTCAGGAAAAACTTAGTAAAGACTTCTGTCGCCTATTATTTTGCGGAGGTGATCGGGCGTACTACCCGCGACCACGAAAGAAATGAAGTGCTGTACGGACACCTATTAGATAGCCTCACGAAGCTCCAAAAAAGCGAGAATTTGAAAGAATTAAGGCGTGATTTTGCGGTAAGGGCTTTGGAGATCCTAGGCTTCTGGCCAAAAAACAAAAAAATCGCCGATCCGGACAGATTTATCGAGGAAATCCTCGAGCGTGAGCTAGCGAGCATTAGAGTGGGCAAAAGGCTTCAAGGGTAGGGGAAAGTGGTAAAATAGGGCAGAATGAATACTAAATCTTTAAATACAAACTTACATAGAGCAAATAAAGCAAAGAAAGATGAGTTTTATACTCAGCTTATTGATATTGAAAAAGAACTGAAGCACTACAAAGACCAGTTTCGAGGCAAGGTGGTTTATTGCAATTGTGATGATCCATTTGAAAGTAATTTTTTCAAATATTTTGCCGCTAATTTCAACGCCCTAAAACTTAAAAAGTTAATCACCACCAGTTATACAAAGTCGCCAGTTGCCGGAGGACAGTTGCCACTCTTTGAAGTCAAGGGCTTAAAACCGAAAGGCAAAGAGCCGTTTATGATTGTACTCAATGAAGTGACAGATACCGATGCAGACGGCGCGGTGGGGCTTACTGATGTGAAGTGGCTCTTGAAAAATGATGCCAATATCGCTACCTCACTCAAGGGTAACGGAGATTTTCGCAGCGAGGAGTGCATCAAACTTCTAAAAGAAGCAGATATTGTGGTAACCAACCCGCCATTTTCACTCTTTCGCGAATATGTGGCGCAGTTAGTCGAGTATAAGAAGAAATTTATAATTCTTGGCGACCAAAACGCAATTACATACAAAGAATTTTTTAAACTTATAAAAGAAAACAAGCTATGGCTTGGTTATGATAACGGTGGCACAAAATGGTTTCAAGTCCCAATGGATTACGATATACCAACAGAGTCAAGAAAGAAAATTGAGAATGGAGTGCAGTATTTTAGTATGGGGCGGATTATGTGGTTTACAAATTTAGACACCACAAAAAGACACGAGAAGCTGACTTTATATAAAAAATATAGTCCGAAAGAATATCCAAAATATGACAATCATGATGCAATTGAAGTCTCTAGGGTTTTAGAAATTCCAATGGACTACAAGGGATTCATGGGTGTGCCAATTACATTTGTTGATAAATATAATCCTGATCAATTTGAGATCATTGGATTGCTTGCTGATAAGCGGGAAAAATCAGATGCACTTATACAAGGTATCCCTACTTATCTTGATGAACAGCATAAAAAATATGTAGGTGCTATTGTTAACGGAAAAGCAACTTATGCACGGATTATTATTAAAAATAAGAAAGTAAAAAAATAATATGAAAATTGATCTAAACAAAATACCAATTCACGAAGTGATAGTCGGCTACAGAGATAGCGCCGAGGAGGGCGTGGTGGCTTATGGTGGCAAACTTGATATTCGTCCAAAATATCAGCGTGAGTTTGTATACAAGGAAAAGCAACGCAACGCAGTGATAGAGACTATAAATAACAATTTTCCTCTTAACGTGATGTACTGGATGATTAGAGAAGATGGCGGCTATGAAGTACTGGACGGCCAACAGCGCACCATCAGCATTGGGCAGTATGTTACGGGTGATTTTTCGCTGAACGACCGCTTTTTTCATAATCTGACCAAAGAGGAGCAGGATAAAATTTTGGATTATGAGCTTATGATTTACTTCTGCGAGGGAACGGACAAAGAACGGTTGGATTGGTTTAGAATTATCAACATCGCCGGAGAAAAATTGACCGATCAAGAAATACGCAACGCAGTTTATACCGGCCCGTGGCTTTCTGACGCGAAAATCAAATTTAGTAAATCAAATTGTGCGGCGTATCTCTTGGCAAACGACGGCGGACAATTAGTTAGTGGTTCGCCAATTCGCCAAGAGTATTTGGAAACAGTACTTTCGTGGATTAACGATGGCAAGATAGAAGATTATATGGCCAAACATCAGCATGATGAAAACGCCGATGAGCTATGGCAGTATTTTCAAGATGTGATAGTCTGGGTACGAATAATTTTTACGAATTATCGCCGAGAGATGAGCAATGTGCCGTGGGGAGTTTTGTATAACCAATTCAAAGATAAAAAATTTGATTCAAAAAAACTGGAAAAAGAAATAACCGAGTTGATGCAAGACGAAGATGTGACCAAAAAGTCCGGTATTTACGAATATGTTTTAACTAGAAATGAAAAATTTTTAAACATCCGCGCTTTCACCGACAAAATGAAACGAGAAGCGTATGAGAGACAAAAAGGCGTTTGTCCGCACTGCAAAGGCGAGAACAAGAAAAAGAAATGGGAAATTAAGGAAATGGAAGCCGACCACATCAAGCCATGGCATGAAGGCGGAAAAACGACAGTAGAGAATTGCCAGATGTTGTGCCAAGACGATAATAGAAAAAAATCAGGAAAATAAAATGATAGGTGCGCCGGCTTCACTGGTATGAGATTTGCTGAGAATAAATAGTATGAAAATTAGTCAAATCTACAAATTAAATAAAACTCAGCATGAATTAGATTTTGTTGACATAGATCCCTCAAAAGACAAAGCAGTTTTTCTTGACCCCTTCTTTATTTCTACTAGACCTCAACCGTGGTGTATAGATGTAAGTAGAACAATAAAAAGTTTTTTTCAACACGCGATTGACCTTATTAAATCAGATGAGGTTGATAAAGCTCGTGCTCTTTTTGTTCATTTAAACGAACCGAATGAAATATGTTTAGGTTTATCGAGATCCAAACCTCAAGGTAGGGGTGCCGGCAATGATGATTCAAGACGCATATATGAAAGTATTTTGGAGAGTAAGGCAGTTCAAACTGGGTTAGTAGAAGATTTGGAAGATACGGCTATTTTTATTGATCGGATAGCTAGAGATAAGGTATCTGATATGACAACTAACATAATTAGGAAACATCTTGTTGGTTACACTAAATCACAGTGCGAATTGTGGAATATTCCTTTGACCAGCGATGTACCATCTGGATTTTTTTGGGATCCAGCAAATAAAAGATGGGAAATTGTGCACACCGACAGATTAGTCGTAAGAAACAAACCCTTATTGCTAGTTCCAAAAATATCAGTTTCTTTCCATAAAGAATATATTGATCAAAAATATTATCAGCACTTCGCCTTAAATTATTTACAGGGTGAGCATTTAGCAAAAGATAGCAGTTTGGTGCGTGAAAGAACATTAAAGGATGGTTCAAAACATAGATATGTAACAAAAAAAGATATAAAAGAGAAGGAAGCTCCTTTTTCTAAAGAATTTTTGCGTGAGTTTACAAAAAGTCATCCTGAAGTTTTTAAAAATTTCAGAAGTAGTAAAGCTCAATCCGTTCAACCAATCGGAAATAAAGATCTGGAAGATATTGATGTTGGCGCTTTAGTCGATTACTTGATTAACTTACTTAATTCCTTGACTGCGGGTGGGGACAACGCAAGCGCATATCATAAATTGATCATCGGAGTACTAGAATTTATTTTCTACCCATCATTAAATAATCCAGTCAAAGAGAAAGAAATAAACGACGGCAGAAAGCGAATTGACATAACTTTCGACAATTCAGCAAATGATGGATTTTTTTACACTCTCCACAATCTCCATCAAATTACTTCAAGATATATTTTTGTTGAGTGCAAAAATTATTCGGAAGATCCAAAAAATCCAGAAATTGATCAGTTGGCCGGTAGATTTTCGGTTAATACAAGTAAATTCGGCTTTTTGGTTTGCAGATTGATAAGTGATAAAAATTTATTTCTGAAAAGATGCCAAGATATGTGGAAACAGAAAAATGAGTTGATTATCCCGTTGACCGATCTGGAAATCATCGCTATTTTAAAAAATATAAAATCAGGAGTGATACGAACAGAAGAACAATTACTCAATGATTTAAGAAGGAAGATAATTTTGTCGTAGGCGGAGACGGAAAAGCGAGGACAGGACACAAGCATGGTACAAAATTCAGAATGAAGCAAAATTGTCTCCCCATATTTTATAAAAAAACTGCTGTTATATCATGAGACTTGACCCCTAAGAAATTTAGGATTATGTTTAGGATGAGATACATTTTAAGATGCCTTTTTCTACAGAAATTATTGGTCTTTTGCAGTATTTAGGTGTTAGTGCGGATAAAATAGCCCCATTTTTAATTTTTGGTTTTCTTTTGAATCTCTCCTTCTCAAAGAGACTCGGAATATTTTCAAAAGAGATCAACAAAATTGCCAACGCAATAGTTGAAATTCAAACTGTTTTAAGAAACAATCTTAAAGTTACGCTGCAGCAAAATATCAATCAATATGGAATATCTGGAAGTCCAATAGTTCTTAAGAGTGAATTTCGGTCATTTATTACTAAGCCAAAACTTGACCAGCAGGTAGATGAAAAAATTGACGAACTTATAGAATGGTTGAAAAAGCAAAACCCAAAAACTGGAATTGATGCCCAAAATAAAATTTCAGAGCTGGTGATATCACCAAAGATCAACGAATATTTAGACCTCACAAAATACAAACAATACCTATATACAAAAGGTAAAACGTCAAGAGATGCTTATGGGATTTTGGCCGTCTACCTCTTCGAGATATTGATTCCTATATTGTTTCCCTCAGGCAAATAACAAATAATATCAAACTGCTCAAATTTGACCCGTTTTGACACATTAATTTAGGGTTGACAACATAATCATGTTGTCCATAGTAGTTAGCAAGCAGTCTATTTGAGTGCTTGCTAATTGGAGGTGATTAAAATGGTAGATTTTAATAATTTAAAAATAGAGCCACATTTTAAGCTAAATTTTGGTAAGTCCGGGAAAAACGGAAATGGTGGAGATGGGGGATCAATATTTATTTTCACTGAAAAATTAGCAGGGGATGGGAAATTCCTTGCTCATGGAGGTAGGGGAAAACATGGAGGAAAAGGAGGGAATATAAAAATTATTGCAAAAAATAATGATTTCAAGGGCGAAGTTTCAGTAAAAGGAGGTGATTCCTATGGAAAGTAAGCAACATAAACAAATCGCAAACAAAATTGCCAAAATTAAGGGCTCCGAATACCATTCGGATAAAGGGATAGATATTCGTACCAGAACTCAAGCAATAGAAGTAGAGGTTGATTCAAAAGCCTTTGGACACGCAAAACAACAATTGGCTGGATCGACACGAGCACCTTATATTGCCGTGCCTAACGAACTCGTCAAAGATGCTCTAGTGTCAACACAAAATACTAGATTTGGAGTTATGAATGAGAGAGCAAAAATTTATAAATCAGGTCGGCGAAGATAGAAAATATATATAGATTTGGATTTTGTGGCCCCGCAAAAAATCATTTTTTTTGACCAAACTAAAAGAAAGGATATGATTGGGAGGAATGGTTAACTTTTTTGAAAAACAGTTTGATAATTTAGCAAAAAAGATTCAACTGCGTTGGAAAAATCTTATTTTAGGGTTAAAATCTTATTTCAAAAAATTGATTTTTCCTCTGTATCTTTTCCCGATTAAGCTTGTTACTTATACCGCTTATTACTTGGTCAAGTTTTTAATCAAGTTTATTTTTGCTTTCATCAGCCTTATTTTTGAAACAATTATTTTTCCCTTCAAAAGTCTTAAAAACTTTTTAAAGTCAATTTTTATTCTTGGTATTTTTATATACCTTTTAGCCTCTGTTTTTGTAATTGCTGATTATTTAACAAACCAGTACGGCTATATCGGCAAATTCCTTTGTTCTTTTGGAGTGAGAGATAAAATGGTAAATTCTGTTGTTCGTGTCGTCGGCGGATATTCTGAAGGCACAGGGTTTTTCATAAGCCCCGACCAAGTGATTACCAACTTCCATGTTATTGCTGATGAGCCAAGCCCTAAAATTATTTTTCCCGATGGAAACTTTGTAACTCCGGTAAAAATTCTTGGCAATAAAGATGTTGACTTGGCAGTCTTGTTTACAGAAGCAAAGTATCCGGATCTGGTTTTGCCTTTGCCGGATAGCATAGGCTTTAAGGAGGACGAACCTCTTATTGCTACCGGCTACGCTTTGGGAACTGACTTAACTGGTAAGGCAACGAGCCTTAGGGGAAGGTTTATTGATTTTAGGAAATCCAAGCGAATGCCCATTGGCTACATCCAAACTGACATCAGTTTGGTCAAGGGCATGAGCGGCGGCCCGCTGGTCGATCAATGCGGGAGTGTAGTTGGGATAAATACCATTAGTCTTGCCGGATTATCCTTGTTTATCAACGCAGACTGGGCAAAAACTATGGTGCCGGATTTTACCGACCAGAATATTACTAAAATCGAGGTTGACCCTTCTCTCTCTCCGGAGGAAGCCGTGAGAGCTTTTTATACCTATCTTAAAGCCCGCCGGATGGAAGACGGCTTTAACTTATTGAGCGAAGAATATCTTAAAAAGACAAACTTTGAGGAATGGACCAACCGCTTCACTGATATTTTGGATGTTGATGTTATCAAATCCGAGAAATTTGAAAATACCAACGATATTGCTTTTGTAAAATTCTCAACTAAAAATTGGGTGGACGGGGAAGCAGAAGTACATTTTTACGAGGGTACTTGGCAAACGGTCAAAGAAGACGGGGTGTACAAAATGTTCAAAAGCAAAATTGTGGAAGTTGAAAACCCAGATTGGGATTGGTTCTATGAATAAGCTCTCGCCATCAGACTTCGCCTACCTCTATGAGGAGTGTAAGCTTTGCTACTACCTCAAAGTCAAGCACAAGATTTCCCAGCCTAGCATGCCCATGCCTGGCGTCTTTAGTGCGATAAATACCCGCCTCCAAACTCCGCTTGTCGGCAAAAATTTGCAAGTCATATCCAAAAGACTCCCCGAGGGTGAGGTTATAAAGCAAGAAGGATGGGTAGAGTCTAAAACTGTCCCTGGGACAAATGTTTACCTCAAGGGTAAGTATGATTTGTTAGTTAAAAACATGGACGAGACTTATACCCTGGTCGACTTAAAGATCACCCAGCCGGATGAAGGCAAGATTGAAAAGTACCAGACCCAATTGTCGGCTTATAAATTTGCCTTGGAAAATCCCAAAACTGGCAAGCCGACCCAGATCGTGAGGACCGGATTACTTCTTTTTTATCCCGACACAGTGACTTTTAAAGCGGGGAATGCGATATTTAAATTCCCGCCGACTTGGATGGAAGTGCCGATCGACGAAAGAGTTTTCTTTGGGTTTATGAAGGAAGTTAACGAGCTTTTAAATGGACCCACTCCAAAAGAAAGCAAAACTTGCAAATGGTGCCAGTACCGGCACATTGGGGATAAGTTAGCTCACTCGTGAAACTCCTCGAAAATAAGATCGTGTATAATAGTTTTGATGGAGAAAATTGTTTCTCTTGCCAAAAGACGGGGGTTTATTTATCCGGGGAGTGAGATCTATGGAGGGCTGACTGGCTTCTGGGACTATGGACCTCTTGGAGTGGAATTGAAAAACAATATCAAGCGCGAGTGGTGGAGGACAATGGTTTATGGGCGCGAAGACGTTGTCGGGCTTGACGCCGCAATTATCATGAATCCTAAGGTGTGGGAAGCAAGCGGCCACACCGAGGCCTTTACCGACCCTCTGGTTGAGTGTAAGACTTGCCATAAGCGCTTCCGTGCCGATAGGCACGAGATTATTGCCAAGCACGAAAAAAAGCACAAAAAAGCCCCCCAGTGGACTGAGCCCAGGACATTTAATCTATTGACGGAAGTGTATTTAGGGACGACTGAGCCAAAGCAAAAAGCTTATCTTCGGGGTGAAATCACTCAGGGCGTATTTGTAAATTTCGGGAATGTCGTTAGCTCTAATCGGGTCAAGGTCCCCTTTGGGATTGCCCAAATAGGGAAGGCTTTCCGGAACGAAATTACCCCAGGGAACCTCACTTTTCGCTCGCGTGAATTTGAGCAGATGGAGCTTGAGTATTTTGTCGCGCCGGATGAAAAAGAAGCCCAGAAGACTTTTGATTATTGGAAAGAGGAAAGACTAAATTGGTATGTTGGTCTTGGGATGAATAAAGAGAAGCTGAGATTTAGAGCCCATGCAAAAAATGAGATGGCGCACTATGCGCGCGCGGCAGAGGACATTGAATATAAAGCTCCTTTTGGCTGGAGTGAGTTTGAAGGGATCCACCACCGGGGGGACTGGGACTTAAGCCGTCATAAGATTACTTATAAAGATGACTCGGGCAAAGAATTCACTCCTTGGGTGATAGAAACTTCTGGAGGAGTTGACCGGTCTACGTTGTTTTTCTTAATTGATGCTTATTGTGAGGAAGATGGAAGAGTTGTTTTAAAACTAAATAAGAAGCTTGCGCCTTTTAAAGCGGCCGTGTTTCCTCTTTTGGCCAATAAGCCGAAGCTATTGGAAGTGGCCAAAAAGATATTTACTGATCTGAAGAAGGAAATGCCGGTGGTGTGGGATGATCGCGGGAACATCGGGAAGCGCTACTTTGCCCAGGATGAGATCGGTACACCCGCATGCATTACAATTGATTTTCAAACTCTTGAAGACGATGCCGTGACGGTGCGGGACCGCGACACGGCAAAACAAGAAAGGGTTTCAGTTGACAAGCTCCAGGACTATCTGAAAGAATAAGCTATGAAGAAGTATTTGCCCGTTCTTCTTTTTATTTTGGGATTACTTGTGGTGGTGGCCGCATTTTTTGTGGTCAAGTCGAGAAAAAGCTCCGGGATAATCGAAGATGAATCTGTGCCCGAAATCCCTTTGGGCGAGCGCCCATATACTTCGCTTACTCCGACTGCGGATGGCCATTATTTAAAACTTGAAATAAAAGGGATTAAGGTTTCCGGAGCAGAGTCTTTGGACTATGAGCTTCTTTATGAAACTAAGGATGAAGTTACCCAGGGGGTGCCTGGCTCTATCATGTTATCCGGGAAGACCAGTATTGATCGGGAGCTTTTGCTTGGGTCGGAGTCTTCTGGAAAATTTCGCTATGATGAAGGGGTGACGGAGGGGAAGCTCACCCTTCGCTTTAGGAATGGCGGGGGAAAGCTCCTTGGGAAGCTATCAACTGATTTTCATTTGCAGACAGATACAAAATCATTATTGAGCCTGGATGGTAAGTTTAGCTTTGATTTGGATAAGGCGAGCGATGAGTTTTTTATAGTGATGAGCACATTCGGGTTGCCTGGCGAGGTCGCCGGAGATATTTCAGATGGACCTTACGGCATCTTTTCTTCGGGCGGGGATGACTTTGGCGGGATCGTTAATATGGCCCGTATGTGGGATGGCTCAAGCTGGGGGGAGCTTTCGGGAGGCAAGGCTAGCGGCCTTGGGGTCTTCGTGAATTTAGCTTCAACGAATTAATTTTTTGGATAAATGTTTGCTTAGAGTTTGGGTTTTGTTTGTATTGACACACGCGTGAAAATAGATCAAAATGGTGAGAATTGGTGAGAAATGGTGAAAAATGATGCTAGGAACTTTTTCTTCAAACTTAACTTCTCAAAGGCGAGTTGCCGTCCCCATAAAATTTCGGAAAGAACTTGGAAAAACATTTATCGTTGCCAGATGGTATGAAAACTGTCTAGTTGTGGTTTCAAAGGCCAATTGGCAGGAACTTTTAAATAAATTAACAGGCAGATCAAAGATCTTAACTTCCCCGGTGAGGGATACCGACCGATTTATATTGGGAAGTGCGTATGATCTGATCACAGATTCCCAAGGAAGAGTGGTTTTACCCGAAAGCTTGGTTAAATTCGCAAAACTGAGGACAGAAGTAGTGTTTGTAGGACTGGGCGACAGAGTTGAAGTGTGGGATAAAGCAGAATGGTCAAGAAGAGAAGAATACTTTACCAGAAATGCGAGCGAGATGATTGAGAAGCTGGCGGAAGATGAGAAAGGATCGCAATAATTTTGATCGGCTCCATAAGCCGGTGATGGTCCATGAAGTGGTTGATTTTCTTGTTAATAAATCCTCGAATTCAGAGGATAAATATATCGATGCAACCCTAGGGGCCGCGGGACACAGCTTGGCTTTGGCTAATTATGAAGGAAAAGTCTTGGGAATAGACCAAGACAAAAGAATGTTGGAAATTGCCCGAAAAAATATAGCCTGCCCTTCCCCGCAGCTGCGGGGATCTGCCAAGCTCGTCCACGGCAACTTTAGAGATATTGATAGGATCGCGGGGGAGAATGGATTTGCCCGCGTTAGGGGAATAGTGTTTGATCTTGGAATATCAAGTTTCCACTATCAAAGCGGGCAGGGATTTTCGTTCCAAGAGGGGAATAATCCTTTGGACATGAGGCTTGATCCTGAAAGCCAGAGCGTTAGGGGAAGTGATCTATTAAATTCGCTTCGTACTGATCAACTGGAAACAATGTTTGAGGAAGCGCTCACCAAGGGAGAATCGAAAAGATTGGTGAAGAAAATAATTAGATTTAGAGAGCGCACGCCAATTAAGACGGTTAACGATTTTTTGAGTGTAATCAGGCAAGGTGTGATTAAAAAAGGGAAAACTGATCCGGCAACCAGACCGTTTTTGGCTCTGAGGATGGCGGTTAATAGTGAAGTGGACAGTTTGCAAACGGCTCTGCCGAAAGCCGAGGGACTACTAATTTCTGGCGGAAGGTTAGCCATAATTAGTTTTCATTCGGGAGAGGATAGGATAGTAAAAGAATATTTTAAGGAAAGAGTGCGCGGGGGATACGGGAGGCTTGTTACCGCAAAGCCGGTACTTCCCTCAATTGAGGAGGTCAAAGAAAACCCCAGCTCGCGAAGCGCAAAATTAAGAATTTATGAAAAAATTTAACAAAATAAAAATTGCCCTTATGCTAGGTGGAGTTCTCATGCTGATAAATGTCTTGGTGACTGCTTTTCTAAGTGCAAAAAGTACGGCTTACTTGAATATTGAGAGCGAGATCAAGGCGATAAATGATCGCAACAGGGAGATATCAGAAAACTTGATAAGTGAAACCGCTTTAGTAAATATCCAGATGAGGGCAGAAGGACTAAAGATGGCAAAGCCCCACGACATCATCTATTTGTCAAAGAAATCTCCGATAGCGAAATTGCCGTAAATGGAAACTCGTTTGCGAGTGGTTGGATTGTTTTTTATTCTTGCTATGTTTGTACTTCTTGTGAGACTTTTTTACTGGCAAATTCTCCGGGGGAAAGTACTATCTGCGCAGGCTCGGGCACAGCATGTTAGTGGAGAAAATATTGATGCTCCGCGCGGAGATATTTTGGCAAGGGACGGATCGTGGCTTGCCGCAAGCAGTGAAAGCTGGCTGGTTTTTGCATCGTCGGAGGAAATTGATCGCCCGATCCGGGAGATTGCTAATTTATTGGCACCGTTATTAATTGATGAGGATGATGAAGAGGAAGATTTACTAGGTGTGGCAATGGAAATTGAAGGGCTGCTTAAGGGGAATAACTCACTTTGGATACCCCTTAAAAAGGGGGTAAACAGTGAAATCAAGAAAAAAATCGAGGAGCTAGCGGTTAATGGGATACATTTTGAGAAGCAAGAGGCGAGGATCTATCCGGAAGGGTCGTCAGCGGCTCAGGTGATGGGCTTTGTGGGAAAGGATCAAGATGGTAGTGATCGCGGATATTTTGGCCTCGAGGGATTTTATGATCTGACATTGTCAGGAAAGCCTGGATTTGTGGAAAGGGAGTCAAACCCCTTGGGAGTCCCCATCCTTTCTGGGCGCGCCAAGGAAATCACGGCAATTGGCGGGGTGAGCTTGCACACTCACCTTGACCGCTCTATCCAGCTATTAATTGAAAAAAAGCTCGCGTATGCAATTGAAACATATGGGGCCGTTGCCGGCACGATAATTGTGATGGATCCAAAGACAGGAGGGATACTTGGGATGGCGTCATCCCCGTCTTATGATCCTGGTAAGTACTATGAATTTGGCGACGAGTATTTTAAAAATCCTGCGATTAGCGATAGTTTTGAGCCTGGATCAATCTTTAAGCCAATTGTGATGGCATCAGCCCTTGACGCCGGTGAAGTTGAGCCGGATACAAAATGCGATATCTGCACTGAGCCATATAAAGTAGACAAATATGTTATTCGCACTTGGAACAATGAGTACCATCCAGATTCAACGATGACTGAAGTACTTCTTCATTCGGATAATGTGGGGATGGTTTTTGTGGGGCAGAAGCTTGGGATGGATAGAATGTATGATTATTTATCGGCTTTCGGGTTTGGACGGGCGACAGGGATTGATTTGCAGGGGGAGGTTAGTGCGCCTTTAAGGAAAAAAGATGAGTGGAATATTGTTGATCTTTCAACGGCCTCATTTGGACAAGGAATTGCGGTTACCCCGATACAGATGGTCAAAGCGATGGCAATTATTGCTAATAATGGGGTGGAGATTACTCCGCAAGTTGTCGATAAATTAGAATTTGAAGGGCGGGATGATGATATTGACCCTGAGATCGGGAAGAGGGTGATTTCGAAAAAATCAGTTGAAAAAATTAAGCAAATGCTCGTGGAAGCGTCGAGCCACGGAGAAGCACAGTGGACGGCAATAAAAGATTTTAAGATTGCCGGGAAGACGGGGACGGCGCAGATCCCAGTCTCCGGGCATTATGATGAAGAAAAGACAATCGCGAGCTTCATAGGGTTTGCTCCTGCGGATGAACCTAAATTTGTGATGCTGGTCACTCTCCGCGAGCCTCAAAGTTCGCCTTGGGCCGCAGAAACCGCCGCCCCTTTGTGGTTTAGTATTGCCAGCGATCTCTTCCCCTACCTGGGAATCCACCCCGAAAGGTGAAAGAGAATGTTATAATTCGCAATGTCCGTTGAGATTGGTGACAAGGAAACGATCAGTGGAGGAATGAGCATTGCCGTTTTCGAGAGGAAATCGTCGAAGTTAAAACCTGAGTGTGAAGATTCGTTTTATGTCGATCAAGATCAAACCGTTTTTGTTGTTGCGGACGGTATTAGCAGGTTTAGATATCCTTTTAACTATTCTCCTTCTGCAAGAGCGGCACAATCGGCCGCTGTTACAATTGGTAAAGTATTGGCAGAAAGAGACATGATTAGGCCGCGAGAAGATTTTTTATCTGCCTTTAAAATAGCAAATGATGTAATTCGTGAGCTTAATTTAAAAGAAATAGGATCAGAGAGATTGCCTTTATGGGAGAGCACCGATTACTATGAGGATGATTTGGCTGGCGCAGTAGCAGCCGTTTGCGTCTTAAGAAACAATTCTTTACATTATGCATTTAATGGCGATTGTCAAATAGTGCATTTGCCTTACAAAGGTGAAATCTGGAAAGCCGTTACTCCTGCAACCGATAGGGTGGCACGTTCTAGGTCGGTGTTCGTGCACCACAAAGAAAATCTACCTGAACCAGAGAGCGGGGATTATGAAGAGGCGTGGAAAAACTACATAAGATTAGTTCATAACGATTATAGAAATAATCCCCATGCTGAATTAATGAATTCCACACATGTGACTTATAGTGTATTGAATGGTCAAAGCTCTGCAGTCCATGATATTTATATTAATTCTGGAGAACAAAAATTGGCGTCTGGGGATATATTTTTACTTTGTTCAGACGGCTTGAATTCATATATAAATGATTTGGGATTTGTATCGATTTTGAAGTCCGGAGAGATCGATACGTTAAGTACTTATGTTGATAATCACCCCAAGATAGATAAGGAAAACGATGATAAAGTTTGTATTTGTGTGAGATTACCTTAATATAACTATGATTATAGATACGCAACTTAAGCGTTTCCCCTTTCAAGTATCGGGGATAGCTGATAACTCTCGTGATGTTAGGAAAGGTTATTTGTTTGTCGCAATTAAAGGGTTGACCGTGGACGCTCATCAATTTATTCCTGAAGCCGTTAAGAGGGGGGCTACGGTAGTTGTTGGTGAAAAAGATTTTAACGATTTAAATATAAGTCCCAAAAAAGCTCGGTATATAAAAGTTACGGATTCGAGAAAAGCACTAAGTCTTTTAGCTTCTGCTTGGTACGGAAATCCTGCTAATAAACTAAGACTTATTGGTGTTACGGGAACTGATGGCAAGACTACCACAGCTTCAATGATATGGTGGATTTTGCAGAAGTCGGGGCTTAAGGTTGGTTTGATTTCTACAGTTTCTGCAAAAATCGGCAATAAGGAATATGATACAGGCTTCCATGTAACCAACCCTGAGCCACTAGCTCTTCAGAGATTTCTAAAAAAGATGGTGGACAGTGGCTGTGAATATGCCGTATTGGAGGTAACTTCTCATGGATTGGATCAAAAACGAGTTTACGGTATTAACTTTGATGTTGGGGTACTGACTAATATAACTCACGAACATCTTGATTATCACAAAACTTTTGATGCCTATCGTCGTGCCAAGCTTAAGCTTTTTAAAAATTCGAAAGTGGCAGTATTAAACAAAAATGACAAAAATTCGAACTGGGTCAGAAAAAATATAGGCGCAAAAACCATTTTTTATAAACCAGATTTAATGGCAAAGGTTTTTACTGAGACTCATAACCAAGAAAATGCAGCCGCTGCGATAGCTGTAGCGCGGTATATTAATGTTTCTAAAAAAGAGATTTTATCGGCGCTCAATTGTTTTCCAGGTGTTGAAGGAAGAATGCAAGAGGTCAAAAATAACAAAGGAATAAAAATAATTATTGATTTTGCCCACACTCCAAATTCACTTAAGTGTGTACTAATAAATCTACGAAAATCTTCGAAAGGAAAATTGATATCTGTTTTTGGATGTGCAGGAGAGAGAGATAGTGCGAAAAGGAAGATCATGGGTGGTCTTTCTGCTTCAATTGCTGATTTATCGATATTCACAGCAGAGGATCCGAGGAGTGAAAAAATCAAGGATATTTTGTTAGAGATGGAAAAGGGAGTACTTAGGAAAAATATCGACAAATATCTTTCTTTCCCCGAAAGAGGAGATGCAATATATTATGCAATTAACTCTGTCGCCAAAAAAGGAGACACTGTAATTATCTGTGGTAAAGGTCATGAAAAGAGTATGTCTTATTATGGTGTTGAGTATCCATGGTCAGACAAAGTTGCTGTTTTATCTGCCTTGGAAGGTAAGTCGAAAAGAATCCCCTGGAGAGAGAATATCTATAAAGGGAAAAATGTTGCTATTTTAGGGCTTGGTTTAGAAGGGAAAGATCTGGCTAATTATCTTGTCAAGATTGGTGCCAACGTGACAATAAGAGATCAAAAGCCAGAAAACGAATTAGATCTTTCTAAAATACCAAGTGAAAAGATACGATTTATGTGTGGTTCGAAGTATTTGGTCGGCTTAAACCAACATGAATTTATATTTCGTTCTCCAGGCATTTATAGGTATAAAAAAGAGTTGGTTTATGCAGAAAAGAAGGGAGTGGTGATATCGAGTGCCATAAAACTATTTTTTGATTTTTGTTCAGCCAGGATTATTGGAGTTACAGGTACGAAAGGGAAAGGTACAACTTCTACTTTAGTCTATCAAATTATTAAAAATAGTGGGAAAGATGTTTATCTCGCAGGTAATATAGGTAGACCATGCTTAAACTTGTTAAGTGAGTTAAGAGCCGATAGTTGGGTAGTATTAGAGCTTTCTTCTTTTCAATTAATAGATTTGGAGAAAAGTCCGCACATTTCAGTAGTTCTGAATATAACTTCTGATCATATGGATTGGCATAAAAATCTGAGAGAATACAGAGAATCAAAGAAGAACATAGTCAAATACCAGACGAGCAAGGACTATTCGGTTATAAATGCTGACTATCATTCTTCGAAGGTATTTTCGCAAAATACCTTTGCAAAACTTTATTACTTTAGCAGAAATAAAAAAGTTTGTGGAGCATATGTGACTGGAGATTCTATTTATCTTAATTTTGGTGAGAAAATATTAATCGGAAATATAAAAAAATTATTATTGAGAGGGAAACACAATTTGGAAAACATAACTGCTGCGATTTGTGCCGCATATTTATCAGAAGCAGAAGTTCAGGAAATCAAAAATACAATATTTGAATTTAAAGGACTAGAGCATAGACTAGAGTTAGTAAGAAAAATTAAAGGAGTATCATTTTATAACGATTCGTTTTCTACTAATCCCCAAACTACAGTTGCTGCAGTCGATTCATTTAAAGAATCACTCACTCTAATTCTCGGGGGCTATAATAAGGGATTGGATTATGGAACATTAATAAAAAAAATTTCTAAAGCTAAGAATCTGAAAAATATTATTTTGATTGGAGATTTGTCAACCGATTTAAATAAATTGTTATTAAAAAGTAATTTTAAAGGCAAAATAATTGAATTAAAAAGAGCCTCAATGAGAAAGATAATTAGAAATTGTTTTAAAATAACAGATCCCGGTGGAGTAGTTTTGCTTTCGCCTGCAGCAGCCTCATTTGATATGTTCAAAGACTATAAAGATAGAGGAGAGAAGTTTAAATCGACAGTAAGTAAATTTAACTTTTAAATGGTCTTACTAGAAAATGAAAGTAGGTATAATCACGAATCTGAAAGGCTTGATGGAGAATTAAGCCTTGTATTTATACGAGGATTACCAGGCTCTGGCAAAACGACAGTCGCGAGTGAAATGGTTAGATTAATAGGAATTAATGGAGTTGAATTGATAGATCCAGATATTATTGATAAAGATTCTGAAGATTATTCCGAATTTGTACGAAAATTGTCTCAAGCACAGCCTGAATTAGATCCTAAATTTTTTCTATATAGGTATATGCTTTTTCGAGCCAGATGTGCTCTGCTGGAAGGGAGGTCGGTAATATGGGATCAACCTTTCAGCCTCTTAAGTGGATTGAAGCATGCAATCGTTACAACGGAATCTTATTTTCAAAATTTGTCGGAAATACAAGTAATTATAGTCGATCTTGATATTGATCCCGAAGAGTCTTATAAGAGAGTGCAAGATAGAATTAGCAAGGGTGGTCATGGGCCAGACAGATTGACTTTTGATTCTTTCGTTTCTAAATATCAACCTGCCGAGTGTTTAGGTAGAAATCATATTTCTCTTTCTGGCATGGGATCTCCAATTGAAAATGCAGAAAGAGTTTTTGAAATGATTAAATGTCAGAAGAAAGATTGAATATAGTTCTTACTAGACACTTAGCAACTGAATTTAACAGGAGCGGGAGGATTATGGGAAGGGTATTCGATGAAGGAATAGTTAGAGACGATCAATTGGATAAATTTAGGACGAGGTTGGTCTCTTTGAAGAATTATTGCTACTTAGACACAAAGACGACTAAGATTATATCTAGCCCTTTTAGGAGATGTATCGAGACAGCAGAGATAGCAAGAGAAGAGCTGTCTCTTGACGCCGGTATAATTACTTCCGAGCTATTGACAGAGACAGATATGGGGAGATTCTCTGGGGAAATCGCTAAAGATTTAAGGGGGGAATTTGGTAGCTTAATAGATACATGGATGCATTATCCTGAATCTTTCATCTTCCCGGGAGGTGAGTCGTATTCTAAAGTAGATGAGCGCGTAATAGAATTTTTGAGGTATTTGAGAGATGATTATCATGGTAAAAACGTTGTAGTTTGTAGTCATGCTGATGTAATAAAAATGATGGTTTCAAAAGTTCTAAATCAACCTTTTAATAACAGGAGATATTTTATCGTTCCTAATGGATCTATAAGTTTATTGACTCTGCCTAGGGGCGGTGAATACAGGCTTGAGGGAGTAAATATGTGGCCTTAGTGTATTTGATGGAATTCCAAGGTATTATCCCCAAAGCATGTGACTAAAAAACTGGAGTTACTGACTCGACATAGCCCAGTTGGCTCTTTCCCTGTGTACTGAGATCTCCCTTGCACTTTTTCTTTGTCTATGTCAACAAGATAGACACATGAGGAGCCTCTACATGAAACAATAATCTCGTTATTTCCTAGAAAGTCTATAGAATTTGGAGATTTCCCAACAGCTATTTTTTTAGTGTTTTTCAGGGTATCCGTGGAATACTGAAGGAGCAAGTTCCTGCCTAAATTAGAAACATACGCATACTCTCCTCTTTCATCAATGATTATATGTCTCATATTTCCGGAATACCTGGGTTTTTCGAACGGCTCTGTTGTTGTAATGTTAAACCATTCATCTGAGTATTTTTTGAATACGCCTAGATTTCCAGAATAAAATCCAGTCACAATAGCGCTATTACCATCTGGTGCAAAAGCTATTCCTCTGGGGGCCTCTCCCCACTCAAGGGTTTGTTTTAATTTGGGAGCAAAGGAGTCAGATGTATCAATTACACTGATGTTGTGGCTATGCCAGTTTGAAATCATAATTTCATTATGTATTGGGTTGACTGCTATCAACTTACTCCAATTACCTCCTGTATTCAGAGATGAGAGAATTGAGAGGTTCTCTGCGTTAATAATCCATAATTGATTTCTTGTTTTTCTTGGCGGTCGTTCAAAATTCGTAGTAGTTGCATATAGTAAGCCACCATCTATAGCTACCTCAACACATTGATCTTCAAAATTTACTTCATCGGCAAAATGTAATTTCCTATTATCATGGGAAAACTTTTGAAGACTTCGCCCTGACATGCATGATACATATGCATTTCGTTTGCTTGGGTCGTATACAACTTGTTTAGGTTGGGGCCTTGTTTCTATACCGTCTAATTTTTCTCCTGTTTCAACAACTCTCTCTGGTGGTAAAAAAATTTTTGATTCGGGTGGAGGACTAATTGTTGTTCTCCAGTATCGTTTTATGTGTTTTGGAAGATTTTTGAAATCCAAAATTTCTGGAACATATCTGCCTACCTCCTTCATGTTTCGTTATTTATTTTGTTATACCTCTCCAGTGTTTAGCTCGTAGAATTTCTAAGGCTTGTCAATTAATACTTGAAAACTTTGATGGATCAACTCACGAGCTTTGTTGAAATCTGAGTTTTGGAGATGAGTATTACCGTCGTGATAAAGCCTGATTGCTTTTTGTACTTGCTCAGGACACTTAGCTAATAAGTCTGGTCTCTCGTATATTAAAATTCTAGTGAGAATAGTCCCTCCTGCTTTTGGCAATTCAGGGGTATTTGGAATTTCAGCTGACATTTGAATTGATGTAGTATAACATATGGTTTGTGATTGTATAACACTCGCGCAATAGTGAAAATTGATATTTAGTATCAGGTATGGCTGTGAATAAAAAGAAAAATAAAGTGGCGGTCATGTTTGGAGGAGTATCTCCCGAACATGAGGTGTCGGTAATAACTGGTCTTCAGGTTGTCGAGAATATTGATAGAAAAGTTTTTACTCCATATGCCATATTATTAAATAAGCAGGGTATTTTCGAATATTATAAGGGCCTTAAAAATAGACGAGGGTACGTTAAAATTAAGCCCAACGCTGTTAATTTTGGCAGGGATAAGAAAGGCAGCTTTTTTCAGACAACTGGTTTATTGAAGGAAAAGATTTATATAGATGCGGCTTATTTGGCATTTCATGGCGGCAATGGGGAATCTGGCCAACTTCAGGGATTTTTAGAAACATTAGACATACCCTATACATCTCCAAATGTCGAGTCTTCTGTGATCACAATGAATAAAGTAATTACTAAGCAAATTTTGTCGTCAAATGGAATTTCAACAGTTGAAGGAGTTAGTGTTAGGGATGAAGATATAAAAAAGAATGTTGATGAAGTTATTAAAAACACCAAAATAAAATTACCAGCAATAATTAAACCGGCGCATCTTGGATCAAGTATTGGCATAAATATTGCAAAAACGAAGGTGGAGCTGAAAAAATATTTATTGGAGGCATCCCATATTGACCCGGAGATATTAATCGAAAAATTGATTAGTAATTTCGAGGAATATAATATTTCAGTAAGAAGGATAAAAGGGAAAATCGGAGCTAGTGAAGTTGAAAGACCAATTTCTAAGGATCAGATTTTGTCGTTTACTGATAAGTATCAAAGAGGCGGCAAAAAAAGTGGAGGCATGGCCAGCCTGAGTCGTGAACTTCCGGCAAAAATCGATAAGATTCTTGAAGAAAAATTAAAAAAATTAGCGGTTGAAGTATTTAGGTTAATTAGAGCGAAAGGCATGATAAGGATAGATTTTATGGTTTCGGCAGACAAGATCTATGTTACAGAAGTAAACCCAATCCCTGGGTCCATGAGCTACTACCTTTGGGAAGCGAGTGGAGTGAGTTTTAGGGAACAAATCACAGATCTTATTGATCAAGCGATTGCTGATTTTTCCGAAAAACAGTCAAAGAGGGTAGATTATAGATCAGATATTGTAGAAAAATTTATTACTCATAATATAGATCATTAAGTTCTGGTTGAAGTAGGATTAGATATTTTTTGGGGTCATATTCTTCCAAGATTTTCCAGGCATCATTCAGATTATTTGCCAATATAAACTTATTCGAATTATTTATCACTTCAGTATATAAAATCGACTTTAGTAAAATAATTTTGTGAACTTTTTTTACTAAATATTTTCCAAGTTTTTTGTTGGCATATTTGTTTTCTTCTCCTAGTTCAGGGATGCCGGCGGTGATGACTATTAGTCCCTTTTTGTCTAGTTTTGCTAATTTAACTGCATTGTCAACCCCATATTTGGCTGTATCCCCACTAATATTGTAGCTTTGATCAATAACTTTAAATTTATTGATAATTTTGACATCGCCCCTTCTGTCCGGCTTTTTCAACTTTGTGATTGTATCTTTGATAATGTCATTCGGGATATTTAGTATTTTAGCTACTTTTAGTGCATAGGCTAAATTAGTTTTTTTATCACAGATTTTAATTGCATTTGGTTTTGCGTAATCAAAAATTTCAAGTAAGGCTTTTTTTAAGTTTGATTTTGAGCCGAGTCTCTCTAAGTGTTGGTCGCCGACATTGGTTAGTAGTGCAATATCCGGAGGAGTAATTCTAAGACTCCTTTTAATTTCTCCAACGAAATATGTATCAACCTCTACAATTAATAGTTCGCTTGAATGGTCGAAATTATTTAGTAGCCAATTAGCAATACCCGTGGGAGTATTAATATTGCCGGGGATAATTTGAGTTTTATAATTATATCTAACAAACTCGTAAATATAATTTTTGACCGTGGTTTTGCCATATGAACCGGCGATGGCAATTACTTTTGTATTTTTGCCGTACTTATTAAAGTGGATTGCGGCGTTTTTTTGAATATTTAATTTAATCCGCTCAAAATAAGGTGTTAAAACAGAATTTGATAACCATATCCAAAGTGGTGTGAAAGGCGGCATGGTTATACAAAAGGGCAGTGCTAGTGCCAAAGTAATATTTATTCTTTTTGTATAGACTAATTTACCCCTTTTTTGGATATTCCTCCTCCACCAAAAACGCTTTATTGTATTAAAGTATCTCTTAGATTCATACTCTTCAAGTTGAAGAAGGTACAAAAAATCAGCTATCGGATAGATTGTTGATAAAATTTTTGACATAGCCAAAAAATAGATCTGACTTATCTAAAAAAACGTTGTGGCCAGCGTTTTCTATGATTTTCAGTTGAGAATTTGGGATTAGTTTTTCCATTTCATACGCGATATGCAGTGGGACTTGATCATCATTTTCTCCCCAGATCAAGAGAGTGGGTATTATTATTTTTTTTAGACTTGTTGATTGGTCGTAAGTAATGATATTTCTGAAAATTTTCTCAAGCTTTCCCGCCCTTTTTAGATCTTCCGAGTAAAATAATACTTTAATACCCTTTGGCATAAATACTTTTAATAATTTATATATTTTTATTTTTGCCTTTACTAATGTTGATGGTCTATAGAGACAAGGCGCGCCGGTTAATACGAGTCCTTTTAAAAGTTTTGGATTTTTACTAGCCACTTCAGCCGCGATTCTGCCTCCAAACGAATGCCCAATTAGAACAGTGTCTTTTTTTTTGTCAATTCGCCGTATGACCCAATCGGCATATTCCGGAATTCCCCAGTCATCTTTGACAAGAGGTTCGTCCCCAAACCCAGGCAAATCTAATGCTTTTGCATTTTTACCAAACTTAGTTGCTAAGTTTTTCCAAAGCTCTCTATTGTGTCCCCACCCGTGCAAAATAATTATTTTCATCTTGCCATATTTTACCATTGCCCATGAGATGTCGTATAATTTACGAGCAACATGGGCGCAACTAACATTCTTCCACTCTCACTTGGGATAATTATTTTTTCCTTTCTAGTTACGAGTATCTTAGTCGTGCCGTTTATTGATTTTCTCTACAAGCTAAAGCTCACTAGAAGGAA
Source organism: Candidatus Woesebacteria bacterium GW2011_GWC1_42_9 (assembly GCA_000995185.1). Taxonomy (GTDB): domain Bacteria; phylum Patescibacteriota; class Microgenomatia; order UBA8517; family UBA8517; genus GWC1-42-9. The sequence goes on from LCET01000001.1 coordinate 164,337, forward strand.
GGAAGGAGAGGTTAGGGGGATTAAAAAATCGCTTTTTGATAAGCTCCATGATAAAAAAGCCGGTACTCCAATCGGCGGAGGGATCTTGGTTATTGCGGTCGTGGTGATACTTTTTGCACTGCTTGTCCCACTGATAAGTAGGCTCGGGGTGAAAATTGAGGCTTCGTACCCACCTAGAAAAGAATTGATATTAATATTTTTTACTTTCATTATGTTTGGTGTTTTAGGGTTTCTTGATGACTACACAAAGATATTTGGAAGACCCAGACCGGGTGCACTGGGTGCTGCGTTTGGATTGAGTAAGAGAACTAAATTTGGCCTGCAGTGGGTGCTTGGGTTTATCGTTGGCTTTCTTCTTTATAGCTGGATGGGTATAAGCATCCTACACGTCCCCTTAATAGATGTGTCGGTAGATATTGGGGCTGCATACGTACCTTTTGCCGCATTTATTGTTGTGTTTTTTGCGAATGCTTTCAACTTCACGGATGGATTGGATGGTCTGGCGAGTGGACTACTCATTATTTACCTTCTCACCTATATGATCATGATCGTGACGATTGGTAATCAAGACACGCTTCTTTACGTATTTACTTCGCTTTGGATAGGCGCTTTGGGAGCATTTTTATATTTTAATATTTGGCCTGCAAGGATCTTTTTGGGCGACGCTGGCGCTCTTTCTTTTGGGGCAATGATCGCGGTCATAGGATTAATGATAGGTAATGTGGCTACTCTGTTTATAGTTGGAGGGATATTTGTGATCGAGGCGGCAACAAGCGCAATTCAAATATTTGGGTGGAAGCTTTTGAATAGGCCAATTTTCCCGCTGGCACCAATCCATCATACTTTTCTTACTATTGGCTGGGAGGAGCCAAAGATTGTCATGAGAGCCTGGATTATCGGGATATTGATGGCAATATTTGGATTATGGTTGGCCGCAATTTAAAAAAAAATAGGTCAATTGACCGGGGATTACTGTTTCTAACTTTGGGATTAACTGTAGTGGGAGTTGTCGTAGTTGCAGATGTTTCTTCCCCTCAGGCTTTAGAGGTATTTTCGGACAGTTTCTATTTTGCAAAACAGCAGTTAATGTGGGCCGTGGCTGGAATAGTCCTTCTTTTGATTAGTTCAAAGGTTAATTATAATATTTGGAGGAAGCTTTCCTTGCCGTTATTTGCGATGAGCATGGTGTTATTGGTGCTGGTTTTAATACCAGGATTTGGAGCTAAAACACTTGGAGCGCAAAGGTGGCTTATTTTAGGTCCCATAAGGTTCCAGCCTTCAGAGTTAGCTAAGCTGACACTGGCGATATTTTTCGCTGATAACTTGACGAAAAACCGACCATTTTATTTTTATTTGGGAATTTTGGCGGGAGTATTTGGTTTAATTATGCTTCAGCCGGACTTAGGGACATCGTTGGTCTTATTGAGTATTGGGATGTCACAGCTTTTTATCTCAGGTATTTCTCTGACTTGGCTAACGGGTACAATATTTTTGGGCGGGCTAGTCGGGACAGGTTTAGTTTTGCTTTCCCCTTATCGCAAGGAAAGATTGATGACTTTTTTAACGAGCTCTTCTGATCCCCTAGATAGCTCATATCATATTCGCCAAATTTTAATTGCAATTGGTTCAGGTGGTTTATTTGGAGTGGGGCTGGGACAATCAAGGCAGAAACATTTATTTATTCCAGAGACGGCAACGGACTCGGTTTTTGCGGTGTTGGCAGAGGAGATTGGATTTATTGGATCAAGCTTGATAATAATTCTTTTATTTGTCTATATCTTTAAAACAGTCAAGGTGGCTAAGAATGCCGAGGACGGATTTGCGAAACTGTTAGCAGGAGGGATCTCGGTATGGATGGGGGTACAAATTATTCTTAATCTTTCCTCTATGCTTGCTCTTACCCCATTAACAGGGATTCCTCTACCTTTTTTTAGTTATGGGGGGTCAAGTTTAGTGATGATTTTATTATCAACGGGAATATTATTAAATATAAGTAAACATGGTTAAAAAAGTATTACTGACAGGAGGACATGCGGGCACTACTGCGATTGCAGTCATTCAGGAGCTCGAAGAGAGAAATAAAGAGTGGAAGATTTACTGGATTGGGGCAAGGCGGGCATCAGAGAGAGGGGACATAACGACGCTTGAGAGCAAGGTCTTTCCTGGTTTGAATGTCCATTACTGCACAATTTTGGCCGGGAAACTCCATCGAAAATGGAGTATTTACTCCATTATTTCGTTATTTAAAATTCCTTTTGGATTTGTTCATGCATTCTTATTACTTTTAAAGATCCGACCGAAAGTTATTTTGTCCTTTGGTGGGTTTGCTGCTTTTCCAGTGGTTTTATGTGCTTGGGTCCTAAGGATCCCGATTATCATTCATGAGCAGACATCAACCGTGGGGTTAGCAAATCAACTATCGAATCATTTCGCAAGCAAAATTGCTGTATCACGAAAATCAAGTACGAAGTACTTTCCCCGTAAAAAGGTGGTGGTAACAGGGAACCCGGTAATGAAGCAAGTCTTGGATGTTGGGCTAAAAAAGAAAATGGGAAATCCACCGACTATTTATATTACTGGTGGTTCGCGCGGGGCAAGGGTGATAAATGAGGCGGTGAGACCGATTATAGAGGACTTATTAAAACTATTTGTTGTATATCACCAGACTGGATTAGCTGATTTTGATGAGTTTAATCAATTAAAGAGTGAGTTTCCCAAAATGTTATCGGAAAGATATTACCCTCAAGAGTTTTTTGATCCGCTTTCAATAGATGAAGTTTACCGTTTGGCAGATATCGTAGTGGGGAGGTCTGGCGCAAATACGGTGAGTGAAATAATTAGCATAAAGCGTCCATCTGTTTTTATCCCCATTCCGTGGACCAGATATGATGAGCAGGGCGAAAACGCAAAGATGGCAGAGAAATTAGGGATTGCCTTGGTTATAAACCAGTCTGAGCTAACTCCGATATTACTAAATGAGACGATATTGAGAGTAAAGGATGATTGGACCAAAATGATTAAATCGAAATCCTTACCCGAAGATAGAAAAGCTTCAGGTAATTTGGTCTCTTTGATGGAACAAATTATTAAGTGAAGAGATATATCGTGCTAGGATTATGTTTTGGAATTGTTATTTTTATTGTTTTGATGTATTTAAAAGTGATTAAAATTCGTGAGATTGAGTGCGTCAGCCAATATGGGCTTTGTCCGTCGGCGGTAAACGCTCAACTAGATTCATATGTTGGGTTAAATATTAGGGATGCAAAGAAGAGGATTTATGAATATATTGGCAAAGAAGGTAGTATTAAAGGGGGTAAAGTGGCATATAAAGCGCCCTTTCAGTTAGTGGTGTATATAACTGAGAAGAAGCCCGGAGTTGCTCTTTTCATGGAAGGCCAGGATTATATAATTGTTGACCCTGAAGGGTCGGTGATCGGGACGTCTCCCACGACAGATTTACCGAAACTCTCTATCACCCAAACAGGGTACACCAAGGATCAGCTCGAATTTGCGAGCAATTTGTATTATGAATTTTCGAGGCTTCATCCGATTGAGTTTTCGGAGCTTGGGGACAAAGATATGATCGTTAAGATAGCTGGCGGCGTGAAAGTGATTTTTCCTCTTGAGGGTGATATTGATGTATTGCTTGGGTCGCTCAGATTAATTCTTTCACAGTTGAATAATGATGAGCGAGAAATTAGAATAGGTTCAATAGATTTAAGATTTGAAAATCCAGTTTTAAGATAAAAATGGCCAATAAATCAAGAATAGTAACAGCAATAGATATAGGCTCTTCGAAGATTGCCACTTTGATGGCGCAAGTAACTCAAGATCCTAATAGTCTTGAGGTTTCCTCAAGCGTTATAGGTGTGTCCTCCCAAGAATCAAAGGGGGTAAAAAAGGGGCAGATAGTAGACATAGAAGATGCGGTGGAAACAACAATTGCTTCTGTGGAATCTGCTGAAAGGATGGCGGGCTATAGTATTGGTAGAGCATATGTGCTGGTGGGAGGGGCGCACATTGCTTCACAGAATTCGACGGGAATTGTCGCGATTAGCGATCCTGATGGGGAAGTCTCTTCGGACGATGTTGTTCGGGTGATAGACGCGGCAAGAGCAATATCTCTTTCTGCTACACGCGAAGTAATTCATGTTTTGCCTAGGGAATACATCGTGGATGGAGAGAGCGGTGTTCGTGACCCTGTGGGGATGACAGGTGTAAGACTAGAAGTTGATACGCATTTGGTGACAGCAAGCACGGCAGCGTTAAAGAATTTGGCAAAGACGGTAAATGAAGTTGGAGTTGATGTTGAAGAGATGGTTTTTTCGGGTTTGGCTGCAAGTTGGGCGACTCTTTCTTCGACAGAAAAGGAGTTGGGATGCGCGCTAATTGATATAGGTGCAGGGACTACTTCCATTGGGGCGTTTGTGGATGGGGCGCTAGCTTATTCTGGGGCAATACCAATAGGTGCGAGAAATGTGACAAATGATCTGGCAATAGGCTTGAGGGTGTCTTTGGATACAGCAGAAAAAATTAAGATATCTTTGGGCAAAAAAGCTGATGGGGACGCCAAAAGGGAACAATATGTTGAGATTAATGAAAGCGGTGGTAAGGAAGCCAAAAGAATCTCAAAAAGGACGTTAACAGAGGGAATTATTAGGCCGAGATTAAGTGAGATTTTTAATATGGTTAAGCTTGATCTTGAGAGGGCTGGGATTATGAATCGAATACCTTCCGGCTTGGTTGTTACGGGCGGCGGATCGTTGACAGTCGGCTTGGAAGACGCTGCCAAACGGGTGATGTCTTTGCCGGTGAGAGTAGCTAAACCAAGCGGAGTCACAGGATTGGTTGATGATGTGCTTAATCCTCAATTTTCAGCCGCGGTTGGGCTAATAAAGTATGCGGCCAATGTCCCTGATGGCGGTCAAGGGCCTAGTAAAAGTTTTGGCAAGAAGCTAAAAATGCCCAACACGAACATATTAAGTGGAATTATTGAAACAATAAAGGATCTATTGCCTTGAGTTTTTTATTGTTTTTGTTAAACTGCCCGTATAGAGAGGCGCGGGTAAAATGGCATTAGTAAAACCAGATTCTTCAAGAATAGCAAAGATTCGAGTAATTGGCGTGGGCGGGGGCGGTGGAAATGCTGTTGCCTCGATGGTCGAGGGCGATCAAATCACTGGGGTTGAGTTTATTGTTGTTAATACCGATGCCCAAGTCTTACTGGCAAACCCAGCACCGACTAAGCTTCAGATAGGGGAAAAATTGACCAAAGGACTTGGAGTGGGTGGGAACCCAGAAATTGGTAAACAAGCGGCAGAGGAAACTATGGAAAAAGTTAAAGAGCTTTTGCTGGATTCGGATATGGTTTTTGTTACCGCTGGAATGGGTGGGGGGACTGGGACCGGCGCTTGTCCAATCATTGCCCGATTGGCACGGGAATCTGGTGCTCTCACTGTAGGAATCGTCACAAAGCCCTTTGCTTTTGAGGGATCAAGAAGAAGCATCCTTGCTGATGAAGGGGTCGATAAGCTTCGAGAGGAAGTGGATACTTTGATTGTCATTCCAAATCAGCGGCTTTTGGATGTGATAGATCGGAAGATGACCTTGGTTGAAGCCTTTAAAGTTGCCGACGGTGTTTTAGGGCAAGCTGTTGGCGGGATTGCCGATATTATTACAACTCCGGGCTTAGTTAATGTGGATTTTGCTGATGTAAAGACGATTATGAAAGATGCGGGATCTGCACTATTGGGTATTGGGACTGGTGTCGGAGAGAATAGGGCACAGATGGCGGCAAGGGCCGCAGTAAGCTCACCTCTTTTGGATCTTTCGATAGATGGTGCCAAGGGAGTACTTTTTAATATTACTGGCGGGCCAGATCTGACAATGTTTGAAGTTGATGAGGCGGCGAGAGCAATATCGGGGGCGGCTGATCCTGATGCAAATATTATATTTGGGAATGTGATCAAAGAGGATTTTTCTGATCAAGTAAGAATAACTGTGATCGCGACGGGGTTTGATGAAACTCAGTCGAGGATCGCTAAAATGAATGTAGTACCAACTAACCTTCCTAAAATCCAAGGGGTAGTGAGTGAACCTTCCGAGGAAAGGAAGGTAGAGGTCAAAGACATAGATGAGGGAACGAAAGAAGTAATTGATTTTGAGCCTAAAGAGTTTGAAGAGAGGGAAGAGGATGAGCGCCAGACTGAGCTACCCAAAAAGCGCGACGAATTCGGTGAAGATTTTGAAGTCCCCGCTTTCTTAAGAAAAATCCACTAAAACTTGACAATTATAGGATTGTTTTTGTATGATACGGTTGTTCTTTGAATAGGAAAAGATCTTAGCACCGGGGGCCTTTATTTTTTTATTACGCCCTCGGTGCCAAATTTAACCATAAGTCGGGTTTTTATATTGGCCTAAAAACTGCTAAAATAAGCTTCAAATGCCGACTAAGCCATATTTTGATCCTGTCGATCCGAAACCTAATTTCCCGGAAATAGAGAAAACGCTCCAAAAGGAGTGGGAGAAAAAAGGGATTGTCAAGAAATATCTTGATAAAAATAAAGCCTCCAAAAAGTATTATTCATTTTTAGATGGCCCGATTACCGCCAATAACCCGATGGGAGTGCACCATGCCTGGGGGAGGACTTATAAAGATCTCTACCAACGCTATAAAAATATGAATGGATTTAGGGAGCGCTTTCAGAATGGGTTTGATTGTCAAGGATTATGGGTAGAAGTAGAGGTGGAGAAAGAATTGGGACTAAAGACCAAGCGTGATATCGAAAGTTTGGTACCGGGTGACAAGAAAAAAAGTATCGCCAAATTTGTAGAGCTTTGTCGTGATCGAGTAAATAAGTTTGCCGATATCCAGACCCAGCAATCGAAACGTTTGGCCTATTTTATGGATTGGGACAATTCCTACTACACGATGAGCGATGAGAATAATTATATGATTTGGCATTTTTTGAAAAAGTGCCACGATGATGGGCTTATCTATAAAGGAACTGATTCCGTTCCTTGGTGTCCAAGGTGCGGGACGGCCATAAGCCAGCATGAAATGTTAACTGAAGATTATAAAGACGTTACTCATGAGTCGGTGTATTTTGAGCTTCCAATCGAAGATCATGATTCTCAGTATCTTTTAGTTTGGACGACTACTCCTTGGACCATCCCGGCCAACGTCGCGGTAGCGGTTGATCCGAAGCTAGATTATTCACTCGTTAAAGGTGAGACCGGCAATAAATATTGGGTGGCAAGTGAATTGGTCAATAAAGTATTTAAAAAAAGTACTAAGGAGATTGAAAAGACGGTTAAAGGGAAAGACTTGGTGGGGTTAAAGTACCGCGCCCCTTTTGATAATTTGCCCGAAGTGGCCAAGGTAAAGAAGGATAATCCTGATAGATTCCATCGAGTAATCGCTTCAGACGCAAGAATTTTACCTATTACAACAAGTGAGGGGACTGGCCTAGTACACACGGCAACCGGTGCAGGGACGGAGGACTTTGCCCTGGGAAAGAAACTTGGGCTTCCGGTACTCCCGGTCATCGAGGAAGACGCAAGCTATATGAGTGGATTTGGGTATTTGACAGGTAAAAATGCCAAGAAAAATCCAGAGCTTATTTTGGATTTTCTTTTAAAGAATGACCCTAAAAAGAACGATGACTGGGTGTTTAGGATTGAAAAGTATCGTCATCGATATCCCGCGTGCTGGAGGTGCAAAACAGAGCTAGTTTGGAGAGTAGTTGATGAATGGTACATCGCCATGGACAAGCCTTCGCGTAAAACTTTGCGTGAGCGCATGATTGCGGTTGTCAAAAAAATTGAATGGATGCCGGAGTTTGGTCTTAAGCGGGAGCTAGATTGGCTCAAAAACATGCACGATTGGCTTATTTCTAAAAAGCGCTATTGGGGGCTGAGCCTCCCAATTTGGGAGTGCAAGTCTTGCGGAAACTTCGAGGTGATTGGGAGCCGTGAGGAGCTTAAGGAAAAGTCCATTTCAGGATGGGAGGAATATAAAGACCATTCGCCACATCGCCCATATATCGATGAAGTTAAAATTAAATGTTCCAAATGCGGGAAGGAAATTGAGCGAATTCCTGATGTGGGGAACCCTTGGCTTGATGCTGGGATCGTGCCATTTTCGACAATTTCAAGTGATAATAAACAGCCGCTCTATCTTGATAATCGCACAGAATGGGAGAAGTGGTTCCCTGCCGATTTTATCACCGAAAGCTTTCCCGGGCAGTTCAAAAATTGGTTTTATTCCGTGATCGCGATGAGCACCGTGCTTGAAGATAAGGAGCCATATAAAAGAGTGCTTGGATTCGCCACGCTTTTTGATGAACACGGGAAACCAATGCACAAAAGTGCTGGCAACATGATTGAGTTTAATGAAGGTGCAGATAAAATAGGAGTTGATGTAATGCGATTAATGTATACGCGGCAGAATCCTTCCGATAATTTACCTTTTGGTTATCACAAAGCCGATGAAGTCAGAAGGCAGTTCCACTTGAAATTATGGAATATTTATAATTTCTTTATTACGTATGCAAATTTAGATGGCTGGTGCCCAAGCAAACCAGAATTAGACACTGTTAAGTTAACAATGCTGGATAAATGGATTTTATCTCGATTGGATGGGACTATTGGTGAAGTCACTAAAAATCTTGAAGCCTATAGAGCAGATAATGCGACGTTAGCCCTGGAGGATCTTGTTGAAGATTTGTCTAATTGGTACATCAGAAGGTCCCGTGATCGTGTAGGCCCCGAGCTTTATGGGGTTCTTTATTTTACACTTGGGAATTTATGCCGGCTCCTTGCACCTTTTGCCCCACACATTTCGGAAATAATTTACCAGAACTTGGAAAAGAGTGGATCTGTTCACTTGGCTAGTTGGCCCAAAAAAATCGGGATGAGAGACAAGAAACTTGAGCTTGAAATAAATAATTTAAGGGTGGCCGTGGAAAATGCGCACGCGGAAAGGAAAGCGCTTAGAATACCCGTGAGACAACCCTTGGCTGAGCTTAAATCTACTCTTCCTTTTAGTGCTCCTCCCGATAATCTTCATTATTTATTAATGGAAGAAGTGAATGTAAAAAAATGGACTACCAAGAAGGCAAGTCAATTAAAATCAACTTTTGATACAAAAATTTCACCAAGCTTAAAAGAGGAAGCAGATACTCGGGAACTGATTAGAAAAGTCCAACAAGCTAGGCGGGCGATGGGAATTTCGTTGGTCCAAAAGATAAAAATTACTAGTCCTTGGCTGCCAAAGGAGGAAAAAAATCTTACTTGGTTAGCCGAGAAAACACTTTCATCGTCGGTTTCTAAGGGAGAGTTTAAAATTATAACTTCGTGATGCGAGGAAATTTAGGTTTAGTTTTTGCGGTCGCAGTATTAACCGCGACAAGCGTCATTGTACTTCAGTCGATCGTCCCTTTTATTTTTCCGCAGTATTATTTTTATATAGCATTAGGAATTGTGATGTTTATAGTTTTCTCCTTTATTGATTTTAGCGTACTTTCCGCTTTTTCACCTCATCTTTATGTGGCCAGTATTGTATTTTTACTTCTTCCTTTTCTGGTAGGTCAAGTTACCAGGGGGGTCGTGAGATGGGTCGGGGTGGGAGAGCTTACGATCCAACCATCTGAAATCGTCCGTCCATTCCTTATCCTTTTTTATGCAGTTTATCTCGCAAAAGAGGATAAAGTTAGACTAACTGCCGTAAGAACTGGAAAAGCGTTAATATTTCTGTTCATTCCCTTTATTTTAATTTTGCTTCAGCCGTCGCTTGGGGTGGCGGTTTTAACTCTGATTGGTTTTTTTGGAGTGTTCTTGTCCCTTAATTACGACAAAAAAATATTACCAGTGGGCATGCTGATTTTTATTATTGCCCTCCCGGTTTTTTGGCTCGTGCTTGCGCCTTATCAAAAATTAAGAGTTATTACGTTAATAAACCCGATGGCGGACCCTTACGGTGCCGGTTATAATAGTATTCAGTCGGTGATAACGATAGGAAGCGGGGGAGTGTGGGGGAAAGGATTAGGGAAAGGAGTTCAGACTCAGCTTGAGTTTCTCCCAGAGCGGCATACAGACTTTATTTTTGCAAGCATTGCTGAAGAAATGGGCCTAGTTGGCGCTTTATTTGTTCTTTTAGTTAGTTTTTTTCTTTTATATCAAATTATTGTCCCGATCCAAAAGGGCGGTAATTATCTGGAGAGAGCATTCCTATCGGGAATATTTCTAACTCTATTTACGCAAGTGGCTGTGCATGTCGGGATGAATATGGGTTTGGCGCCAATTACTGGTTTGCCGCTCCCCTTGGTTTCCGCCGGTGGATCATCATATCTTGCGACGATGATTATGCTTGGAATAGTTGCCAGGGTGCGGGTTCTCGCGTAAAATACAGTGTCCATGAAATATGCAGTTGTTAGGATAAAGGGAAGGCAGTATAAAGTGAGCGAAGGAGAGGAGTTTTTGGTTGATTTTTTGGGTAAAGATAAGCCGGAGGCCGAAGTGCTTCTTATGGTGAACGATGAAAAAGTAAAGGTTGGCACTCCAAAGGTCAAAGGGGCAAAAGTGGTTCTTAAAGTTCTTGAGCCGGAAGTTAAGGGTAAAAAGCTTCATATACAAAAATATCGAGCGAAGTCTCGCTACCGAAAGAAGATCGGTTTTAGACCTGTATTCACGAGCTTACAAGTAAAGTCAATCAATTAACTTCACTATATATCAAAAGGTAATTTAAAGATCTATTGACAAGCGTGAAAAATCATCTTACACTAATTTAAATTAAAAATGTCAAAGAAAAAGCAAGCAGGAAAGCTTAAACAGCATGTAAGACCCGCCGGTAAACGCTTGGGACTAAAGGTGGCTCATGGAGAGAAAGTTGTGACCGGATCTATCTTGGCCAGGCAGAGAGGGACCAAGTTTTCTCCCGGGGAGGGAGTGCGCGTAGGACGTGATCATACTCTTTATGCAGTAGTTAGCGGTCAGGTTAATTTTAAGAAACGCCAAGGAAAAGGCATTATTTCAATAATGTAACAATGGCTGAAGAAGTACTTCAAATAGCAGTAAACGAGTTGCAACCTAATCCTTTGCAGCCACGGGGAGTGATTACTCCGGAAAGCTTGGTAGACTTGGTCGATTCCATAAAGGAGCATGGCATTTTGGAGCCTTTGGTGGTAGCCAAAACCCCTGCAGGATTTCAAATAATTGCTGGCGAGAGGCGCTGGAGAGCATCCAAATTAGCGGGGCTTTCTCATGTCCCAGCTATTGTCCGAGAGACTACTCCCAAAGGAATGCTTGAGATGGCACTAGTTGAGAATGTTCAGAGGGTGAATTTGAATGCACTTGACCGTGCTCAAGGGTTTGAGCGGTTAATGAATGAATTTGGACTTACCACAAGCGAGATTGCAGTGAGGATCGGGAAATCTGTGGCATATGTTTCGAATACCATGAGGCTTTTGACCCTTCCGGATGCCTTGAAAGATGGTCTTTTGTCTAGTTTAATTACTGAGGGGCATGCAAGAGCCCTGGCTTCGATAGATGATCCGGATTTGATGGTTGAAGCATACAAAATTATTTTGAGAGAGTCTGGTTCGGTGAGGCGAGCCGAAGAGCTGGCAAGGAGGATGAAGGCTCGTTCTAAACAAGAGCCAAAGCCAAAAGCAAATATCCATCAAACCATGATTGTCTCTGAAGAAATTGACCGTTTGAGGGATGAAATGCACAACGCCTTGAAAGCAAAGGAAGAAAAGGATGGGTTTACTCAAGTAAAGCTATCCCGTTCAAGGGCTCAAACCAGAATAACTTTTGTGTTTAAGGGTAATCCGGATGAAACGGAAGAAAAGCTTCAGAGGATATTTAAGGGGATTACCAAGTAACTTTAATAGATAGGTTCGTCGATGCCGCCAATCTCACTTATTGGCCAGTACACCACCCAGGCTCTTCCGGTGATTTTATCGCGTGTAATCGGGCCGAAAGCGCGTGAATCAAGTGAATGTGGTCGATTATCTCCCATTACCACGTATGAATTTGCCGGAACAGTTGCCGGTCTTCCCTCCTGCAGATAATTACCCCCTTTAATCACCAGGTCCTGAGGCAAGTAGCTTTCATTCAACGTCTGGTCGTTTACATAAACCCTACCTTGCTTCACCATCACACTATCTCCTGGAAGCCCGATTATCCGTTTGATATATTCGTCGGTGTAATTTGGAGGAGCCTTAAAAACGACCACATCCCCCCTCTGAGGTTCTCTCATAAATCGATAAGTCACTTTATCTGTCAGCAAATACTCGCTGTTGTGGAAATTTGGCTCCATTGAAGCACCCTTAATTTTATGCGGCTGGAGCACAAGGAGATAGATGAATAAAAAAATTGAGACCGAGAAAATAATTACTTGGACGGTATCCAGGATAAATCCAATTAGTCTTTTGATCACGTAATCATTATATTCGCGATAGGGTCGGGCTTTCAACCGTCGAAATTGATATAATAAGTATGTTTTGAGCTCGTGGCTCAGTGGTAGAGCGTCCCGTTCACATCGGGAAGGTCGCTGGTTCGAGTCCAGCCGAGCTCACTAACAAACTTTGATCGAGAGGAGGTTCAGACATGTTAGATATGATAATTGCAATTGGCATTGCAAATGGAATATCAATATTTATTAGAATTGAGGGCGATATCGTGATAATAGGAATTTATGATTCACAGATTTGTCGACAGATCACATGTCAGATAAGAACTGTTAAAGAGCTTGTTGTAGCCAGTAACGGGCTTCTTGAGGAGGTTGGTGTGATTTCGTTGTCGTGAGTGGGTGGGTGCGTATGACTTGGCACAGTATGCGCACCCATATTTTTGGGATAATTGTATAATGCCTCAGTGAAAACTTCGGTAGTCATACTTACAAAAAATGAAGAAAGGAATATTAAAAAGTGTTTAAAAAGTGTTTATTTTAGTGAAGAAATTATATTAATTGATGATTATTCTACGGACAAAACAGTTAGTATAGCCCGTAGGAATGGGGCGAAAATATATAAACGTCATTTGTACGATGATTTTAGTAAACAGAGAAATTTTGGACTTAAGAAAGCCAAGAATAAATGGGTTTTGTTTCTGGACGCTGATGAAGTACTAAGCCCGGAATTGGCCAAAGAAATTCAAAGTTTAGGCGCAACGGACACTCAAGGATATTTTCTCAAAAGACGCGACTACTTTTTAAATAAAAAAATTTTAGGCGGTGAGAGTGGGGGAGTATGGCTTTTAAGATTAGGGAGGAAGAGTGCTGGAAAGTGGGACCGTGCAGTTCATGAGCACTGGGAAATTAATGGGAAAACTCAGAGATTAAAAAATTATCTTTACCACTCCCCTCACCCGAGTTTTTTAAGCTTGATCTCAAAAATTAATTATTATTCGGATTTGCATGCAATTGAAAACGAAAAGGAGGGGAAAAATCCGTCTTTGATTAAAATAATATTTTTCCCAATGGCAAAATTTATTTATAATTTTGTGTTTAGGCTTGGCCTTCGTGATGGTACTCACGGATTTGTCTTAGCAGTTGCGATGTCATTTCACTCTTTTTTGTCTTGGAGCAGTCTATATTTAGATGATCAAAAAAAATAATTTTTCTAAACTTCTTATATTCTTAATTTTTGTTTTGCTGCCTTTTGGACAACTCCCGGGTTTTTTGATCGACCGATTAGTTAAAATTTCGTTTACCATCCACCCGATTGATATCGTTGTCATAATATTGGGATTAATTAATTTTAATCTTAAGCTAGCAAGAGCCGTTATTTTTGTTTCGCTATTTTCCTTAGCCCTGTCTTTGGGTTTTTTTGACCCAGGCAAGGTCGTATTTGGGTCGTTATATCTAATAAGATTTATTTTTTATCTTATATTCCCCTTTGTTATCAGAAAATATGTTGGTGAGGACGTAGGCAACAAAAAGTCTCTTGTAAATCTTTTGGTTGCGATCGGGGTAGTGATTGCAATTATTGGTTTTTGTCAGTATTTATTTTTTCCTGACTTACGGTCACTCAAATATTTCGGCTGGGATGATCATTATTTTCGGCTGGTTGGGGCTTTTTTGGACCCGGCTTTTATGGGGATTATGTTGGCTTTGGCAATATTGGCTAGCCTATTCACCTCGACTATGTGGGTTACCTTGCTTATGACTGTCGCTCTCTCTTTAACTTATTCGAGAGCAAGCTATTTAAGCCTAATTATTGGCTTGATTGTACTTTCGTGTTTTAAGAAATCTTTTGTTAAATCGTCATTGGCGATAATAATATTTTTGCTTTTATCCATGCCGCTCCTCCCGCGTCCGAAGGGAGAGGGGGTGAATCTCTTGCGAACAAACTCAATCGTCCAAAAAAACGACAACCTGGGCTTGTCCTACAAAATAGTCAGTAAATATCCGGTTTTTGGAGTTGGATTTAATAATATTTGTCAAGCGCGGTCTTTGATTGAAAAAGACTTGCCTGTAAATTCATGTAGTGGCTTGGATAATAGTATGCTGTTTATCGTCGCAACAACGGGAGCAGTCGGGGCAATGATTTTTGTTAGCTTCGGTATAAATCTTTGGGTGAAGACTAAAAAGAATAATTCAGGACTATTGTTCAAAGTATCCCTTGTGGCAGTGATTGTTCATTCACAATTCACTAACACTCTTTTTTATAATTTTATTTTATTGTGGCTTGGAATACTGATTGGGATTAGTAGAAATTTTAAGGAGAATAGCTGACCGAGATTGCGACCTCCGATTCGTTTCCGGCAAGGTCGACGACTAGAAAATTTAAGGTATTTTCTCCATCGCTTAGGGTATAGGGATGAGAGAATTTTCCTCCTCCTCCGACCACAATCACTCTTTCATTTATTGTGACACTGGTCTCAAGCTCTGTTTCGCCCTCAATTGTGATTTGCTTATCTTTTCCAAAGAAGCTTTGTCCGTTTTTGGGATTAGTGATATTGATTTCAGGTTTAGTAATGTCATAGCTTATGTTGTAAGTTTGGGTAGGTTTGCTTGTATTGCCCCCTTCGTCTACTGTAACTGCGGAAAGTGAATTTTTATCCCTTGTGAGAGTGAAGGAACTTGAGAAATCGCCGTCGATATCCGTGAGAATTTCTTTTTCTGTCCCATTTAGTGTAATAATAACCTTCGACTCTGGCTCAGCACTTCCTTTTACAATCAGCCGCGGGTCATTTGTCTGCTCTGGCAGAGAGTCTATTTGGGGTGGTGCTGGGGGGGTATCATCGGTGACTTCGAAAATGGGCGAGCGGCCAGTTGCACTAGCCAGTAAATTGCTAACCTTCGCTGTCAATGAAAATCCATAGGTAAAGATAAAGATAATCAGCAACACCGTAAGAGCGCCAAAAACAATAACACTTCGACGGTTCTTTTTTTCTTCGGTCCTTGTGAGACGCGAATAATATTTTGCCATGAGCCCTCTGTCAGAATCGAACTGACATCGGCGGTTTACGATACCACTGCTTTGCCACTAAGCTAAGAGGGCAACTATCAAGCTCGAATAACTCAGAGTATAGCACAATGCATGAAAACTGTGTCCCAATTTATTTTTTTGGGTTCATGAGCATGAGATATGCTTTCCAAAGCGCCGCGGCGCCAACTAGGACATAAACAGTTTGGGTAAGAATTGTCGCTCCGAACAAATATGTGACCAAATTAAAGTCAAAAAGTCCGACGAGTCCCCAATTTAGGCCTCCTATTACCAAAAGCACCATCGCAGGCATCCATAATTTCTTCATTTTTCTCACCCCCATTCTTTTAAGAAGCTAATTTCAGAATATTCTATTGTGTTTGGTGTTTGCAAGTATTAGTATTAATTTATGGAAATAGGGCGTTTTGTGTGGGGGCTTATCCCCTTTTTGGTGATTTTTATTGTTTTGGATGTTGTCCTGAGGGGAGTTGCCTTGTGGAGATCTTCAAAGAGGGATGAAAAAGGGTGGTTTGTGGCGCTTTTAGTGATTAATTCAATAGGTATTTTTCCCCTTATTTATCTCCTTACCCATCCGGAGAAAAAGAGCAAGAAAAAGTAATTTCCTTTGGAAAAGTGGTATACTGGAGCAGTCCCCCAGACATTGGGGGAAGTTTTTTTATGAATATGAGTGAACAAAAAGATAAAAGGAATATTGCCGTTATTGCCCATGTAGACCATGGCAAGACAACACTAGTGGATGCTCTTTTGAAACAAACTCATACTTTTCGTGAAAATGAGGAGGAGATGGGGAAGGAGCAAATTATGGATTCAGGCGACCTTGAACGTGAACGAGGGATTACTATTTTGGCCAAAAATTGTGCAGTTGATTATAAAAATACGAAGATAAATATTATTGATACGCCTGGTCACGCGGATTTTTCAG
Organism: Candidatus Woesebacteria bacterium GW2011_GWC1_42_9; assembly: GCA_000995185.1. Taxonomy (GTDB): domain Bacteria; phylum Patescibacteriota; class Microgenomatia; order UBA8517; family UBA8517; genus GWC1-42-9. The sequence goes on from LCET01000001.1 coordinate 180,714, forward strand.
GTGAAGTTGAACGAACATTAGGAATGGCAGAAGGAGCACTTTTGATCGTGGATGCTCAAGAAGGACCGATGCCGCAAACAAGGTTTGTATTACGGCGTGCTTTGGAACTGGGCTTAAAGATTATTGTCGTGATTAATAAAATTGATAAAAGGTTTGCTCGCGTTCCTGAATCGGTATCTAAATTGGAAAGCCTTTTTTTAGAATTAGCAAAGGATGAGTCTCAGCTTGATTTTCCGATAATTTATGCCATCGGGAGGCGCGGGGTTGCGTTTAATACTTTACCTGAAGATATGGAACAAAAGGGAGATATTACTCCACTTCTTGATTTGATCATAAGTCATGTACCGGCACCTAAAAATTCTCCTCTGGGGACTTTTAAAATGGTGGTTACTACGCTTGATTATGAGCCTCATCTTGGACAGATCGCTATCGGTAAAATTTTTAGAGGCAAGCTAGTTAAGGGCGAGAAAGTAATTGTCACTAACTCGCCTGGGAAAATATATAAAGTAGAGAAGGTTATGGTCCCTCGGGGCCTGGGAAGAGTTGAAGTCGAAGGCGCTGAGGCAGGCGAAATAGTGGCCATAGCCGGCGTTGATAATCTTAAAATTGGCCAAACAATTTCTGATCCTAGTGATACGACCCCGCTTCCGGAAATCGCAGTTTCACCACCCACTTTGCATATCACCCTTGGTCCAAATACTTCCCCCCTGGCAGGCCAGGAAGGAGAGTATTCCACCGGCAGGCAAATTGAGGAAAGACTTAGAAAAGAAATAGAAACAAATCTAAGTTTAAAGGTCGAGGCACTTGGGAACGGTAAGTTTAAGGTGTCTGGAAGAGGTGAGCTTCATCTGGCGATCTTACTGGAGACTCTTCGGCGTGAAGGCTATGAAATGGAAGTCGGTAAGCCCGAAGTTATTCTCAAAAAAATTGATGGAGTACTAAAAGAGCCGGTGGAAGAGGTAAACATTATTGTCCCTCAGGAGTTTGTCGGAGTTATAAATCAAGAAATGGGTAAACGGTATGCAAAAATTCTTAAAATGGAGGCGATTTCTGAGGAAGAAACAGAATTTATCTATCAATTCCCGACTCGCGCTATGATCGGCCTCCGCGGCCTACTTTTAAATCTCACCAAGGGGACAGTTGTCATGAGTTCGCAAGTAATTGCCTATGAAAAAATTGGTCGGGAACTACCAAAATTAAGGCGTGGAGCATTGATTTCGCAATCCTCAGGATCTGCTTTGGCTTATAGCCTTGAAACCGCCCAAAATCGAGGGATCACTTTTATCGATCCGGGAGAAACTGTCTATGAAGGGATGATCATCGGCCAAAATGCGAAAAACGAAGATATTGAAATAAATGTATGCAAGGGTAAAAAACTGACAAACATGAGGAGTAAATCTTCGGACGGGATTATCCAGTTGACCCCAGCCACGAAGCTTTCTTTGGAACAATCGCTTGATTTTCTGGAACGTGATGAGCTATTGGAGATTACCCCAAAGAGTTTGCGCTTAAGAAAAAAACATCTTACTGTTTTGGCCCGAAGGCGAATAAACCGCGCCGCCCGCTCGAGCCAAGCCACCCAAGCGATGATTTAAGAGCTGGTCACCGTACTTTGCTCGAACCTATTTAGCCAGGATGAGTATATCAAAGGATATCTACTCGACCCCGATTTGCCACTTATTACCAAAGTAAAAATCGGTCTTTACTACTACATCACCAGTGACCTTATTTTACAACTAAACGTATTTAAAGACTATCTTGAGAAAATAAATCCATTTCTATTTTTAGAAGTATTTGGTAAACGATGCAAGGATCAAAAATATTAATGAGTGATTAATAATTTCAAGGTTCATTTGCCTTTGGCAAAGTTAACATACCCAAAAATTTAAACTATTTCAACACTTTTATTCCAATATTCATCAAACGCTTTCTTTATTTCATCATAGTTCTCAGTCAGGTTTATTTCTGACCTTTGACCTGACGAAATAGCATTAACGTTTGGTACATTTCTCGCATAATCCACATCATCAATAATCCAACGATCGTGAGCATCTCGAACTAGTTTGCTGTCAATGGTAGCCCAGGAAACATCGATATTCTTATTAGCCATTTCTTGCTTAAATCGTGTAAGATCTTTCCGAGCAGTGGTATTAAGATTGCCTTCGCCCAGGTCTAGGGATATTATGCGTATTTGCTTAATTTTACTAGCATCAGCAATAGCCCAAAGCCACTCAAGAGCCTCTTTTTGAAAGTGCTTATCAAGCCAGTAGATGCCACCTTCGCATTCACCCAGTACCTTTTTTATCCACATGATATTAGAGAAAGGACGATTAGGATCTATAAATATATTTCTTGGTGTTTGAGGAGAGTCGGGAGAAATCAAAATACGTACAATCCGTGTTTTTTTATTGTAATTAATAATTTCCGCATAATTCATGAAGTCTAGCAAATGCGTAAGTGGTTCTCGCGAATCATAAAACCAAAATCCCGTTGTTTTTAGAACCGTTAAAACTTGCTCAACTGTTATATTGGCAACTCCCCAAAGATATTGTTGTATGGCAATAGTTGGAGGGTAAAATAGAAGCATTTGTTTGAGCAACTCTTTTTCCCCACCATCACAACGGATAAAGAGTGACTCAAAAATAGCTCTACCCAATTCAGACAATTCACCAGTTGCCGAATCACTGAAAACACCTAGTTCTTCCCAAAAAAGGTAGTCGTCTCCTAGATCAAGATGGCTAATCGCCCCAGTTTCGCCAGCAGTTCTTATGTAGGGTAGTACCTTTTTCCAATTAGTTTTTGGGAGAAGTATCGTCTTTTCTGTTGTTTGACTCATGTTTTTTGATTTCCACTTCTACTGCTTTTTCCAATGCAGACATTTGGTCCCTGAACGTACCCATATTGAAAGCAAATTGGAGGTTCTTAGGGTACGATAGAGCGATACCACTAGGGAATTCAACTGTAATCATCTCTGGTCGCACATTTGTAATTGGAGCATAACTACCTTTAGTTTCGTTTTTTAGAGGATTGGCATGAGTTTGTACAGGATCATTATCAATACCAACTTCATCATCCTTAACTAAAATTTCACTTGAGACAATTCCATTCTGATAAACACCTGCGTATTCAATGGACTTGCGAAAGATGTTTGCCACGTTATCTGCAACCTTCTGACCAATTTTATGGCTACGCACAAGAATACTGCTTAGTGCAGTAGGCACTGCATGGCCGGCAAACTCATTAAGAAGCGTCTTGTATAGTTTTGGAGCTGTAACAGCTAACTGTTTAGCTGTTTGGAGATCATTATCGTCAATCGGGTGTGCAAAACTGAGGGAGAGGTCAGTATTTCGATAGGCATTGCCTTCTCGACCAAGTAAGCCAAAATGTACAAGAGAGGCAACTTTCATTCCAACTGGGCCAGTTACTTTTTCATAACCCATTTCCTTAACAGCGTTATCCCTACTAAACGCTGACTTACTAAACGCTGTTTGAAGCTTAGCGCTATAGTTAATAGCATCTTCAAGCGTAATTGATGGATAAGATGCACTACGTTCTTTTGTTTTCACTTGTTTAGTGGTTGGTTGTTCTTCTGTCATAGATTTACTTTCTTTAATAACTTTATTTAATCATTTTACATCAGGAAAATACCACTTGTCAACACTGTTCTATGTGTTGTTCTTTGGCTAGTCTTAACATATCCTGGGTAAAAGATAATAATTCGGTATAGTTGTGATAATAATGATATAGAACACTGGTAAATTAATAATTTTGTATTAACTCTAGTACGTAGGTCCGACTCCGGTTATCGGTATGATTTTTTCCAGGCTAAATATAAGACGTTAAAAATAGTGGCTAGAACTCGGGATAATGTTGATTTATTGAGGGAAATTGGAGAAAACACAAAACCATTTCGCTATTGAGCTGGTAACCGTAATTGGCTCGGACCTATTTAGCCAGGACGAGTATATCAAACAGTATCTACTCGACCCCGATTCGTCACTTATTACTAAAATAAAAATAGGTCTTCGTTACTACATTACAACTCAGCCTGAGTTAATTTTACAGCTTACCGTTTTCAAAGGCTACCTGGAGAAAATCAATCCGTTTCTATTTATGGAGGTATTCGGTAAAGATCGCGAAGATAGAAAAATATGGTAATATTGGGGTACCGAATGATCCCTGTAGTGAAAGTATCTTACTATTAGGGAACTGACGACACAAATTCATTTGTGATCCGTACATGAATGATTTTTTGTGTTTAGGGGGAAAGTCTGCGATCAGGAGAGACAAAAACAGGCATATACGAGCCTTTATATGCTGCAGATGAGAGGTATTTGTACCCGCGAGGCGGGTTGGAAGGAGTTTGGGGAGTAAATCCGCCGCGCCAAAAATTTTTTTTAAAACGTAGTAAAATCAACTAGAGGTTAATATGGCAAAAAAGAATCAATCTAAAAGATTAACTAATCAACATAAAGAATCCCAAGGTGCAGTTGGTATATTTGGAGACGAGGCAAAGTTCCACGATACAACAGTTAGTAAAATTTCACATCTTGTAATTGAGCAACTTGAAAATGAATTTCCTAAATTAACTTTTAGGCATAGGACAGCAATAAAAAAGAATGAGATAAACGAAGCATTAAAGAAAATTGATCCAGAATTAGGGCAAACCCTTTTTGTATCAAATTCAAGCATTATCCCAGACGGCGGAATAATTGAAGTAAAAGATGATAACGATATTTGGAGAATATTGCTTGTAACAGAAGCTAAGCATCAAGGAAAAGATATTGAAAATATCCAAAAAGGAAATTTAGTTGGCAAAAATAACAATCAAGACTTGATGGCAGCTGGTAACGCAATAGAAAGATCGCATAAAAATATATCAGAAATCGCCAACTTTATGCTACATGAATCCCATTTCCCTTATATCTTATTTTTGGAAGGATCAAATTTTCTTACTGAAACTATTTCAATTAAGAGACCAGATGGAAGGGTGGTTACTCTTGATTATAACTCAGGCATGTTAAATAGATTAGATAGATTGACTTCTGCAAATTATGGAATGCCAATTAACACAAATTTATGTAAAAATAAATTTGTTAAACACAAAGATAAAACCATTATGCTTCAGGCAGCTTCGATATATACGCAAGGTAATGGTGAAAAATGGGATGTAAGAGAAATGCTTGACATTATGATTGAGATTTCAAAAACCTCTCTTCAGGTATTAGGAAGTGAGATATTTAACCAGATAACTAAAGATAAATAACCAAAACCATTTGATTATGGCAAGAAAAGCGACAAATAAATTACTGCAAAAAGCTAAAGAATCAAAGAGCGATGAATTTTACACTCAGCTTTCTGATATTGAAAATGAATTAAAGCATTATAAAGATAGATTTAAAGATAAAGTAGTTTATTGTAATTGCGATGACCCTAGAACTAGCAACTTTTATGAGTATTTTTCCTCAAATTTCAAAGAGTTGAGGCTAAAAAAAATCATAGCCTCTTGCTACAGAAAGCAAGAAAGAGATTTATTTAATAATAAAGAATTTGAAAGTGGGTTTTTTTATGAATATTCAGGTACTCAGGGCGAAAAAATAAAACCAAGCGCTAATGATATAATCCACTTTAAAGGAGACGGGGATTTTCGTAGTTCAGAAAGTATAGAATTATTGAAACAGGCGGATATTATTGTAACCAATCCACCATTTTCATTATTTAGGAAATATGTAGATCAATTAGTTAAATACGATAAGAAATTTTTAATAATTGGCAACATTAACGCTATTACCTATAAAGAAATTTTTAAACTAATTAAGGGAAATAAGGCGTGGCTAGGAATAAATTTAGGTAGAGGTATCTCAGGTTTTATTGTGCCAGAACATTATGAACTTTACGGAACAGAGGCACGTATTGATAGCCTTGGAAATAGAATAGTTTCCCCAAATAATTGTTTATGGTTAACTAATTTAGATACTTCTAAAAGACATGAAAACATTACTCTTACAAAAAAATATTTTGGAAATGAAATCGAGTATCCATATTATGATAACTACGATGGAATTAATGTAAATAGAACAAAAGATATTCCTCTGGATTACGAAGGTGTTTTGGGCGTACCCATAACTTTTTTACATAAATATAACCCAGAACAATTCGAAATAATTAAATTCAGAAAAGGAAATGATGAAAAGGATTTGTCAATAAACGGTAAATGTCCGTATTTTAGAATTTTAATCAAGAAAAGAATACAAAAAAATAGAACTGACGACACAAAAATATTAGTTAGTGATTTGTCTTAGCCATAGGGGTCGCCTTTTTAGAGAAATAGTTAAGATTCTTATTCTCCCAACTCTCCAGTAGTTCTAATTGGATCACCTATCAAAATCGAGTGAAACTCATCCTCTGGCAAACGTTCTCTTTTAAATACTTGCCATCCTAAGTCGTAAACCGTCTTCATATTCCAAATGTGATGTTTGTGTAATGTAACTAGATCGTGTAAATAAATGGCTCCAGGAGCATTTTCGCTCTCTATTATTCTAAACTTATTGCCGTATTCATTAATTGGATACTTTTCTCGGTAATACTTAATGCTTCTTTTCCGTGCCAGTTCATCTCTAAAATAAGAACTACCAAAATATGCACCAATGATAGCTGCTAAACCAATACTAATTTTGTTGAAGTTGTCAGCTATTGCATTTAGATTTTCTAAGGGGAGAAAAAAATGGGCAAGTACAAAGATTAAGAAGGATATAATCAGGAAAGCCTTGTAGGTTTGGACCTGTTTTCTGAATTTTTTCCAATTTTTCTTAAACCTTTTCTTGTTTAACATATTTATTTTTATGGAAAATGAAACAGCAATACAGTAAGTAGCAATTCTCTTTTCGTGTCGACATTCAGGTGAAATCTGAATCTTTGTATTGTTCCTTCTGCTTCTTCACTCTCTAAATTTATAAAGTTACTATGCTTTTTTGCAGCTTCTCTTGCCGTAGTTATTACATTAGTGAAGTCAGCATTTCTTACGAAGACCATAATTGAGGCTTTAGAATCTCTCCAAGTAAGATATTTGAGTATTTGGTCGATAGTTTCAATAAACTTCTTTTCCCCTGTCCAAAATTTGCACTCGGCAATAAAAGTGTTATTTCCGTCATGTCTAAGTAAAATATCTGTTTTACCCGATTTATTGAACGTTTCACCCGTAGCTGATCCTTCAAAGTTGGTTTCTAGAATTATTAGAAAATGATCTCGCAGTCCTTCTTCATCTTTGTTGGTATAAACAGCCGGCATTCTTTCAATCTGTTTTCCCATATCGTGGATAACACGAAGTATTGCGTTATATGTTTCAGTATCTAGAGTTGGATCTGGGGTTCCAGAATTGCTTGGAGATGGTCTCGGAATAATTTTCTTTTTAGCTTTCGGAGCAGGAATAGAAAATGTGCTCGGAACGTTATCTCTTTTTTTGACGGGGACACCCAACTGGTCCAAGAAACTATTATTAGATTTCAAGCTTTCTTTTCTTTCCTTAAGCAACATCCTAGCATTCTCTGATAAGCTTGCATTGTAATTATTTACTTCGTTTGCAAGATTTCCAAGCTGTTTTTGTAAATTGGAAAGATTTTGGTCTGAGTCTCTTTTTGTTTTTTCGGCATCATTGGTGAAGTTAATAATCTCAAAACATAAAAACTCTCCATCATCATTAATTTCATGATCAAGCTCGATGGTCCATAGAAGTGATGTACTTGGTTTGAAGTTTATTACTTCAATCTCGCCGTTGAAGGGTAAGTGGTATTTAATAGCTTGCCTTGGATAAGATTTATTGTCAGTAATAAAAAAACTTTCTCGAGGATGTCTGTCAGCAGGAATCATTTTTTCTTCATGGGTTATAAACTTGTTTTCGATATCTAGTATTGGAGGATCTATAGAAAACTCAGAAACTAAATGTTCAACATATTCATTCTCGTTTATATTCAGAATGTAGCCTGTCTCTTCTGAGTGAATTTTGTTTTTGAGTTTCTCCTTTTGGGAGCGCAAAACATCTCCAAAATACCCTTTAGTGAAGGGAGTAATAGTACTCATAATTGGATCTGATATTAGCAGAAATCTACATTGACTGCTAGTACAGGTTCGATTCCCGTTACCAGTGTTGCGACTCTCCAGGCTAACGCAATTTTTGCAAAATATAAGGCTCGAACTCGGGAGAATCTTGATTTTAGGGGGAGATTTTTAACTACTACAAAACTAGTCCGATATGGAGCGGGATACGGGAATCGAACCCGTGTCTCTACCTTGGGAAGGTGGCGTACTACCATTGTACTAATCCCGCTTAGGCAGGTAAATTATAACATCTTAAGGTAATACAAACACATTCCCGGGATGAATAAGATCGGGGCTCGTCAGTTTGTTTGCCCTGGCAATTTCTACCCATTTATATCCATTCCCATATTGAGCTACCGCTATATCCCAAAGCGTGTCCCCTTTTACAACAGTGTATGAGGAGGAAGTTGTGAGTCCTCCTTTTGTCGTTGTGGGAGCAATTTCTGGTGTCGCTGAGGGCTGTGGTGTAGCTACGGCCACTGCTGTCGCCTCTGGGGTGGCTACCTCTGCCACTTCGGAGGTCCTAGCAGGGACGTTTGGAACAACGAGCGTCTGTCCTTCAGCAATATCGTCGGCGCTTGTTAGATTATTTTCTTCCACGATATCCACCCAGTTATATCCAGTTTTATAATACTTTTCGGAGATAGACCAAAGTGTTTCTCCGCGGACTACTGTGTGAGTAGCCGGAAGAGTTACTTCGTCACTAACTGAAACTCCTGAGGGAAGAGTGGTTCCAGAATCTAAATTGCGGAAGTAGTTAACTACTAAAACGCCAACTACAACGATAACAAAAATTCCCAAAATAGTGCTGATGCTCGACTCGTTTAGTTTAAAGATCTTAAGTAATGATTTAAGCAAATTTATTCACCTCCTTGTAGGGCAATTAACTTAAATGAATCTAATGATTTAGTTTGATATTGTCAAGTAGTGATTTTGCCGATCTTTCCATCACTTTAATGGATTAAAGTATTGAGGGGATAAAGATGATTTTATATGGGCGAGGCTGAGGGGATTTGAACCCCTGATCTCTTCCGTGACAGGGAAGCGCTTTAAACCGCTAAGCTACAGCCCCAAAACACCTTATTGTACAATTTTTAGCCTAATTATTCCAGAATTTAAAAAAAAGGGGGGGTTGAGGTTCAGGCGGTTTCAGCTTTTTCGGCTTCCTTTTCTTTTGCTATTCTTTCTCTGGCGAAATGTCCATGGCCATATCCATAGAGAGAACAAACAATATCTCCCAATGAGTTTATGACCATCTTGCCTGGATTGATCTTATCCTTGGCTACGCAGTCCTCGCAAACAGACCCAATTTGAGGTGTCATTTTGTATCCTCCAAGACATGAACTGTTAAGTGCAACCCTTCCCAAAGTAATATATTAGAAGCTTTTATGCAAGTCTTGGTTGGTATAAAATGAGACCGTGAGGATCCATAAAAATATGTCTAATCGTGAGGTCGCCGATCTTCTTGCGGCCGCTTCCGCCGCCTATAAAATAAAAGACGAGCAGAAGAATAAATTTAGGAGTATTGCTTATGATCGCGCTTCAGCCGCGATCGAGCATTTAGGGAGCGAGGTAAAGGATTTTTGGGACGACGGGAAACTTGAGGATGTCCCGGGAATTGGTCCAAATATTGCCAAACATTTGGATGAGATTTTTAAAACGGGTAAATCCAAGCATTTTAACAAAGTGTTTCTGGGTGTTCCGCCGTCTGTTTTTGAATTTTTAAAAATTACCGGAGTGGGACCGAAAAAGGCCATCAAATTAGCCAAAGAACTTAATATAAAAAGTTCCAAGGGAGCAATAAAGCGGCTTTCCAAAAGCGCAAAATCGGGGAAAATTGCTGAAATTGAGAGGTTTGGAGAGGGTTCTCAGAAGGTGATTGCAAAATCTATTAAAGAGCATGAAGCCAGGCCGAAGGAGAGAATGCTTATTTCACAAGCTGAAAATATTGCAAGAGACGTAGTTGGGTGGGTTAGTGAAAATAAATCTGTCGAGAAAATTGAAGTTTTGGGAAGCTTAAGAAGGAGAGCGTCGACCGTTGGAGACATAGACATTGCTGTTGCGACCAAAAATCCAGAGAGCATATTGGATCATTTTATTGAGTACCCGAATAAGACGAGGACATTAGGGAAAGGCCCGCATAAGGCTTCAATTGTGCTCCCAAATAATATCCAAGTAGACCTGATGGCTACGGAGAATGATTCATTTGGATCTCTACTGCAACACTTCACTGGATCGAAGCATCATAATATTGCCCTGAGGGAAATTGCCCAGAAAAAAGGGCTTAGTTTGTCTGAGTATGGGATTAAGGGAATTAATAATTTAAAATTTAAAATTAAAAATTTTAAAGATGAAGAAAGTTTTTATAAATCTCTCGCTTTAAGTTGGATACCGCCTGAACTAAGGGAGGACGCGGGCGAGATCGAAGCTGCCAAGGCTAATAAATTGCCGGATCTACTTAAATTAAGCGACATTAAAGCCGATTTACAGATCCATTCTGATTTTGATATCGAAACGAGCCATGATATCGGTGACTCTTCAATGGTGGAAATTGCTAAAAAAGCCGAAAAGCTAGGATATCAGTATATTGGTTTCACTGAGCATAACCCAAGCCAAAGGGGCCATAACGAAAGAAAAGTAATTGAGCTAATTAAAAAGAAACGCGAAGCTATAAATCGGGTCAACACAAAGATTAAAATTTTTAATAGTATGGAAGTTGATATTTTGCCCGATGGGAAATTGGCTATTGGCGATAAGGCCCTAGGGGAATTAGATTTTGCTTTAGTTTCGATCCATTCAAGTTTTGCTCAAAGCCGGCAGAGCATGACCGCCCGCGTTTTATCAGCACTTTCTCATCCGAAGGTGAAAATATTCGCTCACCCCACAGCAAGGAGAATAAACAAAAGAGAGGGAGTAGAGCTCGATTGGACTAAAATTTTTGAATTTTGCAGGGAAAATAATAGGTGGATCGAGATAAATGCTGAGCCCACTCGGCTGGACCTTCCTGATTATCTTGTCCGTGAGGCAGTCAAAGCCGGGGTAACGCTAACCCTCGGGACAGATTCACATCATGTTCGTTCACTTGAGAATATGAGATATGGGGTAGATGTTGCCCGCCGAGGCTGGGCAGAAAGAAAAGATATAATAAATGCAAGGACTCTGGTAGAATTTGAGAAGGTTTTAAAAGGGGGTGAGTGAGATGCAGATATTATTGTTACCATTAGTATTATTAGTAGTTGTTGGGATTTGGGTCGCCATGACTTACAATTTCTTTGTTTCCAGCAAGGCCAGGATTAAAGCGGCGGTACAAGAAATTGGAAATCAACTGAAGCGGCAAGCTGATTTGATCCCGAATTTGGAAAGCAGCGCCAAGGGCTTTTTGAAGCACGAGAAGGGAATATTTAAAGAACTTGCTGAGGCAAGAAAAGCCATTTCTGCTGCGGTAAAATCTAGAGATGTCCAAAAAATGGCAGACGCGGGGAGCAGGCTGGCAGGAATATTGCCTTCATTGAAAATTGCCGTAGAAGATAACCCTGAGATTAAGGGATCGGAAGTTGTAGTTAAGTTGATGGATGAACTTCGCGATACAAGCGACAAAATAATGTATGCGAGAAGGTTGGTTATTGACCTAACGGCAGATTATAATGTGCGCCGGGTGAGCCTTCCGTCAAACATCGTCGCAAATATGTTTGGGTTTAGCGAGTTGCCGGGATTGATTACCCCTGAAAGCGGTGAGCATGTGGAAGTTTCTCAATCTGAGATGAAGTCGCCGAAAGTGAACTTGTAAAATGCAAAACATCTACGAAGCAACTGCAAGCAATAAGCAAAAAAGCTGGTTTGTTGTCGGGGTTTTTTTGATTTTCGCGGCGGTTTCTATTTACATCCTGTCGCAAGCGTTCTCTGTGTATCTTGGATATGAGCCAGGTGGATTGGGGATTGTCGGCGTGGCGCTCATTATTTCAGGATTCATGAGCTTTGGAAGTTATTACTTTTCGGATCGAATTATATTATCAATTTCTCGTGCCCGCCCGGCTGATCGTAAACGGGATTTTGATTTTTTTACAGTCGCTGAGAATTTGAGTATCGCTTCCGGTCTTCCTGTTCCAAGGCTTTATGTAATTGACGACACGGCGATGAACGCCTTTGCGACAGGGCGGGATCCAAAGCATGCCGTTGTTGTTGCCACAACCGGACTATTGGCTGAGCTAAATAGGACTGAGCTGGAGGGAGTTGTCGCACACGAGCTTTCTCATGTCAAAAATTATGACACTAGGCTAATGTCGGTTGTTGCCGTTATGGTCGGGACGGTAGCTCTTTTGGGGGATATGTTTTTGAGAATGAGCTATTACGGGAGAAGGGATTCAAGTGACAGGAAGTCTGGCCAATTGGGGATTATCATCATAGTGGTTGGGATCATTTTTGCGATATTGTCGCCTGTGATTGCGAAATTGATCCAGCTGGCAATATCAAGGCGGCGCGAATTATTGGCCGACGCTAGCGCCGTTGCGATTACTCGTCAGCCAAGCGGCCTTATTTCCGCTTTGAAAAAACTAGGGGGAGACCGCGAGCCATTGGAAGCTGCCAATAAAGCCACCGCTCATATGTACATCGTGAGCCCTTTTTTGGGCAAGAAAGAAGGTGCTGTGAGTAAGTTTGCGGGGCTATTTAATACTCATCCCCCGCTAGCTGAGCGCATCTTAGCGCTTGAGAAAATGAGATAACTCGCTGTAAACTAGCTAAATGGATAAGAGCAACAAATTTGATGTCCGGCATATCGCAGACCTCGCCGGGCTGAATCTACAAAAAAAAGACTATTCTAAATTTGAAAAGCAGCTCTCCTTAGTTGTTAATTATTTTGAAGAAATTAAAAAAGTTAATACCGACGATGTTGAGCCAACGAGCCAAACTACAGGGCTTACTGATGTCTTAAGGATAGATTTAATTAGACCCGAGGATCAGTTGTCAGTGTCTGAATCAACGTCTAATACCGATAAAACGCATAATAATTATTTTGTAGTTTCACTTTTACTCACTAAAGAATGAGACCTCCACTATCCATAAAAGGTGTACAAGGCGATCTGAAGGAAAAAAAATATAATTGTACGGAGTTGGTGAATTTTTATCTTGGGCAAGCTAAAAAACTTAACCCCACTCTAAACGCTTTTACGACAATCTGTGAGGATTTTGCTTTTGAGAAGACAAAAATACTTAATGAAATAATTCAAACTAACCCCAAAGCTTTCGAAGAGTTCCCTCTAATGGGGGTGGTATTGTCGCTTAAGGATTTGTTTTCTACTAAAGGCATAAGAACAACTGCCGGGTCGGAAGTGCTCAGTGATTATATTCCGCCCTTTTCGGGGACTGTGGTGAATAAATTAGAAGAAGCAGGGGCGATAATAATTGGAAAAACAAATTGTGATGCTTGGGGTCATGGTGCCAGTGGTGAGAACTCTGATTTTGGCCCAGCAAAAAATCCTTGGGATACAAGCCGTGTCCCAGGCGGGTCTTCGAGCGGCTCAGCCGTATCAGTATCTGCCCAGATGTGCATGGCCAGTATGGGGACAGATACGGGCGGCTCCATCAGACAGCCGGCGGGCTTTTGTAATTTAGTGGGTTTAAAGCCGACTTACGGTGCAGTTTCTCGGTATGGGGTGATTGCAATGGCGTCTTCATTGGATACTGTTGGTCACCTTACTAGGTTTGCTGAAGATAGTGAAATAATTTTTAATGTCATTAAGGGAAAAGACGGCAAAGATGGCACTATCAAGGATCAGTATAAAGAAAATAAAGCTTTGAATATTGGTATTCCAAAAGAGTATTACGGTTTAGGAATAGATCGAGAGATTGTAGAGTTAATTAATGCCGCCAAAAGTAAGGTTAAAGGTGTTAAATTTGTCGAGGTGAGCTTGCCGCACACCAGATATGCTATTCCCACTTATTATATTATTCAGCCGGCAGAAGTCTCTTCAAATCTCGCAAGGTATGACGGTGTGAGGTATGGGAAGAGTAGGAAAGCCTTTGGGGACGAGGCGGTAAGAAGGATAATGCTTGGGACTTATGTCCTCTCGGGAGGGTATTATGATGCCTACTATCTTAAGGCAATGAAAATCCGGTCAAAAATTATTAATGACTTTGATCGTGCTTTTGAAAAAGTTGATGCGCTTTTGACACCGGTTTCTCCCACTCCTGCTTTTAAATTGGGTGAGAAAAATGAGCCGCTTGAGATGTATATGGCAGATGCCTTGACCGCGCCGGCGAGCCTTGCCGGGCTTCCGGCAATGTCTCTCCCTGTTGGCTTTTCTGGGAAGGGATTACCAGTCGGCATGCAGTTAATTGGTCCGAGGTTTTCCGAGAACGTTTTATTTGATCTTGGTAAACGTTACCAAGAAGCTACTGATTGGCACCTTCAAACACCAAATTTATGAAAATAAGCAATCTATCAAATTCCAACTTTAGATATTTATGGGGATCACAGATCTTAAGCCAATTAACCGTAAATATAATGACTTTTTTGGTCCTCCTTAGGATTTATGAGCTTACCGGATCGACAATGGCAGCGTCGTTTGTCTGGGTGGCTAGCGCTTTGCCGGCGATGATCGTAGGGCCTTTGGGTGCGGTGGCCTCTGACCTATTTGACCGAAGAAAAATACTGATGATCACCAATTTTGCACAGGCAGTGATAATATTTTTATTTGCCTTAACCTATCAAAGGATCTTTTACTTGTCTTACGGTGTTGTTTTAGGGTATTCGTTATTTAATCAGTTTTATACTCCTGCGGAATCATCTTCCCTTCCGATTTTAGTAAAGAAACAAAATCTTCCTCAAGCAAACGGTATATTTTTCATTTCCCAGCAGGTAGCGGTCCTCTCGGCCTTTGCCTTTGCGGGCCTTGCCGGGGAAGCTTTTGGATTTGGGACAGCCGCTCTATTGGGTTCATTTTTCTTAATCTTAGCATTTTTTAGCGTCTCTCGACTTCCAAGCATTAAGGTCGAAACCGAAGGGGAGGTTTATAGTTTTGAGGAGACGATGGTCCAGTTTTTTATAAAAATAATTGATGGGTACCAATTTATTAGGAGAAAGAAGGACGTCTTTTATCCCTTTGCATTTTTGATTTTTTTGCAAGCTTCTTTGACGATCCTTTTTATTAATCTTCCGGAAATTGGCATAGAAGTGATTGGCACAAAGCCATCACTGGTGGGATTGATGGCGATTGTACCAGCTGGAGTGGGGGCACTGGTTGGGACTTTTCTCACTTCGAAATTGTTATCTAAAAAATGGCGCAAAAAAAGATTAATCGAAATTTCATTAATTGTCCTTGGAACGGGACTCGTCCTTATGCCGGCAATTGTACCTTTGTTGGGCAATTTGTCGGGGAAAATCGTCGCGATCATTTGTTTTTTTGCGGCTGGAGTATCTTATGTGAGTGCCCTTGTCCCCTCTTTGACTTTTTTACAGGAGCATACTCCGGCGAAATATACAGGGAGAGTTTTTGGTAATTTTTGGTTTATAACCTCCATAATTACTGTTCTGCCAGTCCTTTTTGGAGCAACCATCACCGAGATTTTTGGAGTCCAAGTGTTGATGGTCGTGATGGGGGGGATAACTTTGTCTATGCTTGGACTACTGCATTAT
The DNA here is from genome assembly GCA_000995185.1 of Candidatus Woesebacteria bacterium GW2011_GWC1_42_9. GTDB lineage: Bacteria > Patescibacteriota > Microgenomatia > UBA8517 > UBA8517 > GWC1-42-9. Next base: position 196,441 of record LCET01000001.1, read on the forward strand.
TATATGCCGATAATATTTAAAAATGGAGTATAAACCTGTAATTGGATTAGAAGTTCACATTGAGCTTTCAACAAAATCGAAGATGTTTTGCAGTTGCCCTGCCGAGCATTTTGCTAAGGAGGCAAATACTCAAGTATGCCCTATCTGTTTAGGACTTCCAGGGGCGCTTCCTTACACAAATTCGGAGGCGATTGATTCAATTATTAAACTTGGGATAGCCTTGGGCTGTAAAATCCCGGAATTTTCGAAGTTTGACCGAAAGCACTACAACTACCCAGACCTTCCTAAGGGGTACCAGATTAGCCAGTATGATTTACCAGTTTGCCTTGGCGGCCAGTGGACTTTAGACAATCACAAAAAAATTAGTATCACGCGGGTTCATATGGAAGAAGATACCGGGAAACTTATCCACCGCAAAGTTAACGGAGAAAAAGTAACCCTCGTGGATTTTAATAGAAGCGGCGTGCCGCTTGTCGAGCTTGTTACTGATCCTGATTTTGAAAGCCCGAAAGAAGTTGATGAATTTTTGAGAGATTTAAGGCACTTAGTTCGATACCTTGGCATTTCTTCTGCGGATATGGAGAAGGGGTCCTTGCGGTTGGAAGCAAACATATCCCTTGGTAGAGTGAAAGGGCGAGAGGATAAAAGGGTAAAACTGCCTGATTACAAAGTGGAGCTAAAAAATATTAATTCTTTTAAGTTTTTGCAAAAGGCTCTAAGTATCGAGATTAAAAGACAAAGCGAGATATTAGATAGCGGGGAAAAAGTGAATCAAGAAACAAGAGGATATGATGATTACAACAAAAAAACTTTCAGCCAGAGGTCGAAAGAAGGGTCAGAAGACTACCGCTATATGCCCGAGCCAGACATCCCCCCTTTAATTATTAATAAAGCCGCAATTGCAAGAATAAAGAAGCTAATCCCGGAATTGCCAAAAGAAAAACAAATGCGGTTTAAAGATAGTTATAAACTTCCTGACAATTATGTCGATTTATTAGTGAATGACCAGGACCGCGCTGATTTTTTCGAATTAGCTGTAAAAATTGGAAAAGCACAAGGAATAGATTCGAAAATGATTGCAAGCGCCATGCTTAATAATAATTTGGATAGATCAAGCTCATCACCAGCCGATATGGTGAAGAAATTGGTAGAAGTTACCAAAAAAGATTACGCAAGCCAAGCCGAAATAGAGAAGGCGGTAAACAAGGTCATTAACGGGAATAAAAAAGCAGTCGATGATTATAAAAAAGGGAAGACAAACGTCATTGGTTTTTTAATAGGTAAAGCCCAAGGGTATCTCAAGGGAAAAGGAGAAGTTGGATTGGTGAGAACCGAACTTCTTAAACGGTTGGAAAAAAAATAAGGAACGATTACAATGCATAAGATGGCTGAAAACTTCGTGCATTTGCATGTTCATACAGAGTACTCGCTTCTGGATGGCTTGAGTAAGGTGAAGCCCTTGGTCCAGCATGTCAAAGAATTAGGAATGGATACTCTTGCTATTACCGACCATGGCGCAATGTATGGAGCGATTGAGTTTTATAAGGCTCTAAATAAAGAGGGAGTAAAGCCAATCATTGGAATGGAAGGATACGTCTCGCCGGAAGACCATAAGTTAAGAGGTGAGGGAAGTAAAAAAAGGGCTTATCACATTTTATTATTAGCTAAAAATAATAAGGGGTATAAAAATTTGATGAGACTTTCTTCTATCGCCCATTTAGAAGGGTATTATTACCGCCCGAGAGTGGATCATGAGACTTTGAGGAAATACTCAGAGGGGTTAATTTGTACTTCTGCTTGTGTAGCGGGGGAGCTAGCCCAAAACATCATAAATGATGACTTTAAGGGGGCCAAGAAAGCGATTCAGTGGCATTTGGATGTATTTGGAGAGGACTACTATTTGGAGGTCCAAAATCATGAATATGAAAAGTACATCAACGAAGCTAGTGACCAAGAAATTAGAGAAGAGCTTAGAAAACAGTCTGCCGCGGAGAAGAAAATGGATGAGGGAGTGGTTAAATTAAGCCGTGAATATGGCGTTCCAATAATCGCGACAAATGATGCTCATTATATTAAAAAAGAAGATGCCAATGCTCAGGATGCTCTCGTGTGTGTTTCGACGGGGAAAAATGTCTCGGATATTAAAAGGCTAAGATTTATTGATTCTCCTAGTTTTTATATTACTTCGCCGGAAGAAATGAGAAGACTTTTCCCGAAGCTACCAGAGGCTCTGGATAATACTAGAAAATTAGCTGATAAGTGCAATCTAGAAATTGAAACGGGAAAATTTTATTTTCCCGAGGTTGTGATGGAGGGTAAAAAATCAGTAGAAGCCACATTGAGGGAAAGTGCAAAGAAGGGGTTAAAAGAAAAATATAACAAAGTTACAAAGGAGCTTACAGAGAGGCTTGAGTACGAACTTAAGGTAATTTGCGAAAAGGGCTATGCTGCCTACTTTTTGATATTTCAAGATATGGCTAAGTGGGCCAAAAAACGAAGAATACCTATTAACACGAGAGGGTCTGCGGCAGGCTCCCTTGTTTCATTTAGTTTGGGAATTACAACTGTTGACCCAATTAAATATGGGCTTCCTTTTGAGAGATTTTTAAATCCCTTTCGGCCAAGTGCACCAGATATTGATATGGATATCGCCGATGACAAACGCGAGGAAATGCTTGCTTATTTGAGAAAAAAATATGGACAAGACAAAGTTGCTCAGATATGTACTTTTGGACGGATGCTTGCCAAAGGATCGGTCCGAGACATCGCGCGGGTATTGGGGTATCCATATGAAATTGGTGATAGGATTTCTAAATTAATTCCCATGGGTTCTCAGGGTTTCCCGATGACGATTGCAAGAGCACTACAGGATAGCAAAGAGCTTAAAAATTTATATGATAGCGATCGTGATGCAAAGAAAATTATCGAAATGGCCAAGCAAGTTGAAGGCAATGCAAGACATATCTCTGTTCATGCGGCGGGGGTAGTGATCTCTCCGACTGAGCTAAACGATTTTGTCCCTATACAAAAAGAGCCAAGCGGCGACAAAATAATTACTCAATATGAGATGCACGCCTGTGAGGACATAGGGTTAGTTAAGCTTGATATTTTGGGGATCAGGAATTTATCAATATTGCGGGAAGCCGTTGAACGTGTTAGGAAAGAAAGGAACATCACGGTTGATTTGACGACAATCCCCTTGGATGACAAGGCGACCTACGACATGCTCGCCAGAGGAGACACGATGGGAACTTTTCAAATGTCGGGCTCCGGGATGACCCGTTATCTTGTGGAGCTAAAGCCTGAGAGTGTGGAAGATTTGATGATCATGGTAGCACTGTTTAGGCCAGGACCGATGAAAAATATTGACGAATATATCGCCAGAAAACACGGCAAAAAAGAAGTAACTTATTATCACCCCAAAATGAAAAAGTTTTTGGACAAGTCGCTTGGCGTTTTAGTTTATCAGGATGATCTTTTATATACGGCTTTGGAGCTTGCTGGGTATGACTGGGAGGAAGTAGATAAATTTAGAAAAGCAGTCGGTAAAAAAATCCCGGAGGAAATGGCCAAGCAACACGAAATTTTTGTTAAAGGGTGCATCAGTCACTCAAAGATGACTAAAGAAGAAGCTGAGGGGCTATGGAAACTTTTCGAGCCTTTTCAGGGGTATGGATTTAACAAGGCCCACGCCGCAAGCTATGGGATGGTCGCTTATCAAACCGCGTATATGAAGGCTAATTACCCAGTTGAGTTTATGGCGGCTCTTCTAACTGCCGAATCAAATGATACTGATAAAATATCGCAGGCCGTTAATGAATGCCGCAGGATGGGTGTAAACATACACCCGCCTGATATAAATATCAGCAATGTAGGATTTAAGATCATTGAGGATAAGGAATCTCTTGGAGATAAGGGAATATTATTTGGACTTTCAGCGATAAAGAATGTGGGCGATGCGGCGATTACTTCGATTTTGGAAGCCAGGAAAGAAGGCGAGTTTGTATCACTTGTGGATTTTTGTTCCAGGGTGGATGCCCGAAAAGTAAATAAAAAGGTAATGGAGAGCTTGGTAAAAGTAGGCGCGCTCTCGATTTTTGGAGCTAGGGCCGCTGTACTATCGAAGCTTGATGAAATTAGAAGCAAAGTTAAGCCTAGATCCCAAAATGGTCAACAGGATTTGTTTTCAGAGCCATCTTCAAAAAATGAGGAAAAGAGAGCTGAGAGTTTAGTTATCCATAAGATTGAGTCGGAGATTGAGGAGTTTAAGGAGGAAGAAATAAATGTATTTGAAAGAGAACTTTTAGGCCTAAGCCTATCTGCTCAACCCATTGAGGAAAGGATTGGAGGTCTTGGGGAATATTCTAGCCACCGGGTGATTGATTTAGTAGAGCTTACGAATAGCGGGGAGAGTGTTTCAGTAGCTGGAATGATTTGCAGCGTGAGAGTAGTGACGACTAGAAGCTCTGGTGCTAAAATGGCCTTTGCACAAATTCAAGACGGTACTGGGACGATAAATTTAGTGATATTTCCGAAGCTCTTCAATGAATCCATAAATATTTGGCAAGAAAATAACATTTTGCTCGTAGAAGGCAAAATTGATACTCGGGAGGATAGCCGTGCGATTTTAGTGAATTCGTTTAAGACAAAGGATGGATTGTCTGGTGACAATAAGATGATAATTGATATCCCCAAAGGGATTAGCAGTAAAAAATTAATCATGCTTAAATCAATTCTCGAAAAAAATCCTGGGGATAAACCTGTCGCCTTTATGCTATTGGGGCCTAAAATTGAGGTAAATTCGCCGCTCATGGTTAGTTGGAGTGTAGAACTTAGTGAGAAAATTTCAAATTTGCTTGATTATAAGGCCAATTATAAAGTAAACTAGCTCTCTATGGCATTGTCAATTGAATTTAAAGAACAATCTTTTGGGGTTGGGGATGTGGTTAAGATCCATCATAAAGTTGCCGATCGAATTCAGGTTTACGAGGGGACCATTATCGGTGTTCGTGGAAGAGGAACGGGTAAATCATTCACTGTAAGGAGAATCGGCACTCAAAAAGTTGGGATTGAGCAAATTTTCCCCTTGCACTCTCCTTTAATCACAAAGATCGAAAAGGTCCGTGAGGGGATGCGCGGGGTCCGCAGAGCCAAATTGTATTATATTCGCAATAAAAGTAAAAAAGATATTGAATTAATCTACTCTCGGGCAAAAAAACGGGCGCTTGCTAAAGAAGCCGCTAAAAAGAAACCTTCTTCACAAAAGAAATCATCTCCAAAGAAGAAAAAGTAATTTCTTGACAAGTTTACGATATCTCGTATAATTTCCTGACAAAAGGGTCTGTAGTTCAAAGTTGTCGGTAGAACGCTCGGTTGTCAATTGAGAACTGAAGGTTCGATCCCTTCCAGGCCCAATTTAAGGGGGTGTGGCTGAAGAAGTTAAAGCACGTTACGGAAAAACTTTACACTGCTGAAAAAAGTTGTAACGGTTTACGTTCAGACGTAATGTAGGCGCAAGACCTACCATCCCTAATATATATCGTCAGTGTAGACACAAAATATACTGACGGTATTTTTTTTGATTCCTTTGTTATACTTACAGAATGGTGATTTTAGGGATTGATCCTGGGACGGCAACGACTGGATATGGAATTGTTGAATATTCTGAAGATAAAATTACTGCCAGAAAATTTGATCTGATCGAGACAAACAAAGACGGGTCTCCTTCAAAAAGACTCATGTATATTCATAGCGAATTAGTGAAGCTGATTGCTCTACATAAACCCGACGTATTTGTGATGGAGAAATTATTCTTTGCTACCAACGCAAAGACTGCAATTAGAGTAGGGCAAGCACAGGGAGTGATGCTATTAAGTGCGGCAGAAGCAAATTTGCCGGTATTTGAATATGCTCCTGGGACTATTAAAAAAATGGTCGCTGGGAATGGACGGGCGGACAAGAAAGATATCCAGCGTTCGCTAAGGAAAGTTTTCGGAGCTAAAGTAAAAAGTAAAGCGAAGAAGAAGACTCATTTTGACAATGCGGCTGACGCTTTGGCCGTATCACTGTGTCATATCTATACTCTTAAAGGAGGTGATAAAATTGAGCGGTAAAAAAATTGGAAGGGTCACCCACTACTATAGTAAGATTGGCGTTGCGGTCTTGGAGCTTACTGGCGACCTCACTGTTGGAGAAAGAATCAGATTTGAGAGAGGCGGGGAGGAACTCTTTGAACAAGAAGTCTCCTCAATACAAATTGAGCATAAGGAGGTAAAGAAGGCAAAAAAAGGTGATGATATTGGGCTTAAAACAGAGAAGGAAGTCAAAGAAGGCGCTGAGGTTTTCAAAGTCTCTTAAATTAACGTGGGAGGACGCTCACGACATTAGTGAAAGACTTAAAAAAATTGTTCTCGCGGTCGAGATGGACTGGGTTGATCCTTCAAGAGTTTATTGTTATCGCTCGAATAATTCCAAGGCGAGGGCCTATGCCAGGATATGGGGATTTAGCAGGATTTGGCAACAAGCACTAGACAAACCGCCTCTTTATATCATCGAGGTTTTAGCTGAAAAATTCGATAATCTGAGTGATGAAAAAAAAGATTATGTTCTACTTCATGAATTAGCCCATATCCCTAAAAATTTTTCCGGTGCATTAGTCCCCCATACAAGGCGGGGGAAAAATAATTTTCATGATAAATTAAAGAAAATGGCAAACACTTATAAATCGATCAAAAAATAATGAAACTGGTTTTAGTACATGGTGATGATGTTAGTAAATCTCGCAAGAGATTGCTTGCTATAATTGAAAACGTCAAAAAGCGCGGGTGGGAAGTAAATAGGTTTAGCGAAACCAATAAGGAAAGTTTTCTAAATAAATTTACTTCTGGTTCACTTTTTGCCAAAAATACCCTATATGTGGTTGAAAATGCGACGAAGATTTCCGCAAAAGATCTTCAGTGGATAAAAAAGAAAGGCGAGGTTTTCCCAGGGAGTCTTCTTTTATATATGAAGTCGCAGGCGCCTGCAAGATTTATAAAATCTCTCCCCCAGGGCGCTAAATTAGAGGAATTTGCCCTTCCTAAAGTCATATTTAATATGCTTGATTCGATCATCCCGGGAAATTCAAAAACTTTTAATAATTTATTTCATGAATTAGTAAAGCGTGATGGTCAAGAATTTGTCTTAGCCGTCTTGGCAAGGCACTTAAGGGATCTTTATTGGGTTTCGTCTAATGCTGTCGGCCTTGGATATCCTTCTTGGAGAGTTAGTAAGTTAAAACGCCAATCCGAGCGTTTGACAGCTGAAAGAATAAAGGCAATGATTGATAAATTATCTAGGGTAGACATATTGTCAAAATTGGGAAAGGAAGATTTGGCTAGTGGTATTGACCTAGTTATAACGCGAGAATTAAGATGACTATTAATGGATAAAAAACTTTTTGGGACAAGTGGGATTCGGGGTAATGCTGAAGAGTTGTTTACCTCGCAATTTTGCTATGACATCGCCCTTACTTTTATAGAGTTTTTGAGGGGCCATGGGGAACTAGGGCCAATAGCGGTGGGGATGGATCCCAGAAAGTCTGGTCCGAGGATAAAAGAAGATCTTTTGAGTGGGCTTTCCGGTGGCAGCGTGCCATTATTTGACGAAGGGATTACTCCTATCCCGTCGATTAATTGGCTCCTTCTTGCCACTGAAATAAAGGCGGCAATCATGATCACTGGGAGCCATATCGCCCCGGAGCTTAACGGTGTAAAGTTTTATGCTCATAACGAGGAGATTTCGGCTTCGGACATGGAAGAAATTGAAAGCCTTTATGAGGAGAACAAAAATAAAGGAGGATCTTCACTGGAGGTTGTAGTTAAAAAGGAAACAAGGGCGAAGGATTTGTATAAAAAAATGTTGGTCGAGCAGATTAATTTGAAACTTCCAAAGTGGAAAATTGCCGTGGATTGTGCAAATGGTGCCCAAACAGTAGTTTTTCCTGATTTATTAGGTGAGCTGGGATTTGAAGTGGTAAAGATAAATTGCAGTACGGAAAAAGATTTTATTGCCCGCGATACTGATACAGATGACAAGGCGGAGATTGAAGAGTTAAAAAAAGCGGTCGTTTCAGAAAAGTGTGATTTTGGCATCGCCTTTGATGGAGATGGAGATAGATCTGTCTTTATCGACGAAACTGGTGAATTTGTCACGGGTGAATATTCTTGTACTTTGATTGCAAACCATTTGCCGGGGAGTAGCGTGGTGACAACTGTCGCGGCTTCTCAAGTAGTGGATTCTATTAAAAAGAGCGTTTATAAGACTAAAGTTGGATCTCCTTATGTAATCGGTGAAATGAAAAAACGGCGGGCTAATTTTGGCTTTGAGCAGAATGGCGGAGCAATTTTTGGAGAAAAAATGTACACGAGGGATGGGGGGTCCGTTGTCATGACGATGCTTGGTATATTTTCAAAGTTCGGGGGGACATTTTCTGAAATGGTCGGGGAGTTGCCCAAATACTACATGCACAGGACAAAGGTTGATTACAAATGGGAACAACAAGAAGAAATCTTAAAAAAGGCAAAGGAAAAATTTGGCAGCAGCAAAATAGATGAAACAGACGGATTAAAAATATGGATAGATAGCGATACTTGGCTTTTATTTAGATCTTCGCAAAATGCTCCCGAGTTTCGAGTCTTTGCGGAATCAAAAGATAATGACAAGGCGAAAAAATTACTGGAGGAGGGAATTAGGTTAGTAACGAAAATAGCTGCCAATGATTAACCTTGATGATTTTACGAAATTAAAAGCCCTTGACAGGGGCAATGTTTTGGGATCTATCAGAGCGTTTTCTGATCAAATGGAAGCTGCCTGGATTGGGATTGCTAATTTGCCTTTGCCCGAAAAGTGTTCTATGGCTAATGAAGTTGTGGTCTGCGGGATGGGCGGATCCGCTCTTGGTGGACGAATTGTGGATGCATTGAGTCCATCAATGGTTAGGGTTCCAATAGAAGTATTTACCGGTTATGAACTGCCAAACTACGTCGGACCTAAAACTTTAGTTATCGTTTCTTCCTACTCTGGAAATACTGAGGAGACTTTAGCTGCAGCCGACAAAGCTCTATCTAAAAAATGCCAGATTTTTGCGATTTGTACCGGTGGAAAGCTTGCAGAGATGGCCAAAAAAGAAAATTTTGATTCTTTTGTATTTGACCCCATTCATAATCCGGCCGGGCAGCCGAGGATGGGGCTTGGATATTCAGTGATGGCCATTTTAGGGATCCTGTCCAGGTGTGAATTTATCCATTTATCCAATTCTCAAGTGGAAGAAGTAATAAAAAACACGCGCAAAATGTTAATGGATTTTGCCATAGATAAATTAGAATCCGATAACCCTGCCAAAAGACTAGCGCATGAATTAAAAAATAAAATGCCGATTTTGACTACAAGTGAGCACTTGGCGGGAGCGGCCCATGCGGTTAAAAATCAGCTAAACGAGTCCGCTAAGACTTTTGCCCTGCTTTTTGATATCCCGGAGCTGAACCACCATTTGATGGAGGGGTTAAGGAACCCCGCCAAAGCAAAAGAATATTGGCAGTTTTTGTTTTTTGAGTCGGATCTTTTTGAAGCAAGAGTAAAATCCCGCTATCCCATTACTAAAAAAGTTTTGGATAAAAATGAAGTTGGATATTCTTCATATAAATTAAGTTCGAAGACTAAGCTTGCGCAAGTGTTTGAGCTTTTAGCCCTGGGTTCATATTTACAGTATTATCTAGCGGCGCTTTATGAGATTGATCCCTTGCCGATCCCCTGGGTTGACTACTTCAAAAAGGAACTAGAAAAGTGATATAGTGAAGTGATGCCTGCCGAAAAGCCTCTGATACTGTTTTATAACGAGATCGACAAAAGCGACATTCCTTCGGTCGGAGGTAAAGGTGCAAACCTTGGAGAAATGACTAAGGCCGGCTTCCCTGTCCCAAATGGCTTTGCAGTGACAGTGCAATCGTATGAGATATTTTTAACCGAAAACGACCTTCATGAGAAGATCAAAGAGCTTTTGGGAAAAACGGATAGAAATGACTCGGAGAAACTAGCCAAAACTGCAAAGCTCATCCAAAAATTGATTCTTCGAAGCAAAATCCCATCAGACGTTGCCTGGGAAACGATTAACGCCTACAAAAAGCTCTCGGGCAAGTTCTCAAAAGCGTTAGTCGCCGTGCGTTCGTCGGCTACCGCTGAAGATCTCCCAACCGCTTCGTTTGCAGGTCAGCAGGCAAGCTTTCTGAATGTAAAAGGAGATGCAAGCCTTTTGGAAAGCGTCAAAATGTGCTGGGCATCGTTATTTACTGCTAGGGCGATTTTTTATCGAGAAGAAAATAAAATTCCGCATGAAAAGGTAAAAATTTCGGTCTTGATCCAAAAAATGATCCAGTCCGAGGTGTCGGGGGTGATCTTTACAATCGACCCGGTTACGAACGAAAAAGACAGGATTGTTATCGAGGCTGTGTGGGGACTTGGGGAAATGATAGTCCAAGGACTCGTTATCCCTGATCGGTATGTAGTCCAAAAAGACACTTACTCGATCCTCTCTAAAGAGATCTCGGATCAAGATAAACAGTTAATAAGAGCTGGCGCCGTGAATAAAGAGACCAAAGTTCCAGACAATCAGCGCGATATTCAAAAAATCACTGATCAAGATATCGTTCACCTCGCCAAATTAGCCCAAGATATTCATAACCACTATTATTTTCCTCAGGATATCGAGTGGCACAAAGAAAAAGGAAAGCTCTATGTTGTCCAAACAAGGCCAGTTACGACTATTGGTACGGCCAAGATAAAGCCCGCCAAAGATAAAGATATCAAGACTTCCATTACTCCGATTTTAAGTGGACAGCCGGCAAGCCCGGGGATGGGCTCTGGCCATGTAAGAATCCTAAAATCTCCGAATGAAATTTCAAAAGTGGGCACCGGCGACATCTTAGTGGCAGAGATGACTTCTCCAGACTATGTGCCTGCAATGAAAAAAGCAGTTGCCATTATTACCAATGAAGGCGGGATGACTTCGCACGCCGCGATAGTTTCAAGGGAACTTGGCATCCCTTGCGTGGTTGGGACTAAAAAAGCTACGACGATGTTGTCCGAAGGTATGGTTGTTACTGTTGATGGAGAAAAAGGTCAAATTTTTATGGGGAGTAAGGTAAAAATTATTGAAAAGAAAGAAGAGAAGAAGGAGGAGAAAATTGTTAAAACCAAGACGGCGACAAAGATTTATGTAAATCTTGCGGAGCCAGAGAGGGCAAGAGAGATTTCTAAAAAATATGTAGATGGGGTCGGTCTTTTAAGGGCTGAATTTATGATTGCCAATATTGGGATTCATCCAAAGGAAGCCATCAAGATGAAAAAACAGGAGAAATTCATCAGCAAGCTGGCAAGTGATATTTCGATATTTTGCAAAAATTTTGATCCGCGGCCAGTGATATACCGCACGACAGATTTCAAAACAAACGAATACAGGAGTCTCTCGGGCGGCAAGCATTGGGAGCCGGAAGAGCCTAATCCGATGCTTGGGTTTCGAGGTGCTTTTAGATATGTTGCAAATCCTGATGTTTTTAATCTTGAGCTTCAGGCAATTAAAAGGGTTCGAGAAAAATATAAAAATCTACAAGTCATGATCCCCTTTGTGCGTTCGCCTGAAGAATTGGTAAGAATACGAAGAATAATGGCGACTGAGGGGTTGTTTGAATCACCTTCATTTAAATTTTTAATGATGGTCGAGCTTCCGGTGAACGTAATCAAACTTGAGGATTTTATAAGAGTTGGGATTGATGGTGTGTCTATCGGCTCCAATGATTTAACAATGTTGCTACTAGGAACAGATCGCGACAATTCGGAGGTAGCGAGTGCTTTTAATGAAAATTCTCCTGTTGTTCGGTGGGCATTGAAAAGAATTATCAGAATATGCAACAAACATAACGTCACTTCTTCTATTTGTGGACAAGCACCTTCGGTATATGATGAATTAGTTGAGAAACTGGTGAGTTACGGGATAACAAGCATTTCGGTTAATCCCGATGCGATAAACAGAGTAAGAAGGGTGGTCGCAGAGTGTGAACGGAAGATATTGAAATAATGGCGAAAATAACAAATGTTTGGGCGAGACAAATCCTTGATTCGAGAAGCATCCCCACCGTAGAATGCATGCTTCAACTTGATACTGGGCATATCGTCACGGCTTCTGCCCCCTCGGGAGCGTCCACAGGAACATATGAGGCACTTGAGTTAAGGGATAATGACCCCAAAGTTTACCATGGCAAGAGCGTTTACAAGGCAGTGCAATCGGTTAATCAAATTATCGGTCCAGCCTTGGTTCAATTGCAAATAGACCCTTCAAAGCAGGACGTTGTGGATAAAAAAATTATTGAGTTGGATGGCACAAAAAATAAAACAAAACTCGGAGCAAATAGTACTTTGGCCGTATCTGTTGCAACCACTAAAGCCGGGGCAATTGTGAATAATATGTCCCTTCATCGCTGGGTGTCGGCTTTGGCAAAATCAAGAGGGATCGATGCAAAGCCGCATATTCCTACACCAATGTTTAATATGATTAACGGCGGGCTTCACGGGGCGGGAAACCTTGATTTTCAGGAATTTTTCGTGATCCCGGCAAGCTCCAGTCAATATTCGGAAAGCTTGAGAGCAGGAGTGGAAATTTACCAAGAGATAGGTAAAAATCTGTCTAGGAGAGGAGCGATACATTCTGTGGGCGATGAAGGTGGGTATGCACCTAATCTTTTTACCAACGCAGATGCCTTGGAAATATTAGTTGAAGCAATCAGGCTTTCCAATTATCAAGTAGGTCGGGATGTATTTTTAGGACTTGATGTCGCTGCAACGACATTTTATAAAGACGGTTCTTATACAATTCGAGATAAATCTGCCCCAATGAACGAAGAGCTCATGATTGAGTATTATAAAGAACTTAATGATAATTATCACTTGGCTCTATTGGAGGATCCCCTATATGAGGACTCGTGGCAGGGGTGGACCCAAATGACGAGTAAGCTTGGCGGCCAGCTTATCGTAGTGGGAGATGATCTTTTGGTTACCCACCCCAAAAGGGTGGAAAAGGCGATAGCCGAAAAAGCATGCAACGCTTTATTGGCAAAGCCTAATCAAATTGGGACAGTAACTGAGACGATTGATGTGATTAGGATGGCAGTCGATGCTAAATGGAAAGTGATAGTTTCTCACCGCTCGGGAGAAACAAATGATGCCTTTATTGCAGATTTTGCGGTTGGTGTGGGTGCTGATCTGGTCAAATTTGGAGCGCCAGCAAGAGGAGAACGGGTTGCGAAATATAATAGATTAAGCGCTATCGAATTAGAATTAGCCCAAGGCTAAAATTCCTTTTCCATCCTAACCATCTCTACTTTTTTTGTTTTTATTGAAAAAAATATCCTATTCTTTTCCTTAAAACCCATTTTCTTATAAAATCCAATTGAATTAACTGTTGCATTGAGGCTAATCTTTTTTGTTAATCTTTTTTTAAAGATTTCTTCTATTTTTAAGTAAATTGCCCGGCCAATACCCTTATTTTTTTGTAAAGGGGATACGTTTATTTGCAATATTTCGTTGGTTTCGAGTGAATATTGACCAAACCCGACTATCTCGTCACTTCTTGCAATCAGCCACTCTGTTTTAGCCGTCTGTAACTTTATGTTTTCTTCATTAATCTCACTTAGCCACTCCTCAATTACACCGGCGGGATAATATTTTGAATTTTCCTCACTAACCACAAGCCGATGAAGCTTTATAATTTCAGGGATATCTTTCTCATTTAGTTTTTCAATTTTTATTCTCATAGTTCAATCCCTTGCTTGCTCGGCCATGAAAAAGCTTAGTTTAGTTGCGCTGGTAGCGGCGAATGAGGCCAACAACTTTTCCCTGGATCGTTACGTTTTTTACAAAAATAGGGCTCATACTGGAGTTTGCAGGCTCAAGCCTGATCCTAGTCGCCTCTTTAAAAAATCTCTTTAAGGTCGCCATGCCATTGTCCAAAAGTGCGACCACAATTTGGCCATCTCGGGCGTTGTCAGTTTCTTCAACCACCACATAGTCGCCATCTCGGATTTGTTCCTCGATCATTGATTCTCCCCTCACCTGGAGGACGTACACACGCTTTTTGTGGCTTGAAAAAGATGGGGGAATACCAATAGTTGCATTGGGGTCGCGAAATGGCTCGATGGGCGACCCTGCGGCAATAAACCCTAAAATTGGAGCTTCGATTGATGATTCCTCGCTTTTCTCGGCAAATTCTTTTGATATCTTTATGGACCTGTTTTTGCCTGCTTCTCGGTTAATTATCCCCTTTGTCTCCAAAGCCGAGAGGTGCTCGTGCACAGTTGCTAGAGAGGATACGCCGATTGCATCTGCAATTTGCCTCAGAGTTGGAGCTCCACCTGTCGATTGGATATGCTGCTTAATATAATCTATGATTTGTCTTTGCCTCTTGTAAATTATTGGTGCCATCTCTAAAATCATTATGCAAACAAAACCCGAAGATGTCAAGATTCAAATTACAATCAAACTACAAACCCATCCCTGATCAGGAGCAGGCAATTGAGAAGTTGGTTCAGAAAATTAAATCAGGTGAGAAGCACCTTGTCTTGCATGGGGTGACTGGATCCGGGAAGACGTTTACGGTCGCCAACGTCATCAACCGGTTAAATATGCCTGCATTAATAATTTCTCACAATAAAACGCTCGCAGCTCAGCTTTATCAGGAATATCGTGATTTTTTCCCGGAAAATGCCGTGAGCTATTTTGTTTCTTACTATGATTATTATCAACCAGAAGCATATATCCCCTCAACTGACACCTATATCGAAAAAGATGCCGATATTAATGAATTTATCGATAAGCTTCGTTTAGAGACTACTGCCAATTTAATTACACGAAAGGATGTGTTGGTCGTTGCTTCTGTTTCCTGTATATATAACATTGGCTCCCCTCGGGATTATCAGAAATTTACTATTGGTTTCGCTGTTGGAAATAACTTTAATCGCGAAGAGTTTATTGATAGGCTCGTCGACCTTCAGTATACAAGAGGCGATTTTGGTTTTTTGAGAGGTACTTTTCGTGTGACCGGCGATACAATCTCTATTTTTCCAAGTTATATGGATGATGGGGTGATAATAGAATTTGACGAAGAGGTAATAAAAAAGCTTGAAATTATCGATCTTCATACTGGAAAAGTAGTTCAGAACCCAAAAAGTTTTATGCTTTTCCCCGCTAAGCATTTTATAGCTGACAAAGAGAAGGAGAAACAGGCATCGGAGAATATCAAAAAGGATCTTCATAAACAAATTGATAAATTAAATAGTGAAGGGAAAAAACTGGAGGCATATAGATTGAAACAAAAAGTTGAGTATGATCTTGAAATGATTAGTGAGGTCGGCTATATCAAGGGGATCGAAAATTACTCGCGATACTTCGATGGGAGGATAATTGGTGAAGCTCCAAATACATTGTTAACGTATTTTCAACAGAGGTTTGGAGATAATTGGCTAGTAATTATTGACGAAAGCCATATTACCTTTCCACAAATTAGGGGGATGCATGCTGGCGACTTGTCGCGGAAAAAGACATTAATTGAATACGGCTTTCGCTTGCCCTCAGCTCTTGATAATAGACCATTGAGATTTGACGAATTTTTGCGAAAGATCCCAGGTTTTTTAGCCGCAAGTGCTACTCCATCTGATTGGGAAAAATCGTTATCGCAAGGAAATATAGTTGAACAATTGCTGCGCCCGACTGGTATTCCTGATCCGGAGGTAGAGATAAGGCCTATCGCTACTCAAGTTGCAGACTGTATAAAGGAGGTTAAAAAAAGGGCCGAGAAAAGTGAAAGAAGCTTGATTACTACCCTCACGAAGCGCACGGCAGAGGACTTGGCAGAGTATTTATCCGCACAAGGGCTTAAAGTTCATTATCTTCATTCCGATGTGAAAACCCTAGAAAGGACAGATATATTGGACGATTTAAGACGCGGCAATTATGATGCCCTGGTCGGGATAAACTTACTAAGGGAAGGGCTTGATTTACCGGAAGTATCTTTGGTTTCGATCTTAGATGCAGATAAAGAAGGGTTTTTGCGAAGCGAGACTTCATTGATCCAAACCATGGGCCGGGCCGCAAGGCACGTTGATGGGAGGGTAATTTTATATGCCGACAAGATAACTGGCTCAATGGAGAGGGCGCTTGGCGAGGTTAAAAGGAGGAGAAAGTATCAAATCGCCAAAAATAAGGAGCTAGGGATCACTCCAAGTACTATAAAAAAGGCAATCAGAGAGAAATTAGTTAGCAAGGAAGAGATGGAAAAAGCCAGCCGAGATAAGCGCGAAATAAAATATATTCTACCGGAAATTGAGGCTGAAGCTCTTACTCCGATGGATAAAAAGAAATTAATTAAAATGTTGAAGACGGAGATGAGAATCGCCGCCAATGATCTTAATTTTGAATTGGCAATTGAAATTCGCGACAAACTGCGAGAACTGGAAAACTGAATGGAATATTTAAAAATTAGAGGGGCGAGGGAGCATAATCTCAAAAATATAAATTTGGATATCCCAAAAAACAAGCTCGTTGTAATAACAGGAGTTTCAGGATCTGGAAAATCATCTCTTGCTTTTGATACTTTATACGCAGAAGGTCAAAGGCGATATGTTGAGTCTTTATCTTCTTACGCTAGACAATTCCTCG
>LCET01000002.1 GCA_000995185.1 Candidatus Woesebacteria bacterium GW2011_GWC1_42_9
CCGACGTGTTTTGGAGTAGTCGGGCAGCGAGAATATTGTCCTAGAAATTACGATGGAGGTTTCCATGGAGCAACTCAAGCAAGATTTGCTCTAGGAAATTCCTACAATATTCCTGCAGTGCGAGTTTTGGCTCTAAACGGAGTAGAAAACTTTATAGATTTTGCAAAGAATATGGGAATCACAACTTTTCAGGATCCATCACAATACGGCCTATCTTTGACTCTGGGCGGCGGCGAAGTAATGCCGGCCGATATGGCAGTTGCTTTTGGTGTTTTCGCTAATGGCGGAATTAAACAACCTCTTATCGGCATAACTAAAGTTACCGATTGGAAAGGGAAGGTTTTGGAAGAGGTAAATTTGGCCGATTTAGAACTTTCCGGAGATAGAGTCCTTGATCAGGATGTTTCTTTTTTGATTTCCCACACCCTTTTGGACAACAATGCCCGCTCGGCTGCCTTTGGAGGGGGGTCATTTCTAAATGTGCGGGGACATCCTGAGGTTTCTGTCAAAACGGGAACTACAAACGAAAGAAAAGACAATTGGACTATTGGTTATACCGAGCAGGCAGTGGTGGTTAGCTGGGTTGGCAATAACGACAATAAGGAGATGAGCGGAGCGGTTTCTGGTGTTTCTGGAGCATCTCCTATTTGGAATACTATTATGAGTGAGGTTTTAGAAAGGGCTGAAGACGGTGCTTACAATAAAGATGAAGAAGGTCATGCTTGGCCAAAACAACCCAAGGAGGTCGTCGGAGCAAATGTTTGTGCGACAAACGGAAATTTACCGGCTGACCCTAATAACGCCGGGTGTCCCACTAGATTTGAATACTTCTTGACAGACAGAGTTGGCGCCGGAATTGAGGCGGGGCAAAAGGATGTTCAAATTGATAAAACAAACGGGGCTCTCGCCTACCCCGAACTTCCTCCGGAATTTATAGAAACTCAGAATAGACCATTCTTACTGGATCCATTAGGGACTTTAGTTTGTCTTGATTGTCCCATGCCGACCTCTCCCACCACCGTCAGATACCCGTAGCGAAAATTATCTTTCACTGTTACTATATAGGCTATGAAATGGCCTATTAAAAAAGTAAATAGTTTGTTCGAATCTGTCGGCAAACCATTTTACTATCTTTTTTTTATTGCGGTCGCGATAATTTTCTTTACATCCATCCTGGTCCATAAATTTATAGGCTCACTTCGAGCGCCAATAATTCCTAGGTTTAAATATAAAAAAAGAAAATTAAAATTAAACCCGCAGCTTATCACCTCTCTCTTGCTACTGATGGTTATTGCCGGGACTTTCTTCTGGATAGTTGTAATCTATAGGCTACCTTCTCCCAAAGAACTCACTCAAAGAAAAATCGAGTTATCCACAAAAATATACGACCGCAATGGAGTGCTCCTCTATACAATTTACAAAGACCACAATCGAACTTTGATCCCCTTTGAAAAAATCCCCCAAGACATTAAAAATGCAACTTTAGCAGCCGAAGATTCCGAGTTCTACTCCCATAGAGGATTCTCGATCCGCGGAATCATAAGGTCGTCGTTTAAAAACATCACCGAAGACAAACTATCCGGGGGCTCGACTATTACCCAACAGCTGGTCAAAAATGCCCTACTCTCCCCAGAAAAAACCGTCGCAAGAAAGCTTCGAGAACTTGTTCTCGCCATGCAGGTTGAGCGAATCTACGAGAAGGATGAAATTTTCGAAATGTATCTCAATGAAGTGGCTTTCGGTGGAACGGCGTATGGCATACAAGAAGCATCAAGATATTATTTTGGAAAAGACGCCATAAATCTTAATCTGTCAGAGTCAGCCCTTCTAATCGGGCTCATAAAAAGTCCGACTAAGTTTTCCCCATTTGGTCTTAATCCTGAATCGGCAATTTACAGAAAGAATGAAGTATTAGACCTCATGGCTGATCGCGGATATATCACCCGTGACCAAGCAAACCAAGCAAGGGCACAAAACATACAGTTTGCTCAGCAAAGGACCGAAATCCTTGCTCCACACTTTGTGATGCATGTAAGGCAACTTCTTACAAATATGTATGGAGAGGAAATAGTTAGCCGGGGCGGTCTTCAAGTGGTGACCACCCTTGACTATGAAATTGAAAAAGAAGCTGAAAGAATAGTTGCCGAAGAAATTGCCAAGATAAGAAATTTAAATGTAGGAAACGGCTCAGCTTTAGTTATTGATCCAAAATCAGGGGAAATATTATCCATGGTCGGCTCAAAAGATTATTTCAATACTGCCGAAGACGGAAATGTCAACGTGACTACAAGATTAAGACAGCCTGGGTCCTCGATCAAAGTGATAAATTATGCTCTCTCCCTTATAAACGGCAAGTCCGCATCTACTATCATTGATGACGCTCCAACTACTTTCTCTGTTCCTGGTCAACCGCCATACATTCCCAATAATTATGATGGAAAATATCGGGGTAAAATTAGTTTGAGAAGCGCCCTGGCCGAATCACGGAACATCCCCGCCGTTAAACTCCTCAAAGAAAACGGGGTCGTCAATATGATCGAGCTTGGACGGAAAATGGGAGTCACTTCTTGGCAAGACCCATCCCAATATGGGTTATCACTCACTCTCGGAGGAGGAGATCTCACGCTCCTTGAGCTAGCAAATGTTTACGCTACCCTTGCCAATTACGGCAAAAGGCCAACTCTCTCTTCAATTTTAAAAGTGACTGATCATAAAGGAAAAGTTTTATATACCAATACTCCTCAGCCGGAGGAAGTCCTGGACCCAAGAATTGCCTTTATAATCACCGATATTTTAAAAGACAACGCCGCGCGGACCCCGGCTTTTGGCGCCAATAGCGCACTGGTCATCCCCAATCACCGCGAGGTAGCAGTTAAAACCGGAACAAGTAATAATCGTCGTGATAATTTAACAGTCGGCTATTCCCAAGATTATTTAGTCGCCGTCTGGGTAGGCAACAATGATAACTCCCCTATGAGCTGGGTCGCTTCAGGAGTAACCGGCGCCTCCCCAATCTGGAATAAAATAATGACTAACGTCCTTGCTGAGAAAACAAACCACTCTTGGGAAGTGCCCGAAGGAATGGTGCAGGCCCCAATTTGTCCCTACACAGGGACCCTTCCTTGCGACGGCTGTCCAACAAAAATGGAATGGTTTAGAGTAGAAAATCAACCAACTAAATACTGTCGGATGGAGTGGTTTAATGAGAACCCTCGTACTCAAATACCTCTTTAGCTAGCTCGGGGATTATTTTGTCCGCCTCGGTTTCAACCACGCCTTTACTCATAATTACCAATACAAACGGCTCATCGCTGAAAACTATACCGGCATCATTAACCACATGCACTTCCCGCCCGTATTTATGAGCGACACTATATCCAGTAATCCCAGCTGGGATCCATTCTTCATAAGAAGTATTAGTAAGCGCATCGACAATTTCTTTAGCCCGGCGACTGCTGGTTATTTTGCCTTCAAAAAGGAGAGTGAAGAAATTGGCGATATCTTCCGGGGTTGTTTCATTGTTTTCTAAAGAGGTGTGTGTCATCCCAAGGCTTACGATCACATCATTGATTTTTTCGTCACCAAGAGTCCTTCTGACCATCCGAAAGGCGGTGTTGTCAGATTGGTTGCCCATGTAATTCACTAGCTCCCGATAGCTATATTTACTCCCTGCCGGTGCCCCGACCAAGCTTCCTGACCCGCCCACTCTGTCTTCCTCAAGAATAGCCACTTCATCATTCAGATTAATATTTCCTTGATCAGCTTCCATGTATATCCCTGCTATGGCAGGTAACTTAATTAATGAAGCGGCTTGAAAAATTTCATCTTTCATCAATCCATAGGATTCTCCAGAATCTAATCTCACTATATAAACTCCATATACCCCCGAAAGTCCCGACACCATCCCCTCAAGTCTTGACTCGATCCCCGAAAATTCTTCAGTACTTACTGTCTCTCCTTCAAAAGTAAAAGTCTTTTTAAGACTCAACCCCGGAATAGTAACTCGCGGAACTCCGGGAAGTTTCCAACTCCTTGCTGAGAGAGCTAAAAGCCCAGACATCAAAGCAGTCCCGATAATGACAAACAAAATAAGATAGCGCTCACCTCTCCCCCATGGTTTTCTTTCATCTTTCTTCCTGCGCCGCTTTCTCCCGTTTTCAGGCTTGCCAGCATCCAATTTCCTTGTACGATAATTCTCGTCATGCCTGTCGTCTGAAGCTTCAGCGGAGGATGATTTGACCCTCTTAAAAAATCTCATATAATGATTATATCAATGGAACCAGACCAAATGCCCACTCCTCCTGAAGGAGTGACCCAAGTGCCCAATGAAATGCCGCCCATTCCCGGCGTCAATGCTCCAGAAAAAAAATCATTTTTCAGTTTTCTTAAAGTTCCAAAACTTAATTTCAAATTTATTTTGGTTTCGATTATCGCGGGATTACTTTTAGGAGCGGCAATTTACCTTCGCATCCAAAACAAGCGCCTCAAATCCCAACTGACAGCTATTCCCACTCCTACTCCATCAACCGAACCAACTGCCACTCCTTCGCCCACTGGCGAACCAACTGCAGATTGGAAGACATATAACAATCAACGGTTAAAGTTTTTATTTCAATATCCACAAGATTATGAATTTAATGTTATTCCCCGAGACGATGGCTCTGGTTTTACTTTAATGCTTGGACCAAACAATGATAGCCTGTTTAGAATTTCTGCCCGTGATAAATATTCCAAACCCGAAGCACTTTATTTTCTTGACACTCCATCCACAGGAAAAATAACTATCAACGATAAAATGTGGAATATATATTATCTACCAACCGGATATGGTGATGGTGGAACAGTTGGATCGGGTCAACCAGTATATGGCCTCCAATTAGAAAACAATCAAATTCTATACACGATTACTATGTACAACCAAAAAGAAATTAATTCTCAACAAAACCAAATCCTCTCCACTTTTGAGTTTACTAACTAGGTTCTTCGATTCGGCCAAACCTCTTCGTTAGCCATGTTTTCGGGCCTTTTGCCGGATAGACAATCTAAGATTGCAGATACTGCTTGCTCACCCATTTTATTTCTGGCTTCCCTTGTGGCACTGGCAATATGGGGTGTAAGAATCACATTTTCCATGGCAATTAATTCCGGATTAATATTTGGCTCATTATCAAAAACATCCAAGGCCGCTCCGCCTATAACTCCCTCTCGCAAAGCATCCACCAAGTCCCCTTCGTCTACTATAGATCCTCTGGCAGTATTGATGAGAAAGCTCCCTTTTTTAAACTTTGATAGTCTTGATTTATTAATCATGTGGCGGGTTTCCTCAGTTAATGGAATATGGAGTGATACCACGTCGGAACTTGATAATAATTCATTAAGCTTTACAAATTTAATCCCCAATTCTTTTTCTGCCTTTCGGTCCGGCTTGGTCTTATTGTATAAAACGTTCATCCCGCATCCTCTGGCATGTTTGGCAGTGATCGAGCCAATCCTTCCTAGTCCCACGATCCCAAAAGTTTTCCCACATAAATTAGACCCTAAAAATATCCCCGGCTCCCAGCCTTTGTAGGAGCCCCTCCTGGTGGATTCATCTGCTTCCACTATCCTTCTAGTTAAGGCAAAAGTGAGAGCAATGGCGTGCTCAGCGACCGCTTCGTTGACTTCATCGCTTGGAGTATTAGTTACCGCCACGCCTTTATCTGTTGCCTCTTTGATATTTATATTGTCAAAGCCCACGGCATAATTAGAGATAATTTTTAGCTGTGGACCGATAGCATCGATCACTTCGCCGTCAATTTTGTCAGTGAGGAGGATAAGCAAGGCGTCAGCACCTTTGGCACGCTCCAAAAATTCTTCGATAGCAAGCGGTCTATCAAACTCAGAAACGATCACTTCGTGCTTTGACTTAGTCAGTCTATCTAATGCCTCTCCTGGTATTTTTCTTGAAACAAAAATCTTCATATTTCTTCTAATTTGATATTAGCCACCTCCACTTTCTTAATCCATTCTGGAAGCTGTCCGCTTGTTAATTGTCCCTCTTGTGGGCCGAAATACTGGATGACGCTTGAAGAGTTGCACATCCCCCACACCATCCCCTCCCCAAGCGATTTCCCATTAATGAGTGCCGAGATACACCCAACACTGAAAGCATCCCCTGCGCCGGTCCGCTCTTTTGACTTAATTGGAAGTATCCCAAGATATAAATATTTTTGCCCATCCCAAGCATATGCCCCATTAGGGCCATCGGTAATTACTGCCTTTTTGGGGCCAAGAGCAATCAATGCTTTTAATAAATCTTTTTCCTTTTTATGGCTCTCTCCAAAATTAGTTACTTCTTCCGCCTCATTCCTATTCACTAACAATAATTCAGTTAATTCTAAATATGGCTTAAGCCACAGGACACCTTTTTTGATCTGACGCCCCCCGGGGTTAAACCCTAGTCTGGCATCGCTTTTCCTAAGCCACTCCAAAACGCCATTATAATAATTGTCAAATTTCTCGCTGGTCGAAGTTAAGTATGCCCACTCGCTGGTCTCCAAATTCAGCGGGAAAACAGGCTCCTCGGGATCGTAATAGGAAAGGATCGTCCTTTCCCCTTGATACATCACCACTGCTCCAAAGCCCTCGCTCACTCCTTCTGTTTGAGTCACATAAGTAGCGTCCGTAGCTTTATTAAGGATTTCTTTAACGGCGTTTGCCATATGCCCTGTCCCAATTTCGGCGACCAACCTCGTTTCAACTCCCATCTTTTTGGCACCAACCGACACATTGGCTCCATTCCCGCCAATGATAAATTTCGTATCCCGAAGCGGGATTTTTGAGGAATATGTCAAGGCAATTAAACTCTCGTGAGTATCCAAACGGCATAGTGTATCGACCTCGCTATCAGGTAGAACGAGATAGGCATCCATCCTTGCTGATCCAAAAACAGTTAATTTGCTCATCGCTTAAATCTTGCTTCTGAATTCAGTCTACATCTTTTCAAGAACTCTTCTTGAGCAAATTTTAGGTTTTTTGGGTCGCCCTTCCAAATCTTCATAGCGGTAGACTGGAGTGCTCTCCCGAAAGAAAATGATAGCTCCCAAGGCGGAGTGCCTCCAAGAGCGTTTATCGCAGAGAGATGTTTGGTTGCCTCATCGGCACTTTGTCCCCCGGACAAAAAAACCAAACCTGACACTTCTTTCGGGACTGTCGCACTCATAACTCGTGCCGTTTCTTTAGCAATTTTTTGGGGAGAAGCTTTCTCGGCCGAATCCTCTCCAGGTAAAACCATATTAGGTTTTAAAAGCATCCCCTTCAAATTAACTTTATAGTTACCTAGTTCCTCAAAGACTACTTTTAAGACCCTTTCTGTGACCTTGGCACAGGTCGAAATATCGTGACTCCCATCCATCAAGACCTCTGGCTCAACGATCGGGACCATCCCTGCTTCTTGGGAGAGAATAGCAAACCTTCCAAGCAAATTAGCGTTTTCATAAATTGCCTCATGGCTCGGAAGCCCTTCAGCGATTGTATAAACTGCTCTCCATTTGGTAAATTGAGCCCCTAATTTTTTATATTTTGGCAAGCGCTCTTTTAAGTCGTTTAGCCCTTCAGTGATTACTTCGTTTTTTGAAGTCGGCATGGATTTTTTGCCTGCATCTACCTTAATTCCAACGATAATATTTTTGTTTAATAACAAATCAACAAGCGATTTATCCTGAAGGGTCTCCTCAAACAAAATCACCCCGCTAATATATTTTTCTATCTCTCTTGTGGAAAAAAGGAGCTCGCGCCAGCTATGACGGGTAACCGGGGTTGATTTAATTCCAATCTTATCAAAGCGCTTTTTGATAGTCGGCAGGCTCTCGTCCGCAGCCAAGATTCCCTTACTAGGGGCGACTAATTGATGGGCAATTTCGATTAAATCCATTAGTTATTTTTTCTTCTGATCACTCTTTTGGAAGCAGAAATTATATCTTCCGAGGTTAGGCCAAATTTTTTAATCAACTCTCTAGGATTCCCAGATTCTCCATATTGGTCATTAACCCCAACAAACTCCATTGGTACCGGGAAATTTTTGGCAAGCACTTCGGCGATTGCACTTCCGAGCCCGCCAGTCATTTGATGGTCCTCAACCGTGACGATAGCTCCTGCTATCTTGGCCGCTTTAATAATTGCTTGTTCGTCCATGGGCTTAATAGTGTGGCAATTAATTACCAAAGAATTTATTTTACTTTTTGATAGTTTCCTCGCCGCATTAAGCGCCTCATACAGAAGGGGTCCTGTTGCAATTATCGCCACCTTCGGGTCCCTACTTTCCCAGTAAATCTCTGCCTTCCCGATTTCAAAAGGCGTCTTTTCGGTAGTAAACACTGGGGAATCGGTGCGGCTTAAGCGAAGATAGGTTGGCTTGCCATTGTCCATTGCGGCAAGGACCGCCTTTTTGGATTCAACCGCATCCGAGAGTGAAAGCACAACCATCCTCGGCAAAACGCGCATGAGAGCAATATCTTCAAGGGCTTGGTGGGTCGCTCCATCTGGCCCAACAGTAATCCCGGCATGCCCTCCGACAATTTTTACCGGAACATTATTAAAGGCAATTGTGGTCCTAATTTGTTCCCAATTTCTCCCCGGGGAAAAAATAGCGTAGCTTGCAGCAAAGGGAATTTTCCCATAAGCCGCCATGCCGCTAGCTATGGTTACCAGAGCCTGCTCTGCGACACCCACTTCAATGTAGCGCTCTGGGAACTCTTTTTTAAACAAGGACACTCGTACCGAATCCGATAAATCCGCGCTTAACCCGACCACTTTTTCATTATTTCTTCCGGCTTCTACCAACCCTTCTCCAAATCCATCCCTCGTTGCCTTCATCTCGATGTCTCTCTTAAAAATCTTCGGCGATAAATTTAATTTTTTGTTAATCATTTCTTATATTTCAGCTCTTTTAAGGCTTGCTTTGCCTCGGATTCGCTTGGCGCCTTCCCATGCCATTCATATTTCCCCTCCATAGAACTTACCCCACGCCCTGGAACGGTCTTTGCGATGATTACTGTTGGCTTGTCAGATTCTCTTCTGGCGCTCCCGACCGCAGAAATTATCTGGTCAAAATCATGGCCATTTATCTCAATCACATTCCACCTAAAGCTTTCATATTTATCCCGCAAGGGCTCAAGGGGCATAATCTCCTCCGTGTCTCCACTTATTTGAATATTGTTCCTGTCAATAAAACTGGTTAAATTATTGAGTTTATTTTTACCGGCAAACATTACCGCCTCCCAATGATTCCCTTCCTGATGCTCCGCGTCGCTTGTCAAGCAAAAAATTCGAAACCGTGCCTCATCCATCCGTGCCGCATAGGCATACCCTGCCGCCTGGGCAAGACCCAAGCCCAAAGGACCAGAACTAGACTCAATCATCGACAATTTCATGCGCTCTGGATGCCCCTGAAGCGGGGAATCAAGCCTCCTTAAAGTCTTTAAATAGCTCATAGGGAAATATCCGGCCAGAGCCAAAGTGGCGTAATAAGCTGGAGCGACATGTCCGCAAGACAAAAAAAATCTATCACGATCCTCCCAATGCGGATTTTCTGGATCATGATTCAAAATATTAAAAAAAAGGGCCGCAAAAATATCTGCTAACCCTAGTGGCCCAGCAGAGTGTCCAGACCCGGCCAAGACAAGCATTTTGATAATTTCTTGCCTGATCTCAGCCGCTTTTTCTTTAAGTTCTTCGGCAGGTAACGGTTTCATCTCTTTCCCCAGCTTAATTCTCTTTGGAGTTTTTCAACAGCAGGGAGCACTTCTTCGCGCTTATCAACGATCTCAAAAACACTTAGCTCCTGTTTATCGATATTAAGATTATCACTTAGAGCCTTAACGATTTCTCTCCAAAATTTCCCATACAAAATAAAAGGCTTATGATGGCCGTAATAAAGCTTTGCTAAAACCCAAGCTGTTCCAAATTCACTAACCGTCCCAGTCCCTCCTTTAAACATGATAAAAATATCCCCATGCTGAATAAGTTTAAACATCCGCTCAATATAATTGGTCGTCTTTATCTCTTTATCGGTAATATTGGCTAAATATTTCCCTTCAAACCCCGGAGCATCATTTGTCTCAAAGGTCACCGAAAGCGTCTCTCCCTTTCCTGCCTCGGCTCCTTGAGTAGAAGCATTCATCACCCCAGGGCCACCGCCATTGACAATAACATAACCGGCTTCCGCCAAGGTCTTTGCTATCTCAAAAGCATCTTTATATGTCGGGTCACTTTCGCCAATATTTGCATCACCAAAAAAAGCAACGTTCTTTATCATCCTTCTTTGAAAAGCCGTATCTATTCTTACTTGTCTCATAATGCCTTTTTTAGTTTGTTTATACCGATAATTACCTCATCGGCGCCAACCCCTTCCACCTCGTCAATATACTCTATTGTCACTCCGCCGTCATCACAAATTTTATAGTTAAAGCCCCCTTTCTCTCGGAGCCTAACGAGTTCACTAATTTTCTCAAGAGCGCTCTTATCAAATTCTTGGCCTCCGAATCCAGCCTCCACGCTCATAACTAATATTACATTAAGGTCCTCTAGGACACTCTCATCAATCATCTCCACGTCAGTAGACAAATCGACCGCCACCCCAACTTTTGCTCCCGTGCTTTGTACTTTCTTAACATAATCTGCTTGATTACTCATCTTTTCGATATGGCCGATTATCCTATCTCCCTGTGCACGAACACATTTTTCAACCCACTTAATCGGCTCAACCACCATCAAATGGTAATCAAATTTAAGATTTGTTTCGTAGTCGTTCAAACTGCTTGGGTCGATAGTCCGATTATTTGCAAATTTTCCGTCAACAATATCAATCTGGACTCGTTCCACCTTCCCCTCAGCGATTGAAACCAAATCAAATAGATCCATTACGCTATCAGTCAGAATGGCCGGAATTATTTCAACCATTGTAGCTATTCTCCTTGTGGATCGCGGTAATTGGATCTGTTGGCGCAGTCTCGCTTCCCAAAGTTCTCCCCACTCTCACCACTTGCTCAACCAATCTCGTGGCATACCCCCACTCATTGTCATACCAAGCGTACACTTTCACTAAATTCCCGGCGACAACTTGGGTAAGCCCTAAATCAACGATAGCCGATTCACTCCTTCCCACGATATCAGAGGAAACCAAGGGCTCCTCAGTCACTCCCAATATCCCCTTGTATAAAGGATTATTACTGGCGTCTTTAAACGCCTGGTTAACTTCCACATAAGTAACATCTCTTTTGAGTAGGACTGCAAAATCAGTGATCGACCCAGTAAGAACCGGTACTCTCAACGCCCTGCCATCAAACAATCCCTTGAGCTCAGGTATTGTCTGAGTGGTTGCTTCAGCCGCACCCGTAGTTGTAGGGATAATATTTGCGGCGGCGGCACGGGCTCGGCGAAGGTCTTTATGGGAGTTATCCTGCAAACGCTGGTCATCGGTGTACCCATGTATTGTCGTCATCGCGGCTTTTTCCACCCCAAATTTGGAGTGAAGTATCGCGATAACCGGAGCAGTGCAATTTGTGGTGCATGAAGAATTTGACAACACTACTGCATCCCCTTCATATTCATTCACCCCAAGGATATACGTCCCCACATTACCTCCCTTTGATGGCGCCGAAATTATCACCCGTTTCGCCCCGGCTTGAGCATGTTTTTTAGCGTCTTCTTCCTTTGTAAACCTCCCGGTTGACTCAACAACAACATCCACCTCATATTTTTTCCAAGGGATTTTCTCAGGCTCCCCTTGCGCCAAAATCGGAATTTTAGTTTCCCCGATCACAAAGTGCCCGATCAATGGGTCTTGGTCAGTTACATCTTTTGGGTTATTGGCAGGGACAGCCTTTATATCTTCCTTTAAGATCCCATACATAGTGTCATAGCGAAGCAAGTGAAGCCACCCAGCCACATCCATCGACCCACTGGTGTTAATTGCCGCAATTTCAATCTCACTCGTGTGCCCAAGAAGCCAGACCCGAAACGCCAACCTCCCAATCCTCCCAAACCCATTAATGCCAACTTTCACCATTAACTTAAGTCTATCAATGCTTCTATTGCCGGTAAAGTGCGCTTTGTGAGGTATTCCAGACTAGCGCCCCCGCCAACCGAGATCCAATCAAACTTAGCATTTAACCTTAACTTCGTGATTGCTTCTTCAGTGTCTCCTCCTCCAGCGATCTTTAGCGCCTTGGAATTTGCAATATTTTCAAAGACGCTTTTAGTTCCCATCATATGCCCTTCCTCTTCAAATTTGCCCATCGGTCCAGACACAAAAATGGTGCCAGCGGCCGATAATATTTTAATAAACTTCTCGATCGAATTAATTGTAATATCTTCCTTATCCGGCATTAGTCTTGCAACCGCAATTTTCTTATCTTTATGATCTTCTCCTAAATATTCGGGGAGCCTCCCGCCAACTAAAACCTTATCAGCAATATTTTTAAGCCCCTCCAAATAATCTAATTTCCCCTTTTTCACTCCTCCGATTAGCATAATTACTGGTTTTTTGGGGCTGTCCAATATCTTGTCTAAATTTTCCACCTCTCTTAGAAAACGAAAACCAAAAACAGTTTTTAAATACTTCGGTACTCCGACTATCGATGCATGCCGGCGATGGCTTGTCGCAAAAGCTTCATTTACAAAGACCTCTCCCAATTCTGCGAGCTCCCTAGAAAAGCCATCGTCATTTTCCTCTTCCCCTCTCCAAAAGCGAAGATTTTCGTAAACTACAAATTCATCTCCTTTGACCCTTTTTTCAAACCAGCTTTTAAGGTGATTCGTTGACAATTGCTCATCTTTTTTCCCACCGGGGCGGCCGATATGGCCAATCAAAGTAATTTTAGCGGCACCTTTTTGAAAAAGATTATTTATTGTCGGGAGAAGGATCAGAAGCCGAGTATCATCGGTGATTTTACCGCCTTCGACAACGTCGATATCCCCCCGCAGTAAAACCCTTTTTCCTTTAAATGAAAAATCATTTATCGATGGTAGTTTCATAGGAAGCTAATTATTCTCCTCAATTTTCTCGATATCGGCTAGTCGCCTTTTGTGTCTCGCGGACTTGTCAAACTTTGTCGTTAAAAAAGCTTTGACCATTTTTTTTGCCGATTCACCATCGGTATAATCCGAAGCCAGGACCAAAATATTCATGTCATCATCCCTCCGGCCTGCTTTTACCTGGTCAACGCTTTTCCCAAAGGAGGCGCGGGCGCCATCAAATTTATTTGCCATAATGTCTACTCCCACACCAGACCCGCACATAAGAATCCCAAAAGAATTTTCATTCTCGGCAACCATCGAAGCCACTCTGGCCGCATATTTGGTGTAATCATCGCTTCGATCGTATTCTTCCGCCCCCAAATCCTCAAAATCATGCTTTAACTTAATAAGCCACTCAGCGACTTTTTTTTTCAGTTTATAGCCTTTGTGGTCAGCCCCCAAATATATCTTCATATTTTCATTATATATCTTTTACCCTGCTCCCCCTCCACCGCCACCTCCGCCTCCTCCACCGCCGCCAGATGAGCCGCCGGATGACCCGACTCCACTTGCACCATATCCTGAGGACACGGACGAAGATAAAGATGAAATCGCGGAACTAATAGATGAAAGAGATGAGATACTCCCAGTCGAGCTAGCTGAATAACCTCCCCAATAAGCCGAAATCACACGAGCATCCCCTTTGGAGAAATTAACAGGAAGCTCCGACAAAGCCTTTGCAGAAATCCCCAAAACAGTGCCATAGACTAAATACTTTTCCCACAAGATCACGGAATCAATCGGATATTTTTTAGTTATTCCATATTCCTTGAGGTGTCTTTTGAAGGCCAACCAGTTGGCCGCCTCGTTTCTCCCTTTTTCTGTGAGCTTTTCACCGTAAACTGACATAGAAACTGCCCCCATTACAAAGAGGATGCCTGGGAAAACCCCAAAAAGGATTACTACAACTCCCCAAAGACTGCCGACGAGGAAAATATTCACCAAAAAAATAAGCGGGATTTGAATAATAATTGGAAAAATCAGGTATTTAAAATATGTCCCGTTTTTAACCAATTCGTGCGAATAGGTCTCAAAATATCCCTCCTCTAAATTTTCTTTGAATACTAATTTCCCGAGACTCTGGAAAAAATTATGGCTCACCATCCTATTGGCTTTGCTATAGCTAATTATCTCGGCAAAGGAAACAGTATCCCCACCAATCCCAACTTGTTCAAAAATAAAATCATACACCTGGCGGTCAATTTCACTATTACCCTCATCCAAGCTTTTAATCCGCTCAAGAGAATATTGGTATTTTTTAATTATTAATCCTTCTTTTTTATCACTTCTTATGATTTTTATGTTTTTCTTCTGCACCAGGAAAAGAACACTGGCAGTGAAAGCCTTGGGGGTAAGGCTTTTGGCTCCCCTCCCGACTAGCTGTTCTATCTGGGCAGGGTCAATATCGCTTGGCGGGTCCCAAAGCCTCCCGGCGATATTGACGGCGGACAAGGCCTTATCTTTTCCAAATCTAAAAAACAAGACCAGGGATTTAATGAAGGCTTTCATTTGGAACGCAAAAACGCCGAAAAACAAAATCAAGAAAACCCCACCCAATAGTCTGTTTCGAGTCTTTTTATTCTCAGTCTGCCTAATAAATTCATTCTCCGCTTTAATAATTTCTTCTTTGCTTAAGTTCCCCTGAGCTCCTCCGAAAAATTTGTCTCTGGGCAAAATGATTCTGGCCTCAAAAAATTCTCCCGATTTAATTCCGGAAAGCTGATAAACCACGGTTTTATTGTCAGGAATTGCGACAGTGCCGCTTAATGGCCCATGTGCCCAGGCCGCTACGTCATTATCAGCTAACCCCTCAGGCAAGGTTATTTCTGCCGAAATATTGCTCTGTGAAACTTCCCAATCATGCCCTACAATCTTCCAATAAAATTCGGCAGTATCTTTATGAAGCGTAATCGCATTGTCAACGGTGTAGATAAGCCTAAATGTTTTGGCGGTGTCCATTGCCAGGTAAAACCACTTAATATAGTAGCTATCGTCTGATTCAGTGACAAAGTAGCTCCCTGCCAAGCTTTCCCCAACATTTGGGGAAACTTCCCGATAACAAACACTCTCATCACAAATTTTAAGGTTACTTATTTTGTAGGGGGTGCTTCTGCCCGAGGCGTCACTTTTCTCACCAAGTTTATTAATATATTGATAAGCAAAGGTAAAATTCCCATTAAAATCATATTGCCTTTCCTCGGTAACCTCGATTGAACCATCTGGAGATATTTCTATGTCAACATTAACGGAGGGTATCGTATAGCTTTTTTCCTCTGCCGACACGGACGTAGGGAGGAAAAGTAAAGCAAACAGGATTAGAAATTTTTTCATTCAAACCCTTCAATTAATTCTAAAAGTTTTTCCTTTGGTTCATTTGATTTCACTATTGCTGATGATACCGCTATCCCCAATGCTCCGTATTCCAAGCTTTTTTCCACATCAGCTACAGATTTTATCCCCGCCCCAACGATCAGGGGGATATTTACCTGGTTAGTAAAATTAAAAGCGTCTTTTATCACCTCCGGCTTGGCCGTGGCCACTGACTCCTCTTCGCTCCCCACAAGCTCAGGCGGCTCGTAAGAAATAAAATTAGGCTTAAGGGGCAATAGCTTCTGGAGCTCATCCAAGTCCTCTGCAAAAATTAGGGTCTTAAGTCCCACTTCGTGGCACCTTGCATTAGCCTTTATTAAGGCCGAAAAATCCTCAAATTTATGCTCACTATGATTTAAAAAAACACCCTTTACTCCCACGCGGGTGGCCTCCTCCGGTAAGACCCACCCCGTATGCGCCCCATAACTAATTGGGTCAACGTGCTGAATCCAAACATCCAAAATCGTCGAGTCAATGATCGTCTCTGCGTCAATTACCTGAACAACAGGAACGATTTTTACATTACTATCGACAGCCACCTCCTGCAATATTTTAGACAAGTCCACCGCCCTTCTTCCACTTCCCTGTTCATAGGTTTTAAAATTTACAAAAATCATATTTTATGCAAATAGGAAGCTTAATATTCCAAGCCAAACAGGCTGATCAACATGAAGCACCTCGCCTGTGGAAGCCGACACCGTGGTAACTACTGCAACCGGTAGATCAATTAAATTAAATAAGTCAATAACCTTGTGCCCAGGGATCAAATATCCAATTTCCCCTTTCTCCCCTTCAGACAAGACAATTTGTTTCTCAGGATCCATGCGATCAATTATTTTGGCACGAAGTAAATTCAAAAGCGCGTCATATGGCAATATCGCAACATAGCGTAACCCAGAAGGTGCCTCCACTGAAAGTTTCCTGCTCCCAGCATCAATGTTTATGGCGTAGTCAGTTTTTGCTAGTATCCCCCTCTGGCTAATGCCAAATCCTCCATCAAGATTAATTATTACAACCTTTTTGGGCTGGTCTTTCTCCTCAATCTCAACTAGATCTTGGGAAAAATCGGTAACATCCTGGTCCACCTGCCCACTTCCCGAGACGACACTTAGCTGAACTCTATCGTCGATCCGCTTAAGATACACTTCGGCGTTAGGATCAGGAGTGGGATTACTGGCCAGGTTTTTGAATTCCAGCGACTCTCTATCGGGAATATCAAATCTCAGCTCGTCTTCGTACGAAAGTACATTCCAAACTGCCCCTTCAGTGTCACTGACCGTCAAAAGTGCCGCATCCACTTTCTCAGGAACAGCCAGAATCACAAGGAGCATACCCAAAACAACAATTTTCCTCATACAGATAATACTAACTAAACTTCTACCAAATCTCCACCGTAATTCACCGCAGATTCACCGCGTTATTTCCGCACACCTATGAATTCTGACGGGAATATACGCCAAATAATGCCAATACTACAGCAACCAAAAGCCACTGCGTTGAGGCTAACCAAATATCACTCCCTAAATATCCAATAGCTGACAAAAGAACACTAATCACTGCCCCTCCAACTAACATTTGTGATAATTGAGCCCAGTCTTTCTTTTTTAATTTCAACTTTCTCACCTCCCTTTAATTCATAATAGCACTATTCAGAGAGGTATTTACAGATAATGTAAAGTAGGTTATGGCGGTGAAGATTGAGAAAAACTGGAAAGAAGCGCTAAATGGCGAGTTTGAAAAACCATATTTTAGAACCCTCGCCAAATTTGTAAAAGAAGAATATAGCTTTGGGACAGTTTACCCTTCTCCAAAATTAGTATTTAATGCTTTTGATTCCTGCCCCTTTGATAAAGTGAAGGTGGTGATCCTTGGCCAAGACCCATACCACGGCCAAAACCAAGCTCACGGTCTGGCATTTTCTGTGCGAGACAGTGTGGAAATCCCCCCATCGCTAATTAATATTTATAAAGAAATTGAGGATGATCTTGGCATCAAACCTCCAAAGTCAGGGAATTTAACTCGCTGGACCAAGCAAGGAGTGCTTCTTTTAAATGCCACTCTGACGGTGCGGGCAAACCTGGCAGGATCGCACCAAAAAAAAGGCTGGGAAGAATTTACCGATGCGGCAATTACAGCGCTTTCAGAGAAGAAAAAAAATTTGGTTTTTATGCTCTGGGGGTCCTATGCACAAAATAAAGGAGAAGTAATAAACAAATCTCGGCATTTAGTTCTTGAGGCTCCACACCCATCCCCACTGTCTGCAAGCCGCGGCTTTTTTGGCTGTCGGCATTTCTCGGCCTGCAATCTTTACCTTATTATGCACGGCAAAGAACCAATTGAATGGTAGAAATCTTATTTCCTCCTCACGGCACCACCTCCCGCCAGATGATCTTGTTTGAAAGATATATTGCATCGGTTTGATATAATAGCTTCCAGAGGGTTAATAAAGCAGAACTTTTAAATTTCGTTCAGAAGAAGTCGACCACAGATTCTAGGAGGCATGACGTGTCAGAACCGAAAAATCGAGATGTAGTGGACAATAGTAAACGGGATACGCCCGTAAGAGGGTCGATATATGATCCGGATACTGGGAAACGTGTTCAATGGTATGATGATGGGTATCGTCATACCACAAGTCCAGATCACTGGACAGATCAGAACGCGCCAAAAGGTGATCCGGGACGACACGACCCACCTGCGGATCGTCAGGAATAGATCAAACAACAAAGAGGGGCCCTCTCTGCTTTCCCCTCTTTGATATTTAGGGCTGGTAGTTTAATAGACAGCCTGGCAACGCTAGCTAACCAGGATAGGAAAATACCCTTCCAAAGGGAGAGATGGGTGCATGTCCCATTCAGCCCATATAGTTTTGCTTCTCACGGCACCACCTCCCTCCACACAATCTTGTTTGGTGAGAGGGAACGGGGGAAATGAAGATAATTGGCAGGATTCATCGTGAATGTTTCCGCAGGATTTGCATTCCCTCCTCCCAGATCCCGTGAGAGGGTTACCCCAGAGAGGGTAACCACTGATCCAGTGACAGCGAGTGGTTGGGCTCCACTCCCTGTGGTGAAGGATCCATCTGCGAAGAAAATACCTTGGAGGGTGGTGACTGTGGGAGAGAGGATGATGTCCCCGCTCACTACAATCAAAAGAAAATCGTTGGCTGCACTGGCCAGAGTGACATTCCCAGTGATGGTGAGATTGCCATTTACAAAAAGGATCGCTGATCCATTGATGTTGGTATTAGTGAGGGTGAGATCTCCTGGAGAGGTGAACCACTTGTAACCATCAGGAGAGATGGACCCTCCCGAGAATGAGCCTGTCCCCATTGTCCCGCTAGCCGCATTGATGGCTGCATCAGAGGGGATCTTTCCCTCAAAGACTTCATATGATATCTCTTGGTTGGAGAGAGGACTGTCCACTTTCCAGACTGTATCCCCTCCCCCAAGCCCAAGGTTCCCTGAATACAGGGCAATGGCGGTGGAGGAATCAGTATTTCCCGCCACTAACTGTTCTCCTGCGGGCATTTCAGTACTGTAAATATTCCCTCCGCTGATGACTGCTCCTCCCACTGCCTGCCACCAAGGCCCTGGTGCAGTCACGGTGACATCGCTTCTGGTTAACGCGGTGGTGGAACAGGTACCAGCTCCTCCTGTCCCATTGACGCGGGCGGTGGCGGTCACTCTGGCAGTTCCGGGAGCGAGGCCAGTGACATTGGTGGTGTATGAAGGCAGGGTGCTGTCCCGGGCGGGATTAGTGGAAATGCTTCCTGTAAGTCCCCCAGTTGGGGCATTAACGGGAGTGAAATCAACCCACTGGACAGTCCCATTGGCCACCCCCTGTACGGTGGCGGCGACCACTCCCACTGGTCCACCCACCGAGACAGTAACATCATTCAAGGTGACACCGGTACAGCTTGGGGCGCATCCAGGGCAGGATACATCATACCCGCTGCAGACAGAGGAACAATACAAGCTTCCTCCAAACACAGACCGATTGACCCCCACCTGCCTCTGGCAGGCCCCACAGCCAAATCCTCCCTGACTGCCGCACTGGTTGTTCCCTGCCCAACCCACAGTCCCCTGGGAGCAGACATCGGGGCGTGGGGTGGGACCTGGGGTGGGGGTTGAACCTGGGGTAGGGGTGGGGGCAACAGCACAAAAGGTGCCAATTGGTGCTCCTGAGCCGAGGTTGCATCCCTGCTGATTAGGCCACACCGAACACCCATTGTTTACCCACGCAGTCCACCCGCAATTACCTCCCCCAACGGGCACACAAGCTTGTGTCAGCGAAGAGATACCGAGACTGCGACACCAACAATAATTCCCTAGGACGGGGTCAAATGCACAAGGGCAATCGAAACGTTCATAAGAAACTGACGCGTTTCCAGTACACACTTGTGCTTGAGTTTTATCAACACGGAGTAAGAAGAAAATAAGAATAAAAAAAATTATTAGTAATAATTTTTTCATATAAAAATACCGATTATGATTTTTGAAATGGGATTAACAGACACTTCTAGTCTTGTCCCTTTTTCCCTGTTAAACCTATTTTTCAGCCAATTTAGGTTTTGATCACTGTTATTTAATTGGATTAAAACCTGTTGACCTGGTTTTATAAGGCTAGCAATTTCTTCGAGATCGATGAGACCCCAAGACTGTATTTTTTCAAATTTTCCACTCGGAAGTTTTAAGACGCTGATTTTGTTTGTAGGTTCGGTAATATATTTAATCTTTAACAAGTGTAGGTCTTTATTGTTTGTTGAAGGAACAGAAACAACGAGTGTTTTTTCTTTTATAATCAGATTCTCTTGTATCGTTGCAGAGATTACCAAATCTTTTCCCTCCTCGCTAACTCCGAGTGGGTAACTCGAACCAAATGGATCCAACAAGGTATAGTCGGGGTTTTGGATGATAAAGTTGTAGTTTAATTTGAATTGGTACAAACTAAAGTTTAGAATTAATAGGCTTATAGACGCCACAACAATAACAAAAAGCACAACCCATTTTTTCATTGGTACTCCCCCACACTTTAAGGGTAAACGCACATCGAGAAACAAACAAGAGATAAAATAGAAATGGAGGCTAGTAAGATTCTCCGAGATGTCTTGTGACAATTATTTCGCCTAGTCCTGTGGATTCCACAATATTACTGCGGGATTGGCTTTCTAAGTTGTACATACGATAAACATCGTCAATACTTGTTGATCTTACTGGATTGTACAACCATAAGATAGTTTGACACCAGAGGTCCGCATTGCAGTCAACCCCCCTGTCTCGAAAACTGGCTTCCAGTTCTTCAAGTGTAGACATAGGAGACATATACAGCTTTATTTGATCGCCCGTTCTTACAATCTCGCCAATCTGGGATAATGCGTCTGCCATTGGAACTGCTCCCACCTGTCCGCCTCCAACAGAAAATGCAAGATTACGATTCAAGGGTTCTGTCACCTGCAGTGTGATCGTTCCTGATCCGTCTACATTAGGGAGCGCAATGATGAAGCTTACGAATTCCACGGAATTATTGCCTATCTGAGCTGAAAAGATCTCGTGGTCAAGGTATACGGCGTTAATAGTGTATATTGCTCGAGGTGAAGATTCGATGTCTTCTCGTATTCCTAACTCTTCCAGTTGGTTTGAAATCGTAAGTCTTTCTATGGGAATATTGGACCTTGTCAGTCCATTTCGAGTTATAGAAAAGCTATCTCCGTTAATTTCAACGATATCTCCACGATTGAATTTGTACCAACCTGCGAATTCAATATTATTAGTTGGTGCTAAGCCGAAGTCTGGTGTTTCTGACTCACTGAGTTTCCCCAACTCTCCATTTTCTCCTGGTACCACCTCATGCCTTGCTTCGGGAGTGGTAAGAGCTGTTGGCCCTCCTTCTGGAGTGTTGGTGTCAAATTCAAGCTCAGCTGAAAGCAGGTTTTCAATTGACATTCCCTCCACATTTAGCGCTGACCGATGAATTGCTCTTTCTTGCTCCTCCAGTGTCCTTGATCCCATTTCCCGGGCAAAGGCATTAAGGTCAAACACATAACGGGCTACTTGCTGTTCTTGAGAGGTGTCCACAAGGATGACCATGTCTGAGTCGTTGACTAAAAACCGGATGGTTTCCCGATTGAGGGCACTGCCTTCTAATCTATTGATGACTATGGTAATTTGGCCAGGGGGAAGGACAAGAGAACCGCTTTCCCGGAAAGTAACGATGCTATTGTGTTGATACGTTACTAATCCTTGCTCTGTTTCTACCAACACATCTTCAGCTAATTCCAGCCATTCTTGATCCTCAAAGGTGACGACGTTCATGTGGGCAACAACGTTTTCAGGGAGATGGTCAGCGGCATTTTCAAGCATACTGCGGTAACGAAGGCCTTCCTCACTTGAAGGGTCAAGACTAGCAACAGTTTGGCCAGTATCCTCGATTTCACCAGTTTCGTTTTGCTGGAGAACATGAATATTGTCGAGATTAATTGTCTCAGCAATACCTGTTTGTTCAGGGTTTTGGCCGCCGGCAAGAGAAGAACTATCCCTCCTGCCTTTTGAGCTCTCAAAGGATTTTGTATTACTATTGAGGAGGCCCGCGGATGATGCAGTAATTGCTCCGGCCAAGACCACTCTAGCTGCATCTTTTCTGTCCAATCCCCTAGGATCATTGAGGTCCTTTCTGTTCAAAGGATGGACGACTTTTTGGTGTTCGGGCTGTTTGTCTGTCATTCGCTCACTCATAATAACACAATAATTAATTCCTCGAATTATATCCTATAGCCGGTACAAGTCAAGTTTTCAGGCATAAAAAAACCCCGCATTACGCGGGGGTGTCAGAAAGTCTCTCTGCCTCAAGGGCAAAGAGACCAGATATAGTAAGTGCAAGCCTCTCATTCCTCATTTCTAGGTTTATTCTATCATGAATGGTCAAACTTGGAACGATTAGTCTTTATTCAAAATTTCAGTTAGAGCGATGGCGTGTGGCAAAGAAGAAAGGGGCTTAAGAGAAATTCGGTCATCCAAGAAAAACAACGGATTTGAAGTTTGCTTTGCTTTGTTAAAGCATTGGTTAAAGGTGTCGGCATATAACTTTCTTAAGTTTTGATCAGGATTACTATATAGACCTATTTCGAACAGGGCCCTTCTCAAGGTTAAAAGAACTGTATCTAAAGAGGCATAATATAAAGATAATGATATGCTCTTTTTTAGATTAAATTCAATTATAAAAGTTTCTTTTTCGCGTTCATGTGCACTTTTTTCTCGGGGATCAATCCCTTTCTTAAAATAGTTCAAATAATTGATTGTGTGTCCCAGTTCGTGAATTAGATCTAAGGATTGGTGGCGAAAATTGCCATTATTATTAATTTCTATGTCAAAACTATCGAATTCTGGTTGATATCTCATTCTTGAGAAATTCCCATGTTTGATAATTATTTTATCTTTGTATTTTTTTAATATGTTGCGTTCCTTGATTGTGGAATCCAGTACCTCATCCTGGGTGTTAAATGGGAATTGTGAAAGTCGGCATACATAGCAAGGCATGTTAAATTTCGAATAAAACCAATTAGGAAGATTACCATCTTTTGGAAGATGTTGGTTGCAGTAGCTTATGGCTCGGTTTATATTTTTTGTAAAACATTTATATGTTGAGTGAGAAATTTTATCTTTCTCTAGAACCATTTCAACGTAAGATGGAAATCTTTTTTTTATTGCATAATCGATGTGTTCCACTACCAAGCCCCTGAATTTATTTTCAATTTCCGTTTCTGAAAGGCCAAAACTTTTCCAGACTTTTTCCCGGTCTTTCGGATTAGCATCAAAAAGCTCTTTTCTGTAGACATAATGCATCTCATACGGGATCAAGGAATAATATTTTACAGAAGCGCCATGAGTGAGAGACGGTTTACTCAAAGAGACCTTTTTAATAGTTTTAGAGGCCAGGTTCTCTGCGATTTTATCCCTTGTCCACAATTTAATGTATGTTCGAGAGGAACAAGTCTTAATTTTGGGCAGTTTCTCGTAATGTTTTTTTGCCTCCTTAGAGGCTTTTAATATCAATTGTTTGAGATTTGAAGTTTTGAAAGATTTTAGCTCTGATTGATATTTTGGAAGGTATTCTTGAAAAATTAACTCTAAATCATCATTCCATATCATTGGCATATTTTATCTTAAAAAAATGGGAAAGAGTAAAGCTTTTGCTTTCATAGGTTCGCGCCCACTCTTTCCCCGTCTAGTCGTTCTTGCTCAATCGTCCTTGGCTGCGCCAGGGACATTGCTTGCGTCTTGTCCACATCCACCTGTGCTCCCTTGGTTGCCTCCGGAGGATTGTTCAAATCCCTTACTTCCGGACACGGCATCCTGGGGGTTTGTGTGAACTACGCGGTCAGATCCATAGTACACTGTTTTACTTGGATCTAACCCGTATTTCTCGGCAAGCTCCTGAGCTTTTGATTTAGGGCCAGCCATTAGGCTACCTCCTAAAACTAGGCTCTAAGCCAGGACAATATTTGGTCTTATCAAAGTGCAAACGACATGACCACGTACATTATATCAAATACCTACAAATATACAACAAAACAGTCCATTAAATCTGAAGCGGATTATTTTTTTGGCTTCAAGATTGACTTGTGTTTTTCGTAATAACTAGTGAAGTTTTTTACAGTGGTATCAATAAATTTCTGCGCACTTTCATTCCCCTCTTTGACTTTTCCGGAATAATATTCTCA
This sequence comes from Candidatus Woesebacteria bacterium GW2011_GWC1_42_9, assembly GCA_000995185.1. Taxonomy (GTDB): domain Bacteria; phylum Patescibacteriota; class Microgenomatia; order UBA8517; family UBA8517; genus GWC1-42-9. The sequence continues at coordinate 24,146 of LCET01000002.1, forward strand.
GCATAAAGAGCGTCATACAAAATTAAAACTGGTACTGTTTCATCTTCCCTTTCTTTTTTCGTTTTGTTGTTGTTTAAAAACAACAGAAGAGTGAGCAAAAGCCTAGCGGGCACCGATGTTAAGGTAATCCCATGCCTGCGGCGATATTACTCGACAGTGTAGTTGTTGTCAAACCGAAACATTCAATCGTCACTACTCATACCGTATGGCCTCAATTGGGGTAAGACTGCTGGCTCTCCTGGCCGGGAAAACACCGAAAAATACTCCAATGAGAGTTGAAATCCCGATTGCAAGCACAACAGCGAAGAAATTAAGCGCAATTGGAAAATAAGGGTGAACCAGTACCACAATTAAAGCTGAAACCAAAAGCCCCATCACTCCTCCAAAGCCAGATAAAAGGACCGACTCGGTCAAAAACTGCGCCATAATATCGCCTCTTGTCGCCCCAATTGCCCGTCTGATGCCAATTTCTTTTGTGCGCTCGGTAACGTTTGCATACATAATATTCATTATCCCGATTCCCCCAACCACTAGTGAAATTGACCCTATGGCAATAAGAACTCCATTAACCATATTAAATATTTGGTTAACTACCTCCAAAAGCTCGTCCTGCTCACTGACTGAAAAATCGTCTTTATCGTAGCGTCTCGCAAGCGCTTCCTCAGCCTGCAATTTCACGCTCTCTATCTTATCTTCATCGTTAACTCCCACATAAATTGACCAGAACGTCTTGTCCGGATTAATGCTTCCATAAGTTGTACGATAAGACATAACTACCGACCCATCTAATTCATTATCCCCCTTTTTTTCTATCACTCCTATGACCTTAAACCGCTGGTTATTAAATCGAATGGTTTTGCCAACCGCTAGTGACGGATCACTATAGAGTTTGTCTGCCAGTGAGTAGCCCAAAACCACATTTTTAGATCTTCCCTGTACCTCCGACTTAGTCAAAATAGATCCATATTCGGCAGAGGCATTCATCACTTCGAAAAATTCCTCATTTATCCCCATCACATAGCCAAATTCTTCTTCTCCCTCACTTTCAATCACAGCAGACTTAAAAAATACGGGCACAACATAAGTTGCATCCGAGATTCTCCTTAAGCTATTTACGTCCCGCTCATCTAGGCTGATGGAGCTCGTAAAAGCCCCGGCATTAAACCCGCTTTCAAAGCCGCTCCCGGGCATAACCATAATTAAATTTGTTCCCATATTCTCAAATTGCCCCTTTATGTAATTTTTCAGTCCAATCCCAAGAGCGATCAACATCACTACAGACAAGACCCCGATCATTATCCCTAAGGACGCCAGCAGAGTCCGTGTCTTATTTCTTTTGAAATCTTCTATAGAATTTTTGATCTGAAATATAAAATATCTCATCTTATAATCTTGTGACGATCTCCCCGTCTTTAACGTAGATTTTTCTTTTGGTTCTTTCAGCTACATCCGGCTCATGCGTAACGATCACCACAGTCACTCCAAACTCTTTGTTCAAACCCTCGAGAAGTTCCATAATTTCATCCCCCGTTTTGGTATCGATATTTCCCGTAGGCTCATCTGCCAAAATTAAATCCGGTTTCATAATAAGCGACCGAACAATTGCTGTTCTTTGCTGCTGTCCCCCAGAAATTTCATTCGGGTGAAAGTTGGCCCGCTCATATATCCCAAAGCGCTTAAGAAGCTTCATCGCCCTCTTTTGCGGGTCAAAATCAAGTTCATATTTGGCGTACTGTGCAGGAAGGATAATATTTTCCAATACGGTAAATTTCTCAATCAAATTAAATTGCTGAAACACAAAGCCCACCTTCTGATTCCTTAAACTACTAATGGCATCATCACTCAGCCGACTGATGTCTTTCCCAAAAAGATTAATTTTCCCACTCGAAGGCTTGTCAAGTAGCCCAATGATATGCATCAAAGTACTTTTCCCACTCCCGGAAGGCCCCAGTATCCCCACATATTCCCCTTTTTTTATGTTAAGGTTTGCTTTTTTAAGCGCCTCTACTTTCTCCTCGCCTAAATAATAAGTTTTGTAAACATTTTGAAGCTTAATCATAAACAACGTCCCCTTCGTTTACTTCTCCCTTTATCTCTACCCTCTCTTCTCCCTCTATCCCCGCCTCAACATAGACTTTCTTGTCTCCGCCATTCATTAACAAATATTTCCCTTCCCGATCACTTTGCACAAAAACAGCTGGCACGTACAAAACATTCTCCGCCCTGTCCATAACAAATTTCGCATCGCCTGTCATCCCTAGTCGATATTCAATATTTATTGACTCTAAGGCGACTTTAATCCCATATACTACCCCGACTTCCTCAGTATCAGGGGCATAATCCATCCTAGTGATCGTGCCTCGTATTTCCTGAACTGGAAAAGAATCCAGAGTTATAACTACAGTTTGATTAATTCTCATTCTGGTGACTTCCGTCTGATCGGCAGAAACTTTGAAGAAAATCGTTTCCGGATTTAAAACTTTAAATTGAGTTTGATTGTAAAGCGCAGTGACAAGCGGAAAAGGATTCGCAACATAAGTTACTATCCCTTCAAATGGCGCATAAAGAGTGGCCCCTTTCAAATTTCTTTCGGCCGCAATCACGGCCTCCCAAGCCTTATCCTTATTTACTTCTGCAGTCGTACGAGTATCTTTCTGGATGTAAGTTTCATCACTACTGTGGTCTTTCACTTGGTCATGGATATTTTGGACTGTCGCATCGTATTTTCGAAGGTCTGCTAAAGCACTTTGATAAGTCGCGTTTAGTACCGTTGTATCAAGCTTCCCAAGAATTTGACCCTTTTTGACCACTTTCCCCTCTTCCACGCCAACATAAACCACTCTACCGCTGGTTTCATATCCTAATTCTGCATATTGTGAAGCTGAAATCTCTCCAGACAAAACAAGCTCCTCCACGACCTCCCCGCGCCCAACAGACGCTTTCTCAAAGCCATTTTTCTTTGCATATCGCCTATATCCGACAAACCCTGCGACAGCCAATAAAATAACCAACAACAAAATGCGCTTTTTGCTGGACAAAAACAACCGCCTAAACAACATCAACAATTTTCTCATGGATTAATTATATCCTACCACTTTGGTAATATTCACTTACTCTTGTGGCTCTGAGGTTGATCCAGACCTGGCACCGGAAGACTCCCCTGAATCCTCTCTAGGACGAGCTTCGTTTACTACCAAGTTTCTTCCTTCAAAATCTTTTCCGTTAAACACTACTGCATCAACTACTGTACCGGCTTGTGCGAAATATTTTCGAAGCTGATCATTGTCAATGGTATAAGGTAAATTACCTACGTATATCTTTTTCATTAAATATCACCTCCTTTTCAGCGACTATTATAGCATAATTTCCTTGTTTTCAAACAAATAAATGCCCTATACTACAAAGGCTGTGATGAGTAAGATCCAAAAAGTTAGAAAAGCCGTCATCCCCGCAGCCGGTCTTGGGACGCGCTTTCTCCCTCAAACTAAAGCCATGCCCAAGGAAATGCTTCCGATTGTCGATAAGCCAATAATCCAACACATTGTTGAAGAATTGGTCGAAGTTGGGATCGAGACAATCATTATCATCACGGGATACCACAAAAGAGCGATAGAAGATCATTTCGACACTCCCTCAACCGAACTTATCAATAACCTTAAAACGGGAGGCAAAAAGAAAATTCCCCTCCTAAAAGAAACTAGAAAGATTTCTGAGCTAGCAAACTTTGTGTATTTAAGACAAAAAGGACCATATGGAAACGGTACTCCCCTTTTAAATGTGAGGAGCATCATCGAAGGAGAACCGTTTATCTACGCCTGGGGGGATGACTTTATCGATGCTAATCCAAGTGAATTCAGACAAATTGTAGATGTGTACGAAAAATATGGTTGTAGTGTTCTCTCAAGCGTCCGCGCCAAAAAAGATGACGATTATAATCGCTGGGGATTCGTAAGCGGAGAGGAAATCGAGCCCGGCATAATTGATGCAAAAAAAATAATTGAAAAGCCCGGAAAAGAAAAGGCGCCAAGCAGTCTGGGGAATGTCTCAAGCTTTCTTTTCGCGCCGGAAATTTATAACTATATCGATGAAGCTTTTGCCAATTTAAAGGAGGGAAAAGAATTTTACTATAACGACATCCTTAAATTAATGCTAAAAAGAGGAGAACGCGTCCTCGCCGCCGAAATAAAAGGCGGAGAATTTCAGGATACCGGGAATAAGCTTGAGTATATGAAGACTGTGGTGAAGTTTGGCCTCAGGCATCCGGAGTTTGGCAAAAGCTTCAGGAAGTATTTAAAGGAAAATATATAAACCAAGTTAACGCTTGTTCGGCGCTACATTCCACATCTTCTTGTCAACAAGGTTCACCACCCAGCTCTTCCCGCCAGTGCCGCCGCCTTCTCCGTTCAGGCTGATAAAATAAGGAGAATTTGGAAGATCTATCTCAACAATTACATTTCCTCTGCTCCTATTAATGAAATTCTGGTCGGCCTCAACTAAATAATTCCCTCGGGTGGGGCCATAGGTTTTAGACTCAAAATCACCCAATCCCGGCTGACCCCAAACCCTCATAATATTACCGCGAGACCTGAGTGCAATCTCTGGCAGGCCCTGCAAATTAGTTTTAAGGTCCAGTGCTACTCTGGGCAAAATTCCATCTAATTTAACACCAGAAAGCACTAATTTTGCCCCTCCAATCTTTTTTTCTGAAGACAACAAGCCGAGAGAATTATCCCCAGGACCACGTCCAAACAGTACTGTATGTCCATTGTTAACCCTAAAAGTATACCTGTCGCCAACTTCAACTTCTTTGCCAGGGACAACGGTCGGCTGCTTTTCAAAGGTTATAGGTTTCTCATATACCCTTTTAAACCTTTCCCATATTCCCCCAGTGTCTTCAGCCATCGTTATGATTTTGTAAAAATAAATCTAATAATCTGCGTCTTCTTCATAGATAAACTATCAACAAATAATACCATGCCAGCAAGAAAAATATAGTGTAGTATTAAGCATTAGGAGGTGAAAAATATGAATAGTAAAATAATTGGAGTTATTGTAATAGTAGTTGTCGTCGCTTTGGCCGGATGGTTTTTCCTTAAAGGCAAAGGGGCGGGGCCGCTTAGCACGGTCACGGAAGGAGGATATTCAGATTCAAATCCGTTTACCGGCACCCTTAAGGCCGCTGTTGCGCTTGGCATACCCATGAAATGCACTTACGAAGAAGGCGGAGTCGAGTATGAAAGTGTCATTCAGGGAAAAAGGTTCAAAGGAAGTGTGGCGACCGAAGGGGAAACTAGCAGCATCATTATGCTAGACAATTGCATATATTCCTGGAGCAAAGGAACTACTGACGGGATAAAGATGTGTTTCTCGGAGGAAGACACGGATATCTGGGATGCTAATAATACCGAAAGCGAGGCCCCTACAGCCGATCTTCCTGACAATTTAAAGTGCTACCCGACTACTGTCGGAGCCGGTGAATTTAGCTTACCAAGCGAGGTTAGTTTTAGAGAATTTAATTAAGCTATTCTCGCAGGTCGTATTCACTTAGTAGTTTTTTGTTGCCCTCAACTTGATAGCGCAGAAGCTCGGAATAAACCCCTCGCCTGCCTGCTAGTTGTTTTGGGCTTCCTTGGTCGACAATTTTCCCTTTGTCCAAAACGATAATACGATTGACGTCCTGGATCGTAGAAAAGCGGTGAGCGATGATAATCACTAAACGATTCTTGAAAAGTTTTTCCAGTGCCTCTTGCACTAATCGCTCTGATTTTGAATCCAAACTGCTCGTTGCTTCATCCAATATTAAAATTGGTTTGTTGTGCAAAATGGCACGGGCCACTTGAATACGCTGCTTTTGCCCGCCAGAAAGTTTCACCCCCCGCTCACCAATTTGAGCGTTAAGCTTGTCTTTTAACTTCATCACAAACTCATAAGCGTTGGCCTGTTTCAGGGCGCCAATGATTTCCTTCTCCGTAGCCTTAGGCGCACCATAGGCCACGTTTTCGCGGATTGTTGAAGAAAAGAGCTCGCTATCCTGAAAGACCAGAGCCATGTGGGCACGGATCCAGGAGTGATCAGTCTTCGCGTAGTCCCTGCCGGAAAGATCCATTTTCCCGCTCGTTGGTTCATATAGTTTTAAAATTAAATTAACCAGAGTAGTTTTTCCTGCACCAGAGTGCCCAACTAAAGCCACTTTCTCGTTGTTTTTAAGTTTTAAGCTGATGTCAGACAAAACTGTCTTGCCATCACTATATGCAAAGCTCACGTTTTGCAGTGTAATTTCCGTTTTCGTGAGCATTTTGGCAGGCTTTTTGGCTTGATAGGTCTCTTGACCAGATAATCCCAAGACTTCAAAAAACTCTCGAGAGTCAGCACTTGCCCGCTGGATTTGCTCCAATATAAAGCTCATGCCATATAAAGGCCAACGCAATTGATTTAAGATTTGGATAATTAAAATCATCTCCCCCAAGGTTAAGGTGCCCATGAATGTCCGACGGAAAATAATATATAAAATGACGACTAAGGAAATTTCCAATCCAAACTCACGAATAAAATTTAGGATGTGGTAAAGATTCGACTGTTTGTCGTAAAGCTTATTAATAAGCCCGTACTTTTTCGAGACAAATTGCCATTCCCTTCGCTGTGTGTTGTAGGTTTTGACGAGTTTAATGTTACTAACTACTTCGCTTATCCTGCCGCGGCTCTCGTCTTCATGAATATTCTTTTGAACTTGAATTTTTCCCCAGCGCATCGTTGAGTAGCTGGAAATAGCGATATAGACAGGGAAAACTGATAAAGCTAAAAGACCAATGGTGACATCAAAATAAGAGAGAACAATGATCCCAAATATCGCCTGAAGCAGTGCCGGCAAGATAAAGTTCGTCGCCGCTCCCACAAAATCGCGGATGGAGATAATCCCGCGGTTTAGTTGGTTAACAATTTTTCCTGAAAGCTCGGAATCAAAGTAAGTCTGCGGGAGACTAAAAATTTTCCGGTAATAAATTTCCGTCAAGTAGCGGCCGAGCCGGCTTGAGATGTGATCACCTAAACGCTGATTAATTGAGGTCAAGATAATTCCAACGATATTAATTGCCAAAATAAGCGCAAAAAGGGAAACGAGCCGTCCAAAATCTCCGGAGCCATCGGTGATTTGATTCGAAAGCTCATCAACTACGAACTTCAAAGTCACTGGAGTTGCCTGCTGTAGGACTGCCTGTACCGTAATTAATATCCCAACAACGGCAATCCACTTATGCTGAGGCTCTGAAAGCCTGATAATTTTGAGAATGCTCTTCATGGAAGAGCTAATTTTACACCAAGAGTGCTAGTCGCCCAACCATAGTTTTGCCAGCCACCCAAAGGCGCTCCTTATCTCCTCTTCTTCTTGAATTGCTTCCGCCAAAGCGATATTTTGATTAAGAATTGCCTGGATCGCCTCTTGAATCTTGTCTTCATCGGCTTGATTTTTCACCTTGCTAGCAAGCTCCTGCAATTGCATAATCCGAAGATTATTTTGTTCCATCTGCCTTCTTAAGTTTCTCGCCGCCCGATGATCATTCCCAAATAATTTCTTCATCACCTGTGACCTATTCTCAAGTTTCCCAAACTCTTCATCCACTTCAACTTGTGAATCATTCTGACCACGGGCAATCTCCCTCACTTCCTGCCCTATCCCTTCTTTATCTTCCCGCATTTCAAGAAGTTCTTCGACTTTTGTGGCTACGATGCTCATATGTTCTCTAGCATTTTCACTCCTTGAGCGAGGTCTATCATTTTCAGCAAAAGCTACACTAGTAAATCCAATAAGAACGACTAAAGCTAATGATAAACTAAATACTTTTTTCATCACTTTCACCCCCTTTAGAAGATTATATCAAATATTACTCGATGAAGGTTAGAGCCTTGCCCTTTTTATTCACTCTTCCGGTCCTCCCGATGCGATGAATATAGTCCTCGTATGTTTGAGGAAGGTCATAATTTATGACATGGGTCACATTATTAATATCTAGTCCCCTGGAAGCAATATCTGTCGCCAAAAGCACTTGTACTTTGCTACTCTTAAATTGCTCCAAAGCTCTTAATCTTTGTCCTTGGGATTTATTCCCGTGAATTGTGGCAACAGAGACCCTGCGCCTCACAAGTTCCCGAGCAATTTTATCAATCCCTCTTTTGGTCCTTCCGAAAACCAAAACTTTTTCAAATTCACGATCATTTAATAATTCATCCAAAACTGCAAGTTTTTCCCTCCCTTTCAATCTCACAATATCCTGATCAACATTTGCAGATGTAGGCTGGGAATTGACAGTAATTGTAATAGGGTTTTTGGAAAACCCTCTCATAATATTTTTAACCTTGTCAGGCAGAGTTGCAGAGAAAAAAAGTGATTGCCTCTCAAAAGAAAGCTTGGAAATAATAAGGGTGACATCCTTGATAAAGCCCATATCAAGCATGCGGTCCACCTCATCTAAAACTATGCTTCCAAAAACACGAAAATTAATCGCCCTTCTATTTTCTAAATCCTTGAGCCTCCCTGGCGTACCCACCACCATTTGCGGATTTCTCCTTAAGCGCCTGATCTGTCCGCTAATATTTACCCCACCAATACAAGCTACAGCCTCAAGGCGAGTCCCCCTTGCAAGGTCCACAAATTCCTGTTCAACCTGAACTGCAAGCTCGCGAGTAGGAGCAATAATAAGGACTTTTTCACTATTGTTCATAAGCATTTTATTAATGAGGGGAATCAAAAAAGCGGCTGTTTTCCCAGTGCCGGTATTGGCAATACCAACGACGTCTTTTCCTTCTAATAAGGCTGGGATTGCCATGTCTTGGATCGGCTGAGGGGTTTTATATCCCTTGAATGAAATATTTTTCATTAGTAAAGGCTGAAGGTGGAAATCATCAAAAGAATGCTTGGAAACATACTCTTCACACACTAATTCTGCCGATTTTTGGATAAACATCGCCGGATTATAAGCCGGTGTTCCTCTTCGCCCACCAAAACTACGCCCTCTTCCTTGATTATTGGCAAACGAGCGCCTGCGGCTAGATTGGTAGTGATTTCTATAGTTTTGCATTGAAAGCAATAAATCTGCTCAAATTAATCACGTATTCGGTCAAAAAGAAGAAAAGATACAAAAAAACTTTTAATATCTTTACAGGCTTGGCCTGCTATGGAGATCACACTTTACTTACGATTATTTATAACTTGGAGAAAGTTGATTTCCTTATCTATCTAAAAAACAAAAATATGTTAAATTCAAGCAGGTTTATTATTTCCACCTGCGAACGAAAACAAGTGTACCACACTAAACGAGAAATAGCTAGTTTTTGCCCATAAAAAACCCTTTAATTGAAACTAAAAGGTTTCTCAATTGTCCCCAAAGATTACTTGTTTCCTGTGGTTTTTGAGGCTGAATTGCAGGTATAGGGATTACTATTTTGTTCTCCAATTCGGAAACACTCTTTTCATGTCCACGAAAATACAGATCAACGCCTTTATATATCCCAAAGTGCAAGTGCTCCCTCTCTCTGGATGTTTCACTGCTAAATGCATCGCCGAGGTAGGTTAATAGCGCCATCAAAAGTACCTTTAATGCTCTCATGCAAGCATTTTACATTTAAGAATCCTTAATCAGACTCCAGGTAGCGTACTCCTCGGGAGACAAGGAAAGCTTTTTTGATGACTTCCTGCCGTATACCCTGGCAAAATGGGGAACAAGAATTTCCTTCTCGTAAGAACTAATCACCGCGGGATGAATATAATAAGTCCTGCAGATCCTTTTGGTATTGCCAAGATGATCCGACACAATTGCCACTACTTCGGCGATATTATTTTTGATCTGGGATTCGGTTTCGGCATTTCCTTTCTGGTACAAGGAGTCCCCCGCCAAGACGCTCCCGCCCCAAGTACGAAAGTCTTTTGCCGAAAGGTCGGCCCCCGTGTGGGCACGCAAATATCGATTCACGTCAACTGAATCGATAATCCGTCTTTCACCATCCTCACCTAAATACTGAAATAATTCATAGCCGGGAAGATCAAGGCATGCTTTGATGGTCTTCGCTACTCTCGGATGGGTCACATCCAATTCATGAGAAACTCCGCTTTTACCTCGATAGTTAAATTTCACCGTATTGCCGGCAACTTCGACATGCTTTTCCCGCAGGGTTGTCAGGCCATACGATTGATTCTCTTGGGCATACTCTTTATTTCCAATCCGGATAAAAGTGTGCTCCAGAAGCCAGATAACGGTTGCGATCACCCGATCTTGGGATAATTTATGCTCCCTCATATGGCCAAATACCGTCGCCCGCAAAGTCGGCAACCGCTCGCCAAATGTGATCATCTGGTCAAACTTATGCTCTTGACTGCGCCTGACCCACTCGGGGTGGTAAATATATTGCTTTCGTCCTCGGCTATCCACCCCAACTGCCTGGATGTAGTCCCCCGGGTCAGGACTAATGCGAACATCCCTCCAAGCCGGCGGAATGACAAGTTTTTGGATACGGTTAAGGGTCGCTTTGGAAACAGATTTCCCTTTCCGATTAATAAATCCAAAGCCCTTGCCTTTCTTTACACGCCGGATCGTCCGCTCGCTGGACTTACGATAATGAATCTGGGCCATTAATACAGTGTAGACTAGATTCAAAGGTACGCAAACAAAAACAGGTACCGCAACCCAACCAATAGAAGCGCCAAAAGGACAAAGAATCGAAATGACTGCTGAGGGATTTTATCAACCAGTTTTTTAGCTATGTACGCCCCCAAAAACGAAGTGGGGATGCACACAATTAGGGCCGATAAAAGCAGAATATCAAGCCTTATGCCGCTAATAAAATATTGCGTAATGCGCGCACTATCAATCAATAATCCAATTCCACCCTGGTTTAAACCACAAAAAGCCAACGTATGAAACCAGAAATAATCCTAGCAAGCGCTCTAATAATCGCCAAACCAGTGAATGATCCCCGCAAATAGTAAAACAAGAGGAAGCGGCAAGAATAAAGACAAAACCGGCACCATAATTGTGGAGGTTCCAAAGCCAGTCATAGTGCCAATGCAAGAAGCAATGAGTGTTAAGGCAATAAGAGCAGTTAACTCCATGTATTCAGTCTACCTAAACTTGTGATTTATAAAAGCAAAAAGATACAATAATCCTCCAATAAATAAAAATTGCGCAGTAAAATATACTAATCCCCCTAAAGAGGCAAAATTAATATCACTCCACCCTAAAACAGGCATCCATTTTGTAATTACGAAAAATGAGAACTCATAAAGCATTAATATAATAGGCACCAACCACAATAATTTTATCAATGGCGCGGAAAATTTCTTTGAGAAAAACGAATACAATAAAGCCATAAAAACCGGCCACAATAAAAACATATAAACAAAGAAAGCTATTTTGCCGCTAATTGCAATTGCAAACATGCCAACTAGAACTAGTAAATATGCCAACCCATATGTTTTCCAGAAGCCTATTGTTAGCTTTTTATTCATCTTTACTTTTAGGTTTAAATTTCAGTAGGCGGAAAATACCTTTAGATGGTTTGTAAACCTTGTCGGGAAATCTTTCGACAAGTTTCCAGACGCATCCATTGACCGTTTTCGGATGAAAACTACGATCTGATGCCTCAATTTTTGAAAGTAGTTCTGACCAACGTAGACCCCCTGAATGTTCTTCGAGCAACTCAAATGCTTTTGCGTTTATACGTCCTGTAACCGTGGATTTGTCCATGTTTTGCAAAATAGAATAACACAATTGGCTAAATTGCACCCAATCATACTTAACATGGTAGGATATGCTTATTCTATGAGAAAAGGCTCAACGCTATTCTTAAAGTTTGCCATTTGTCTCATCGCAATCGGAGCCCTTGTATGGCTGATTTGGTTTCCTCAAACTGAAGGAAGAGCTGTGAACTTAGATCTAGTCAGTATTTATAAAGATCCGGTTATTATCTATGGCTTTATCGCTTCGACCCCATTTTTTTTTGGGCTATATCAGGCATTCAAATTATTAAACTTCATTGATGCGAATCATGCCTTTTCCCAAGGTACTGTTAATACACTCAAGAATATGAAGTTTGCTTCCTTCAGTTTCATTGGTTTTATTGCATTCGCAGAGTTTTACCTCCTCTTCTTTGTGCAGGGTGATGATAAAGCAGGGCCGATGGCGCTTGGAATTTATACTGCCTTCGCAACCGCTATTATCGCAACCGCTGCTGCTGTTTTTCAAAGACTTCTCCAAAATGCGGTAGACATAAAATCAGAAAATGATTTAACCGTATGAGGCACACCTATTGGCTGGATACCAATATGGCAAATCTTTCTATTTTGAAAAATGGAAAAGCGAGGGCTATCCGCTTCTCAACGCTCGAGGCAATTTGCAAAGCTCTAAATTGTCAACCTGGAGATATTTTGGAATACAAGAGAGGCCGAATTTAAAAATAATTCCGTGTTCCTAGTTTCGCTCTGACCACTGCTTTGTCTCGTGTTATCAAGGCATTTCAAAACCCAATCTGGGCAGAACAAGCGAGAGAAGGGCTGAAGGAAATTAAGAAGTTACAAGAAATGAAACTTGCCGTTACATAACTTCTTCCCCTAAATGGTTAGTTTGGTGTAGAACGACGATGGGGCCTTACTCTGTGCCCGTTTCTTAAATACCCTCTTACCGGGACTATTTTTTGCCTTTGCCTACCATAAGTTGATGTCTTTGTCTTTGCCATAAATTCTTCACCTCCTTCAGTCGCCATTAATCCCAACATAAAATCGGCCAAAGCCGATACATGCTCCATTTTTAACAACGTAACATTCTATCCAATGCATGCCCGGATATTCAGTGTGCTCTTCTCGATAAGACGAGTTGACTTCGCAGAAATGAAATTCATTTCCTCTCCAACCGCCTATCCGAGCAATATCCAATGCTGGCATGCCATTATTCACAACCAACCAGCGTATCTCATCGTAATCTAAACCATCAATCGCCGGGGTAAAAATTAAGAAATACTCCTTCCCTATGTAATCCCCAGAAAGCAAGGGTTTCGGACCGTTAATGGTCTGAAGGGCGTATCCGGGTAGATTGTTTGGAATTCTCTTCCAGTTAGTCGAATTACGAATTTTGTCTCTTCGCTCAACCTGGCAGGTTAGTTTTACCTCCCTCCAATTTGAGACAAATGGCCAAGGAGATACTGATATTATCGACTCTCTGAGTAATGGATAAATTTCAGCCACACCATTTTTCTGCAACATCTCCTGCAGTTTTTTTAATGTTTTTGAGGCATACTTTATAGCCAATGGCCTTTGGGTGGCGTCAGTGTCTTCATTCAAATAATCGTCCACAAAGACACTACTGTCGGCCATGTCTGGCAAAGACGATTTTGCCAACCAAGAAGTGGCATCTCCCAAAAAAAGATTGATTGCATCGTAAAAATCTAGGCTTCTATTCTGGGTAAACAATCCTGCAACTACTAGTTCTATATGAAATGATTTGAGCTCAAAGTTGGTCAAACCAGCATTACACGATTTTTTCCAAACCTTCGCGAACTTTACAGTCTTCCGATAACTCGGATTCTGATTTAACCTCAATGATTGTTCTCTATAACCCTTAGGGTCAGACAAAACCCAATTAAGTTTTCCGTCATGGGATTTATAAATTTCCTCCCATTTGTTACGGCCAAGCTTTTGAATCTCGGGAACGAGATAAATGTCGTCGCCATACCTATTTTTTTTGCCTGACCTAACGGCCGGAACTAAATCTATCGAGAAAGTTTCTATTTTAGGAAATGTTATGTTTACGGAATGGGTTTGTGCTTCGACTTTTGCCTCTTTTCCAATCTTTTGGTATCCAGCCGTAAGCATCAACGCCAAACTCTCCAAAGGTTCTTTCACATCAAAGAGTATTGGCTGCCCTTGGCTTTTTGCTAACAATTCGCTACCCAAAATCTGAAACGATTCCGGCAAAACCCATATCACATCTAAGTCGTGAACGGGACTAACTGTAGTTTCCCTGCCAAATGACCCGCTCTGGAAAATTTCGTTGCCAGGTAAGATATCTTGAAGTTCCTTAAATCGCTCGGAAATCTTGTCTCTTTCCTCTTGTGACGGAGATAGATATTTGCGGCAAAATTCCTCAAGACTGATATTAACTTCATTCTTTGTCATATTTATATGAAGCCATAATGGCAAAAAGGTCGCCAACCAGCCTGAGAGGCATACTCGATAACGCGTACCACTTGTAATCTTTAAGTTTCGCCCGATGTTCCTCATCAAGCGAATACCCCAGCTCAAATGTATAAACAACTAGGGGTCGGTTCGCTTTTTTAACCATATCCATAAACTCATCAAAATCATCCATGCCCTTGCGATACCCCAGGACAATAATGCCAGCACCCTCAATGTCTTTAGGCTCAATTGAATGAAAATCTGTAATAATACCGTTTGAAACATCAAAAAAACCGGAACTTTTGAGAACGCCAAGTTCCCGTTTCATATCCTTACCAGACCCATCGTCCCTTTTCCCGCCGGAGGGACAGAAAATAAACACTTTACGACCGAGGTTCCGACCCAACCTAAAGAAGACTTTTATTGCTCTCCAAAAAATAATTATGAATCCAACGACGAAGATTACGAGGCCGAAAAGCCATTTGAGTAAATCCCAAATATCCAAGGCTGATGTAACTTTGTTAATATCCATCTCAATTTTGTCTTTAGCAAATTTTTTGTTTGCATCGGCAACACTGGTATGGTACCATAATTGGTAGACGGATACAAGTAGACGCTTAATAAATGTATTACAAACCCCTGTCAGAAAACCAAAATAAAGTTTTTGAAGCTATTTTGAGCAAAATTGCTTCAAACGAAGATGCCCCCAGCTTGCGGGAAATCCAGAAAATTACTGGGATTAAATCCTTGCGTGGGGTGACTCTGCAACTTGATACACTAGAAAAACTGGGCTTTATTGAAAGGAAAAAAGGTGTTAAAGGAATGTCTGTTAATGCAGCATTTCTAAAACCAAAAGAAAAGATATCTATCCCCTTTATGGCAAGTATTATCCCGGCCGGATATGCTTCTCCCGCAGAAGATTATAGCGACCAAAAGATTGACGTTTCTCTCTCGGACACTAAAGGAATGAGAAATGTATTTGCTGTTAAAATAAAGGGCGAAAGTATGATAAACGCAGGAATAGAAGATGGTGATATTGCCATTATCTCCCCACAACAGGTTGCAAATAACGGTGACATTGTTGCAGCCCTATCTGAAGAGGGTGTTACTCTAAAAAGATTCCGAATTGTAGACGACATTCCAATGCTTGTCCCTGCTAACCCAAAATACAAGCCAATTATTGGAGATTTCCAAATTCAAGGAAAGCTCATAAATTTAATAAAAACAGAGCAAACCAACTAATTTAGCCCAATTCTCCTAAAAACACGGGTCAGATTAAGACAAGTTCAGCTCGAACGATGGTATGTTTTCCGAAGAATTGATTGGATAACCGAGCTGGAATATCCTGAATTTACGAACAAGGAAGTGAATAGATTTCTCCAAATGAACTCTTAAATCGTTCGGCAGTTTGGGTCGAAAAAAAATCTTATTTAGCCTAAAATAGGACTATGAGCAACCTGATAACTCTCAAAGATTGGTATCAACTAGATTTCAAGCTGGATAAGCCACCAAAAGCGGTTATAAAAGGGGTTGCACAACTTGTAAGCGATTTGAAAACAAAAAAACTTATCAATAAATGGTTCTATTTATTTGAGGGTAAAACATTTCGTGTCCGATTCCACTCGGATAACCCAGACGAATTAAAAAAGAGAATTGGCGAGACTGCGCAAAAATTCGGCTTGACCCCTGATCCAGAACACCCCCTTGAACCTTACTCTGAAGGTAATGATATGTTTGCCAGCCCAGAAATGGTAGAAACCTTTGCCAATATGATGGCTGAGTTATCAGAATTAACCGTTCAGAGAGCCAACAACAAAAACTTTTTCGAGAACTACAAATTAGTAGAAAGACTGTCTCACTGCATTTTTAACAATGTTTACGGTTCGGATACGGAAACATATTTCCTCCTAAAAAGGATGGGGGTTAATTTCCAATCCAAAGACAATCCAGAGCAGACAGTCATTGATGACAACCAACAATATGAACTAACCACTCCAATCACAATGACCGTGCCATCAATAAAAATACCCAAAAAACCATGACAAATAAATTAACTACTTTATCAAAAAAGGTATTTAGGAGTTTAGGAGAACTTTTCTCCAGCCCAGAGATTTCAGCCCTATGCCAGGCTCACCCTATCACTGCGGGAATCTCTGCTTACTTCGGCGGAGCTTATCAGCAAGAGCAGTTTGACAATATGGTCACTTTTATGCACCTGCTCCATTCAAGGCTAAAAAGTGTCGAAGAAGATAAGGTTGACAAAAAATTTCTTAACTCAAAGGATGGTAAAAGGATTATCGGTAAAATCTTCAGAAGCATATCCCGTGACAATAGAATTGAAAAAATTAGGGCAATGTCAAACCTAACAGTCAATCTTTATACTAAGTCAAAACTTGCCGTTGATGAAAGAGAGGTTTATGTCGACATTTTGGACAATCTTAATATCCTACAACTTTCAATTCTCCAAAATGCAATTCTTAAAATAAAAGCACGAACGAGTAATCAGCACCGAGGGTTTGGCTGGGAGAAAATGCAGAAAGAATATGAGGCAAAAGGAGTCACTGCTGCTTTACTTCTTCAATCAATAAGAAGCCTGGAAAACAATGGCTTAGTTAATAAGAATACTGCCCAACTTCAAGAACAAGATCAAACGCACTTTGTGACAGTCTTTGGAGAGCAGTTTTATACATTTATCTCAGACACAAAAACTCAAAACAAACAAGCTCTATAAAACGAAGCTAAGGCTGTCTTTTTACTAAAAACTGCTCTAATAGCTTTCTGTTTATAACCAGTGTGTTCATCATATCTTCCATAAGTGGAGCGGTGTCAGTTATTCCATTGGCTAAAAATCCCCCCTCCTTTTCTTTTCCTGACAGAAAACCAGAATGTAAAAAGGCTGATCTTAACTTACTATAAAGCCTCTTGACCATTTTTGTTGCCTGATCAAGATTTTTACCTGTTAGCAATTCCTTGATTAAATCAACGATTGCTTGCCTTTCACTTTTTGTTTGGTGATTTACTCTTTTCTTACAAACTGAACAAAAAGGATGACCTTTACAAAAAACGGGGTTATTTGCAAGTTGGTTTATAGATGACAAAAATAAAGTCATGTAGAGAGTATATTTCAGGTGAGGATTTGGTATTTCCATCAATTCTGACGCCCAGACAAAAGTGTTCAAAGCATTGTCAAACTTTTCAAAATCTTTCTTTGTTAATCCCCACATTAACTCCACACAACCTTTAACTCTAAAAATATGGTTATTCTCTGGAGCAGTTCCACTATAACTTTTCGAATCGTTGTGTTTGAGACTCCCAAAGTATTTAAGAACATCTTTAATTTCTTTTGCTTTGTTTAATCGGACAGCACTGTATCGTGTGGGTAATCCAGTTTCTAAATAAATTAGGTTTAGCAATCGCTGAAGATTGGCAAAGGTATTCTGGGCGTTTAACTCCTTTGAAAGTTCCAAGTAAATATAAACAACTCCCAAACCACGGAGACTCGCATCGTTTTTACCAGCAAAAATTACAACTCTTTTCTGATCGGAAAGGGGCAAAGGCTTTAACTCGTAATAAGGATCGTCGTTATTATAAGTATTTACAGGCAATTTGAATAAATATCGCCATGACGCAGTCGTTTTTTTCATCATTTCAAGTATACCTTTTTTCTCTGGTTTTTTGTATAATTTAGTTTAGTTATGCCGAAGAATAAAGACGAGTTACCAAAACTCTTAACTATAAAGCAGGCATCAGAAATCCTAAATGTGCATGTAGAGACTTTGCGGAGGTGGGGCAAAAGCGGGAAATTGAAGGCTGTTAGGGTTAATAAGCGAGGAGACAGACGCTATGATCCCAAAGATATTGAAATGATACTGAAAAATAAAAAATAAACATGACCAATCTTTACCAAAAATTAAAATTAGATGTCACTAACTGGAGACAACAAGGCTACCCCTCCTCCTATCCTGCTATTACCACCATCCTCCAGCATAATCAAAGCAACTTCCTAAGAAAGGCACAATTTGAGGCACTGGAGACTTACTGGTATCTCAGATTGGTTAAAAACACCCCGAATATCTTTGACCTTTATCAAAGCTATTTCCCAGGGAAAACCCTCTTTGAAGCCTTTGGACTGAAACACTTAATTGAAAACTTGCCAGAAGATCTAATCACCCCAGAGTTTACCCAGGGAATCCTGAAAAAAATTGAAACAGACGATGCCTTTGTAAAGCAAAATAAATTAGAAGCGCTAAGGGAAACACTCACCCTTTCCTATCCCAGCTACATCCTGGCATTGGCAATGGGAGCGGGTAAGACAATCCTGATCGCTTCCATCATTGCTACCGAGTTTGCGATGGCTTTGGAATATCAAGAGGAAGATGGTATTTTTATCAAAAACGCCCTGGTATTTGCGCCTGGAAAAACCATTTTAGGTGCTTTGAGGGAAATCTCAGATACTCCCTATAACAAGATACTTCCCCCTCGTTTTTACAAATCCTTTATCACCAATGTTAAATTCACCTACACCAGAGATGGTGAGAAAGATATTCCTGTTATTCGAGAGAGTTCCTTTAATGTCATCGTCACCAACACTGAGAAAATACGACTTCAAAAGAACAGCATCCCCAAATCCTTCCTGTCTGGGCAGTTGAGGCTGGGCATTGAAGAAGCAAAGGAGCTGGTGGCTAATTTGAGGCTGCAAACCATCACTTCACTACCTCACTTGGCAGTATTCTCGGATGAAGCGCACCACACCTACGGGCAAAAGCTGGCAAGCGATCTTAAAAGGGTCAGGCAAACCATCAACTACATTGCCGAGGAAACTAACCTTCTGGTGGTCGTTAATACCACAGGCACGCCATACTTCCAAAGACAGCTTCTGCGGGATGTCATTTACTGGTATGGGCTGTCCCAGGGCATTGAGGACGGCATCCTCAAAGAGGTTAGGGGCAACATCATGGCTTATCCGAAGGTTTCTGAGAAAGACTTTGTTATCGATATTGTCAAAGATTTCTTTCAGGAATACAAAGATGTCCGAGTTAATAACGGCGAATACGCAAAGTTGGCAATTTACTTCCCCCAGGTAGCAGATTTAGAGAAAGCCAAACCCATTGTCGAGCAAACTCTTATTTCGTTGAAGCTCGACCCTTCAGTTGTCCTGCCAGTGCATAACAAATCAACTGACGAGATCAAAGACCTCTTTGATAATCGAATCAACGATCCTAAACTACCTTACAGGGTCTTCCTGTTAGTTAACAAAGGCACTGAGGGGTGGAACTGCCTGTCCTTATTTGCCACAGCCCTGGCAAGGAAACTTACTTCAAGCAATAACTTTGTTTTACAAGCTGCCAGCCGATGTTTAAGACAAGTCAACGGCAACACCAAAAAAGCCAAGATTTATCTCTCAAAAGATAATGTCTCCATTCTTGATCGGCAGTTGCAAGAAACCTTTGGCGAGGGGCTGGACGATCTCAATAGGGTTGCAGCTGATATTCTATCAATCAAGGTAACCCTCAGAAAGATTGAACTTGAACCACTACTGATCAAAAAGCTCATCCAAAAGATAGTCCCAGAAGACTTGAAAGCTGCAGAAAGTTTAAGAATCGATAAACCAGGCAAACAAGCGGTCAAATCCTTTGAAAAGACCATTTACTCCATGTCCAAAGCCCAGAGAAAAGGGGTGCTGGTTGAAGTGGGAACTAAAAAGGGAAGTGTAACAGACAGGAAAATCGACCTGTTCCAAGCTGCCGTAGTTTTGGCTCATGCTTACCGCTTAGACTCGCTAAAAACTTATAAACTGCTTCAAGGCTTATATCCAGACGGAGAAATCGGGGCGTTTGAACTGGAGCTTATCCGCTCGCAAATAGAAAAACAAACCATGCGCTATAAAGTGGTTAACGAAACCATCGAAGAAGCATTGGCTCTTATCAAACAAAAAGGGTTTGAAGAAGAAACTGTTGACGGCAAAACCTCGTATGTGACCCATATCAGGGTTAACAAAACCTCTCTGGATAAATATGTGCTGGAGCTGAAAGACTACAGAGCAAAAGCTGGGCAGCTACCGCTCTTTGGCTTCCATTATGACCCCTACAACTTTGACTCTGGAGACGAGCGGGAGTTTTTTGAGAGAATGCTTACTAAACTTGGAGAAGACCCAGATAATGTTGAGGACATTTATTACACAGGTGCAATCAATGACCCTGCCAAAACCGATTTTATCTTTGAGTATAAAGACGATAAAGGAGACTGGCACAGTTATACACCCGACTTTTTAATTCGCAAGAAAGACGGCAAGTCCTTAATCGTGGAGGTCAAAGCGCCAAAATACAGGATTAAAGAGGCTGAAAAAGAGATGCAACAGCTGGAAGCGATAAATCCTGATAAAATAAAGTATGAACTCCTGCTCTTAGAGGAAGGAGAGTCAGTATTTGGTAAAGTCGCCCCAGTTTTTAACTGGATTTACCAAAACCAAAAATAAATATGATCACAAAACAATTTCTTGAAACATATCCACTGCTTAGAAAATACCCCATTACATTCGATAAACTAAGCCACAGTCAGTGGGGAACAAAAGGTGCTATTTGTAATCTTCCTAAACCAGCACTTAATTTATTCTGCAAAAAGTGCCAGAGCATGCAGACATTTAATATGGAAAATGACTTTGAACATTTTGCAGTCGACTCACCTGTAAGGCATTCTCCTGTAGGAAAAATCTTTGAAGTGAGATATCTGTGTGCTGGTTGCGGGCAATACCGACATACTTTTTATATCGAATTTGGTGTTGATAGAGCGCCAAAGGGAGATGCGAGAACATTTAGTGGCTGGATTCGCAAAATAGGTCAGTTGCCTCCGTGGGAAATTGATATTGATAAAAACATTGAAAAGGCATTGGGAGACGATAGTGTGCTTTACAAAAAAGGCTTAATCTGTGAGTCTCAAAGTTATGGAATAGGCTCATATGCTTATTTCAGGCGTATCACAGAAAACATTATCGACGAACTGTTAAATTCAATTTCTGATTTAATTGACGAGGGAGATAAAGAAAAATATGAACAAGCGCTGGAGAAAGTAAAAAAAACCAGAGTGACAGAAGAAAAAATTGAGTTAGTGCAAGACTTATTACCATTATCACTACAACCCAATGGGCTTAATCCTTTGAAATCACTTCACTCTGCTTTAAGCGCTGGCATACACAATAAAACTGATGAAGAATGTTTAGAATTAGCTGAGACAATAAAAGAAGTTTTAATCTACTTACTGGAAGAAATCAAAAATCGAAAAAATAGAGCAAAAGAATTTACAGAAAGAATGAAAAGATTACTTAAACAAAAATAAACATGATAAATAAAAAAATAACCAAATCTCTCTCTGATGAGATCAAGATTAAAGCTAAGATAAGCAAGATAAAGATTGAAACACCAAAGGGTAGACCTCTGCTCCATTGGGTTAATAAACACCCGTTAGAATATGTCACAGGCTTCCCGACACAGCTAACAGAAGTCTTCGACCCTCAGAAGAAAGACAAATTCCCAGAAACTCCTAAATACAACGAGCTTGAAAAGAACTGGCACAATCTCTTATTTCATGGTGACAACAAAGAAGTTTTAGCCACACTCCTCGAACAAGGATTTAGAGGCAAGGTTGACCTTATTTATATCGATCCTCCGTTTGCCAGCAACAAGGACTACATGAGGAAAGTTGAGCTGCGGGGACTGAAAGATTTGGGCAGGATCGAGGAAGACAGCGAATCGATCATCCAGCAAACAATGTATGAAGATATTTGGAAAAGGGACGAATACTTCCAGTTCATGTATGAGAGGTTGATTTTACTGAAGGAATTGCTGGCAGAAACGGGCAGCATTTATGTTCACCTTGACTATCGAATGGTGCATTATATCAAGGCGTTCATGGACGAGATCTTCGGCGAAGACAATTTCAAAAACGAAATTACATGGAGAAGACAAATTCCAAGAGGTATGAAAGCACATGCCACCTTCCTGCCCTACAGCGCTGAATACATCCTGCTTTATACCAAAGGAGGGGGTGCAATATGGAATCAACCAATTAAGATAAACAAACTCTCGATAAAAGAGGCAGAGAAAAAATACATGAAAGATGAAAAAGGATTTTTCAGGACTTCAGACCCTGGAACTTTCTCCTTTGAGGGTCTTTTTGATCTTTATAAAAGGGGGAAATTATACGCACCCTACAATGGCAAGATTATCGTGGACACAAAGAGTAAGAGAATTTATACCCAGAAAGGGAATCTGGGCATTAAGTATTACAGAAAAAGAGAAGGTAATTTTATTGTTGAAGAAACCCCAGTCGATAACATCTGGGAAGACATCCCAGGTTTGGGAGTAACACCGTCAGAGTGGTTAGGTTATCAGACTCAAAAGCCAGAGGCATTACTCGAACGAATTATCAAAGCCTCTTCTGACTCAAATCATTTAGTTTTGGATTGTTTTATGGGGTCTGGAACAACATGTGCGGTGGCTCAAAAGTTAGGCAGGCGGTGGATTGGGGTTGATGTTAATAAAGGGGCAATTCAAGTTACCAGCAAGAGACTACAAAAAATCTCAAAAGACAAAAAAGAGGCAAAACACCCCACCTTTGCAGTTTATAAAGTTAATAACTACAACCTGAGAATCTTAAAAACAGAGGCTAAGGAACTGGCTATCCAGCAATATGGAATTACTAAGGTCAAAACGGACACTTTCTTTGACGGTTTGCGGGATAGTGGTGAACTGGTCAAGGTTATAGATTTCAATCACCCCTTAACGCTACTTGACCTACAGCTAATCGTTGACGAGCTTAATAAACGACCAGATGAAGACAGAGATGTTGTGGTTATCTCGCTGGGTCGAGAAACAAAGGTTGATGCTTGGATTGAGGAATGGAATAAAAAACAGCCCTATAAAGACACCAGAAACAAGAAACGCATGCGTCAGTTTATTGTCTTCGACCTGAAAGACAAAAACTTTGTGAGTTACGAGCCATCAAAAGCAGATGTAGAAATTAAGCGGGTAGGCAAAGGCAAAGTAAAGATTAAAATTGTATCCTTTATCTCCCCCACGATCATTAAGCGCCTGGAGCTTGAACCAGGACTCTTGCAGAAGAAAATCCCAGATTTCAGGTCGATGATCGATGTGGTGCTGGTTGACACGGATTACGACGGTGAAGTATTTAAGATTGGTTTCTCCGATGTCCCAGAAAAACAGAACGATTTAGTTAAGGGTGAATACGAGCTTGAAATAAGCGAAAAGCCAACCAAAGTGGCAGTCAAAGTCATTGACATGTTGGGAGAAGAAGTCATGGTTACCAAAGAGGTGTAATCAGATACCCCTCTCAAAGATTGCTGATTTAACTGCCCTTAATTGGGCAGTTTTTGTAAAAAATAAGTATGATCGATATAAAAAACTTTAATCCTGGAAAAGACCTTGAAGAATTTCTGAAGCCCTATGGTGAGAAAGCGCTATCAGATTTTAGAGATAAAGTTACTGAAGACTTAAAAAGAATTTCTGAGAGACATAAAAGCCTGCTAAAAGATTCTGAAAACTTCAGACTACAGTTAATTACCATTGCTGGTGGGACAATTTCCATCTTTGTCGCCCTACAAGGAAACTTTGATATTTCGCTGCTGACAAAACTGGGTTTTGCTTGTTTGGGCATGTCTTTGATATTGGGCGTAGCCTCACTGTTTTTTGGTCTTGAATCAAAGCGGTTTGAAATTCAATTAGAGGAAAGCAGTAATTTATTCCAGCAGAAACAGGCGCTTGATTTTCTTGAAAAGTTTTATCGTCTCGACATCAGCCCAGAAAAAGAAATACTTTCATATTCTGAGAGCTTTAAGAAGGAATATGACACCGATCTCAAAAAGAGGCAGAAACAGATAAACAAAATTCTGAATTTTATACACCTGGATGCTCAAAAGGTTGAAAACGGACAGTTGATTTTATTTATGATAGGGATAATCCTTATCGTTTTAGGATTGTTCCTGCGTGTCTAATTAAGCAACCAAAAGGCAATTTTGTAAATGACTATGAAAAACATAAATGATCTTCTAACTGAACTGGCTAAGGGCGCAACCCACATCATCAGCAAGCCAGAAACAATAAAGGAACTCCAGAAACAAGGGGTAAAGTTTGATAAACCCCAAAGATTGACTCCTGAACAAGCTGTCGAAAGCATATTTTCTCAAAGAAAAGCCGTTGCCTTAGCCAATATAACCAAATTCTCTCCTCCGCCAGATATTGCTATCCCTACAATTGGCTTTCTTTATGATGAAATTCGTGAGTGTATTCTATTCGGGCTTTACGGGGCTGCCATCTCACTGAGCGCCGTCTTAGTGGAGTTTTCTCTTAAACATGCTATCGTCAGGAAGAAGTTTGGGAACACCTACAAAGAAAACGAGTGGGATAGGATTGAAGGTATGGAACTAAATCCGACCATCAATGAGGCTAAGCAATTAGGTATTATTGATAAAGAAACAGAAAAAAGGTTAATCAGCTTCAAAGACTCAATTAGAAATCCTTATTTGCACTACAATATAAAGAAAATCACGAAAAATGTGGCTGCAAGAAAGGTGAAGCGGTTCGATATTAAAACAAGGGAAGTAAAAGAGGTTAATCTAAATGCCAAAGATAATCCTGTTGTTTGGGGCTTTGCTAAAAGATTTGTTGACAGGGAAATGGTTTTTCAAGTTTTTGGATTTGCAGACAACTTGATCAGATACCTTTTTTCAAAAAACATTAAGTAATTTTTCATTTAGTTCATCTCTACCATGAACATTAAGTCATCGTAAAAAACAAACACCCAAACGCTCATAGGTTCTTGCCCCTTCGCAAACATCCGCCACATTCTAAAAACTCCGTCTCCCTTTTCAACATAAAAGAATTTCTGATATAACATATCAACGATTTGTTGATTAGGAATGATGTTTGCCACCCTGAACTTGGCTTTGGAGTAGTCAATCTCTGGATTAAAGTAACGAGTAAAACCCTTAGTAAGCCTAACAAGATATTTTTTGGCTTTTTTAATAGGATAAGTCATACCAGTTGCTGATGTTATTTGATCGTTGATAAGGGCTTTAATAGGCACAAGACTGTTTCTGGTAGCCGTTTTCAGTTTTGGACTTCTTTTGAAGGAAGACCCCATCACCTTATTATCCCAAACCCACTGCCCAGCCTTAGATCGATTAAGGGTTGATGACACAAAAACTCTGAATGACTCGTCAATAAGGGTATATTCTTCGTTGCACTTCCTGCAACATAATACGGTTGCCAAATTAGCTGGTTTGGGGGAAGGAAAAAGATTTTTTGGAGGAATGTGATCTCTGGTGAGATTTTTTGTTGAACCGCAAAGATAACAGCTATTTACCATGTTTATATTATGGGTATCTAACACTCAGACACGGTATAATTATATCAGTATGCACTGGTTTGATCTTAACTTAGGACAATACGACTTAGCCGAGAGATGGGTTGGTCTGGATTATAAGAAGCTTTTCTTAGACCCCCTCTTGGCGGACATTACTTACGCCCATGAAGCGAGCCATGGTGTGATGGCGCTACAGTCAGACTTTGGGCAGGCAACAAATGTTATTTTCAAACTGCAAGACAGCTTTACCAAAATACAATCAGACGAAGTTGATTTGATATTAAAGTCTTTGTTTCAATCCCAAGACAAAGTTCAAGAAGGATTTGCTACTTTTATGGAGATTTCTCGACTGAGAGCATTAACTACAAAACAAAACGCTCTGGCATGGGCGCAACAAAATCTTCCTCCTGCATATAAGCAATATCTTGCACCGCTTCTTTTTGGATTCGAATTGTCAAAGGGTTATAGGGAGTTTTTTACGGCAAAAGTAAGCTGGTTGGCAATGGAAACAGGAATAAGAAAAGCCCTGTATGAGCAAGACTTACTATCAGACACATCCAAGTTGGCGACTTATTTGTCAGATGAAGACAATAACCCTAATGTCAGATTACTTAAAATCTGCGACACATTAAGAATTAAATCGTGGCTGGTTACTAAGGATAATCCAACCTTAGCAAAAGAATGCGGGGTAAAGTATCATGAACCTGCCACCAAAGCTGAAGTTGCTGAGTTTTTGAGCTATACGACAGGATTTACTGACAACCCCCAACACTTTTCTCCAGAACAGATCGGGGATACTCCACAAGGAGCAGATGCTTTTATTCAAGTGTCAAAAAACATGATCGTTGCCAATTTGAATCTGAAATTAGCGGAGACGGCAAAGGTGATGTTTAATCTTAATTACTTCTTAAACATAGCCTCCAACATCGAGATTATATTTATTAACCCCCACGATAAGGACTGGAAACACCGTGATTTGATCAAGTTGGTAAGTGGCGAAGAACCAGAGGTTGCTATTGGTGGATTTACAACAGACGACCAGAAATACCTTACAGTCACTTCCAGAGAAAAGGCATCAGAAGTAATTAACAACGATTTACGCCATGCCACGCTATTTGTTAAATGGGGAGGATATAATCTCTCCAAAAATCAGCTAATATGGAGCGAGACAGTTCGCCCACCTGACCTTGTGGTTTATAACACAATCGATCAGTTGCAAGACAGAATAAAGCAAATTCTCGCTACTGTCCCAGATATAAAATTCCAACACCTACATTTAGGAGCGAGCGAAGGACACCCTTTTCAATCTTTGCTGTTAAAAATTGGTGACTTATCGCCTCTTCATATCGTGAATTGTTTTGGGAATAAGGGTATTTCAGAGACAATTGGGTTGATGAGTGGCAAAACGAGAGTAATTACCCATGACGGGCTGAAAACTCAAAAACAACACATCAATAACCTTATGTGTTTGTGGATGGGGATGCCGTGGAAAGTAGATTGGGTAGAAACGATGATAAATGGGAAGAAGATTGTTTTTAGAGAGGAGCGTAACAGCGCTTGATACCCTGTGTGGGGCTTTTGTGGCTGGGGTGGCAAGTTTCACCTCTGTTTGACTTCACCGACCTTGTTGGGCGTTTGTTGCAGAATCGCTTGATATTACTTGCCGTTTCATTTATCTTCTGAGTTGGTAGGCTTCTGAGGGTAGAAATTCGGATGCTACCGCTCGTAGATGGAGGAACGTCCGACCTCCCAAAGCCTACCGTCTATTGACGCCAGAAAACCCCTCCTTACCGCTGGCGGGCAAGAAATTGTTGGATGGGAGGACTGAGAGGGTCTCCCCATAGATCGCCATGACTCCAGCTTAATTTTTCGCCAGATCGTAAGTGTCGTTATCATAAACGATTATCTGCCCACCATTGGTGATGGTAACACTTACAAGTTCCTTTGTCTTGCCGTCTTCATCATCTGTCTTCCATTTAAGGAAGAAGTTGCCAGGTTTCGTTCCCTCAAACTCGTAGGTCATCTTGGTGATGTCAACCCCAAAGATGCCTTTGTGATCGGTTAGGAACTTCTCGGCTACGGGGCGGATCGCTTCTGGTGTGGTATAGCGTCCTGAGTAGTCATACTCTGGCATGGGGTCAAACCAGCGTGTGCCATCCTCCTTCGTTCCCCATCTGCGTTCGGCTTCGTGAATCTCAATGATGTAGTTGGTCTTGGGATCGATGCTAAAAGCAAATCTGGCAGCTTCATAATACTCAGTATTACCCCTTCCGCAGGTAAATTCTACAGGGACATCTGGCATACCCAGAAACTCCTTAACATTGGCTACTGCTTCTTCTCGTTCCGCAGCTGGTCTGGATTTTAAGAGGCAGTATTGCTGCTTCGCCTCTTTGTATTCCTGAGAGTCTTTGTCTTTAACCTCCATCATGACCGCTTCAAGCCTGGCAATTTCCTTATCTCTCTCCTTAGTTTGTAAAGTCTGAACAACCTTTGATTGACTGACCAAGCGAGGGGCTAAAACCACTGCAAGAATGGCGATGACGGCAAGGATAAGGATAACGGGCAAAAGACGAGATTTATTTTTATGCTTCATTTTTATTTTTCACCTCCTTACTTCAGATATTTTTCAATGTTGGCTAAATGTTCTCTGTAGGTCTTGGCGCAGTGAATTTGCCTGTTTGAGTCGTGAAGATAATAAAGGCAATCAGTCTCGGTGGAGTTAAGGACGGCGTCAATGGCATCCAGTCCTGGATTGGAGATGGGAAAGGGAGGCAAACCAGTGTATTTATAAGTATTATATTTTGAGTCGATCTCTTTGTCGGCTGGTGTAATTGGTTTCCAGAATCCAGTAGTAAGATTATCCCTGTCGTCTCTGGCATACTGGACGGTAGCATCAACTTCCAACTTCATATCTTTCAAAAGACGATTCCAAAGGATTCCAGCAATAAGGGGCATATCTTCTTTACCTGCTGCCTCTCGCTGGACGATGGAGGCAATTTTTAATGCCGTTGTCCATTTAACATTTTGTTTTAGGAATTTAGTCATGTAGGGGGCAAACTCCTCGTCAAAGCGCCTTCTGAGACGATTAGCGACATCCAGACCACTCTCATTAACAGGGATGAGGTAAGTATCGGGGAAATAAACTCCTTCCAAGTGGTCATAGTCCATAGCCGTGTAGGTGTAATTCCAGTCATGAAGCTGTTTTTCATCCCACCCCAGAATCTTTGCCAGGCGTTCTCCAGTCTCTTCCTTACGGAGTCCTTCAGGGATTACTACCCACTTCATATAAGGGGTAGAGGTAAGGGTCTTAGCCACCTCCCAGGCATTCATATTTTTATTGAGATTGTATGCACCAGGCTCGATAGATTTGTTCCTCCGAGACAAGGTAAAACTAAACCCCAAAGGACTTCTGATATACCCCTGTTCGGATAGATCTTCAATGACCTGCTTTTGGGATATCTGAAGACCAACAGTAAAGATACCTGCCTCCGTCTCACTAAGCCTCCTTTGAGGAGCGCCAAAGAAAAGTTGGAAGGCAATAACGGAAGAAACAACCAAAATAAGCAGGCTTACCCCTGCCCAAAACCACCATTTTTTGATTACTTTACTCATTTTTATTGTCATATTTAGGTGTAGGTGGCGATGTTAGCTTCCTTTGGGGAGTAAAGTCAAATCCAACAAAAAAAGCTCCCAGCCAGCGATAATCCTTGCGGACTACCTGCAGCCCTTTCGAGCTACAACCTTCGCAGATGCTCTGACTGAGAGCTTTCTTCTGCGAAGGTTTTCTTAGCCATGCCCCAAAGGGTTTAGGCTTTATGTTTCTATTTTATCAATTTATCAATTTTCCTGCCATACCCCTTAGTTTTGGCTTAAAAGACTCGTCTTTGGTAAAATTATCAGTAAAGTTACTTTAAGGGGTGCGGTTAAATTACCCGATATTACAATGAAAGTTAAAAAGAAAATTACTCCTGTTAAACGAATAGAAAAAGTCTATGAACCTGAAGTAATCCCCGACAGGACGGATGAGCTAATAAAAAAAGCAGAAGAAGCAAATATCAGACTTCATGAACAAGCACTTGCGGAAAGAAGACACAAAGAAGATCTCAAACAAAGAAGAATCCTGGTAGCCAAAGAGGATAAATTCGCTCACGCCATAAATCTCATTATCGAACGGGTAGAATACCAAAACTCCCCCAGTATCTGTATTGATTTGAACGAGCTTAATTTTGAAAACACCATTGGTGATGTAAAAACTTTAATGTGCTGGTTTGAAGAATTGAAAAACTTTGGTGGATTTAAGCATTACTCCAAACAAAACTACACTGGGGGTGCGAGATTTTATCTTACAGGACTCAATGTCGGGAAACTTAAACAATACAAAAATCAGGTAGGTTTATTACCGCACGGAAAAGGAATACTTAAATTACCTCCAGAGGTTAAATGGGAAGACATTACGATTCGGTTTCTCAATGGAGATGAGGTGTTAATAAAATGTGGCAATCTAAGTCGCCACACAAATTATGAAGATATGGGTTTCTTAGACAAAAGAACTAAGTCAGCCAAAACACCTAATAAGCCCAATAAGCAATGGAGTTTTCTCAAAGGGTTATCTGAGACAAAAGGAGAGATTTCGTGGAGAAGTTCAACCGCCACACCACAAGGGAAAAAACAAAAACAGCTTTTATCAGAAAGGCTCAAAAAATACTTTGGCATTGATAACGACCCGTTTTACTCCTATAAAAATGAGAAGGCTTATAAAATCAGGCTCACTTTAATACCCGAACAGAAAGATAATGAGAGCGACAAAGGGTCGGATTCCGATTTAGAAGAATTTTACAAGGAACAAACACCAGAAGTTTACGACAAACATACTTAGTTAACGAATTTTACCAATAAGCACTACTTGTTAAATAGCCCGCAATAGCGGGCATTTTTAATCCTCTGCATTTTTCACCGTGAATTTTCCCCATTTACTTAATAGAAGGGCTTTTTTAACGAAGCTATTAGCCAAAATTATATGGACAATAAATTAAACAACCATCAACCAGGAAATTCTTCCTCTTTTAGCGAGAAACACCTATCCACTTATGACTTAGGGTTGAGCGCTGCCTTAGTGACTGAAGGCTTCCAGCTTGTTTCATTGGTGCGAGATAACCCAAAAAAAGTTCAGTTTATCTTCCTCCGAGAAAAAAACATCGAGAAATGTGTCGACGACTACTTTGCTGGGCGTTTGCTTGTGAACGCTCGTTCTCTTTTTGACAACACAAAAATGTTAAAAAACCGAATTTATTCGAGCGTATGAGCCTATGATCAGCCAAAAACTTTTACAGGAATTAAAAGAAATCTTGGAACATGACTATAAAGTCCGTCTTTCAATGCAGGAAGTTGCGGAGATTGGGGTAACTTTATTGCGATACTTCGAAACACTTATTGAGATTAAATCAAAAACCAATCTTGAAATGAAAGGAGGTGGTCTCAATGAGCGTTAAAAAGGATTATGTCAAAGAATTAGAGGTAGCAAGGGAGAAGATGGAAGCAGCTACTAAGAATTACTATGTCGCTCTCGAAAAGAAACTGATGAGCGAAGCTATAAAGCGAGGAATCGCTGAGGCAAAAGCGAAAAAAAGATAAAAACTATGACTGCTAAAAGTCCAAATTACAATAAGAGGTTGCTTGAAGCCCTGAGTGCTAAACCAGTGGTTTTTAATCCTGTGTTAGCAAAACTAACAGGATCGGTTAAGGCAGGGTTATTACTGTCGCAGCTTTTATATTGGTGGGGAAAAGGACAAGACCCAGAATCAATCTATAAAACAATTAAGGAAATCAAAGATGAGACCGCTCTATCAAGAAGCGAACAGGATGGGGCGATTAAAAAGATAAAGAAACTGGATTTAATGGAAGTTGAACTCCGAGGAATCCCGCCCAGAAGACACTTCAAGCTCAATTTGCAGAAAATCAGCAATTTAATTTGCAAGAGTTCAACAAACTTATTTGAAGAAAACCAACAATATAATTCAGATAATACTTCAGAGAATTCTTCAGATACTAATGCTAACGCATTGCAGGTAGCCCCTGCGATTGAGTATGGCAATAAAGACATTAACTTTTTAATCTCCTACTTAAAGGAGAAACTCTCCCTACCCCTCTTGGATGGGACTGTGCAGCAAAATCGGCGTTACGCCCATTCCTTGATTAGGAAGTTTGGCAGTGTCGACAAGGTAAAACTCCTGATTGATGCTACTGCTCAGGACGATTTCTGGGCGACTAAGATTACTTCGTTTCAGCAGCTTTTTTATAAGGCAGTGCAGATTATCAGTAAAACCAGAAAGAGAGGAGGGGGTGTTTATGACGCCACAAATGTCGGATAAAAATTATATCGTTGCTTACGGTTATGATCAAACATTTGATTTAACCGAAAATGAAGCCGAGGCACTAATTACTGCCAGAGAAAAAGGCTTATCAGCAATAAGACTTAATAGAGGCAGCCTCTCAACATCTTATTCGTGGGTAATGCCTAAATGGGAGGTTGAAAGTGAGAGACTGAATGAAGAAGAACTAAAACTTGCAGAGATGGTTGGTAAGTGGCTTGCACGACCCGTTCACGATTTAGATTTTACTCCAGAGTCGGCAATGCGCTACTCCAAAAAACTTGTAAAAAGAATTGGTTACGGACAAGTGAAAAAGCTCTGGGATGTTTATGCCAATGGCGCATACCCCTCAGCCAAGAAATTCCTGATGGAAGCAAAGGAAATCTCGTCAATTCAAGCACCAGCATTACCAGATGAGACATAAATCTATGAGCAAAAATCAACTAAAACTAACAAAACTGGAAAGAAAGCAAACCTTATCTCTTTTTTTGAGATTGGGAATTTATCGCTCTTGGAGTCCAAGAAGTTATGCAGTTTTTGAAAGACATCTTAATAAAGCTGACGACGAATCGTTGCCTATGGGAGAACGAGTTAGGGCAGCTAATAAGATTGATCAGATGTTTTACAGGAGGATGAAAAAACATGAACAAAATAAGTGAACAACCAGAAAAACTAACAACCTCAAAGATGCCCAGAGAGACAGAAAGCCAATACACTGCTTTCTTGCTCTATTGCGAGGTTGGCAGCGTTTCCAAATTGATCCAAGCATGGCAGCAAATATGTCGGAATCCTGTAGGAGAATTGTCGGTGATTTTTGGCAATAAACTTGGGGATTTACCCTCAGAAAGGACAATTGAGCGTTGGTCGGTTAAATACCAGTGGGTCAAGCGAGCAGATATGAAGCTAAAAGAAGACTTAGAAGGCTTAAAAAAGAAGTCAACCCAAATCAGACAAAGGCGAGCTTACACAATCACGGAGGTTTTTTGGAGCAAACTACAGGCACTAAAAAAGCAAATACAGACAGGTGAACCAGCCACTGTTCCAGAAGTTAAGGCACTATGGGAAATGATGAGGATTGAATGGGGAGAAAGCATCAGTAAACAAGAAGTGGTTCAGGGAATTAACGAAGACGAACAAAGACCGCTGACCGAAGAAGAAATGATAGCCAGCAAATTTCTTACTGAAGCTGAAATGAAATATAACGACTACATGTTGAAGTTAGAAAGCAAAAAAGAGAAAAAACAATAACTATGCCAAATCAAACACTCTACACCATCTCACTTAGCTTGATATTACTTGAAGTTTCGTTTATGTGTTGTGTTGGACAAAAATTACTATGAAAGCCGTCATATTCTGCCGAGTCAGCTCAAAAGAACAGGAAGAAACAGGCTACTCCCTGCCCGCCCAGGAGAAGTTCCTGCGGGATTATGGCGAGAAACAAGGCTTAGAAGTAGCCAAAGTCTTCGCTATCTCCGAGTCGGCAGCAGGCACAATCCAAAGAAAGACCTTTAACCAGATGGTCGAATATGTCCGCAAGAAAAAGATTTGCGCCATTATCGTCGAGACGACGGATAGGTTAACCAGGAACTTCTCCGATATGCCAATTATCGACACTTGGCTGAAGGAAGACGAAGAACACCAAGTCCACCTGGCAAAAGAAACCTGTGTCCTCCACAACTCCTCCCGCTCCCACGAATGGTTCATCTGGCGGGTCAAGGTGGCAACGGCAGAATACTATGTCCGTTTACTCTCCGAGAATGTAAAAAAAGGACAAAAAGAAAAACTGGCTCAGGGCTGGATTCCAACCAAGCCACCGATGGGATATAAGACAGTTGGAGAAACTGGACATAAAATCCACATTGTTGACGAAGGAGTAGCTCCTTTGATCAGGAAGATGTTTGAGTATTACGCTACAGGTGATTTTTCAATCAAATGGCTGTCCATGACGATGCGTAGAGAAGGCTTGCGCTCCCCGCAGGGCAATAAGGTAGTCAACAGCCGTCTTCACTCCCTACTGCGTGACCCCTTTTACATTGGTAAAATAAGGTGGAACGGAGAGATACACGAAGGCAAACACGAGCCTTTGATAAGTAAAGAGCTATTTGATAAAGTCCAAGCGATGCTTACCAGAAAAACCACTCCCAAACACAGGAAACATTCCTACCTTTTCCAGGGACTGATCAGATGTGCGGGCTGTAACGGCTTAATTACCTGGGAAAAGCAAAGAACCCACCACTACGGGCATTGTAACCACTACCACGACTGCAAACAAACTACCTGGGTCAAAGAGCCAGAAGTTGAGGAACAGCTCCTATCTGGCTTTGACAACTTGAAACTTAAAAACCAAAGGATCGTCGAGTGGTTAAAGAAGGCACTCAAAGAAAGCCACCAAGACGAGATCGAATACCATAACAGCACTGTCGGTGAGTTACAAACCCGCTACGAGGCAATCCAGAAGCGGATGGACAAGTTATACGACGACAAACTGGACGAAAAGATCAACCAGGAATTTTACAGCAGGAAATTCAAACAATACTCGGAAGAAAAAGACGAACTGACCGAAACCATTAAAAGGCACTCTACCGCCAGCACAGGCTACCTGAACCTCGGTATTAACCTCTACGAACTCTCCCAGAGAGCCAAAGAGATCTACCTCAAAGCCAAAGCAAAGGATATGCTGGACGAGCAAAAGAACCTTATTAGGCTGGTATTTGCCAGGTTGATCCTGGATGAGGGCAAACTTAGCTGGGAATACTCAAAAGCCTTCAAAATCCTCTCGCAGGCAGTAGAAGAAACCAATTGTTCGAAAGTGGAAAAAATAGACGATTTTGAAAACAAAACTTTCGAACATCGCAAAAAGAGCGATGTTACGGGACAAAGAGGCGATTTGTTGCCTCTGCGTCCCATCTGGCTCCCCCGGGAGGATTCGAACCTCCAACCTGCCGATTAACAGTCGGACGCTCTACCATTGAGCTACAGGGGAATATTACCAATTTACAATTTAAAATGAACAATTAAAAACTAATTTTTCTTTGCGTTCTTTACTATTGTCGTTAAGATTCGTATCAATTCTTTGTTCTCTTCAAGTAGACTTTTAAGCCTACCCTTCGGCACCAATCCAACTCCAGCTATTAACTTCAACCAATACTCTGTCTCTCTAGATTCCTTAAGAGCGATTGTTAAACCTCTTATAAATTCCTTTTTTGAACTTGAATTCTGTGCCTCTTCAACATTTGCACCGACGCTTGTCCCTGATCTAACAATCTGGCTAGCAATTGCCCTGCTAGATATTGATCTGGGTAACTTATCAACTAGTTTTATAATTCTCACGCTGAACAGGAAAGTTCTCGCTCGAATATCGAAAACCTTCTTATCCACGCTCAAATTGTACCTTGTACTTTGTAAATTGTAAATTCATTACATATTCATGTAATGAAAAACCAATTGGTACAAAAAGAAGCGTGCTGACTAATTGTGCTCTCAAAAACGGCAGGCCATTAACATAACACTGAACTAATCCCCATAAACTATTCGGGTACATCCCCCAGCTATCCAGGGCCCACACTCCAAAATTAGTCCAAATAAAGAAAAACAAATTCGCCATAATCCCCAGTCCGCTTCCCAATAAAACTCGCTTTGATCCACTAAATCGAGCTTTCATAAATATTTTTCCTGCCAATAAGGCAGGGATCAAAAACCCGCTCCATGTAAAAATAAAGATATTCGTGTTCCCAATTACCATATCTGACAAAATCAAAATTAATAAAACTAATTTCAGACTTTTTTCAGTCCCCAGGTATGAAGCAGACAAAAGCATTGCCAGGGTCACCAGCTCAATATTTGGTCCCAAATCAAAAACTACTCTTTCTAAATATGAAGCCAAAAATAAGACCCAAAAAAGAAGATTCATTAGAATTCTGGCTTAATGTATTTCCACTCTAATTTATCGCCTGATTCTAAAATATACTGATCGGCGGCAACACTTCCTGCCGCGCCATTAACAAAATAAATCCAAGATTTTTCATCCGAATTTTCCCTGCCGTCTAATCCCTCTATCATCTTCCCAAAATCATAATTTTTAACTTTAAGTTCTAAATTGTTTTTAGAAGTGACTAATTCAAGGGCCTCCAAAGCATTTTTCCCGGCTAGCCCTTGGTCCTCAAATGAAACAACTTCCCCTTCTCCAAAGCTTATCTCGACACTTGCCAGAGTGATCTTTTGTTCACCAAGGACTTGAACTTGGCCATCTTCAGTGGTCGCCCGATTAAGCGTCAAAAAGAAGACACTCGAAGCCACAATAGAAGCAACCAAAACATAAACGCGAGCCTTCATTGCGTCCACAATACCATCACTGTGACTACTTTGTCTACTGTGTGATTAGCTATTTTTGACTTCCTTTTACCGCAGCCTCGATCACGTCTTTCGGGAGCGAAGCGGCCGACAAAAGTGCCTTCCTAACTGATGATCCAGCCTCACTACCAACAGCATCAGCAGCCTTTATCGCCCCGATGGCGGCTTCTCGTGCCGCGTCAGCGGTACTTACGCCAACTTTTCCGGCGGCATTTACAGCTCCTTCCACTGCAGAAACGGCTACTGAGCCGACATTGCCCCCAGTTTGGGCGGCACCTGAAACAGCTCCTCCGGCGGCAAAACTAATGGCCTTAAGGACATTTCCTCCTACCTCAGAAACGCCAGCAATCGCGGCATCCACCGCGGCTTTGGCAACTTCCACTCCGGTCGTGCCAAGATCTCCCGCGCTTACTACTGCGCCTTCCACCACGCCTTTAACAGAATCAAGGCTCGCAGTTGCCACATCAGAAACATCTTTCAAAGTCCCTATAATCTGATTTTTTACTGAACCTCTTAGTGTGGAGAGAACATCATCTGCTCCTTTGACAGTCGAGACGAGCATACCCTTTGTCTCTTCAGCAATTTTTGATAACAAACTTATCACCTCCCATCCAATTAAATAATACAACACCAGAGGTGAATTAGTCTAAATAATCCTGAAGTTTTTTGCGGCGGCTGGGGTGCTGAAGTTTCCTTAGGGCCTTGGCTTCGATCTGGCGGATGCGCTCCCTGGTCACGCCAAATACTTTGCCAACCTCCTCCAGTGTCCTCTGTTGTCCGCCATCCAGGCCAAATCTTAGGGTCAAAACTTTGGCTTCCCGATCACTAAGAGTACCTAGTACTTCCTCCAAATGATCTTTTAAAAGCTGGCGGCTGGCGGCTTCATCCGGCGCCTCTTGTGTCTCATCGGCAATAAAGTCTCCCAAAGAGCTATCTTCATCTTCCCCCACTTTAGTGTCCAGCGAAGTTACTTCTTGGGAAATCTTAAAGATCTCGCGGACCCGATCGCCATCCAAATCCAGTTCTTTCCCAATTTCTTCGTGAGTAGGCTCCCTACCCAAGGTTTGCATCAATCGTTGGCTGGTGCGATAAAGCTTGTTAATCGTTTCAACCATATGGACCGGGATCCTGATTGTCCTTGCCTGATCGGCAATTGCCCGAGTGATCGCCTGCCTGATCCACCAGGTGGCATAAGTTGAAAATTTAAATCCCCTCCGCCAATCATATTTCTCGACAGCCCGGATAAGCCCTTGATTTCCTTCTTGAATCAGATCCAAAAGTGAAAGACCTCGGCCGATATATTTTTTGGCAATGGATACTACTAAACGAAGATTTGATTCCGTCAATTTGTCCTTAGCTCTTCGGCTGCCCTTTTCGTATTTTTTGGCTAATTCAACTTCTTCTTCTGCAATCAACAGCGGATACTTTCCAATCTCCCTCAAATATTGTCTAACCGGATCGGTGGACTCTGTCCCGCTTATTTTGGTAAGGGTTTCAATCTCTCGGTCCAAATTAAGCTGTTTTTCTGCTTCCATGTCATCAGCCGTGACAGACTCAAAAACATCTGTCCCATCGGCTAATAGTTTGGTGTAAAAATCATCGAGTTCCTCCAAATGAAGCTCAGCATCAGGATAGACTTCCAAAATATCATCTTGGGTCAAAAATCCCTGGTCTCGGCCTTTTTTAAGTAGACTTACTGCACTTTTCCTTAACATAACAAAATCGGCGACCTACTCGCCTCCTGGCATTATATCAAATTTTCGGATGAATTTCGCTTGCGCGAAGAGATGACAAGTCTTGAGATACTTTAACAAACTCTTCCTTGGCAGATTTTAAGGCATTTTGATCCGACGATTTCTCAAACCTGGATATCTTCTGAAAAACGTCCGAAAGCCTATTTTTTATCACTAATTCCTTTAAGGTACTTAGTGTTCTTTGGACTTCCCGATCAATGTTCCCTTCTCCCACTTCTGCCATAATTAGCCCTTCGTACTTTTCAGATAATTCTCTGGGGAGAGCCTTGGCAAACTCGCTAGCTGAGAACTTAAGATTAGACTTAAAGTATTCTGTCAAAGATGTTTGTATTTTCTTTAAGACTGGGGTCTCAATAATTCCAATCATCCCCTTTTTTATAAGCAACTTGGGGTTTGCCTTAAAACATAAGGAAAATAATTCGTCCTCAAGAAGTTCTCTTTTAAATTTTGTTTTTACGACTCCCTCCGGCTTTGAGGAATGCGGCAAAACTGGAGAACTGCCGATTTGCTCACTCACCGATTCAATCGGGACACCTAGCTTCCCGGCCACAATCTGAGCATAATGCGCCTGGACTATCTTATCTTCAATTGAAGCTAAAATTGGGACTACCTCACTACTTATTTTCGCCTTTCCCGAGCCAGCCAGAGGATCATGCTTACTAAAAATAAAGTTAATTAGAAAATCCCAGATAGTTTCACTTTCCCTTACCGCCAAAGAAAAACCGTCCGGATCCGCCCGCGCATAATCATCAGGGTCTTTATATTTCCCAAGGTCAACCACCCTTACCTCAAGACCCTCCTTTTGAGCTAAAGAAATACTTTTAACTGCCGCATTATTGCCGGCGAAATCACTATCAAGGGCCAAAATTATTGTTTTAGTAAATCTAGAAAGAAGCTTAATTTGCTCCATTGTAAAAGCACTTCCTTTGATCGCGACAACATTTTTAATACCCGCCTGCCAGACCGAAATAAAATCCATCTCCCCTTCAACCACGATAACCATTTGGGACCGCTTGATGGCTTGTTTGGAAAGATTAAGTCCAAACAAAACATTTGATTTATGGTAAACCGGAGTTTCCGGGGAATTAATATATTTGGCAAGCTTTTCTTTCCCGGGCATGATCCTTCCGGCCAAAGCAATCGTATTCCCTCTCGGGTCGCAAATCGGGAAAATAACACGGCCCCTAAACCGATCGATATATTTCCCCCGAACGTTGACTACGAGCCCTGATTGCTCTATTAGTCTGGGGTCTTCACCTTTTTTTTGAGACAAAAAATTAAATAGAAGATCTGGTTTATCCGGGGCAAATCCTAATCTAAACTCTTTTATGCTTTCTGGAGTAATTTTTCGCTCATCTAAATATTTGCGGGCACTATTCCCTGATCCATGCTTAACTAATAAATAGTGATAAAGCTCAACAGCCTTTTCATTAATCTCAATAAGTTTATCTTTCTCAGTCCTCCCTTGAGAATTAATTTTTTTTAGTATCACTCCAGCCCGCTCGGCCAGAGCGCTTAAAGCCTCTGAAAATTCCATCCCTTCAAATTTTTCCAGGAAAGTAAAGACGTCACCGCTCTCCCCGCACCCAAAGCACTTATAAATTTGAAGCTCGGGGCTTACTACAAATGATGGGGTTTTTTCGTTATGGAAGGGGCAATTGGCTTTATAATTTTGACCAGCTTTAGTTAATGGGACGTGCTCGTTAATGATGGCAACAATATCAGTTTTGGATTTGACCTCAGCTACTTGGTCCATTTGTCCACAAGTTTACACTAGAGTGGCAATTTCCCTGCGGAGGAGACAGGATTCGAACCTGCGCGGGCGTTAACCCACACGCTTTCCAAGCGTGCGCCTTAAGCCACTCGGCCACTCCTCCACTTAGATTTCTAGCTCCGCGTCTTCCGGCTTTTCCGCTTTGGGAAGCTCGACAGTTTTAACAAGTTTATTGGCGGCGCGAAGCATTTGTTGGTCGCGCTTATTGGTTAGTTTTCTTGCCGCCTCAGCATATTCAAGCCAAACTGCGTCTTCAAAACCCAATACTTCTCTCCCATTTTTAAAAAGTATCAAATAAAAAAGGTGCCGCTGTTTTTTAACTTTATTGTTTACCCGAGATATTCCCCCCGACCTTCCAGCCTCCTCAAGGACGGCGATATTCATCCCTCCCTGATCTGCCATCATGCGTGTGACTGCACGAACTGATGACTCACCGCGTCTCGCAACGGTTCTGGGCAATTCCCAACCGCCGTCTTCAGATTGTTTGACAATAAACCACCGACGAGTACTCCTTCCTCTTTTAATTCTTTTAAAAACTAAAGCTGATGAAACAATTAATAAATCTTCTGTCATGGCGGAGGCGAGAGGATTCGAACCTCTGGTAGCCTTTATCAGGCTACACTCGTTTTCAAGACGAGCCCATTAGTCCACTCTGGCACGCCTCCTTGAACACAAGAACCCGGCGGAGGTGGTGGGATTGCTCGTTCCTCCGCTTTCTCCCACACCTCCCCAAAATGTAATTCTTGCGGAGGTGGTGGGATTCGAACCCACGTATCCCCAAAGGGATCAGGTTTAGCAAACCTGCGCAATTGACCGCTATGCGACACCTCCAGATATACCAATAACGTCGGACAAGCTATGCTTATGCGACACCTCCAAGCGCCTAAACTCTCGTATTATACCAAATATTTTGTATAATACCTTATGCCCGCTGTGCCCGAGCGAACTAGTGTACCAGAAATACTTTTCAGTTGGACTGCGCCTGAGAGGCCGTTCAAACGAAGAAGTAGAGATTTTTATATTACCATCGTTTCTATTGCGGCACTTTTTAGCCTAGTACTATTTCTAATCGAGGGAGTGATGCCGGTCCTATTAATAATGGCGGTCTTATTCCTTTTTTATGTCCTAAGCACAGTTGAGCCTGCAAGTGTTGAATACAAGATAACAAATTTTGGGGTTAGTATTGCTGGAGAGATTGTAGAATGGAGCTTTTTGGGAAGATTTTGGTTCACAAAGCGGTTCGGAGTGGAGATACTAGTTTTGGAAGCCCCGAACTATGCCGGAAGACTTGAAATAGTAATTGACCCTGGGAACAAGGCGATTATCAAAAGAGAGATCGGGCGATTTTTAACATATGAAGAAGCCCCTCCCTCTTTGGTAGATAAAGCCACAACTTGGGCAGGGAATAGACTGCCGCAGGAATAGGAGCGCGCCTGTCCCGCCTTGCGGGAGCATGCGCTCATTACATTCGCGCCTGTAGCTCAGTTGGATAGAGCGTCTCGTTGCGGACGAGAAGGTCGGAGGTTCGAATCCCCCCAGGCGTACCAATTGGAGGGTTGGCAGAGCGGCTAAATGCGGTGGTTTCGAAAACCACTCTCCCTTACGGGAGGCAGAGGTTCGAATCCTCTACCCTCCGCCATGTCATATCGAAAATCGATTTTAACAACTGCCAGCGAGGATCGTTTAGAGAGGCTTATCAAAGAGCGGCTCAGGCCCCGCGCTAACAAAGAAAGGATTGATAAGCGTATCTGGGATCTTTTTGGAGAAGACTGGTGCGTCATGGCCACTGATCTTTCAGGGTTTTCCAGAAACGTCGCCAAATTTGGGATAATTCATTTTCTTCAAACCATTTACGAATCCGAAAGACTTTTAATCCCAGTGATCGAAGACTTTGACGGGATACTTCTTAAAGTGGAGGGAGATAGTTTTCTAGTTATTTTCAGAAATGTCCAAAAAGCAATCAACGCCTCCATCCGCATGCAAAAAGTCTTAAAGACTTACAATCGTAAAAAGCCCCCAGAAGAAAAAGTCATCCTTTGTGTAGGATTGGGTTATGGAAAAGTTTTAAGAATTGGAGATGAAGATGTATTTGGACCAGAAGTAAACGCCGCCAGTAAGCTTGGAGAGGATACCGCCGAAGCAGAAGAAATTTTAGTCACTCAAAACGTCAAGGAAAACGCAGGAAAAATCAAAGAGATTACTTTTTCAAAAATTTCTTTCATCCCGCCTGGTGCTAAAAGTGCCTATAAAATCATCTACAAACTTTAGCGCACGATCGTCATCCCCCATACTTTCCCCGCCCCATTTCGCTTCATCGTCTTACATGCCTCCTTCATTGTCGAGCCTGTGGTCCAAACATCATCAAATAAATAATAAGCAGCAGATAATAATTGATAGCGAGGGTTAATCTTAAAAACGCCCCTAATGTTTTTTTCTCGTTCTTTTTTAGTTAGTCTTGCTTGAGGCAAAGTGGAAGTCTTTTTAATTAATAAATCTGGGACAAATTTTAAGTTTAGCTTCTGTGCCACTCGCTTCCCTAATTCTTCAGATTGATTAAATCCCCGCCAATTTTGGCGCTTCCTATTTAGTGGTATTGGAGCCAATATTCCCTTACTAATATTACTAATCACTTTTAAATATTTAGTAACTA
Organism: Candidatus Woesebacteria bacterium GW2011_GWC1_42_9; assembly: GCA_000995185.1. Taxonomy (GTDB): domain Bacteria; phylum Patescibacteriota; class Microgenomatia; order UBA8517; family UBA8517; genus GWC1-42-9. The sequence goes on from LCET01000002.1 coordinate 66,573, forward strand.
ATTCATCCGAAACATCACTGGCAAAGCGATATTTTAATGCCAAGATAGATTTTCTAACTACTCCTTGATAGCGCCAAGCGGTAATCAATCCGTTAAGCTCCTGAGCACCCAAACACCTTGGGTGGGTTTTTCCGCTAAAAGAAAATTCAGTACAAATGGGGCATATTTCCGGGGAAATGGGGACTTTCTGGAGACAATCAATGCACATATATTTCCCTGCCCTCCCGCACTCCAAGCATTTCTTAGGAAAGAGAAAATCAAGTATTGTCATCGTCCTATTTTAACCCACAAAACAAAAAAGGGTGCCGTTTTGTGTAGTAGCACCCTTACTCTATTCGGATATGTTCCGCTCATCATGCCATGTAGCCGGCCCATGGGTCGTAGCTTTCTGACCAACCACATTTGCCTGACCTAATTGCCGACAAAACTAGGGATTCTATCTTCCCCTTCCATTTTTCATCCCGCAAACTGACTGACCCAATACACTGTGGGTGTTTCCTGCCAGCATACACATCCACAACAATCTCACTACTGATAGTGAACCCCAATGTGTTCCCATAAGACATCGTCCAACCTCCCATATTATTGGAATTCTGATCCCAAGATATCGAAACACCTGCACTTTCGTAGCCTCGAGATTTAGATATTTCTATTTCTCCCTCTCCGCCTAGCATTGAGCGAGACACTTGTACAAGAATTGGAACTAAGTGTTCTCGAACCAAGGCGTCCAACCTTTCTCCTTCTTTTTCTCTCCTTAGTCTTTCTCTTGCTTCACCCGCTTTTGCCGCCTTCACCATAGTGTCACGATCAGCTTTCGTTGGAATATTTTTACCCAACTTCTGTAGTGCTTCCTCAAATGGCGGTTCATCCTCTGTTCTCTCCTTGGTATCTTCGACTCTCCAAGGCGAGGCAACCCACCAGACAAAGGCACTCAACATCTCCCAGATTGTCATTTCAACCTCCTCGATTGAAAACTCAACTACATCAACTGAACTGAAATATTATAGAAGAAACCCGACAAAATATCAAACTATGGGTACACCAAACATTTTTTAGGAAAGAGAAAATCAAGTATTGTCATTTTTTAAACAAAGTACTTTTAAGGAACTTGCTCATTTGTTCATGTCCAGCACCACTTTTCAGGAATCTTTCTCGAGATCTTGCATCTTTACTATTAACAAAATATTCATAATGGATAAGTTTCAATGGTCTTCTGAATCTTGTCGATGAAACTCTCCCTTGGGCATGTTCTTGTAATCTCTTTTTTAAATCTGAAGTATATCCGATATAAAATCTATCATCTTTTCCTAGAAGTACATAAGAATAATATGCCACTTTGCTATTTCTAAAACAAAGCGACGTCAGACGTCGCACCACAAACATAAAATAAGGTGGCCCGTCAAACGGGCCTACCTCGTTCGACGAGGTGGAGATGGCGGGGATCGAACCCGCGTCCGGAAAAATTATCCAACTAATCTTCTACAAGTTTAGCTCATCAGACGAGCTTTGGTTTGCTTGACTTAACTTAAGCAGTCATCTTTCAAGCTAAGAAAACTGCCGCATCTTGGACGGGTTTATGCCCGCTGGGTGCGGCCAAGAATCGCTTCCCAGAAGACACCCATTTACGCTAAAGCGTAAGCTGGGGCAAACGTATTTTCGTCTGCTTGTAATTTTTTGATCCCTTTAACGAGTTTGGATCATGCTCGACTTGCAATTAACTAGATTCTTCCCCGTCGAAACCATGTCATCCCCAAATTAGGCTAATTTTAACTCCCGCGCAACTTCCCTTTCAATATCCTTTTGCTTCTTTGCGTCCTTTTTTTCAAACCTCTTTTTACTTTGCGCAAGAGCAAGCTCAGCCTTCACTAACCGGCCTTTAGTATACAATGCTATAGGTACTATAGTCAATCTTTTCTGTTTAACTTTCGAGGCTAAAGAAACTAGTTCATTTTTATGCAATAAAAGCTTTCTTGACCTTGTGGTTTGGCTCTCCCTTACTCCTTGAGCATTAATTTTTACATTCACTAAATATAATTCCCCTTCGACAAATTTTGCATAAGAGCCGGTTAAATTAGCGCGCTTGGCACGAACCGCCTTTACTTCAGCTCCCGTCAAGACTACCCCCGCCTCAAACGGCTCAACAATTTTATAATCTCTTTTTACTTTCCTGTTAATAATTCGCATCGTCCACTATTTTAGATGAGAAGCCTCAAAAAACAAAAGTCTGTTCCCATCAAGCAGAAATATTTTTTGATCAGCCTCGCTTACCACCATCGCATCGGCCTTGGAAATATTTTTAATCAGATATTCCGCCTCGTATTCACCCTCTTTTGTTAAAACCACGACTCGATTGCTTTCAGGATCATAAACATACAAATAGCTGGAATTTTCATCAGTAAATAAAATATTTGCCGAAGGAAACGGCTTCCCAATATTGGGAACTGAAAACGCCTTCGGCGCTCCCATTTCAAAGCGGGATATTTTCCCCTCACTCAAAAACCAAATAGATCCGTCGATTGCCCATGAATTAACTTTAGAGAGATCCACCTCAATCCCCTTTGCAAGCCACTCCTGTTTTTCTGAAAAACTCTGCCCCCCGCCAGTGTAGCGCCAGATTTGCCCCTCAGGCTTATCTAAAACATAAATGTTCCCCGCAAAAGCCTTCACTAAAATAGTATCCAAATCCCAATCAGGGCGGACAAATAGCATCACATTATCGCCAATTTCCCGGATGCCGTCGCTTGAGAGGACAAAACTTCGATCAGAATATGCGGCAACTTGTAAAACATCATCCAATAAATCTGGCCCCTTGACCACCTTTGTGCTTTTTGTGTCAGCTCTCACACTTATCACAAGCTTTGATTCCCTATCTAATATTCTCATTTCCCCATCCGAAACTACCATCTGGGAGCCCTTAAATCTTCCATCTACCATCGATAGATCCAGAAACAAACTTGGATCGCTCTCATAAATCCCGGCGACCTTCCCAAGGGCATCGTTTAACTCAGTGGACAATAAATCAAGCTCTGGATCACTAAACCCTTCATCATATACTCCAAGTACTTTCTCCCTGGCAGAAAGAACCAGCTCGCGCGCCCGCGGAGAATTAAGCTCAGAGAGGCTTCTTGCTTCGCTAAGCTCATGTTTTGCCTGATTCAAACGATCTTCGTATTTTTCTTTTCTGTTTTTAATAACACTTTGTCTAATCCCAAAAAATATACTGATTGCCAGAACCACCAAAAGGATCGAGCCCGCCGCAATCGAAGTCCTGCTTCTTCTGATGCTTTCAAGGTCGCGAGTGTCGCGACCCACTGAAAACCGCTTCTCGGGAAGTAAACTTAGCGCTCGATCAATCACGCCAACCGCCTTTAGTTTCAAATTAATGCCTTTCTGAGGTTGCCCTTTAATATGGGGAGCTGGTACTCCTTCCGAGCTAAAAACATCAATTATTACTAATCCCACTTCCTCGGTATTTTCCGCCGAGCTTATAACAGGTCCTAAGGCCTCAATAGAAAGCCTTGCTCCTTCCTCGCTAAGTGCTTTGGTAAGTTTCTTTTTGGAGAGAACCGAAAAAGTCGAAGATGTGGCCAGCATGATTTTATCCCCGGGTTTCAAGTGTCCCGATCCAGTAGTAATACCACCCTTCTCAGACACCAATATTTGAGCGGTTTCACTTCCTCTTTTGAGCCAGACCCTGGCCCCGCCAGTTGCGGCCAAACTCACAGTATCTCCTGATAACGCCATTGCCACCGCCTCACTTGCCCCAAGCCGCTCCATTGACTCCTTTAAAGATCCAAAAGGACTGCTCCCGCTTTTATAATAATTATTCTTTAAATTTTCGAACAAGCATTGCCCTTCGTGAGGATTTTTGCAAGCGATCACCGCAAATAGCTTCCCGAGGGAGGCAAGACTGCTTTCTTTAAACGGAACATGCTCTCCAAGCTCAACAAAGTTTTCATGACCCGAATGATCCCCATAAGCGGAGCCGCCAGCTAACTTAGCAGAAGAAACATCAAATTCTCTCACAATACAAAAAGGGCAAATAGTATGGTTCCAAGCGCAAACAGCAAGTGAACAATTGCAATCGCCTTAAGCTGGCTTTCAAAGCCTACTTCAAGCGTGTCTGTCATATGGTCAACTTGTTTTACGATAACCAAGGCAAATACCACATATACAGACAAACCGATCAAAGTTAAAATCTTGGCCAATATCCATACCCCTCCACCTGGGTCAAAAAGCGACAAGAAATCGTTCACCTGACCCTCCCTTCTAGTTTCTCCGTTTCCTCCTCTACTCGCAATTCGCGAAGCACCTGCGCTACTCGGTCAGGCTTTGGAACCGCAAGAAACTCAATCCTTGGTACCTGTCCTGCAGTCTGAATCATCACATCCCCATAATTAAACATCGTCCTCACCACTCCCCCCATCACTGTGGTAACATCCTCAATTTGATCGATATGAGCATCGGTAATTTCTCGATAGACTAGATTTACGAAATCAACATCAAACATCCGCTCATCAGTCACGATATTGACATTAAAATACCAGCTTAAAAATTGCTCAATAATAAATGCCAAAGTGATTAAATACCACGTCATGATGACCACAGCTTGATAACCTGAAGGTAATAATCCAAAAGGAGGAAACAAGGTCAAAACCATCGGCGCTAAACACATAATGCTAGCAAGAAGTATCCAGGGGATATTTGTTATCGGGTGACGCCTCAAAAAAAGCACTACTTTTTCTTCCTTATCAGCCACTGCAAATTTTACATCTGTCGGGCAATAATTATATGCGGCCAAAGGGCTTCTAGTATGTCCTGGCAATTTATGCCGTGCTTTTGGGCTTTTTTTAAGATCGTTAACCGGATCTGGCTTCGTGTTGTCTAAATTATCTTTAACCTCTTTCATGCTTTCTTTCTTAGTTTCTTTAGCTACAAAAATGTCAGGCATCGCGCCACAATTATATCATCTTTCACGAAAATCCTTGATAACTTAGAGCTTCTCAATATTAAAAAGACTGCTCTTTAAGCCGATATACCCCGGGGCCCTCAAGTTAAAAGCTTTCTTAAGTTCATCTCCATTTATAGTAATTGTGCCTTTGTTTGTCCCAAAGCTTACCGTCTGAGTTGACCCTGAATTAGAATAAACTACTGAGACACTATTGACGCTCGTATATCCTCCAATCCCCAATAGCTCACTCATAGAGTATGGATTCCCTCCCCAGCAACCTGTATCAACTGGAGAAATCCTCCCGACATCCCCTCCCCCGCCAGTTAGGACCTTCCAGGAATTTAGAATATCGGCCATCTCTTCACTGGTGAGCCAGGGGTTAGTTCTCCCGCAAGTTGACCCGCCGCGGCTTTTATACCATCCCTTATAAAACCAGGGGCTGCCGCTAACTTTCTCGTAAGCCGTATTTGGCCAGTCTCCAGAAGTATCTTTTATCCCACTCCAATCCCATTGCGAGATCGTAAACCCTCCGGTAGTTGAAGAATAATAAGTCGCAGCCGCTTGACCACCTCGCTCAATTACCCAGCCGCGAGTAGCGCGAACTGCCTCCGCCCATTTGCCGCTTTTAAGTTGTGGTTTATATACCTGGCAGGACTCGGTAGCGCAAATTGATCCCGCGCCATTATTAGTAGCAGACAATGCATAAGACCTTGCCGCAACAGCTTGAGCCTTTAAGGCTTCAAGCCCGCCATTATCCCCCCAGCTTTCAGGCACTTCGTAAATCCCAAGGAGATAATTATCTTCAAACGGGATTGTGCCGTAGCCGCTAACCGTGATCGACCCTGGAACTGAATAACCCTTGTTTAAATTTGCCCCCTGGAAATAAGCTGACAAAATTGTCTCGGCTGATTGCCCTGATTTTGCTCTCCCGTATGCCCCATATTGGCTCATCCCGGTCCTATGGGGAGCACCAAAGGAAAACCCCGCAAATGCTGGCCTAAATCCAGGATCACAAAAATTACTGCTCCCGGGAGGCCCGCTACAGGGCTCAAGCGTTAGCGGAGTATCCCCGATAGACGTTTGAAATCCGCCTGCTTTTAGGGCGGCTAGCTCCTCTTGGCGGGAACTTAGCTCGCTTAAATAGCTCTCAACTTTTGAGACTTCCCCCGCAAGGAACGTCGCCCGGCCATCGATATTTGCTTTCGCGGCGGCCAAAGTTGACCGGCTGCCTTCCAATTTCTTTTTGTCATCATTGAGTTTCACTAAGTCATCTGCATATTCATCCATCGTTACTCGATCTTGATCTGCCGCTTTTTGTCTAAAGGTAATTTCAAAAAAAGCCTCTGAAGCATTATCGGTGGAAAGAAATGGCATCAAGGGATCATAAGTGCGAAGAAAGCGGTAGTGATTTTCCGCCTTCTCCTCAAAGACTGCTTTCGCAAAAGACAAATCGCGTTCTCGGCTGCTTATGTCTATTTCCACTCCCTCCAGTTCAGTAGAAAGATCAGTAATTCTAAGCTTCAGGTTTGAAATTTGTTTATTAAGGTTGGCAAGCTCCGCTTTATTGTTCTCATGTGCCGGGGTCAAAGCATCAATCTCCCGCTGAATCTGGTCAATTTGGCATTGATAATTATTACCACAGTCCTCGGCACCAGCCAAAGTAAAAAAGTAAAAAAACAAAAAAACAAAAATTAAAGTGCTCTTCACTACACTCTTAGTTCTAATCATTATTGATTCTATTATACAATGAAGGGGATGAGGAAGATTATCATTATTACTGCTGTGTTGTTTATTTTGGCTTTCTCTAAAACACCGATAACTCTTAATGCTCAAGCCCAACCAGAAGAGACTGCTTGTAGTTCAATTAGTCTTGACCCCCCAACAGGCACGCCTGAAACTCCATTTGTCATAAATCTCAGCTGTACCGGAGAACCAAACACTGTTCTTATTATAAACCAAGATACCAGCGAAGAGGTTTGGAGGATGACACTACTTCCCGGGTGGGCAGATAACCCAATCCCAGTGACCAGATCATTAGCCCCAGGAAATTACGAAATTCAAGTATGGGCGGTTGGCGGAAGAGTTATTTTTGTTTCAGATCCTTTTCAGGTTAGCGAAGGAGAAGTTGAGCTTCCCCAGTGTGGGGACATAATTTCTCTTGAAGATGAAAATCTCTGTCCATTGGTATGTCCTGCTTTCACTAGGTATGACCCTGAACAGGGATCAATTACTCGTTGCGAGACGTGCGGAAATGATCTACAGGCTTGCTGTCCCACAGGAGAACCATGTAGTCCAGGTTTAACCTGCAGAATTCTACCTCCGGCCACAAGCGGGACTTGCCTTCTACTTGATTTTCAAGAGGAAGATCCTCATTTTTGTTTTACAACTAACAACCTAAACACTGCCATTGGCTGCATACCCTTTGATCTCCCAGAGAGTATTGCGATCTTTTTTCTAGGATGGGGTACTGGAGTTGGCGGAGGGATAGCCTTCCTTCTTTCTGTCTACGCGGGCTTCCAGATATTAACCTCCTCTGGTGATCCCAAACGGCTTGAGGGCGGAAAAAGTCTTCTTTGGTCTGCACTCACCGGGTTGTCATTAATAATTTTCTCAGTATTTTTATTAAGATTTATCGGGATAAATATTTTAGGGATATCGAATTAAATTATGAATAAGCTTTTTTTTCTCTTTATGGTTGGCGCTTTATTGTTTTGTAATCCAAAAACTGCAATTGCTCAGACTGGTGGAGTTTACTTTTGCGTATGGGGGGGCGGCCAAGCAGGATGTACGCTTGATAGCAACCAATGCTCTATTAACTATCAACCAGGAGATTGCAGTCAGTTTAATAATAACCCAACTGCTTGTGGAGATAACAATCTTAGTGGGGGGAATTATTGTGTTCCAGGAACTGGCGGCACTCCCCCTCCTGGAAGCAATTGCTCCCCGGGTGCTTGTACAACATCCTCAGATTGCGGTGGCGGCTCTTGCTCAGGGACTAACCCCGAGAACCTTTGTTCCGGGACTTGTAGCTGCCCTCAAACTTCATGCAACTCTCCTCTTGATTGCCAAGGATTACTTGCTGCCTGCCAAAATATTACAGCTGGAGAATGGTGCTCAGGTACTTGCTATTTCAGCGAAGAAGATCCCCCTCCCAGCGAAGATACCTCTGATTTCTGGCAGGATATTTCAGAAGGGTGTGCTGATCCCAATAGTATTAATACCGCTATTGGGTGCCTTCCTCTAAGCACAGAAGGGACTGCGGGAAGGCTCCTTGCCTGGGGAGCTGGGATCCTTGGCGGAGTGGCCTTTTTAGTGATTTTTATGGGAGGATTTCGAATACTTTCCTCGCAAGGCGATCCCAGAAAAGTTATGGCCGGGCGTGAACTGATCATCGCGGCCGTAAGCGGACTTACGGTTGCAATTTTCTCGATATTTATCTTGAGGCTCTTGGGGGTTAATATATTACAAATACTATGAAAAACTGGCTAATCATTAGCGTGACACTACTCTCAATCACCAGCTTTAAAACAAATATTGTCCTCGCCCAAGAGGAGGTCTCCCCCGAAGCCGAAAATGTGATCCTAGAAGGCACCACTTGCACCACAGGCAGTGAAGACGGAATTAATACCGCCATTGGCTGTATTCCCCTCTCGGCCGAAGGGATGGCGGGGTACTTTTTGGCCCGCGGGATCGCAATTGCAGGCGGGATTGCTTTCCTTCTTTCTGTTTACGGCGGATATGTCATCATGACCTCCCAAGGAGACCCTGGAAGAATGGAGAGTGGGAAGTCGCTTCTCACTGCCGCCATAAGCGGGCTCTTACTATTAATATTTTCAGTGTTTATAATTAGATTATTAGGGTTTCAAATCTTAAATATTTTTTGATATGAATGAAGATATATTAGATAGGATAGAAGAGGGAGGACTAGGCACGAATTTTAGATTCTTAGGAGCATCTGGCACGATTGGGGCAATCATTAGTAGGGCTATCCCGATTATCTTTTTTGTGGCGGGGATATTTTTATTAATTTACCTTATTTATGGAGGGATTAGCATGATGACTTCCGGCGGCGACCCAAAAAAAGCGGCCGGAGCAAAGGCAATTCTTACCAACGGAGCAATTGGATTTACCATTATCTTCCTTGCTTACTGGATTGTACAAATTATTGCTCTTGTTTTGGGACTTGAGCCAATATTAACCATATTCTAATGAAAAATTATCTGGCAGTGAAGATCGGCGAGGAATTTAAATCTCCTTTTGGCCAAACAAAGTCGCTTGGCGACCTTGCTAGCCTTATCCCTCAAATTGGGATCGTCATCGCCGGGATCATTGTTGTCCTCCTTTTAATTTTTTACGGCATTAAAACAATCGCCGGTGCCGGCTCAAATGATCCCAAATCCGCCGCCCAAGGAAAGCAGGCAATGACAATGGCCATAACTGGCTTTATAATTGTAGTAATTGCCTACTGGATCATCCGAATAATCGAGCTGATCACGGGCACAAGCTTTTTGACTATTTTCCCAATATGAAGCATTTAGCTCAAATACAAGAAAATCCCTTTGGACAAGTTTCTCCACCTCCGGCACTTCAAAATTTTGCCCCTGTAGAAGAAGGCGGGATTGGTCAGTTATTAAACATTTTCATCAATGTTTTAATCGCTGGCGCCGGGATCTATGCCGTAATCAATATCATCTTAGCTGGCTATGCCTTTATGGGAGCCGGAGCAGATAGTAAAAAAGTAGCCGAGGCCTGGGCAAAGATTTACCAGACCTTTATGGGCCTGGCGTTTGTGGCTGGGACCTTTGTCTTGGCGGCAATTTTTGGGATACTTTTATTTGGAAGCTGGGACGCCTTGCTTAAACCAACTATTCCGACAATCATACCAATAAACTAATGAAATATTTATCTCAGATACCAATTTACCCGTCAGATGAGCCTCTTCGCGGCCCGGGGACTTTGGGAAACCCAGGAAGCGAAGCTGGAGCAGTCGGGCTTTTTATAGCTTTTATCTCCGGTTTAATTGGATTAATGACAATTATTGCCGGGCTCTGGTTCCTTTTTAATATCTTCTTTGGGGCAATTGGGATAATCGGCGCCGGAGGTGATGCTAAAAAGATGGAAGGTGCCCAAGCGAAACTAACCACAGGGATCATTGGGATTGTGGTAGTGATTTCAGCTATATTTATCGTCGACTTTATCGGAAGCTTCTTAGGGCTTGAATTATTAAACCCCATCAGATATCTCGAGACAATCGTTCCAGGAAGATAATATGAACAAACTAGCTCAGCTAATAAGAAACCCCGTCCTAAACCCTGCAATACAGGGGCAAACCGGAGAAGAATATGCCGCAGGGCTAATCCCCCGGCTGGTTACTTTGACCCTCATTATTGGCTCAGTCCTTTTTTTCTTTTACTTTATTTATGGGGCAATCCGCTGGATCAGCTCGGGCAATGATCCAAAAGCGCTGGAAGGCGCGCGCGGAACGATAACACAGGCTTTAATCGGTCTTTTGATCATGTTTTCAATCTTCGCCATCGTCAAAGTAATTGAATCTGCTTTTGGTCTAAATATCCTCACTATTGATCTTTCCGCTGTCAGAATTAAACCGCCAGGCGGACCTGTCTGGGAAGTAATTTTTCCTGGCCAGCCATAAATAAATATTAGCCCTTGACAATCATTAAAAATATAAAATATCATTAGCTATGTTTGGATTAATTCCTACGGTCTACGCAGACATCATTGAACTGACTCCCGCTGAGAATATAGGCAATCTTGGTGGTATAACTGTTAGTAGTATCGTGCAGTGGCTGATCACTATGGCGTTAGTGGTGGCAGGAGTAATCTTCTTTTTTATGCTGGTCATTGGCGGAATCCGCTGGATGATTGGGGGCGGCGATAAAGCAGGTACAGAAAATGCAAGAAACCAGATTACTGCTGCACTAATAGGTCTGATCATAGTTTTCTCTGCGTGGGCCATTGCGATGCTGATTCAAAACGTATTTGGCGTTAATATATTAAATCTGACTATCCCCGCGGTTCCTGTTGGATAAAATAGAGTAGTCCTCTGTACACTTCGTCTTTTTCCCGCTAAACTTTGATTATGTTTAATTCTCTGTTGTCTCAGCTCCCCGCCCCGGCGGAAGATCCAGCAAGCTCTCTGGGTGGCGGTACAACACCAGCAACTCTTGAGGGCCTAGAAACCGTCTTTTCCGGAGTGGTCTCTGCTCTCCTTGGCCTGGCCGGGATCGCCCTATTTGTCATGCTTATTATTGGGGGGTTTTCGTACATGACCGCAGGAGCTGATCCAAAGCGCGCCGAAAGCGCCAAAAAAACCCTCACCTATGCCATCATGGGGATTGTTTTTATTTCCTTGGCCTTTTTGTTCCTTCAAATCATCTCCTACTTCACAGGAGTAGACGTCACCACGTTTGAAATCGTCGGCACTCCCACTCCCTAGTTAGGATATAATTAATCTGTGAAGAAAATATTTCTGGCCGTTTTTATTAGTCTGTTTTTCATCTTTCCAAAAAACTTGACCGAAGCTCAAGAAATCCCGGATTTAGAGTGTGTCGGACGGGAACTTGCAAAATACGTAAACGGGGTAATTGATAACGCCGGGTCTTTAGAAAACGTAAAGCTTTTATCCCCCGCTTTTAATCTGGGAAGCCCTTATGAGGTTGAAATGTTTGGCTATATGGTCGAGTATGGAGCAAATTTTGCGGCTCTTGATGGATTTTCTGGTAACCTATATTCACACCCTCAAGGGCTCGACCTACGGGCGTATCAACAATATACAGAATTAGGTTGGAAAGGGCGATTTGATTCCTATGGTAAGCCTGTAGTTATAACTGAATTTGGAGATTTCCGCCTAAGCCCGGATGACAGCACCAAAGATGCTAGACAATGGCTGATTGATGAAATGATAATGGAGTTTAATGATGTCCATAGTGATCCCGGAATTATCTCAACTCTTTATTTCAGCGTTCTTGACTACAACAAATACGGGGGTAATGCGGGCTTCTCGTGGAACAATATGAGCGATGGCGAAATATCCACCGTAATTGCTTCAAATCCAGGAGTTGCCGGAGCTAATTCAGCATCTATTGTGGATGGAACGGGGAGCTTTCCGGTAAAAGTTGTTAGTACTGGCACAGGGCTTACTTGGGTCCTAGAAATTACCATGGGGCCGGGGGACATCGCCAATACAATAGCCGCAGTAAGGTCGGCCCATGCTCAAGGATTAGTTCCTGTCGTGAGATTCTGTCATCAATTTGGCTGTGGATTTAGTGCCGACCCAGCCGAACTCGCCGCTTTCATTAGACAGCTTGATGCGGCTGTTGACCAAGAAGTATGGGTTATTGCCGGCCCAAATGAACCCGTAGCTGAACTCTGGGCAACACCTGAGTGCCAAGGGCGCGATTGGAAAGTTGAATGGTGGGATTGCAGTGAAATTGCGCGAGACACTGAAACTGGCGAGGAATCAGCAGAGTTCCATTCCCTCAGGCCATACCCGGCAAGCAATACTTGTAGTGCTACTAACCCTGATTTGGTGAGTATTTGCGGAAATGACATGCTCGTCATCGAAGATATTGAAGTCACTCCAAGAGATGGATCATGTAGTGGATCAACTTGCCATTTTGAGATACAAGGCCAAACAGAAATAACCATTGATACAACTAATCTAGAGTTACCCATACTTGGGAACACAGGGCTTGTGCCAAACGGTGTCTCTGGGGCCAATATTCTAAGCTTTGAGGAGCGCGTGAATGAATATGTCAGCTGGTATCTAAATGGGGTTATCCAGCGAGCCGAAGAGCGCTACTTTATTTCCCCCAGAGACATATATGAACTGGTTAATTTCTCTGGGCCATTAAGGAAACTTCTGCCGCAGCAAACACAAACCACACTAAGGCAAACCCAAAAAAATGAAGTTGGAGGCACAAGGCATGACCAAATTGTTGCCTGCAGAGACGGCGAAGATCCCACCGCCTGCTACGTCCGCCAGCAGGAAGAATATGAGCGAATCTCAGAAGTTAATATCACTCGTCCCAATAATCCAACTACTTCTTACATTCCCTACTCTTCAACAGAAGACGCAGATGGATATATTTACGGGCCGCCTTCTAGTTGGGAGCCCGCTACTGAAACAATAGGTGAAGTGGAAATATCAAATTTATCAATTGACTACGACCAAGATGTTGACTCGCTGGAAAGGCTCTATTTTGCTCACATTTTCGAAAATAAAAAGCTCGGGGAAACTTTACAAAGCACCTACCTTCCAGGAAAACCGCCAAAGAAAACCTTCACTCTCACCGCTCCCCTTTTGCCCACTCCAAATAGCCCTCTCTGGCCAGATTGGGTCACTCGTTACCTTCTTGACCACGGACTTCCTATTCTTCCTGATGATTTGAATGATCTGGATATTGACATTGAGATACCTCTTCCGGACGCTCTTCAGCCTGATGGCCCTAATTTTGACGAGATTCCCGCCGACGTTGTCCTGCCTGAACAAGAAGGAGGCTGTACTATAGTTGGCGCAGTTAATAATCCCGGAGATGACTTATATGGAGAGCTCGACGAAACAACCAGAGAAAATAAAAGAGAGCTTAGTGGAGAAAAATATGAAGACTTTATTGAGAATGAAGGATCAGTTACAGGAGTAATCAATTATACTGCCACATTTGATCACACCTTTGACGAAGCCTTTTCTGACTCCGATAATTCTGCTAATCAAACTTGTAAATCAAATTGCTTACTTGGCCCGCTTGACCAAATGACGGCATGCTCCGCTCAATGTGACGTCGACTTCCCCCCTTCCACTGAGCAGAAATATACCGCTCGGGTTGTAATAAAAATCCCTGTCGCTTTAGAAATGCCTGGGGCAAATGACATCTGGGCAGATTTCGTAGGAGGAAGCGGATCAATTTTTAGAAAAATGTTCCCTAAAATTGGTGCTGGATCTGCCAGAGATAAAATAATTGATCTCCCGGGAGAGTCAAATGCAAGCTATGAAGCAGATAACATCCTCGTTTCAGGTGGCCAGCTTACAAACGAAATAACTCTTGCTGGAAATATCGATAAACCTGTCCCTGGATCAAGCGCTTCAGTTTACTTTCCCCATCTTGGAGGAATCTCTGAATATTTCCTCAAAGATATCCAAAAAATGCTAAGGCCCAAAGGAGTGTCTGGTGGGCAAATAGAAACGACCAAAAACGAGTGCTCGATTAATTGCAATACCAGCGCCACACTCTCTCCAGAGGCACAAAAGTACGAATTTTTAAGGGACATTGTTATTGACCTTGCTGGCCGCTGGACAGAAACACAACAAAACCCAGGGAAGAATTATGCCAAAGAATGCTTTAACGACGTTATCAATCAATCTGTGGCCAAAGGAGTTAATCCAGCGCTAACCCTCACAATCTGGCTCAATGAAAGCGGAGCGAGCAACTACACTTCAAGTGTGACTTCTTGTGTCACCCAAGATTTTGGGATAAACAAACCGGAAATTGCCTCAGATTTCAAGGCACAGCTAAATGGGTTTCTGGCCCTGCCAGGTAGCTTGGGATACGAAGACTGTGCTTACGACGAAGATCAAAACTGGGAGGCGCCAATTCATGGGTTCCTTAATAGATTTAAACAAGGCGGATGCGATCCAACGGATGAAGTAGGCAATAATTATTACGAACTAATCCAAAGAGAGTGGGAATTTCTTAACCTCTCCTGTCCATTCCCTGATTACCCTACTGACATGAGCTGTCCATAGATGTTAATATTAAACTCATATTATTATGTTTAAAAAATTGCTTGCCCTGTTTATTGGAATTGGGATGCTTCTTTCGACCACTTCCCCTCTCTATGCTCAATCTGGTGAATGGTGGAGGCCGGAAATCAAAGAATTTATCAATAAAGTTGGGACTGACACCAGCAAAGGCGGGTCCTCCCCTAGTGAGATTTTTGGAGAAAGATATACTCTTGCCCAAGTCAACTGGATCGTTGCTTCGATCGTGAGCCTTCTCGGGCAGGATGTGATCCAGTGCGCCTCCGACAACGCTGATAGTGTAATCACCTGCCTGGATACCGCTCTCCAGAGCAATAATTTTAAGCTCGGCCCGGTCCTGGCAGTAGCCGGCGCCATTGATGGCATGCAGGGGACAAGAATGGCCTCCGGAGTGGACTATGTTGCCCAAAAACTGGATAAATTGTCCCCTATCCCCACGGCATATGCCCAAACAACAGGTGGATATGGGTTTACTAAGTCGCTTCTCCCGGTCCAAAAGCTCTGGGTCGCTTCCCGTAATGGGGCCTACGCCCTCATCACCATCGCCATGGTAGTCCTGGCATTCATGATTATGTTTCGGGCCAAGCTTGACCCAAGGACGACCCTTACCATCCAGGCGGCTATCCCAAAAATTGTCATTGCGTTATTGTTTATCACTTTTTCCTACGCGATCGCAGGGTTTTTGGTGGATTTGGGGTTTTTGATGCAGGGGATGGTTGCGGCGGTAATCGTTGCCAGTGGGAATATCAGCGGCGACAGTGCAGTCCAAATCTTTAAACAAATGAATAGCGTCCACTCCTCCATGCTTTCCTTCTCGATCTCCTTTCTGCTTGAAACTTTTTCGACTGCCGGAGGGGTCTATTCCCGGCTAGCGAGCTCCCTTTTAGGCTCAAACACTCAAGGATTTGTCCAGCTTATGGGCGGTGTCGCAATCGATGCCCTTATCGCTCTCATTGTCATGCTTCTACTCCTTATTGCTTTCTTAAGAATTTTCTGGCTAACCCTTAAAACCCAGGTGGTTATTTTAATGCTAGTTATCGCCGGCCCATTTTTTGCCTTGATGGGTTTGATTAATCCGGCGTCAAGCCCTATCTCCTCTTGGATGAAATCGATTGTTGCTAACCTTATGGTCTTGATCACCGTAGGGATAATGATCTTTTTTGCCCACGCAATGTTTTTTGGGACTGGAAATGGTCAAGGTATTATTGCAATCGTCTCAGAACACGCTACGAATATTATAAGTGACAACATGATTGATCCCTTCAATATCGAAAATTTTGCGGGAGAAGAGGGGGATGCCGGGCAGTTCCCATCAGGCCTTGGATCAAACGATATCAGAGATATTGGCTATTTCATTAGCCTTGTACTTATGCTTGCCATCCCAGGAATCGCCAATAACATTCGCTCCCTCATCCAAACCGGAAGGACCACACCGTTTGATTTTAAAGGTGATGCGATGAGTATATTAAATAAACCTGCTCAAAGAATCGGGCAAGATTATATGGGGCGGGCCGGGAAAGCGGCGGATGAATACATTAGAACTGGTCTCTCTTCAATGTCTACGCGAACCGCACGCCCTGCCAGACAAATTCTTCCCCCAGGCAATCTACCTCCAATTCCTAGGCCCAGATAGTAATTCTGGCCTCTTTGTGAGTCAGATTAAAATTTCTCTGGTTTCACTCCGAATAACCTTCTTGCTGGGTGTAAATTAAGCTTGTTTTCGATATAATCCATCTGTTCCTTTGTTAAAAATGGCATATTATTCGCGGCGGCTCTCGGCTCCGTTAACAAACGACGCACAGTCCTCCATTTTTGTTGATCCCATTGTAAATTCGATGCCCGATTCCTATCGTCGAAAGCAGAGTGTAAAGCTCCAGCTATAAATAGGACTCTATGTCCTAATCTCTGCTCCTTGTCGTCTGAGTTTCTAAAAGGTGCATTCCAAGCATCAATCTTATCTCCAAACATATCTTCAGGCTTCCAATCAGTTTGCAATAATAATTTCTTCACGGTCAGCATCCCTCGCAAATAACCTGCCAAATATTTTGCGTAATCACCCTCAGGGATATCAGTATAATTAACATTGCTACCTTCAATTGGCAATATATATTCTTCCGGTAGTTGCATTTTAGAAGGTTCAAGTCGATTCAATCTACCCAATCTCATAATCGCTCTGTTTTGTTCTGCAAAATTTTTTGCATGATCAATATCGTCTAATGCGCTCATATATTTATCATTATTAAATAATCTTTCTCCATTCACGGTTGTCCAGCGCAAAAATGGAGCTCCCAAACCAAATATTTTTCCATGAGTAAAAGACGGGCCTGCATCTAAAATTTTTCTAGTTTCTTCAAAGAAGAATGTCTGAGATACCGGATCTGTTATCTTCCACCCTTCAGCAGATTGTTCAAAAAGCACAAATCTCAATCTTCTCGCCAGTTCAAGAGATTTTGTATCTCCACCTAATTTGCCGAGAATCTCCTTTTCTTCAGATTGAACTTGAGCCTCAGTTTTTTTAGGACGGTCTACAATTTCTCCATTTTTATCCCGTATGCCATAATATGATTTCTCTTGAAGCAAGTTATATGCTTTCGCAATCCCCAGCCCCTCAAGATCCCTTTTAAACAATACCTCCAAATCATGTCCATCTATTAACCATGTGCGTTTTTGTCCGGATTCCTCAAGAGTAGTAAGCTTTCCAACTATAGTTCTCAACTTATCTTCTGTAGAAACATCTTTTTCAGAGAGAAATACCCAATTTAAACCAACTGTGGTGGCATGAAGATGTAGCCTGGCCACAACTTCTTTCCACACTTCATTGTCCAACTTTTCTCTTGAATTGATTAATTCTCTCTCTTGAACACCATCTGAATTAAAAAATTCCGTTTTCTTTTCAACCTCATCAAGTAACTCCCTCACTCTCCTTCTCTGTTTTTCGGGAGAATCTTTTTCTATTCCCGATAGCCTTGTCACTACTTCAGCTTTCTGGGGACTTTGTTCCTTTGGAGGAGTATCCAGCTCCAATAAGGATTTACTTTGAGAAATTGGGCTTTCTGGAAGAGGATCAAAAGGTAAATGTTCTGGCGTCATGTCTGGTGTGTTTTCTTCGTTCATGGCAGTGATGGAATTATTATAACATTTGTTGTGAAAAATGACTCTACTTGATCGTAATGCTTCACACAGTAAGCTAATTATAAGAACATGCACGAACAACATCCTGTCCCGCAACAAATTTCCTCCTACCAATTCCGCTTAGTCGGAGACATGACTTTGAAGCAATTTTTACAAGTTGCCGGCGGAGTAGTCATCAGTCTAATTATCTATGCCATGCCTCTCCCTAAGTTTATTCAGTGGCCGTTTATCATTATTTTTGTGCTTTTAGGGGCCGCCTTTGCCTTTGTCCCCATTCAAGACCGCCCTTTTGAGCAGTGGCTGAAGGCATTTTTCAGATCAATTTATAGTCCTACTCTTTTTAGCTGGCAAGCGCCAGAAGCCCCAAGAAAATATTTTAGCGAAGAAATGCCTGCAAACGCGCCTCCGGTGCCAAAAGCGGGGCTTACTTTAAAGCCATCTGCCAAACCAGAAAGCAAATTAGATATTTTGGAAGAAACTTTATTAACTAAAATTTCTTCACTTTTCGGCCAAGCAAGTAAAACCCCCATCCCTCCAGTAATTGGCGAGGCTGTCGAAGCTCTTGTCAAGCCAAAAGAAGCGATGCCGCCGACTCCGGCGATCGTGCCAATAATTACCAAAGAAATTCCCATGGCCGAGCCGAAACCTGCCGTAGTCATCCCTGATATCGGAAAAGTGTCCGTCCCCCATAAAGGCTTTGAAATGCCCCCGAGGGCGCGCGTTTCCGACAAGCCACTGATTCTCTCTCAGGTCCCTCAGACCCTCTCCCCTTCAGGGGTAACTACTCCTTCCGAACAAGCGCAGTTTAGTGCCCAGGCCTCTCCTCCTACTCTTCCAGAGAACCCCAATATCGTCGTCGGGCAAGTGCTAGATGTAAATAATAAAATCGTTGAGTCGGCAATTTTGGAGCTCCGGGACGTCCTCAACCGCCCGGTACGCGCCTTGAAAACTAATAAATTGGGGCACTTTGGGATTGTTACACCACTTGATAAAGGAAAATACAAACTGCTGATCGAAAAAGAAGGACTTAAATTCACGCCAATTAGCGTGGACGCCATTGATAAAATTATCCCGCCAATTGTAGTAAAAGCTAAAAATGCCCAAGTTTAATTTGCCAAACATAAAAGACATCCCGATTTTTAGCGTCCCAGACAAGCCGTTAATTAATACCACACAGGATCACCTCCCTATAGCAGACATTGTCGACGAGCTGGTTCTTTTCAAAAATGGGGCGGCGGCAGTTGTGATGGAGTCGACTTCTCTAAACTTTGGACTTCTTAGCGATCAAGAGCAGGAAGCGGTCATTGCCGCTTACGCCGCGCTCATCAACAGCCTTTCCTTCCCCATCCAAATAATTGTCCGAACGCAGAAAAAAGATATCACGAGCTACCTTCAATTTTTAGATAGTTCCTACACCAAAATCCAAAATGAAAAACTCAAAAGTCTCATGACTAGCTATCGAAATTTTGTCTCGGAGACCATAAAAACCAAGAAAGTTTTGGGAAAGCGTTTTTTTATAATCATCCCTTTTAGTCAATACGAGCTTGGCGCCGCAAAATCATTCTTAAGCATCACAAGGCGAAGCGGTCCCCTCCCCTTCACTAAAGAGTATGTCGTTCAAAAAGCTCAAATTTCACTTTTCCCAAAAAGGGACCATCTCGTCCGCCAAGCGGCCAGGCTAGGGCTTAGACTAAAAACATTAACTAAAGAAGAATTAGTCGCTTTATATGAAGATTATTACAACCCAAATATTGAAAAAATAGGGACAGACCAAAAATAATATGGAAAACACAACCGGGCACCCAACCTTAAAACGAGGGAACAAACCGCAAATAAACAACCCTGTGGCCGCACTAAACAAGGGGTGGCCGGTTAACGATCTTGTTGCTCCTGATAATTTGGAGCTTGATTTTAGTCATTCAAAAATTGGAGACGTTTATCTCAGGACCCTTTATGTCTCTGGCTATCCCCGATTTGTTTCTCCGGGATGGATGGAGCCGATTATCAATTTCGATCATTCCTTGGATTTGTCGTTTTTTATCTACCCAGTTGAGGGAAAATCCATATTAGATGATTTAAGAAGAAAAATCACCGAGATGGAAGCTGAAATCTCAACCGATCTCCAGCGTGGGAAAATCATTAACCCCTCTACCCAAGCCAAGCTCGAAGATGCCATGGACCTCCAAGAGCAATTAGTAAAAGGTGCCGAGCGCTTTTTTGAATTTTCCTTCTATATCACCATCCCCGCAAACTCATTGGAAGAACTTAATCATTTATCCAAAAGGGTTGAGTCGACGCTTGGATCAATTCTCATTACAGCCAAAGCCGCTTCACTGGATATGGAAAACGCTCTAATCTCTACCGCTCCGTTTGGATTGGATAAATTATCCGTCACCCGCAACATGGACACGACCAGCCTGGCCACAACTTTCCCCTTTACCACCGCCGAGCTTTCCAGCGACCGCGGAGTCCTTTATGGAATTAATCCCCAGAATGATTCATTCATAATCTTTGATCGGTTTGAGCTTGAAAATAGCAATATGACCATCTTTGCCACCTCGGGCGCCGGGAAAAGCTTCTTTGTCAAGCTTGAAGCCTTGCGTACTTTAATGCTTGGGACAGAAATCATTACCATTGATCCGGAAAAGGAGTACGAAGAACTCTGCAAAGCGGTCGGCGGGGAATTTATCTCCTTTTCGTTTTCCTCGAAATCAAAAATAAATCCCTTTGATCTTGCCCAAATTAGAGAAGAAGGAGAAAATGTGCTTGGACTTAAAATTCTCACCTTGCATTCTTTATTTAAAATTATCATGGGAGAAATGACCTCGACCCAAGAGGCGCTTCTTGATCGCGCTTTGGTCAACGCTTACCGCGACAAAGGCATCACCCAAGATCCAGCGACCCAAATCAAAGAACCGCCATTAATAGAAGATCTTTATAAGGCGCTTATTGGGATGGAGACTGCGGATGCTTTGGACCTTTCCGCTCGGATCGAGAAGTTTGTCAAGGGCTCCTATGTAGGCATTTTTGACCAACACACTAATGTCGACATTACTAATCCTTTCACCGTCTTTTCAGTGAGAGATGTACAAGATGCCATGCGGCCAATCGCAATGTTTATTATCCTTGACTTTATTTGGACTAAAGTACGACGGGAAGTAAAGCGCAGGATGCTTATCGTTGACGAGGCGTGGCATATGATGCGATATAAAGATTCAGCGCAATTTCTATGGTCCATTGTTAAACGCGCCAGAAAATACTACCTAGGGATCACCACGATCACCCAAGACGTTGAAGACTTCTTGGCGCAAGACATCGGTAAAGCTGTCGTCACCAACAGTGCCCTTAGGCTCTTACTGAAGCAGTCACCCGCCGCGATAGACCGGGTAAGTGAAGTCTTCTATCTTTCCCAGGGTGAGCGTCAACTGCTTCTCGCCGCCGGGATCGGAGAAGGGATTCTTTTTGCCGGACCGCATCATGCCCCGATCAGAATTGTCTCTTCAAAAGAAGAATACCAATTCGTTACCACTAAGCCTCAAGATATTGCTGAAAGGAAAAAAACTTAAATGGCGGCACAAGAAGAAAGACATGTTTCCCAAGCTGAAAAGGCCCAGCAAATAGGAAGCACGGTAGTACAACAAGCGGCATCAAAAGCCGTTACAACAGTCGGAGCAAAGGCCGCAACTGGAATGGCCGCAAAAGGCGCCATTGCAGCCATTGGAGGTGCTGCCACAGGAGGAATCGCAACTGCCGTCCAAATCGGAGTTTCTATTGCCAGTAAATTAATCCCTCCCAAGGCATTGCAAACAGTCAAAGATGCCACCAAGAGTTTAGTGGCTCTCCCTTTGGCCGCGGGAGCTCTTCTTGCCGGGGGAATAATTGCCTTCGTGGCCGGGATCGTGGAAGCTGTTGGAACCACTATTGGGATTACTCTTTTAGTGGTCACGATTGCAGTCCCATTTGTTGTCGCTCTGATTCTTTTTATTATCAATTCCGGAGCATATTTAGTGCCGCCGTCTGAGACATCTATGCTTAGCCGGCTTTCCATTCCTCCAAGCGGATGTTTTTTTGAAAGCCCTACTTTAACCTGCGGATCATATGATTCCCCCGTCGATGCCTGCCATGGAACAAATTCTTATTGGGATTTTACCGGATACGATCACTGCCAATTCTCGCTTCCGGTCACTGATATACGAACAGTGAGTATCCAAGGGCAAACCGTAAAATATTGCAAATACAGCGCACGCAACGACGGGGGCTATTGTTACCGGCCAGAAAGCCAGTGTCTATGGTATGGATTCGCGGCTGACTTTAGCTATGCAAACATTGGAAGCTTCCGAAATAGCCAGAACTTACCTGTTTATCTCCCAACGCTTGAGGGAGAAGTGGTTACATGGGCAGAAGCGGGGTTTGTCGGCTCAAACAGCGCCGGATACTATGGAATCCTGAGATCAACTATCAACGGAAGAGTTTACGAAATGTATCTACATCACTTGAACGCCTCGCCAGTTGGCGGCCGAAGCGGTACCCAAACAAGTTCCTTGTTTGACGGATTGAGTAGTAATAACCGCCATGTCCATACTGAGCTCAGGATCGATGGAGATTTTGTCCGTCCAGAAGAATATTTCTGCACTGGGGAGTAAATTTGGTAATATTTAGAAAATGTTAACAAAAATAAAGTCGCTAACAGTAAAATACAAATATCCCTTGCTTTTAATATTGACTATCTTACTGACCGCAGGATATCTCGTATCGAGATCAAAAAAGGAAGAAAAAATTGTCACTACCCAGCCCGGGAGGGAATTTAAACTATTGGAGGTTTATCCTGCTCCCCCAGAATTTATCTCTATCTGGTCGGTAGAACCAATTAATTTCACTTTCAATGAACCAATAAATTTTGAAAGTCTTACCTACAAAGCGAGCCCTGGAAATTCCTCTGACTATCAACTGAAAAAAGATTCCAATTTTAGTTTCTCGATCGTCCCGACAAATGGCTGGAGAGAAAATACTGAATATACCATAATTATTTCCAAATCGCTTACTTCAATAAACAAAAATCAGCTCAACGAAGATATTAAGACAACTTTTAAAAGGGTACTGCCCCAGCCTGGAGACCCCGAATATCCGGACGTAATCCCTGAGGAATAAATCAGCTCCTCACGGGCATAATAAGGTGCAGAAAGTTTTTGCTCTTTGGATCCAAAAACACACCAGGAGAAGTGGTATCGTTAAATTTAATTTCCACTTCACTTCCGCTCGCGACATTCAAAAACTCCTCTATAAACCGATAATTAAACGATATTTCAAGTCCCTCGTCCCCATCTATTTTCCCCTCAGTAAAAGCTTCTTGACTTCCAGTTTTGGCGCTCTCTGAACTTATTCTCACTCCTCCATTCTCGACTTTTAATCTGATAATGTTCCCTGAATCCCTGGCAAAAACAGAAGACGTCTTGACTGCCCTTAGTAGTTCCTCCCGTTCTAAATTCACTGTTACCCGGAAGCTGGATGGGATTATTTTTGTAAAATCCGGAAATTCTCCCTCGATCACACGGCTTGTCAAAACAGTGTCCCCTGCTCCCAAAATTACTTGGCTATTTTCTTTGTCAAACAAAAAGTCAATCTGGCCGTTTTCTTTTTCAAAAGCTCGCCCAGACTCAACTAATGCGTTTTTGGGGATTATTAGCCGCTCCGTCAAGGAATTTTTAACTAAATCCATTTCTACTTGAGACAAACGAAATCCATCACTTGAAGCCAGCACTAGTTTATTTTTCTCAAGCATAAAAAGTATCCCAGTCAGAACCGGCCTGGTATCATCACTGCTGACTGCAAACAAGGTACGCTCAAGAGCGCCTTTAAATATCGACTGCTCAATTTTCATCGATTTTGGCGGCAACTTCACTGGTACAAAGGGAAAATCGCTCGTATTCACTCCCAAGACCTTTCCTTTAAAATTATCACCCTCAATTTCAAGCTGTTCTTTGTTTGCCGTCAAAGAGATTGTCCCCGGCCCAAGTCCCCCTACAAGCTCACTGATTGCTTTCGCGGGAACTGCCAATTCCCCTGGTCTTAATACCTTTGCGCCAATTGCGACTGCAATTGAGTTCTCAAGGTTTGTAGCCATTACTAGAAGCCTATTTTTTGTCGCTTCAAGTTTAATGTTTCCCAAAATTGGAAGCTGTGCCCGCGAGGAGACAAATCTTGATACCAGGCTTAGTGATTTTGCAAATTCGTTTTGAAGTATTGTTAATTTCATTGGTATGGTTAGTTTATATATAAATACTAGTATTAGTAGTAGTAGGTCTTGTTGATATTGTTGATTTGCAAGTGTACAGCGAGCGTGAAAAGCGTGTTAACACTAGGCTTGGCTAAATGTTGAAAGATTTGTTGATAAATAAGCACTATTATGTTGATAAGTTGACAATCACGATTTTTTCTAAACAGTTGTCCTCATATTACACTCTTTATCCTCAAGATATCCTCACGAATTTGAACATTTTCCGAGGCCAATTTCGTTATTTTATCAACACCATGGATAACCGTTGAGTGGTCGCGCCCACCGACCAGCCTCCCAACCTCCTCTAGAGATAAGTTTAACTCAGTTCTAATTAAATACATTAACACTTGCCGAGATCTAGCGATAAATTTGGACCTGCCTTTCCCTAAAATTGCCCTTCTTCCAATAGAATAGTGTTTACAAACAGCCTCAATCATTATCTCGGGATTGGTGTTTTTGGAGCGATCAATCTCGTGCTCCCCTTTTCCAAGGGTGCTCGTGATAAGGTCTTCAGTAATTGGCAGATTTTTAATTTTTGATTCAGACCCGAGCCTAGTCAGAAACCCTTCAATTTGTCTGGCCCCGAGGATGTTTCCGGCGATTAGGTGAACTAGTTTTTCTTCTTCTATTAATAACCCCTTTTCTTGGGATTTGATCTGGACAATAGCACACCTAAGCTCAAAATCTGGTGGTCCGATATCAACGATTAAGCCGGCTTCAAACCTACTGCGCAAGCGCTCTTCAAGCTTAGCGATTTCTGTGGGCGGCTTATCACTTGTTAGGATTATTTGCCCGCCTGATCGGGTAACGGCATTAAAAGTGTGAAAAAACTCATCTTGTACAGCATCCTTGCCGGCAATAAATTGGATATCGTCGATAAAAAGTGCCGCAACATTTCTATATTTGTTCCTGAAACTTTGGGTGTTTTTGTTTCTGATCGCGTTCACGATGTCATTTGTGAATTCTTCTCCACTGCACACGGCAATTTTAGTCTCAAGTTTAAGTTTCAAAAGAGTGTGCCCTACCGCGTGCATCAAGTGAGTTTTCCCCACCCCCACCCCTCCCCACAAAAAGAGTGGGTTATAAGCTGTGCCTGGTTCGCGTGAGACCGCCTCTGCCGCGGCCCAAGCCATCTGATTACTTGGTGAGACAGCGAAATTGTGAAAAGTGAAACCAGGCCGGATCCCTATCTCAGTCAATCGCTTATTTAATTCTTCCTCGGTGTTTTTATCTTGGAATAAGGGAGCCGGCCCTCCTCCCTCGTCAATTTTATTGGCCGGGTCGCTTTTTACTACAAAAGTTAGGTCGCTGGGGGAGCCGAGACTACTAATTAAAGAATCTTGAATAAGGCCAAAATATCTGCGTTCAATTGTGGTTTTAACAAATGCTGAAGAACAGCCAACCTCGGCAAGATATCGGGATTTGTCTATTTTTTTTAGGCTTGAGAGATGAGTTTGACTTATCCAAGTAGCGAAAATAGCAGGGGAGACGGAGACCTTCACGCTTTCCAAAGTCTCGTGCCAGATTTGCTGTTTGTCAGGTTTTCTCATTTCAAGGACACTTAAATAGTTATCCACAAATCTGTCAAGCCCCAAAAAGTAATAAATTTATGCTACACTACTTCTGTTATGCCAAAAAGAACGTATAACCCAAGCAAAGTTAAGCGTAGAAGAAAACATGGTTTCCGCTCGCGCAATAGCACATCTGGCGGAAAGAGGGTGCTAAAGGCAAGAAGAGCTAAAGGCAGAAAGAAATTAACTGTTTAGATGTTGGCTTCAAAATATCGATTGAAAGATTCGTCTGATTTCGACGAGGTTCATAAAAAGGGAAAACTTTATAGTGGAGAACTTGCTTCTTTGGTTGTGTATAAAAGGGGAGACACTGACCCTTCAAGGTTTGGCTTTGTGGTCTCGTCCAAAATATCTTCTTTAGCTACAATTAGAAACAATAAAAAAAGAATCCTTTCAGAAACGGTCCGACAATTGGTTACAAAAATTCCGACAGGGTATGATTGCGTCTTTTTAGGCAAAAGGAAAATTGCAACTAGTTATGCAAACGCGATAATGAAGGAAACTAGGGACCTTTTAGTCAAATCAAAACTTCTCAAATGATTGATTTTTATCAGAAATTTATTTCAAGCGTGTTGAGTATTCTTTTTGGAAAGGGCTGTAGACATCTTCCTACATGCTCTGAATATGCTAAAGAAGCAGTCGCAAAATACGGCGTTGTTAAGGGTGCCTATTTAACAGCTAAAAGAGTTATAAAATGCAACCCCTTAGTCCGCTCAAGCTACGATCCAGTAAGATGAACATCTTTACCGTAATTCTCATACAGCCACTAGCTAATGGACTTATTCTTTTTTATCTCTTGCTGGGGAAAAACATGGGCTTAGCAATAATCGGATTCTCGCTTTTTTTAAGGATTGCCCTTACCCCGTTAACGAAGCCTTATATGGAGTCGATGAAGAAAATGAAGGAACATTCCAAGGAAATTGAGAAGCTTAAGAAAAGGCACCAAGGAGATAGGCAGAAACTAATGAAGGCGCAGGCCGATTTCTATAAGGAAAAGGGGATTAATCCCGGAGCGGGTTGCCTCCCAATGATCTTACAATTTGCAATTTTAATTGCCCTGTTTCGAGTTTTTGTTAATGTTTTGGTCCCCAATGGGGACATTGTCGAAAGATTTAACGCGCTTTTGTATGAACCTCTGAAACTTAGTGAAGCGATGGAAGTTAACACAAAGTTTTTGTATCTTGATGTTCGTAATCCCGATACGATCAAAATCCCAAGTATCCCCTTTGGATTACCTGGGCCATTACTACTCCTTGCGGCTTTGGTGCAATTTTTGTCCGCCAAGATTACAATGCCTTATATCAAGGAAGAAAGGAAATTTGCAAAGAAGACTCCGCAAAAGTCAGATGATTTCCAGACATCCTTTCAAGCTTCAATGATTTATACCATGCCCTTAATGACGATTTTATTTGGAATGGGATTTCCATCAGGACTGGCTCTTTATTGGCTTTTGTTTTCTGCCTTCCAGGCATGGCAGCAATATCGCGCGTCAGGGTGGGGAGGGGCTACCCCTTGGCTTCAAACGCTCGGCCTGGTAAAATTACCCGACTCTAATGGCAAAACAAAAAAGTGATCCCACCAAAAAAATTGTAGAGGCTCTCTCTTCAGAGCTTTTTTCTCTTTTGTCGATAGATACCGAGATTAATGTTTCTGTCGACGAAACATTGGAAGAAAAAGTTTATAACGTAAATGTTTCCGGGAAAGAACAGGCAGGTCTTCTAATTGGAGCGCACGGGGCGACCTTGAGTGCAATTCAATCCTTTTTGTCTTTAGCAGTTAGACAAAAAACAGAGGAATGGGTGAGGATAGTTGTTGATGTCGATGGCTGGAGAGAGAAGCACGAGGATTATCTTAAAGAGTTAGCAATCCAAGCGGGTGAGCGGGCAAGGTCGACAGGGGAGCCGCAGAATTTATACAATCTCACCCCAGCCCAAAGAAGAGTGATCCATGTAGCCCTTTCGAAGGAAAAGGGCATTGTGACCGAGTCGAAAGGAGAAGGAGAGGGAAGGTATTTGGTCGTAAGCCCTAAGTGAAATGGCATCATAAATTATTCCAGTTATTTATTTTTTTATTACCCACACAGTTTGGACTTCACTTCTGGCCAGATTGGTCTCTAATTTTTGGAATTAGGGTAGATTATCTTTCGCCAACTGTTTACCTTGTCGATTTGGTTTTTGGTTTACTTTTCTTATTGTGGGTTTGGGAAATTAAATTTAGATTTGTTGTTAGTAAGAAATTATTAGTACTTTTACTTATTTTTGTTTTTTTAAATATATATGTATCGGTCAACAAAGGAGCGGCGGTGTGGGGATGGCTCGTTATTTTTAAGCTTGCCTTGGTTGGTGTTTATGTTGTTTCAAATAAAGAAAAGCTAGAGGAGAGGATTAAGACGCCTTTGGCTTGGTCGTTAGTTTATTCACTAATAATTGCAATTTTCCAATTTATTAATAAGGGGAGCCTTGGAGGTATATTTTACTTTTTAGGTGAAAGATCCTTTACTATTAGTACTCCAGGGATTGCTTTAGTAAACATAATTGGGGGGTGGCAGTTGCGGCCTTATGCTAGTTTCCCGCACCCAAATGCCATGGCGGGGTACGCTTTAGTAGGAGGATTACTTTTAGGTCCTTATAAAAATAAACTTCACAGTACGGGCTTAATAGCAGCAACAATATTAGTCATAATTACTTTTTCAAAGACAGCGATGATAATCGGTTTCGCAGTTGTTATTCTTCATCGACAACGCATAGTAAATATTACTAAACTAGTTTCAATTTGTTTACCATTTACGCTATTTGTAAGTTTCTTAACAACTTATTTTGGAAGTATGTTGTTGGCATCCGGAATATATTTGCCAAAAAGTATTTATGAAAGACTAGGGCTTCTTGCAATTGCTGGACACTTGTGGACAAATAGCTTAATTGTTGGAGTTGGCTCGAGAAACTTCATTGGACATCTTCCACAGGAATCAAGCACTCTAATTTCTATAGTCGGGGTTGGTTTTTATCGATGGCTTCAGCCGGTTCACAATATCTACTTTTTAATTCTTTCGGAGATGGGGATAATTGGCTTGATAATTTTCATTTGGATCTTGCAAAATTCAATTAAGAATGTATTCTCTCAAAGAAGTTTACTATTAAGTTTATTAGCAATTATGCTAATTGGACTGTTTGATCACTATTTTATAACCCTGCCGCAGACAAGCAGTTTGATGGCGATTGTAATTGGATTAAGTCTTCCAAATAAATTTGTTAAGATAGATCGATGATTGAAATAAATGTTTTTTGCGACGGCGGCTCAAGAGGAAACCCCGGTCCCTCTGCGGGGGGAGTGGTGATCAAAGACGGCCAAGAAAAAATAATTTTTAAGAAGGGTTATTTTTTTGGAAGAGCGACGAATAATTTTGCAGAGTATCGCGCTCTCATGGAAGCCATCAATTGGATTAATGATAACCACCAAGCGATTAATGTTTCGCAAGCAAATATATTTCTTGATTCGCAATTGGTAGTAAAGCAATTAAGGGGGGAGTATCGAGTAAAGAGCCGAAGCCTTGCGCCTATGGTGATCGCAATCCAAAAGATATTAAAGCAATTTCCATTCCCCGTGAGCTTTGTTCATATTAATAGGGAAAAAAATTCAGAAGCTGACGAGTTGGTAAATATAGAACTTGATCGCCGCCGCGTGTGAAAGATACACCCTCTTCTTCACGTCTTGCTAGGCCGGTAATTTAATTTCGAGGCTCTGAAAAGAGAATTTTTGCATTTCAAGAATAGTGTTTTTGTCTGATTAAGTTGTGTGAAGGGAAGTCGGAAATCTTAGCCTCATGTGGAAAACTTGCTTGATCAATGCCGGGCTTGCCCGTAAGATGATTAGACATGGACACCTCAGCCGTTATTTTTTCGAACCCGTCGGATTTGATTATCGAATTAACAAAGTCTTTGATTGCCAAGGGGATCATGGTACATATCGTGGATGATAACTTCAAGCGGTGGGGAGAATTATCCGAGGGTTTGGATCATAGAAAATTTAGGATTCATCGAGGCACCTATTCACTTCCAAACAACTCTTATTATGTAATCGTTAATTTGAAATTTAGCACTTTGTTTACAACTGTTTTAAATTTTGCCAAAGACAAAAACGCTAAAGTGCTTTTATTGGCTCCGCATTTGGCTCTGAAAACTGAGATGAATGAAGCTCTAAAAATGATTAACGAATTTGACAAAAATGGAGTCTTGGTGAGGACCCTTTACTTAGGGGCATTAATAGGGGAAGGTGTAAGTGAAACTGAAAGCGTTGTGATGGAAATGCTTAAGGACGCAAAGCAGAATAACAACATTGAGATCCCGGAAAACAATCAAACGCTTTTTTTATTAAATACACATGATGCCGCAGATAGTATTTTGCGCTTTTTATTTACGTATCAGAATAGTAGTAAAGCCATTTTGGGGATAAAACTAAGGATTTACGACATTACCAAAAAAGTTATTTTCGCCTATCCTTATATTTCGACAACCAAAACTAAAAAGCTTGAAAGGCTGCAAATTATTCGCCCGGACACTGTTATCGAGCCTCGTGGCGACCCCTTCAAATTCATTGAAGAATATTTAAGCAGTAGAGAGATTGTTCAAAAATTGCACTTCCCTGAGCCAAAAAAAGGAAAGTTACAATACGGACTATATTTAAAGCTGGTAACTGCTATTTTTTTATTTTTCATAATTCCTTTTATCTCCCTGTTTATCTCGGGAAGTTTGGCTGTGGGTAGCGTGTATTTGATACGTCACAAAAAAGATGAACATGTAGGTATTTTAACTAAGCCCTCGCGTTTTTTTGCGCGGGCAACCAAGGCATCTATAGAACCTTTTGACAATCTTCCGCTGGTGGGAGGTGTATACACCGAGGCTTACAGCGTCGCCAATACTATAGAACGAGGGACCTATTTGGCAGACAAAGTCTCGGTAGTAAAGGACCATTTTTCGAAGATAATATCTGGGATCCGAGGGGATGAAGTGAATGTCGATGTCTTATTAACAGAGGCTTATCTTGAGATTGATAGTGCCTATATAGAAATCTCATTTTTAGAAAATGAAATTAAAGAAAATGAGCTCTTTTTATCGGGATTTTATAAAGATATTATTCAAATTTCGAAAGCTCGGGAAAGCCTTTTTTATGTCAGAGAAATTTTAAGTTCAGCTCCAACCCTCTTGGGATTTAATAGGCAAACCACCTACATGGTTCTATTTCAAAATAATATGGAGCTTAGGCCAACAGGCGGCTTTATTGGGTCCTTTGCCCTCGTCACCTTTAACAAAGGCAAACTGATTGATTCAAGTGTATTTGACGTTTATTCTGCTGACGGCCAGCTGAAGGGATATATTACTCCTCCGGACCCTATTAAGGTCCATCTTGGGGAGCCTAGTTGGTATTTAAGAGATTCTAATTGGGACCCAGATTTTCCGACTAGTGCCAAGCGAGCGGAGTGGTTTTTAGAAAAATCTTTGGATAGGCAAGTCGATGGTGTCATGGGGATAGATTTGGAAGTAGTCGGGGACCTTCTTTCGATTGTTGGTCCGCTTAATATTCCTGATTTTGAAGATACTATCGACTCTAAAAATCTGTATGACAAAATTCAATTTGAAGTTGAAAATGATTTTTTCCCCGGATCCAAAAAGAAAGCTAATTATTTGACGGCTTTATCAAATACTCTGATTTCGAGTTTATCGCAGATTAATTCTAGTCAATATTATGATATCGCTAATATTCTACTGAATGATTTGCAATCGCGAGATATACAGATTTTTCTTCATGAAACATCTTCCCAGGCGGTCATTAAAGATCTTGGTTGGGACGGCTCCATAAATCATTTGGAATGTGTAGGAAATTGTGCAACTAGCTGGCTTGGCGTAGTTGAAGCAAATGTTGGAGTAAACAAAGCCAATTATTATGTGAACCGCGCCAGTAATTTAAAAGTGGAAATAGAGAACGACAAAATTATAAACACCTTAAGTCTCGCAATTACTAATAGTGCCACGACAAATTCATACGATCCAAAGTCGAGATATAAAGCATATGTTCGGGTGATGGCTCCAAATCTAGCCAATTTTTCAAAAGTAGAAATAGTGAATGGGAAGAACAGGGAGACCTTAAATCCTGACCTTGTTAAGATGGAAGATAGAATTGAAGTAGGCGTGCTTGTGGTGGTTAATCCGGGAGAAAGCTCCTTGATTAAATTTAAGTGGAGCTTTCCCGGGAAGCTTGATTTTAATAAAAAAGGAAAGGTAGAGGTCTATTGGCGCAAACAAGCTGGAGTATCAGCCCATCCTGTATCAGTGGAAATCATTCGTCCTTTTGTCTCCTTGACCTCACCGAACAGTATTATATATAATACAGACCTTGCGAGAGATGCCCTGGTTGAGTTAAATTGGTAAAAATGAAAAGAGCAAAATTAGAAGCAGTAAAAAGAAAAGTGACTGGCCGAAAAGTTAAGCGTTTAAGAAGTGAGGGAGTGGTCCCCGCAAATTTGTTTGGGAAGAAAATAAAATCTGTTTCACTTCAGGTTGACACCTCAAAGTTCTCTGATGTTTACAAGGAGGCAGGGGAGACCGGCTTAGTTGACCTTAAAATTGGGACTGCCGTGAAGCCGGTTTTGATTAGTGATATCCAAATACATCCGGTTACGAGTGATATTCTTCATGTCGATTTTAGGCAAGTTGACTTAAAGGAAAAAGTGGAGGCTACTGTACCCGTTGTGCTGACCGGGGAGTCCCCGGCGGAGAAGTCCCAAGAAGGAATTTTGGTTCAGATGATTGATGAAATTGATGTAAAGGCGCTCCCCACTGATTTGCCGGAGAAGTTTGAGGTGGATATCAGTGGTCTGGACAAAGTTGATTCTATCGTAACGATTGATGATATCAAGTACAACAAGGCTAAAATTAAAATTGAACAAGCTGGCAGCTCGATAGTGGTTAAGATTGAGCCTCTTCAGAAAGAGGAGGAGCAACAGCCGCAAGTTGTAGAGGAGGCAGAAGGAGCTCCAGTGGCGGAGGAAGCTCAAGTTGAAGAAAAGAAAGAAGAATCTCAAGAAGCGCCTGTTAAGGAGTCCTAGTACTAACTCCAAGAATATTTTCGAAATTCTTTACTTTTTCAGAATTTGGGTTTTCGATCTCGGCGATTTTTAAATAGTTTTCGGCTTCATTGGTGTTCCCGAGGGCCATTTCTATTTTAGCAATTTCAAGATACCCGTCCCGATAATCGGGATGGGTATAAACAACTCTTTTCCAGTAATTAAGCTCATCTGTTAGCAAGCTATAAGTTTCTGCCCCGGTTTGTTTATTGAGGAGTGTGGCGGCATTCCCAACTGACAAAGCAATGATTAACACTGCAAAAGTGATCGCAAAAAGGTGATGATTGGGCAGGTGTTTCATCTTATTTATATTTTGCTTCGATAAGCATGTGTCCCTCTTGGGTCTTGTACATTTCTTCCCATATTACCTCGGTAGTAAACGGCATAAAAGGATGAAGCATAATCAGCGATTTTTTAAGGATGTCTTCAAGCATGCTTTGAGTTTCTTCTCTTCTCATTTTAGTCTCCTCAAGATAAACATCAGCAAGGTCTTTCCAGATAAAATCATAAATCAAGCTGGCCGCAATGCTTAGATTATATTTTTTGAATGCTTTGTCGACCTCTCTTTTTGTGAGTTTTAAATTGTTAATTATTATTTTATCACCTGAATTCTTTATGACATTTTTTCTTTTCGGCAAATCTCTTCCCAGTTTTATATACCGGGCGACATTCCAAAGCTTGTTGGCAAAGTTTCTCATTGCGCGGACATTATTTTCATCCAGCGAGATATCGTTTTCAATTAAGGTTCCCCAAATGAGGCTCATCCTTAGGGCATCTGCTCCATATTTTTCAGTCATGGCAATAGGATCAATAACGTTACCCTTGGACTTACTTATTTTTTGTCCCTCTTTATCCCGTATTAACCCATGAAAGACAACATCACCAAAAGGCGCTTTTCCTGTTTTATATATCCCAAGCATGATCATCCTAATAACCCAAAATGGGAGAATGTCGTATGATGTTTCCATTACATTTGTTGGATAGAAATGTTGAAAATCATCTCTTTTGGTAGTCATAAGAGTGGCAAATGGCCATTGTCCGGAGCTAAACCAAGTATCAAAAGTATCTGTGTCTTGGGTTAATTTTTTGTGTTTGCAATATAGGCATTCGGCGGGGCTAGCTCCGTCGGTGATTGTCCACTCCAAGCATTTGTCGCAACGCCAAGCAGGGATCCTGATCCCCCAAACAATTTGCCGGCTAATGTTCCAATCGTGAAGATTTTTAAGCCAATTAATGGACTGTTTTTTAAAGCGTTCGTTGTTAAATCGCACTTTTTTTTGGCGGATGGCGGAGAGGGCGGGGGAAACGAGCGGCTTAATTTTAATAAACCACTGTTTTGAGAGCAGTGGTTCAATTATTCCTTTGTCGCGGTAGCATGCGCCCACTGTGTGTGTAATCTCCACAATTTTTTTTATTTTGTTTGCACCAGCTAAATCATTAACAACTTCTTCGCGGGCGCGATCTACCCTCATTCCGGTGTATTTTGCTGGTGTATTTACCATCTTTCCTTCCCGATCGATGACAGAAATAATGGGGAGCTTATGTTTCTGGCCAATCTCAAAATCAAGAGGATCGTGCCCCGGGGTGACTTTAAGTGCTCCGGTCCCAAACTCTGGATCTACAAGGCTATCGGCGATTATTGGGATCACCCTATTAACAAGTGGAATAAGAGCGGTCTTGCCGATCAACTTTTTATTGTCTTCGTCCTTGGGATTAATCGCAATTGCTACATCAGCAAAGATTGTCTCTGGCCTGGTTGTTGCGATGGTGACTGGGCCGTAGTTTAGATAATACATTTTGTCTTGCCTTTCAATGAAATTTACTTCCAATTGGCTGAAATTAGTCCCGCACCTGGGGCAGTAATTTACGATCCGCTCTCCGCGATAGATGAGGTTGTCATCGAAAAGCTTCTTAAATGTTTTGTAAATTACTTTAATAACATCAGGATCAAGAGTAAATTTATTGCGGCTCCAGTCGCAGCTTGCCCCTAGGATTTTTAATTGATTTTCCATGATGGACTTGTTCTCATGAACATAATCCCAG
The DNA here is from genome assembly GCA_000995185.1 of Candidatus Woesebacteria bacterium GW2011_GWC1_42_9. Taxonomy (GTDB): domain Bacteria; phylum Patescibacteriota; class Microgenomatia; order UBA8517; family UBA8517; genus GWC1-42-9. Next base: position 101,439 of record LCET01000002.1, read on the forward strand.
ATCATTTTGTATAAATCTTCTCTTGGATAGTCAAAGCGGCTTTTTCCTTTTTCTTTTAATTTCTTTTCAAAAACATATTGTGTTTCAATGCCGGCATGGTCCGCGCTTGGGAGCCAAAGCGTTGACAGTCCGCGCATTCGTGCATGGCGAATGAGAGCATCTTGAATCGCAACCCCGCGGGCGTGCCCAATATGTAATGGGTCGTTAGCATTTGGAGGAGGCATGATGATCGTGAAAGATTTTTTATTTTTTTCTATTTTTGGCTGAAAGGCGTTTGATGCCTCCCATTGATCGTAAATTTTTTTCTCAAACTCTTTGTGGTTATAGATCTTTTCCATTAGTCCTGAGATAGATTATAATCTATTTATCTAAAATGGAAAGTAAAAATCTAGCAATCATGTTTGTAGACATGGTCGGTTTTTCAGGGATGACTTCCACTTTTACGAGGAAGCAAATTATTGATTTAATCGACAAATTTACTCAATTAATTAAGAGTAACGCGGCTAAGTATAATGGGGAAATTATAAAGTCCATGGGGGACGGGTTTATTGTTACATTTTTATCTCCCACCAATGCAGTGCTGTGTGGACTGAAAATTCAAAGCGACCTTGAGGGTGATAATTTATTAAGCTCCAAAATTGCGATCAATAGCGGTGAAGTAACTTTTAAAGACGGTGATATCTTTGGGGAGCCGATCAATATCGCGGCACGTCTTGAGGCAACTGCGGAAGCAGGGGAAGTATATTTCACTGAGGCAGTATATTTGGCGATGAATAAGCATGAAGCCCCCTCAAGCGAAGTGGATGCAAGACTTCTCAAAGGGATTCCAGAGGAGATCAAAGTATATAAAGTTATTAAGGACCAACATGAGGTCAAAAAAGCCCGGATCAGCCGAAAATCTCAAGTGTTGGCACTAGCGGGTTTGCCAAAAGACAAAATTAACATTATTAGTAGAGGAGCGAACCAGTCTTCATTGGTGGGAGTTTTTTCTAAGGGATTTGGGATTGGGGGGGTGATGGCACTAATTGGGGTGATGTCCTTGGTTGTTGTGGGGCTTAACTCTAAAAACACTGAGCAAGTATTGTCTTCTGAAACGAAGTCTCCAGTAGTAGTGGGAACACCAACACCTCAATCAATGACGTCGCCATCTCCAGAACCGCAACCATCAAGCTCTACGCCGACAAGCTCCGCCGCAAGTAGTCCCTCGCCGTCCAGTGAGCCCACCACCACACCCGCGGTGGAGGAATTTGTTAAAAATGATAGTGGTAAATTTTTGGGGATTATTAAAAATTTACTTGAGAAATAGGTTAGGATCGGCAGTTATTTTGCTCCAATGAGTGGGTTTATTTATGTAGTATCCTGCAGTCGCAACCATCACCGCATTGTCGGTGCAGTATTTTGGCTTGGGGATATATAAATTCTTAATTTTAATTTGCAATTTTTCGCGTAATCGGGCGTTTGCGGCGACACCGCCGCTTACGATAAAGCTTTTGGGCTTATATTTTTCAATTGCCTTTAGTGACTTTACAACTAATGCATCGACAATAGCCTCTTGTACTTCGGCGGCAGGATGTTTAATTTTTAAGTTATTTTGCACAGCAGTTTTAAGTCCTGAGAAACTAAAGTCAAAATTATCTTGATTGATCATAGGTCTTGGGTAAGTCATTAATTTATTATTTTTAATTTTAAATTTTGCCGCTTCTCTTTCTATTGCCGGCCCGCCGGGATATGGAAGGCCTAGAAGTCTTGCACATTTATCAAAGCATTCCCCAGCGGCGTCATCCATCGTCCCTCCCAGCCATTTAATTTCACCATGATCTTTTATATAGACTAAATCAGTGTGCCCACCGCTTACCACTAGTCCCACCGCGGGGAATTGCGGGTCATCTTCTATCCAGTTTGCATATAAATGGGCAACCAAATGATTGACTGGGATAATTGGCTTCTCCCATAGAAACCCAAGGGTTTTGGCGGTTTCAACACCAACCAGAAGTGAGCCGATTAGTCCCGGGCCAATGGTGACGGCGACTGCGTCAATGGATGATGGATTATGGATAAAAGACAATGCCTCGTTAATTACGGGGATCATGGATTTAATCTGTTCCCGGGCGGCGTTTTCAGGGATTATTCCCCCGGTTTTTGTGTGAAGATTGGCAGAACTTGCGATAGCTTCGCTAAGGACATTTTTGCCGTCTTCGACTACTGCTGCGGCAGTTTCATCACAGCTAGTTTCTATGCCTAAAATTACCACACCCAATTATAACCTAGAGACCAATAAACCTTCTCGTTGACATTTTGTACATAGTCTTGTACACTCTGGTCATGACTAATTTTATTACTGTTTCTGATGCCAGAGCCAATCTTCCCATGCTTGTTAAAAAGACAAGTGAGGGAATGGGTCGTTATTTGATTACTGTTAACAACAAGCCCAAAGTAGTTCTTCTAAATCTAGAAGAACTTGAGTCTTTAGAAGAAACTGCTGAGATTTTGTCAATTCCGGGAGCAAGGGAGTCCATAAAACAAGGCATGAAGGAGATAAAAGAGGGTAAGGTATATGAAGCTTTATTTATCTCTCAAGGCTAAAAAGCAGCTTGGTAAATTGCCAACTTCAGAAAGGAGAAAAATTGAAAAAAAGTTTCTAAATCTTTCGCAAGATCCATTTCTAGGTAAGAAACTCTCGGGAGAATTTAAGGATTGTTGGTCATTAAAAGCTTGGCCGTATAGAGTAATATATGTCGTTGACATCAAGAAGAAAAGTGTTTTTATATCTTCAATTCTCCACAGGCAAGGAGCATATAACTAGCGGAAGGGAATCACTTTGACCGACTCAATAATTATTTCAAAAAAGTTTTTAACTCTCACAACAATCGTTTCTTCTTCAATAATTTTCTCCGTCTCCTCCTGGGTAACTTGGGTTACCTTGCTTTCCCCTTTTTCATCCACCGTAAAATCCAGAGTTGTTGTTCCGGTATTTCCCTTTTTGTCTTGAGCCGTAAATGTAGCCGTGTATTCTCCGGCAGAAAGAATATATGGAGGTTTCCAAGACCAAGTTCCATTATCGTTAGTTGTTGTTATTCCAGGTATTCTTATGCCATCTGTATTAGTTATTATTATTTTAATCTTTGCTCCTGCCGTTGCAGATCCGGAAAATTCAGCAACTTTTGCTTCCAGGTTTTCCTGACCAGTTTCAACAAAAGTTTGTCCGGTTGTGGTTTGGGTCAATTTAACTGTGGGCTTATATATTCCGCTGGTGGAGATACTTGTTGCAGCAGAAGTCAAAGTGGGGGCTACAGAAGTTAAATCAAGATTTGGATAGTCACTGTCTGTAATGTTATCAATAACAGTTCCTGTTGGATTTCCAGCCAAAGCATTGATAATATCTTGCCTAATTTGGTCATGGAGAATATCGGTTTCAGGCAGTGTTACCCCAGTTGAATTTAATAAGGAAATTACCTTTTCGTCAGTGTCTAAGACAACTGTTTCTGATTCTGGAATATTGAAATTATGAGCTGAACCTACCAGGGTACCGCTACTTCCTGGATAATAAGCATCTGAATCAGGCAGGCTATTGTTGGGTCTATGTTGACTAATATTATTTTTCAAAAAAATATTAAAACTGCTCGATTGCGAAAATAGTATGTATCTAGGGGTGTTTCCTGTGGACTGATTTGTATTTAGCCCGTTGTTGAGTATTCTGTTTCCAATCATATTTACTTTCCATTCACCTGATGGGTCTCCTGCTACTTGGCCGGCAATACTTAACTTCATCGTGGAGTTAATTGTGTTGTAAATTAGATTATTAATGAGTTCAATATTCCAACTATCTTGGAAAAGAGGTAGCCTATCGCCATTATGGGCAAAGACATTATTAATAAAACTTATATTATATGCTCCGTATCCGACAAGTGAACCCATTGAATGACTAAAAGTGGATACCCAATGATAACCGTTCCAGACCCAGACATTTGAATGCGTAGAATACCGAGGACTTTGAAAAATATAGGAATTTGAAACAGTTACATTATTCACCCCCAGTGCCCCACCCCAGATTTCAACATTGCCATCATTTCCCGCGGAGGCGTCAATATGGTCAAGCCAGATGTTTTCTGCTTTGCTACCATCACAACCACCGCAAACAAGAATTGCATCAGTTTCGTGGAAACCAGGGCTGCTATAGTTATCTACATCTACGGAATATCCGCGTGTACCTGGTCTGAGTCTGATGTACTGAATAATAACATCATTTGTATTAACTTTGACGAGAGGTGTGTTGTTTGGAAAATTAACTTTTGTACGAAGACCTATCCCTTTGTTTGGAGCCGTATTTCCATTAATTGTAATTTCAGGATTACTGATTGAAAGTGTTTTGACCAGATCTATCCACCCAGAGACTGCAAATATTATTTTTCTCTTTCCACTCGCTTCAACTGCCTTTCTCAGCGAACCGTTTGGAGCGGGATCAGCATCCTCAAGGGTGGTGACTGTGTAGACGGTACCACCATCACCTCCAGTTGTATTGGCAAAGCCGATACTGGCGATTACTTGGCTTGAAGAAAAGAAAAGAAAAAGAGTTGAAAGAAGAAGAAATGTGCTATTATTAATTAATAATCGGTATGATAAAAAAGATCTTTCTTTTCGCATTTTTGCTATGTCTAGTTTTAGTTAGTATAGTCGGTTCTCTCTCTCTCTCTTACAAGTTGATTTGAAAGACTTTTTTTCAAAAAAGATTGCTACAACTACAATTCCCTCAATTCTTCAACCCCAAGAACAAGAAGAAAAAAGCTTTGCTTCTTTTCCAGAAGGCGCAGAGTTTGGCAAAGAAGCTTTATTGGTTATTGATTCAGAAGGTAATTTAACAACCGAAGGAACGGTTTCAACAGGGGATTTACAAGTAGACGGAAAAGCTTTTTTGGGTTCGCTTAATCTCTCTACTGGTTTGTACGTAGCGGGAAATGATATTATTGATTCTTCAGGAAGAATTCCAGGTCTGACGGTTGACTATTTCACTTCTCTGGATGGCAGTGCTATTACAAATGTAGACGCCCACCATTTAGGAGGGAAATCGGCCCAATCGTTCTTAAGAAGTGACGAAGCAGACGAAGCTAATTCAGCCATTATTTTCAACGCAGTTCCCGGCAGTGTAAATGTCGGGGGAGGGCCGCTATACATTAATCCAGGCAGTGCGACTGCGGGCTACACCCTCTTTGGCGTTGCTGTTAATGGCTCCCAAAAATTTAAGATTGATGCTGAGGGAGATGTGTTTGTGGGTAGTAATTTGAATTTGACTGGTAACACGCTGACCTCTGATGGTGATTTAGTACTGGATCCATCTGGCGGAGGAGTTAAAGTGGGTACCGGTACCCCCGGCAGTATTGACTTGGGTGGAGATGATTTGTATGTAACGGGAGACATTGAGACCGATGGTACTTTGCATGGGACCTTAAATCCAGGTTTTACAACTGGTTCTATACCATTCCAAGGACTTTTGGGATTAACTCAAGACAATCTTAGCCTTTACTGGGATGATGCTAATAATAGATTGGGGATTGGGACAAATAGCCCTAATAGTAAATTGCAGATTAACACGGCTACAACTTCTAATATAGGTTTGATACTTAAAACTACAGATGATATTACTACTAATAATTTATTGCAAATATTAGCAAGTAATGGGACAGTTAAAGGGTTTTGGGGAGCTGATGGAAGGTTGGAGATTAATTTGGGTACCGACGCCAGCAATCTAATGTTGGGAAGAACTGCTGGTAATGCTACCATGACGGGTACTAACAACACTTTAATCGGTAGAAATGCTGGAAATTTGCTCACTGGTGGTGTCCAAAATATTTTGATTGGCAATTACACTGGTAATGCGTTGTTGACTGGTAATTCTAATACTGCTGTTGGATATTATGCTCTCGTCAATACTACTGGGAGCAATAATGTTGCGATAGGGCAAGGGGCACTTCAGTCAGATACTGGAGGTTCTACCAATATAGCATTAGGGGGCCAATCAGTGTTTTCTAATTTAACAGGTCAATACAATATTGGAATTGGATATCAAGCAGTTTATAGTACTACAAGTAGCGGTAACATAGGAATTGGGTTTCAAAGTGGATATGGTATTACTTCTGGAAACAATAATATCACGATAGGTCGCGAAGCCGGATATAATACAGCTGGAGGAGTGAATAATATATTTATAGGTTATCAGGCTGGATACAATGAAACTGGATCAAATAAATTATATATTGAAACCAGTAATTCCACTTCGCCACTTATATATGGAGAGTTTGATAACAATATAGTAAATATAAACGGTAGCCTGGGAGCGTCAGCTAATTTGGTTGGGTATGCAGGGAGTTTCTTTAATGATGGGAATTTGGATACTCATCAAGGGGTATTTATTCAGGGATGTTTGGATACTAATCCCACTAGTACTTGTAATTTTCTGGAATTAAGAGATGGGGATGGAACTATTTTGGGAGCCATAGAAGGCAATGGAGCAGGAGGGGTGACCAATGCCTCAAGTGGTTCTGACTATGCCGAGCTTTTCTCTGGGGATAGAAGTACTGTCTCCCCGGGTGATATTCTCTCCCTTGATACCGCTGGACAAGTAGTTAAAGCCATTGATTCAGGAAAAATAATTGGGGTATATTCTACTTCCCCTGTCACTCTTGGTAACTGGAAAGATGGCTGGGAGGCTGATAATTCTTTGGTTCCGGTTGGGCTTTTGGGACAGC
>LCET01000003.1 GCA_000995185.1 Candidatus Woesebacteria bacterium GW2011_GWC1_42_9
GTGTGTGTGTGTGTGTGTGTGTGTGTGTGTGTGTGTGTGTGTGTGTGTGTGTGTGTGTGTGTGTGTGAATATCTTTACTGGATTGTGTTTTGGCATATCTTTTTTATCTGATAGCGATGTATTGTCTTGCTCGATTGCTTAAAAGAATAGTATAAATAAGGTGTGGAAATAACTACAAAGATTGCAGTTTTCAAGGGTAAAGAAATAAGGAAGATAATTTATCTAAATGAATGGTGGTTTTCTGTGGTGGATATAGTTGAAGCCCTGACCGGAACAGACAGGCCACGAAAGTATTGGAATGATCTTAAGACAAAACTTATAAAAGAGGGATATTCTGAAGTGTCCGAAAAAATCGGACAACTGAAATTTCTAAAGCGACTTTTGGAGTGACACCGATGGAATATAAAAACCTCAAAGGTTTAAAGCGCGAAAACTTGCGTGATCACAATGAATTTGGTGGGTACTTCGATGCGATTATACTTGGGAAGCTTCAAGGTGATGAAGGCGTTTGTTGTGATTTTTGAGGACTTCTTTGTGTTTATTTAGGCGATGGTTTGTTATAGTTCGCTCTTCTCTGTTGTCTAGAACTTCTTTTAATATCGGATCGATTTTATCAAAAAACTCACTTTTCCAGGTTTGAAATTCCTCGTGGATCTCTTGCTGAAGATCGTCTAACTCATCTTTGGTTGCGAATCTCTTAAGGTCATCTTTGGTTGCGAATATTGTCTTTAGTTTCTTGATGTCCGGATCCGTGATTGCCATAGTTTATCAGTATTAACCCTTGCTTAACACCTTGTCAATGACTGTTAAGTTGTCTATTATGAAGTAATGGCAAAGATTATTTTCGCTCTCTTGGTGGGCATATTATTGTTGGTTCAGTCGTCAGGAATGGCTTTGGCCACTGCGGTTTCAATTACAGGTAAAGCGAAGGTCTTAAACACCGACAACAGCTACTTAGATTTCACTAGCTACAATTCTAGTGTGACCGTAGATGACGCTACGGGAAACTTTTCTGGGTATGCTTTTTTGGAAGATGTAGGCTGGGCCGATTTTGGTGAGAGCGATAATCCTTCAGGGCCAGTCGATTTAGATCTTTCTACGGGGGCAGTGAGCGGAAAAGCATATGTTGCCAATACCGGGGCCTATCTTGACTTCACAAACTATAACAGTAGTGTTGCATTAAGTTTAGGGAGTAATAATTTTTCAGGATATGTTTTTTCCGAAGACGTTGGCTGGATTGATTTTACCGATACAGGAGTTGCCACTGCGACAAGCCTGCCTGACTGGTTTAGCTTAGATAACCCTGGCCACGAGTCCTATACTAATTCAGAGAGGCCGACATTTAAATGGAAAGGGGCAACTGATAATTCATCTCTCTCAAAATATAGCCTGGAAGCGGATAATGGCGATACAAATGATTTCTCTATTGATAATATTCCAGTCTCAGGAACGATAGAAAATGTGCAGGACAGATACTTGATCCATTACGATGGCTTTTCGGATTCTGATAATACCAATGACTATATTTCTGTCTACACGAAATCCTCCTCAGTTTGGAATTCAGATAGCAATGACGGCAAGTTAAAAGAAGGAAAGAGGAGTTGGACAATAAAAGCGCATGATAGTTCTGGAAGTGTGAGGAGTAAGACCAGAACGCTTTTTGTTGATAGAACTGGTCCGAGTATGGAAATTACCAAAATTAATAATAGTGCTTTGGCTGACAATCTGGCTACACTAGATACTACCCCCACGATTTTTGGCAAACTAACCGATTCCTTAAGTGGTGATAAAACAGAAAATAAAGTTGCCTCTGGGCCAAAAAGTGTTGAAGTAAGAGTTGAAAAGAGAAACTTTTTAGGTCTTTATGATCTGCAAAGTCTGACAACAGTTAATTTTACGGAAACTTATTGGAGTAGTACCGGAGTCAAAATTACTGATAATACTCAGAATATTTCAGACAAATATTCAACCTTCTCGTTTACTCCCGCAGAAGGCTTGAGTTTGGGAACGTACAGGGTAACGGTTATTGGCAAGGATAACGTCAACAACGCCAGCAGTGCGACTTCATTTAACCTTAGAATCACAACGCTGGCAGAAATCCCCGCAGAAGAAAAAGAGATTATTGAGGAGTTGGAAAAAGAGCCGGAAACAGTGGTAGAAGTGCCGATTGAAGAGCCTCAGGCTGGTCAAAATTTTCTCATTAGCATTGCCAACACTCTTGGGAACATTTACTGGAGCGTTGTGAGTGCAGCAAGGGGGACAGTGGGCTATATTGCCAGCTTCTGGCAAGGTTACAGCAATTTTGTTTATGACATAAACCAAAAGTCTCTGGCATTTATAGGTGGGTTGTTTGAGATTTCAGGACGTGCTGTTGCTAATTCTTATGATGCTCTTGCTCAAAAGGCGCCTGGGGCAGTGAGTAGGGCGATGTTGGCAGTAAGATACGCCTTACAAAGATCAGCAAACACAATAGCTTATCTTTTCAGGTCCGCAACAAGTGCAGTAGCCAATGCCACCAGTCCAGCGGTTACAACTCTTGGCAATTTTGCCTTTCGACAGAAAGTTAAGTTATTATCCATTGCTGAAATTCTCTTTGATAAAAATCCGACTGTCATTACAGGTGTCAAGGTGGCTGAAGTCGGCAAGGGTTACGCAGTTATCACTTGGGAAACTAACCACTACACCAAAAATAACAAAGTTAATTACGGAGAAAGTTTGTCGTACGGGCAAGATGTTCTTTCTCAAGAACGGGCCCGTCATCATGAATTAAGGATTTCTGACTTAAAGCCAAATACAGAATACTTTTTTGAGGTCATGAGCCAGAACAAAAACTATGTCTATGATGCCTTCCACGCGTTTACAACACTGGAAGAGTAGCTGGTGGGCTTTATTTGTATCGTAAATTAGACTTTTTCAGTCACCTTGTACTCTATATATTTCCCAAGCATTAGCCTGGTGTGGGCGTCGAGGCCGGGAAGAGTCGTAAAAATGAGGGTGGCTATGGGCATAAGGACGAATTCCAAGGGCATTAAGATCGCGCGCCAGCGGGGGAAGTTTTTGGGTCTTTGGGGTTTATAAATGTAATCTAATACTAGCATCACTGCCAAAAATACTAACGCCAGAGTAAGAATGGTTGAAGAAATTTTTGGCGTTAAGTACCCCAGGGTAGTTCTTCCAAAAGCGGGATTAATGGCAACCGGCAGGCTAATCCCAATTGTTATCAAAAACCAGTGGACCGGCCACAAAAAATGCCCATGGATAAAAGTGGATACGCGCGTAGTCTTATCCCAAAAACCTAAGTTTTCTGCCGTCAAATAGTTATAGATCACCCATGATGAGTCCGATACTCCCCAAGCCCAACGCCGAACTTGGGTATATTGTCCCTTAAGGGTTTTCCAGGTGGTTGTTGATTCCATCGCATCGGCATAGAGGGGAAGATAAAGCGGCTCGACTTCAATTTCTCCTTGATTAGCAAAAAAGGCCTTAAAGAATATTCCCCAATCTTCAGGAATTTTGTCCGGGTCCCAGTAGCCGGTATTGTGCAAAAGTTTAAAAGAGAGTGAGTAGTTTTGCTGATTGATTAACCGGTCGCGCCTTGGGAGCATCGAGAGAATAAAAATGGAGGCCAGGATATTGGGGACTCTGGTAATTGCCGGTAGGCGCCAAATATTATTGTAGAGAAGGACTGCCGGTTGCCAAAAGCGTTTATATCGGTTTGGGCAATCTAAGAATTTGAAAGTTAAGACCGCATAGTGCTTGGGATGGAAAACATGATCGGCATCACAGCTTGTTACCGTGACATAATCAAGATTAATTTTTTTCTTATCTAAATAGTTTTCTTTGACCCAAATGGCCGCACTGCGTTCATTGCTTGCCTTTCCGATAGCTTCACCGACCGCAAGCTTATGGACGGTTACGAAAAATTCTCCAAAAACATCTTTAAATTCTTTTTTCAGGGCATTGGCTTTTTCTTCGCGCTCTTTTTTGTCTTCTTTAAATTCGGTGGCAAGAGTAATGATTAGTTGTTTGGTGGGGAGCTTTTGTGCGGCCAGGGAACTAATTGTCCTTCTTAGAATGTGGAGAGGCTCTTTATAGGTGGGGATAATAACGACGTGCTTTACTTCACGCCAATCGGGGAAATTTTTGACATCGGCCATCCAGTCGTAGTCTTTCGTGGCTTGGATTTTAAGGTGGGAGATGGTCGCCGTAACGGCGATGCCAAAGGCTTGATAAAACCAGTAAACATTAAAAAGAAGAATAAAATAAGCGACTACTTCCGGAAACAGAAATATTCCCCAGTAGGGGAAAAGGATTAAATTCCAAGAAACAAGGCCGGGCAAGATCTCAAAGAATCTTTTTGCGCCTCTCTCATGATTAATCAAGTAATTTCTCAGCATCGGGGAAAGAGTGGTTTATCACTTTTAATTTTTGGAACTTTAAATTGCTTCTCAATCTTTTCGGCAGTTTCCGGCAAGAATGGTTTTAAATCAGTGGCGATTTGATTAATTTCATTAACTGCAAAAGTCAGGCTAGTTTTTAATTTTTCTCCGCTAAGTTCCCAAAGCTTGCGGTCGTTAATGTATTTATCAAGTTTCCCGATTTTTCCCCAAATCGCCTCAGCGGCCTGGTCAAAACGATAACGGTCTAAATATTTGGAATAGATATTTTTATACTTTGACTTATGGGAGAATTTTAGGCCGGAAGTCTCGCATAATTTGGCTACTCGCGCAACTAGATTTCCAAGGCCGTTTGCCAGATCCGCATTATAAGCGCTTTCGAATTTTTCGATAGAAAAATCGCTGTCTTCAAAGGGGTGAATTTTGGCCAGTAAAAAATAGCGGAGGGCATCGGTTCCGTATTTGTCGGACAAACTAACCGGATCAACTACATTCCCAAGAGATTTGCTGATCCGCTCCCCATTAATGGTAATAAATCCGTGTATAAAAATTTGTTTTGAAAATGGAAGCCCTGCTGAAGCAAGCATTGCTTGCCAGATGGCAGATTGCTGACGGAGATTGTCTTTCCCGGCAATTTGTACTCCAGGCCAGTATTTTTTAAATTTCTTGTCGTCCTTTGGCCAGCTGAGAGTTGAAATATAGTTAATTAAGGCGTCAAACCAGACATACATCACTTGCTCCGGATCATTTGGGACAGGGACTCCCCAGGGTAGTTTTTCTTTGAGCCTGGAAATACTGAAGTCATTTAGGCCATTTTCTACAAAGGATTTTATCTCCTTTAGGCGATGGCTGGGGACGACAAAATCAGGGTGATCTTCATATAATTTAAGCAGGGCTTTTTGGTATTTGGAGAATCTAAAGAAATAATTTTCTTCCTCGATTGTTTCTAAGTTTTGATTGGGGTGGAATTCACATTTGCCGTTAATAAGTTCGCTATCGGTCTTTTCCAGCTCACAGCCGACGCAATATTTTACTTTATATTTCTTTTTGTAAATATCGCCGTTTGCGAGGCACAATTCCCAAAATTTCTGGGCGGAGGCAATATGATTAGGGTCGCTTGTGCGGATGAAGTTGTCGTAGGTAAGGTTGAGTGATTTTTTAAGAGAATCAAATTTTTTGGCGTATTCATCAACGAATTCTTGGGGATCTTTTTTGACCTCAACCGCTTTACGGTAAATTTTTAGGCCATGTTCGTCCGTGCCGAAATTAAAAAGCACATTATCTCCAGTCAGCCGATGATACCGGGCCAAGCAGTCTGCTTCTAAAATCTCAAGGGCAAAGCCGATATGCGGGCTAGCATTAACGTACGGCAAAGTTGTCGTGACATAATAGTTTTTGCTCATGATGTATTTTACACGAAACTCCCTCTTTGAAGCTATTTTTTAACCAATTTCTTGATCTTTTCCGACCATTGGTTTGCCCATTCGTCCGCCTCAAGGCTTTTGAGGACCTTTTGCATTTCACTTGAGTCAATATTCCCCTGGACTGTAGCAATGGTCGCACTGCTGACTTTCAGATTGTTCATGATATTTGTATAGCTTCGCCCTTTTTTTAGCCAGTAGGCCACAGCCAAGCGCTTAGCCAGTCCTTCATATTCGCTTTCAGTGAGGAATTTTTTTAGAAGAGTATCCATTTCGGGGCCAGACTTAATTTCAGCGAGAGTTTGAGCCAAGGTTTTTTGGATCTGGTTTTTTAGGATGATGTTAAGCTTATTGTTTGAGACGCGCATTCTCATTTACTATAGCACCCAAAGTCAATGGCGATAGCAACTCCGGTAATTAACAGTAAATTTAAAAGATGCCCAATGCCAAGGTACCTTAAGATTAAATAAAATACGACTGCCAGTGAAGCCAATAAGGCTCTTCTTCTTTTGGTAAAAACCAAGGAGAAAGTAGTTAGGAGTGCGATAAAAATAAGTATAAAAAAGACCGGCACAATCCCAAAAAGATTTGGGTCTGCTAGGAGTACAAGCGCGGCAACGGCAGTCCAGGAAATCAAACTGAGCATTAAAGCCATAGCTTCATAATACACATTCTTGGTGCTAGAATGGCAAATACTATGGACCCGGCGATAATCTTAATTGTTTTGATTGGAGGACTTTTGGTAATTGGTTTTTTGGTTAATAAAAAATTGTCTGAAATATCAAAAAATCAAAAACCTTCAGACGAACTGATGACAATTATGCAAATGCTCCAGACCGGGTCGCAAGAAGACCGGAAGGTCCTTCTTGGCTCGCTTCAGCGAAACACCCAATCGCTAAATGAAAGATTAGACAATGCCGCGCGAGTGATGGGGGAGGTCCAAAGAAATATCGGCGAATTTAGTGAAATTGGCCGGGGGATGAAGGAGTTGCAGCAATTTCTTCAAAGCCCAAAACTTCGTGGAAATATCGGCGAGCAGGTCTTAAAAGATTTGATCGCTCAAATGTTTCCAAAGTCATCTTTTCATTTACAGTACGCCTTTAAATCAGGCGAAAAAGTTGACGCGGTGATTAAGACCCGTGCCGGGATCCTCCCGATTGATTCGAAGTTCCCGATGGAAAATTTCCAAAAAATGTCTAAAGCAGAGGATCCAAAGGAGAGAGCTATCTTGAAAAGAACATTTATGAAGAATATCCGCGCGCACATTAAAGCAATTAGTGGAAAATATATTTTGCCGGAAGAAGGGACGATGGATTTTGCACTCATGTATATTCCGTCCGAGTCAGTTTATTATGAGGTGGTAAATGAGCCGGATTTACTGCAACTGGCTCAGGAATCACGGGTATATCCGGTTTCGCCGACCACGCTTTATGCCCATTTGCAAACGATTCTTTTATCTTTTGAGGGACAAAAGATCGAAACGCGCGCCCGGCAAGTATTTACAATGCTTAGGGCGATCCAAAAGGATTATTCTAAGTTAGAAGAAAATCTCTCCACCCTTCAAAGCCACATAGGGAGAGCATATAACAAAATGAGCGATGTCTTAGGTATTTTTAATCACCTTGGTCAAAAAATTAATTCTACTCAAAGCTTGGGTGAAGGTGAAGATGAAACTCAATCAAGAACAATTAGCGGCGATTAGGCATAAGAAAGGTCCGCTTCTGATTATCGCCGGGGCCGGAACTGGAAAGACTACTGTTATTGCCGAGAGAATCAAATTCTTAGTCACTAAAGGCGGCATCAAACCTTCGGAAATATTGGCCTTAACTTTTTCTGAAAAGGCGGCTAGGGAAATGGAGGAGCGGGTGGATGTGGCTATGCCTTTAGGGTTTACACAAATGTGGATTTCTACCTTCCATAGTTTTTGCGATCAAGTTTTAAAAGATGAGGCCCTTCATGTGGGGCTAGATCCAAAATTTAATCTTTTTTCTCAAACTGAGTCCATCCAGTTTGTCCGTGATAATTTATTTGAATTTGATCTTGATTATTATCGTCCGCTAGGGAATCCTGACAAATTTGTGAGGGAGATGCTTACTCATTTTTCGCGCCTTCAGGATGAAGATATAACACCCGCGGATTATATCCGCTGGGTGAATTCAAAATTTAAAATTCAAAATTTAAAATTAAATGCAGAAGGAAAAGCGGAATTTACAAGATATATGGAGTTAGCTGGCGCTTATAAAAAGTATGATGAACTTAAAATAAAAAACGGCTGTTTTGATTTTGGGGATTTGATTACGAAAACATTGCTCTTGTTTAAGAGCCGCCCAAATGTCCTGGATCGGTATCAGGAAAGGTATAAACATATTTTGGTGGATGAGTACCAGGACGTTAACTTTGCCCAGAATAAACTTGCCTTATTAATTGCGGAAGGACGTAAAAATATTACGGTTGTTGGCGATGATGACCAAAGCATCTATCGATTTAGGGGTGCAGCAATTTCAAATATCACCCAATTTAAAAAGGCCTATCCTAAGGCAAAGACGGTGGTGCTTACTAAAAATTATCGCTCAGGCCAGGAAATATTAGATGGTGCATATAAATTGATCCAAAGCAATAACCCAGATCGGTTGGAAATATCAGAGAAAATAGATAAAAAATTAATGGCAGCCACAAAAACGGTTGCCAGTATCAGATTTTTCCACGAAAGTAGTGCCAATGGTGAGGCGCTAAGTGTGGCCCGAGAAATTAGCAAATTAACTAAGAGGAGATATGATTATTCGGATATCGCGGTTTTAGTGCGGGCAAATAATCACGCTGACGCCTTCATTACTGCTTTTGAAAAAAACAATTTGCCGCATCAATTCTTGGGACCAGGGAAACTGTTTCAACAAGAGGAGATCATAAACATTATTTCATATTTGAAAGTATTGGTTGATCAAACTGACTCTGTTTCTTTGTTTGACTTTCTTTCATCAGAGTTTTGTCATTTTTCGGTAAAAAGGCTTCAGGGATTATTAGGACGCGCAAAGCGGGAGAAACGGCCTTTTTATGAAATATTGAGGGGAAATGATGATGAAAAAATGAAGAGAATCTTGGAAATGATCGATCGGCATATAGAGCTCTTGCCCCGGGAGAGGACAAGTAGGATCGTATTTTTATTGCTCAAGGAAACAGAAAGACTTGAAAAGTTAATGGACCCGAGCCTTTCCAAATTGGAGACTGAAGCGGCAAATATTGCTAAATTATTTAGTCGCCTGAGTGAGTATGAGGCTGTTCACAGAATGGCGAGAGTAAGTGAAGTTGTTAGCTGGATTGAATTGGCATCTGAGTTTGGAGAAAGCCCTGCCGCGGCGAATATTGACTGGAGCAATGAGAATGCTGTAAACATCCTCACGATTCACTCGGCTAAGGGTCTCGAGTTTCCGGTTGTATTTTTAGTAAATTTGGTCGCTGGACGCTTTCCTTCGATGTATCGGCGCGAGCAAATACCAATTCCTGATGAGTTAATTAAAGAGAAACTGCCGGAAGGGGATTTTCATCTGGAGGAGGAGCGGCGGTTATTTTATGTCGGGATGACGCGCGCGCAAGAAAAATTATATTTTACAGCGGCGGATTATTACGGAGAAGGGAAACGCGCTAAAAAATTATCACCTTTTATAGTCGAAGCACTTGGAGATCAGCCACCGTCGCTAGAAATTTTCAATAAAAATACTGTATTTCCAAAATTTGTTAAAAAGGAAAAATTACCCATTAAGCATCACCCATTATCCATCCACATTGATTTTCTATCTTATTCTCAGATTGAGGCATTTAAAATTTGCCCGCTGCACTATAAATTGAGCTATATTTTAAAGATCCCGACCCCAAAGACCGCGGCACAAAGCTTCGGGACGAGTATACACGAGACTCTCAAAGATTTTTATATTGCACTCAAAGCGGGAGAAAAACCAGATCGGAGGTTAATTAATCGACTTCTCTCAAAAAATTGGGACCCAGAGGGCTATAAAAATATTGCTCATAACAAAGAAGCTCTAAAAAAAGCCAAATATGTTTTAAAAAATTATCTAAGAGGCTTATTTAATCCAAAAATAAATACTTTGGCCGCGGAGCAAAAATTTATCTTTAAATTAAAGGATTTGAAAGTGGGTGGGAAAATTGACCGCATTGATAAGCAAGGGGACACCCTTGAGGTAATTGACTACAAAACCGGGAGCAAATTGCCGAGTCAAAGGGAAGTAGATGCCAATCTCCAGCTTTCGATTTATGCTTTGGCGATTAATAAAATAAATGACTTTCCTTTCAAAAAAAATTATAAAAAATTGAAATTGTCATTAATTTACCTCGATCCCTTAACAAAAATTACAACTTCAAGGACGATTGATGAATTAAAAAGCGCCGAAAAAGAGCTATTTAATTATAAAAAGAAAATTGAGGAGTCTGATTTTATATGTTCAAATACTCCAATTTGTGCCAATTGCGAATATTCCAGCTTCTGCAATAGAGGTTGATATTACCCCAATATTATGGTATAAATTGCATGGCGTTTATTATGCCAACACTCATTTGCGAGTGTATTTATTGGCTGCGGGGATGTCGAGACACTCGATGGATAAACATTATCCAGTTCCCCGCAGGCCAAATCTAAACTCCGGCTTGACCCCATAATGGTTCTTCGATATAAATGAATTAGCTCGAGCTAACACCTATTTGACTATAAAGAAAGGACGCTTATGAGCTTGTCAGTAGTGTCCATGTTCTGGTTTGTCTTTTAGGAGGTGATCTAGCTTGTTGGTTGGCGGGAATTTCCTTCCACTCTCCCGCCAACTTCCTTTTTTTAAAATCTCCAAGAATTCTTGACAAGCTTATAATTTTTGATAAAATTCTTTTTAGAAAACGCTCCTGGGAACTCAACTTCATATCCCCCGAAACTTTTTTTGAAATGTGTGAACCCGAGCCATTTTTTGTTTGGAAAGCGCTTGTCATAGATCCCTTCAAAATCAAATTTTTTAGCTCCTCTTTTTTTGGCCCACAATATCCCTTCCCAGAGGATTTTGTATTGCACTAGATTTTTCCTACTTTCTTTATTTGTGAACGCAAACCAATAATATCCAATGTCTTTCGATTTTAAAAACACCGCCCCTGCCTTATTTAGTTTTTGTGTTCTAGAACATGATAACAAGAGGCAATTGTCTTCAAATGCTTTTTTGAGGGAAGTAAGATTATTTAGACTTGGGACATAGCGAGAAAAGGGGACTGAGGCTTTCCAATTCTTATGAAATTTCTCAATATTATTTTCTTCTATGCACTTTATTCTATGTTCTATGTTCTTTCTTAGCGAATATTTGCAATCTTTTTTTAGTTGTTGATATAGTTTCTTTTGAGTTAGCGTGAGATCTAGTTGCAGGGTCTTACTTGGGGAGTAAGCAGCCGTTTGCTTGAATTTATTATCCATTAACCATAATCCATTATTTATTGATTGTGGCTCCACGACGATCCTAAATATTTTGTATTTATTGCTTAATTTTTTAAGATCATGTTCATTTAGTACTGCGTCATAGCGTTGGATTTTTACAAAATGCCCGATGATTGGAAACTTTTTTATGAAGTAATAAACCCCACTTATTTTTTCCGCCTTCCATCCCAAAGCCCGCATATATTTGGCATATTGAGGTGTTTGCCTGATATCTGTCATTTAAAAACTCGGTTTGGTGAAGCGCGATTTTATGCGAAGGAGCCTCCATCGAAGATAATCGGCAAAGCGATATGGCCAGTAAAGTTTACTGGTGACTAAATCCCAAGTGCCGATAAATTCAACCACTTCTGGAGTGTAGCCTTCTTTGAATTTAGTAAATCCCTTGCCTTCTTCTCTGCCCCATAAATCAAAAGTCTTAAGTTTCAATTTGCGTCCAAGGCGTATCGCTTCCCACATCAGTAAGTTACTGGGCATGAGTCGAGAGTGATTTGGATTTGAAGTGGATGCGCCGTATGGGTAGTATAAAAAGCCCTTCCAGGCGAATAAAATCCAGGCGGCAATAATTTCATTTTTATATTTGGCGACGAGCAATTTTGCAATGCCGGCCTTGTTGAGTACTCCCCACATCAAGCGATGATAGCGCTCGCTATGGGCGTAAAACCTTTGTCTTTTTACAGTTCCTCGGGTTAATCTGATGTAGCTATCAAAGGCTGCGCCGCTATTGTCGTTTGTGACAGCCACGCCTTTTTTTTGGGCAAGTCGGATGTTATAGCGAGTTTTGCCAGAAAAACTTTTTAAGAGGCTCTCTTCGCTTTTGGTTAGATCGATCCAGAAAGTAGTTGGAGTAAAAAGAGTTTTCCCTTTGACACAACCACTTGTCTTAAGGAGTCTTTCTAAAGAAGCGCTTTTTTTCACAAACGGCTCAAGTTTGATAAAGATTAATTTTTGTTCAGCCGCTACTTTCTTGAGGTCAGTAAGTGATTTTCGTGTTGGCGCATTTCCCCGGATTAGCATCCCAACTTTTTTGTTTGTAAACGGAGGCTTATGTAGTGTTAGAAGCCCGTGAGGTGTGTAAATTACCTCATTCCCCCAGGCTTTTCTAAATTCCCCCCATTCATGCGTTTGCAAGGGGTGCGGAGCAAGTTTATTTACTTCTTCGCGGTTCATTAATCAAAATTATACTCTTTAACGGGAGTGTAGGAGAAATTATCGGAAGTGTCTAAAAGATCTTCGGGGATCTCGGATAAGAAGCGTGAAGGGGGATTCGTAATCCTTTGGCCGAAGTAGAGCCTTCTTTCGGCATAGGTGAGATATAAAACTTCTTTTGCCCGGGTGATCCCGACGTAGGCCAATCTTCTTTCTTCTTCCAATTGCTCGCGGTCAAAAAGCGATCGAGAGTGAGGGAAAAGCCCTTCCTCGAGGCCAGTGATAAATACAACAGGGAACTCGAGCCCCTTAGCCGCATGAAGGGTCATTAGGGTGACTTTATCGTGTTCACTTGTAGTCTGCTCTTTTTGGACGAGGGAAATATTTTCTAAAAATTGAAGCAAGTTAGAATGTTCCTGGGCGACGGATCGAAGCTCCTTAATGTTTTCTAGGTGGCTAAAGTTTTCCTCAGTTTCTTGGGAGTATTTATCCAAATAGTGAGTATTGCTAACTACCGCGTCTAATATCTCAAGGGAGGTTAGTTGTTCTTGGTCAAGTTTTCCTTTTATCTCTATGAATTTCTCAAAACGCCGTTTCCCAATTTTTTGGGCGCGCTTTAGGGCGACAGTGTCTTTGGGGTTAACCACAAGCCGGAGGTAGCTTAGGATGTCTTTGATCTCGGCTCGATCGTAAAAACGCGTCCCGCCAACAATTGTGTAGGGGATATCTATATGGAGCATTGCTTCTTCAATTACCCTGGATTGCGCGTTTGTGCGATAAAGTACCGCAATATCATTCCAATTAAATCCGGTGCGGGCGAGGCCCCCGATTTTTTCTGCAATATAGCGTGCTTCATCTAAACCATTTTGCGCTTGATAGAGCTTGATGTGCTCCCCATCAGTATTTTTGGTCCAAAGCTTTAAAATTGGATGAGAGGAGTTTTTTGAAATGACGGCGTTAGCAGTTGAAAGGATTTTTTGGGTAGAGCGATAGTTTTGCTCCAGATTAATAATTTTTAGATTTTTGTAATCTCGTTTCAAGTAATCGATATTTTTATAATCTGCCCCGCGCCAACTGTAGATTGATTGGCTTGCGTCTCCGACGGCAGTGATATTTTCATTCTTGCCGACCAAAAGTTTCGTAAGTTCATACTGGACTTTATTGGTGTCCTGCCATTCATCCACCAGGACAAAAGTTAGCTTACTTTGCCATTTGGATAAGATTTTCGGGTTTTTAGTGAACAATAAAACGGCTTTGATCAGCAGATCGTCAAAATCAAGCGCCCCCGCTTCTAATAAATATTTTTCGTACTCAAGATATATTTTAAATATTTTTTTCTGCCGGTCGCCTTGTGCAATTTCGCCATATTGAAGCGGAGTGATCCCTCTGCATTTTGCATCTGAAATTTGAGCGAGCACGCCTCCTGGATTATATGAATCTCGAGACAAATTTAAATCGAGAAGGATTTCTCCGATGGCATGCTTCTGATCAGACTCATCGTAAATTATGAAATTTTGTTCAATCCCTATTGACTGTCCCTCAACCCTGAGAAGTTTTACGCAAAAACTATGAAATGTCCCAGACATCGATGGGACCACCCCGGTTAGTTTAAGAATCCGATCTTTCATCTCAGAAGCGGCCTTATTGGTAAAAGTCAAAAGCAGGACACTGTCTGGGCTTACCCCTTTTTCTTTCATCAGCCAGGCTGCCCTGTATGTCAGGACCCTCGTTTTCCCAGATCCGGCTCCGGCCAAAATTAGTAAGGGACCATCTTCGTGGACCACAGCTTGGGCTTGTTGTTCGTTTAGATTTGCGAGTAAAATGGACTTCACGGCAAGTTTCATTCTAACATGCTTGATTCAAAAGAATTGGGAAAGATCAAAAGAAAAATATTGTCCCGCCATTATGTTTTGGTACGGGCTGTCTTAGCCTCGGCATTAATACTTTTGTTTTTGTTGGTTATTTGGGGGATCCTTGGTTTTTTAAAAAAAACGGTCGTTGGTAAGTACACTGGCATTGCCAGATCTTTCATTGTCACTCCAAAGAACCAAATATTTGCAATAGACGGAAAAACAAACATTCTTGTATTAGGAAAAGCCGGTGAAGGAAATATCGCTCCGGATTTGACTGATACGATAATGCTTGCGTCGGTTGACCATGAAAATGGGACTATAAAATTGGTTTCCTTGCCGAGGGATATTTGGATTGAGGACTTGAGAGCAAAGCTTAACAGTGTTTACTACTGGGGGGAAGAAAAGAAAGAAGGGGGAGGGATAGTACTGGCGAAATCTGTAGTGGAGGAGATTACTGGCATACCGGTGCACTATGCGGTGGTGGTAGATTTTTCCGGCTTTAGTGAAATTATTAATACTTTGGGTGGGATCGAGGTAAATGTTGACCGTTCGTTTACAGATGAGGATTACCCCATCCCCGGGAAGGAAGCGGATGAATGTGAGGGGGACCCAGACTTTTTATGTCGGTATGAGACGATTCATTTTGATGCTGGGACGCAAATGATGGATGGAGCAACGGCACTTAAATTTGTCCGATCAAGAAATTCAAAGGACCCAGAAGAGGGGACAGATTTAGCGCGGTCGGTCAGACAGCAGAGAGTGCTGGCTTCGATTAAAAATAAAGCCCTAAGCTCCGAGACCCTTTTTTCGTTTAGTAAATTAAAAAGCCTTCAGGGGGAGGTGGATAATATGATCGAGACGGATCTTGATGAGCGAGGATTGGCAATTTTGGCCAGAAGAGCGCTGGAAGCAAAAGACAACTTTTTAGCTATGAGTATGCCAGAGGAGCTATTAATAAACCCACCCTTAAGCCACAAATACGATAATCTTTATGTATTTGTCCCAAGGAGCGAAAACTGGGATGAGATTAGGTCTTGGTTTGAAGATGTTTTTGCCAACATTAATTATTAGGATATTACTTATAGGATTGCCCGCATTTGAGGTTGATATGGCCGCTTGGATCGCCTGGGCGGAGAGATTAGGGGAGGGAAGCCTCGCGAATTTTTATTCTGATACAGTTTGGACGCAATACACTCCTGGATTTTTACATGCTTTGTGGATTTTTGAGAGGATTGGGATGGCGAATGAAGTCTTTATAAAACTTTTTGTTTTGTTTGGGGATATTTTCACTGCTTTCACGGTTTCATATATTGTGCGACTCACGACCAAGAAATGGGGAATGAATGCGGTAATAATATATTTACTCACTCCTCCACTCATCTTCGTTGGATCGATCTGGGGACAAATTGACGGGTTTTTGACAATGTTAATTTTATTGGCGGTCTATTTTTTAATAGAGAAGAAAGACCTCCCCACTTCTAGCGTCTTTTGGGCCCTCTCCTTTTTAGTGAAGCCTCAGGCCTTAGCCGCCCTCCCTTTGTATTTATTAGTGATCCATAAATTTTCGCCAAAGATTGTTTTCAAGTCGGTGATTTGTAGTTTAGGAACGATATTGATAGTAAGCGCTCCTTTTTTCCCCCGCGACCCCTTATGGGGGTTCCCGAGATTAGTCCTTAAGATGAGCCAGCATTACCACTTTGGGAGTATTTTTGCCTTTAACCTATGGGCTCTATTTGGGAAGACTTGGATCCCCGACGGCACGTATTTTATTTGGGGAATAATAATTTATCTTAGCTCGATTATAATTTTGATTGCCGCCTTTTTGAGATCAAAAAGGACTTCCTTGGAAATGTACTTATTTACAAGCCTTTGTTTTTTAAGCTTTTTTTTATTTCCCACAAGGATCCATGAGCGCTATTTGTACCCATTTTTTGCGTTCTTTTTGATTTTTATCATTATTTCCGATTTTAAGCATGGGCTTAAAATATATTTTGCTACCTCTCTTGTCTATTTAATTAATCTTTATCATCCATACGCTTACTACTCAACAAATTATTTGAGGATTGAGCCTCTCCTCTCCCTCACAGGGCACTTCACTAAGCCAGCGGCAATATATTTTTTAGGATTGTACTTCTATCTGGTTATTTATCTGGGGAAATTTAAATTGCGGGTTCCCAAAATTGACATAAAGACAATTCTGATATTTGCATTTCTTGCAAGGATTTTATTTTTAAATTCACCTCCGAATGAATATTTTGACGAGGTATATCATGCTTTTACTGCAAGAAGGATGCTTGCCGGAGATAGTTTAGCTTGGCACTGGAGCGGGGGTGCTCCAGAAGGGTTTGCATACGAGTGGACTCATCCCCCACTGGCCAAGCTTGGGATGGTTTCAGGAATGATTTTACTTGGGGAAAATTCTTTTGGGTGGAGATTTCCGGCGGCCCTTTTAGGGGCAGGCGCGGTTTACCTGGTTTATTTGATTGCGGAGAAATTTTTTGGTAAGCGTGTGGCCCTATTGTCTGGAGGGGCATATGCGCTTGATGGATTAGTACTAGTCACAAGTAGGATCGGGATGAATGACGTTTATTTTTTGTTTTTTATGTTGGCTAGTTTTTATTTGTTTTTGGGCAAAAAACATTTTGTTTCGGCTCTTACCTTAGGGCTGGCGGCGGCGAGCAAATGGAGCGTATTGTGGTTTTTGCCTGTCCTTGCCCTCACCCATTTTGGACTAAAGCGAAAAATTGTTCGTGATTATGTTTGGTTTTTGATTTTGCCCCCTCTGATATATTTTGCAAGCTACACCCCCATGTTTTTTGCGGGGCTTGGACTGGCTGATTTTTGGGAGATGCAAAAGCAGATGTGGTGGTATCACACGAGACTTGTAGCGACACACCCTTATACTTCTCCATGGTGGAGCTGGCCGATTTTACTGCGCCCGATATATCTTTATGTCGGAAACGATGGGAAGTTAGTTGAAAAGATATATGCGATGGGGAATCCGGCGATTTTTTGGGGCGGGATAATTGCCGTAATTTACTCGCTTCGAGAGGCAATCGCTTTTCGTGAGAAAAAGTTGCTAGTTATAGTCGGTAGCTATTTTATTTTCTTTGTTCCCTGGGCACTATCACCAAGAATAATGTTTTTATACCACTACCTCCCCTCAATCCCATTCATGGCAATATTAATTGGATATGCACTTAGTAAGGATCAAAAATTGGTTTTGCCTTTTTATCTTTTTACTCTTTTACTCTTCCTATACTTTTATCCGCACTGGACTGGTGTGGCCATCCCAAAATGGCTTGATGAAACTTATTATTGGTTCCCAAGCTGGAGGTAACCGGTTCTGGTTGTCAGAATTTTTAGAGTACCAGGATTAATGCTCCGACGAAGAGAAGTATTGCGGCGCCGACTCCGACAAAGGTAGGCGTGCTTACTCCGGCATCAGGCAGGCTGGTCGATGGCGTGGCAGTTGGGGTAGCGGCCCTGGCAAGCGAGCAAGTGCAGTCGGTCTCATCATCACACTGTGGATTTCGGCAGCGATTTGAAACACAATCCATTCCGCTTGGACACTCATTGTCATTGGTGCAAGCGTCGTTGCAGACGATATCTTCATCTACTTCCGCGCAGACACAGTCGGTTTCGGCGCGGCAGTCTGGATTTCGGCAGGTATCTGAGGTACTGTCACAGACCATCGAAGTCGGGCAGTCACTATTGTTGTCGCAAGTGTCATTACATTGAGGGTTATCCGCAGGTTGACAAGTCGTGGAATCAGGATTTTCATCAAGACGACATCGAAGATTACCAGCATCATCGGTGTCAGAGCAAGTAAAATCAGGATCAACAGCCACACATTCGGCATTTGTCGTACAAGAGTCATTGCAACTATCAGGTACGACCGGCGCTTGACAGTCAATCTCATCTGGGTAGGCAGTTAAGCGACAGCTATCGTCAACACCATCATCATCAGTGTCGACACAAGTGTGGTTGGCCTCAGTGCAGTCCGTGTCATCGGTACAGGGATCATTGCATCCAGCTGTCTCTGCGGTAGTGGTGAAGGTGAGATCACAAGTATTGGTGAGAGTCGGAGCCGCGGCGCCTGGGATCGATTCAGGGGCAGATGGTGCTACCCTCTGGGACCTTAGGGAATAAAGCCTTACGGCCGTGAAGATTGCTATCCCCCCAAGAACCAAGGTGGAAACTAAAATTATTACGGTTACTTTATTTCTTTTTATAAAATCTAACATTTAATTTAATAGTTAAAACCAACCAATAGTCGCGTCTGTGTGATGTAATTCAGCTGAAATAGTAAACGTTGTCGTCCCGGCGGGGATAGTGTATTCATCGTAAAATTCTTGAGTGTTTGGCCGCTTTTGGGTGACCGCAGTTCGCACGATGCCGTTAATTGAAAATCTCGCGCGATCTAGTGTGCCGGAGGTGGTTGTCCCATTAGCTGTAAAGCGGACAATGTCCCCCTCTCTTAGTTCGGTTAAATCGGCAGCGGTCAGAAGGACCCAATTGTTATCAAAGGCTTTAATGTTTAGGCATTGAGCGGCTATGGTGGTGTCGATAGCCCCTGAGGGAGTAGGTGTCGCATCCCCAGATGGGGTTGGAGTGGCTTCACCGCACACACTCTGACCATTTTGGGCAATGGCAAGATTTGACTGTTGTATTCCATCAGAATTGACTACATCAACTTGTTGTGAACCGCAGAAGCTGCTATCAACGCACTCTTGGCCACTTGTAGAAACGAGCTGACCGCCAGTGGCTGCTGTGCATCTCCCATCCTGAAGGAAAGTACTACATTGCCACTTTTGGACAGAGAATCCATTAGTGGTATCTGCGCTACAACAGCTTCCGGCGCAAGCATTTGTCCCTGCCGCCGGCGGCTCCCTGTCGGCAACCGCTACGCACCTAGGTGGGTAGTTTGGGTTAGTCCCAGGCCTGGGACAGTCTGCAAGTGACAAAACACAAGCATTGCGACTGTAACATCTAACTGGGTACCCAGTACCTACGCAATTAGTATCATTGTAGTTATACCATGAACAGGCTAATCCAGATCCACAGCTTTGGATTGTCCATGTTCCATTTGTCTCCATCGTCCCACAAGTTTGCCCTGAGCCGAGCAACCCCGAAGGAACAGGGGTGGGAGCTGTGGTCTGGCTTGAGCAACTTACATCAATTTGGCAACCTGCATCTGTTATATTTCCTGTGGCTGAGTCACATTGGTATGCATGTCTTTCTCCAGAGGGACAACCATTTTGCCCGCATCCGCTGGAGTAATACTGCCCATTGGGGCAGTTATCTACGGGAGTGGTTGGGCAACTGCTAGGATTAAATGCACCACAGTTAGTTGCATAACAAGGACTTTGTCCACTACAAGTGGAAGGATCGACTTCTACGCATTGGCAGATGTACCCAGTGTTTTGTCCTCCTTCTGTTTGACACGAAGGATAAGTGCCTCCACAGCTAGAATCCGTACCTGTGTAAGCCCCTTGTTGGAAGAGTTGTTGTTGCTGAACGAGGGCTAGCCCTGCCCCCACGGCTGCAACCAAAACCAATACCCCCAGTATCCCACCAACTACTTTTTTATTTAGTTTTCTTCCTCCGCCTCCCCCGGAAACGGTAAATGGCTCTGGTTCGCTTGTTTCTGTGGTCGGGCTCGTATCTCCAGAGACCGGAGCAGACCCGCCAAACGGCGAGCTATCGGGCGCTGGCGCCTCTCCGGTTGATAGCGGTGGCGGCGGGACAGTTGACATATCAGTCGGAGTATTCATTGGCGGCGGCGGCGGAGGAGTAGTCATCCCTGGGGTATCACCAGCAAGACCACTTGCCGATGAGGCGGGTGCAGTTCCTTGGGTTTCGTCTGTTTTGGCAGTAGGATCCATAATCTAATTTGTGGCCTTGGCCGAAACAAAAACTCCAGCCAAAATCAAGCCTAATCCCATCGTAGCCAACAAAAGTGTTGGCGTCAAGTTCCCCGCTACAGGAGTGCCCGCGCCGGTTGCGGGGAGGCTCACTCGAGGCGTCGCTGATGGGGTTGCTGTTGCTTTGGTCTTGGGGGTTGCCGAAGGTGTGGCCTTTGGTGTCGCCGACGGGGTGGATTCAAAGGCTGGCCCACTTGCGGCGCTAACGATGAAGTTCTTGGTAATATTGTGCAATATCCCGGCCGCATCGCGCCAGGAAAGTGTAACTGTGTGCTCTCCCTCTTCTAAGTCATCAGGCGGGGTCCACTCCCAGTTGCCGTTTGCATCGACAGTGACCTTATCCGTCTGAGGATCTGACCGGACAGTGATAGTGATGATCTCACCAACTGGGCCTTCACCAAAAAACTCAGGGGTAGTGGTGGTGATTTCTTCATCTTCTTCTATGCTTTCGATTGTTACTGTGCCGCTTGCTGTTGCATCAAGTTCTTCATCGTCCCCCGTGTCAAACCCTGACGTTGTTGCGTCAAGGTCTTCGTCTTCTGGAAGAGTAAGCTCCGCGCTGGTCAAGCCATTTTCTCCGGAAATTTCTGTGTTTTTAAAATTGTATGTTTGCCCAAGAGTGATATTTGGGGTCGGGTTTGCAGTTTGCGGGTAGGCTTGGGCGGTAGCTACCCCACGGCTTGCCGCTTGGACAAAAATCTCGATCAAGGTAGCACTTGAATTTATCGTGGCGTGCGCAGATAAGTCAGGGGTTCTGGCGGGGGAAAGGGGGATAAGCCACCCCCCAGAGTTTGAAGTGGTGGTAGAGAGAGGGGAAAAACTGCCCGAATTAATAAAGACCAGCACCCCGATAGCCGGCTCTCCAGTTGCCGTAAGGACGGTGCCGGAAAGCATTTGCGTGGTGGTAGTTTGAGACAGGATCGGGCCGGTGGCTTGCTGCCAAGGAATCCCATTGTTGTCATAATTTTCTCCATCGGAGTTTATTTTAAAGAAATTGACGGCTCCCGGATCTAGCCCGTCGATGGTAATAGAGTGAATACCCTTGGGGGTAGTATCGCTTTCATACTCAGTATTGTCTAAGCTTGATTCGCTTTCGCCCCAGACGATGTAGCCAATAGTGTCTCGATCAGTAGTCCAGTTGACTGCAAAAGAGGCGCTCGTGATATTTGTGATCCTGACGTCTTTTGGCGCTGATTCAGGGCTTGCTCCAAGTTTGAAGACTTGGGCGCGCTGGACCAAAAACACACCCACTCCTAACCCGAGCAACAAAATTATTATTCCGATAATAGTGGGGATCCCACCAACTGCTTTCTTCATTGATTTTAAATTTGTGACCCAGCCGGGCTCGCTTCACTGGCAGAGGGGGTCGCTTCCTCCGTCGCTATCGGCACTTCTTCGGCGATCTCTTCCACCGGGGGCAATTCGGCCGGTTTGATAGTCGTATCGCCGATTTCGATTTCATTTAGGTATATTCTATTTTGTAACCCGCCAAGGACTTCCGGGTCAAGTTTAAAAGTGAATCTTTGACTTTCGTCTTTCTCAAGAATTTCCTCAGGGACGGGGAAAGGGGGCTCCTTTGTAAAAACGCGATAAGTCTCGAAGCTTATCCAAATAACGACAGTAATAGCCGATAAGATGATGAGATTGACTACAAATGGTCTTTTGCTTTTCATTTTATAAAGTATGGCGTGACGGCTTCGATGATCATATTTAATCCCTCTACCCTTGCGTCATCTACAATCGAAATTGTAGTAGACCTGCCCACTAAAGGACGCCTCATCAGCTCAAGATTAGTCAAAAATGAAATTAGAGATGGGTACTCTCCGGCGGCGCTCATCAGAAATTCCATGTTCTTTGCTCCGAGGACTTTTTCTTCTCCTTCTTTTTCCCCTTTACTCTCTTCAAATAGAGGAGCTTTTTCGATATCAAAATTTGTGATTTCTACTCCGCTTCTTTGGGCGAGTCCCTCAATTTGGCGTATTTCACTAGCCGGAAGGGAGGAATCTGGGACCGCCGAGTCAAGGAGGTTAATAGTAGCTTGGTTGGCGTCATAATAAGCTTTGGCTTGGGTTAAATTTGTAATTTTTAGGTCCAGCGCCTGGACCACTTTTTCTTTCTCGCTAATTTCACTTCTAAGTTCTCCAATGGTTGCCAGGGTTGGCTTGATCGCAAAAGTGCCAAAGACCATTATCGCAATAAGTGAAAGAATAAGCTCCGTAAAAACCCGGACATCTGCCCGGGCACGGTAAGTCTTTGACATTTCGTAGATATATTTTCTGGTTAATTGGGGAGACGCAAAGGATTGGGCCATGTCAGGTTTTTATTTCTATTTTTAAACTAAATTTCACAAAAGGGGTGTCTCTTTGAGTGCCAATTTCCGTGAGAGCAATATCTGTAAATAATTCATCTTTTTTTAGGTTAACAATAAGCTGGGAGATAGACTGCTCTGAAGTAGTTTGCCCGCTTATGTTGATGTCTTCATCTGTAACTCTTAAAGATGTGAGCTGGATATCCCCGGGGATCTTGGAAACGATCGAAGTAATTGTGGGCACTCTTTGGTTTTGGCTTGCGGTATATTCCGTGAGTACTTCTGCTTTGGCCTGAATGTTTTTAAATTCTCTCTCAAATTCGGAAAATGAAGCGATGTAGGAGGACTTTTGCTCGAGGCTATGGTCAAGGTCCGCGTTTTTGGCATCAAAACTAAAGCGCGCCAAAAAGCTTCCAACCACAACGATTTCGACACTGATCACAATCATCCTGAAAGTGGTGATAGCCCACTTTAAAACACGTCCCGCGGTCGAGACCTCAAACTCGTCTTTTGGAAGAAGATTAATAACCCTTTTAGGTTTCTCTTTGGCAGGCATCCTAACCTCACTATAACACGGGGCAAACTGTGAAAGAAATTATTTTTTCTTTGGGGTGAGTTTGGAGAGAGCGGACTTTATCCGGGCGGATTTATTTCTGTGGATTATCTTTTTTTTAGCGGCGCGGTCGGCCAAAGAGATAGCCTTGATCACGTCAACTTGTTTTTTGGTTTTTTTGGCCATGCGGATAGCGATCTCTAAGTTCTTTCTGGTAAGATTATTGACAGAGGTCTTTCTTCTTGAGGACCTTAGGGCACGCTTTGCTGTGACGGTTACTGGCATATTAGTAATCATCAAGTATAATCGAGGCCAAGTTAAATATCAATGTTTAAGAACCTGATAACAAAAAGTAAATCACTCGCCGGTCCGCAATCAACGATCCTTTCTGCGGCGACTTTGATCATGCTAATGATAATTGTCTCCAGGATCTTTGGATTTCTTAGGCTCCGCGTACTTGCTTATTATTTTGTAGATGAAAAGCTCTCGCTATTCTTTGCGAGCTTTAGGCTTCCTGATTTAATTTTTGAGGTACTTACTTTGGGAGTGCTCTCTTCGGCTTTTATTCCGGTCTTTACCAAAGCTCTCAAAAAAGACGAAAAGAGTGCATGGGATATCGCCGGGAGGGCAGTAAATATCGGGCTTTTGATTTTTGCTGTGATGTCGCTTGTTTTTGGGCTCTTAGCTGGAAGGATTTATAAGTTAATTGCCCCGGGGTATAGCCCTGAGCAAGTGGGTGAAGTAGCCGATCTGGCAAAGATACTTTTCGCGGCGCAGGGGTTTTTTGTCGTGAGCTATATCATGACTGGAGTACTTGAGTCCCAAAGAAGGTTTTTAATTCCTGCTCTTGCTCCGATTTTTTATAATCTTGGGATAATTGTTGGGACAATTCTTTTTGCTGAAAAGCTTGATTTATTGGCCCCAGTAATTGGGGTGATCATCGGGGCGTCGGCTCATTTCATCGTGCAATTACCATTGGCTTATCGATTAGGCTTTAGGTTTGTACCTTCGCTTGTCCCCGATGAGGGCTTGAAAAAAATAGGAAGGCTTGCCGCGCCTCGAATAATTGAGCTCTCTTTCCTGCAGGGTTCAAGGATGGTGGAACTATTCCTCGCATCGATGATTTCTTTGGGAGCATATGCCCACTACAACTTTGCCCTAAGCCTCCAAGCTTTGCCCGTAGGGCTTTTTGGGACATCAATGGCCAAAGCCGCTCTGCCTACTTTGACCAGTCAGAGTGATGACCTTGCGGTTTTTAGAAAGACTCTCCTAAAGACGCTCTATCAGCTAATATTTCTTATTTCTCCGATGACAATGATGCTTATCGTTTTAAGAGTCCCTGTGGTTAGGCTTGTTTTTGGAACAAACATTTTTGATTGGGAGGCGACTTTGGAAACAGGGTTTGTCCTTTCTGCCTTTGCCCTTGGTGTGCCCTTCCAGGCCGCGGTTGCGCTTTTAAATCGTGCGTTTTACGCCCTTCATAATACAAAAACCCCGGTTTTAATTTCGTTGTTTAGTGCCGGGATAACCGCATTTTTGGGGTATGTGCTGGTCATCGAATTTGAAATGTCCACCTGGGCGATCGCGGCGGCATTTAGTGTTGGGGTTGGGGTCCAAGCAGTGATATTATTTGCCCTCCTAAGTAAAAAACTTAACGGGGGGACATTTTTTGCTCTCCTCCCTATTGTAAAAAGTATCTTGTCCTCACTAATTTCTGGGAGTGTGATGTTTTTTATTTTAAAGTTCTTCGATCGCTCCGTGTGGATAAAGAAGCTCTCGTTTTTGGGTGGGGTTGAAACGCAAAATATTAATTTTGAGATATTTGTGATCGATACCCGGTATACATTTAACTTGTTAGTCCTGACCTTTGTCACTGCCTTGATTGGCGGAATTACATACTTGCTCTGCGCTTGGATGCTAAGAAGTGAAGAATTGTATGTTTTAGTTAATATTTTTCGAAAAAGAAGATTTACTCCCCCTCCAGCTAAAGAGTCTGAATTAATCACTGTTGACAGGGATTAGCACTCGTGGTATTTTACTGCTAAATGAATAAGCCTTTAACTGATAGACAAACACAAATAATTAAGGCGCTTATAGATGAGTATATCGAGACCGCGGAGCCGGTTGGCTCTGCTTCCCTCGAGAAAAAATATAATCTTGGGATTAGCCCTGCGACCATTAGAAATGAAATGGTTAATCTAACAAAGCTAGGGTATCTTCGACAGCCGCACACTTCTGCCGGCCGCACTCCCACCTCCATTGCAATGAAGTTCTATATAAATCAATTAATGGATGAAAAAAAAATGAGCGTAGTAGATGAGGTGCAAGCCAAAGAAGGCGTTTGGGATGCGCGGGAAAATTTTGATAAATTAATGGACAAGGCAACTTTTGAATTAGCAGATAAGACAAAATCGCTGGCGGTGGCCGCCACAGATGATGGGACCACTTGGACTCACGGGCACTCCTTAATTTTTGAATGCCCCTTCACTCTAGATGTCTTTCAGAATATTTTTTCAATCCTTGAAAGTCGCGATATGGTCAAGAAATTATTTTTTGAGCACCTGACCGGCTTGACCCCGATTGAGGTTATTTTCGGTGAAGAATTGGGCTGGGATTTTTTTGATCCTGTTGGAATTGTCGCCACGAGATTTTCCACTCAGGGGCATGAAGGAGCAATTGGAGTGATCGGGCCAATGAGATTAAATTATCAGACAGTTATCCCGGTAGTTAGGTATTTTCGAGATCTGATCCAAGGCTTGGAATAATATGGCAAAGAAAATAAAAGTAAGTAAAACAGTAAATGGTCAAGAGCAGGAGTTGCGAGGGCAATTAATGAGAGCCCTGGCAGATTATGATAACCTTAAAAAGCGCGTTGAGAAGGAAAAGAAGGACTGGGAAGAAGAATCTTTGATCAAATTTGCGGCACAGATTATGCCTATTTTGGATATGCTTGTGAACATAAATGCTCATACAAAAGATTCTGGCTTAGCGATTGCGATCAAAGAATTTGAGAAAGCTTTGAATTCTCTGGGGATTGAGAAAATCCCAGCTGATCCTGGTAAAATGTTTGATGCCGCCTTGCACGAGGCGATTGAGGGTGAAGATACAGAAAATGGTAAAAAAGGGGAGATATTGGAGGAGCTCCTCACGGGTTGGAAGACAAGCTCTGGTCGAGTAATTCGCCATGCTAGAGTTAAAGTAAGAAAATAAGCTATGAGTAAAATAATTGGTATAGATTTAGGAACTACAAATAGTGTTGTCGCGGTGATGGAGGGTGGACAGCCCAAAGTTATCCCTGCCGCCGATACGGGTCGGAATGTGACCCCTTCGGTTGTCGAGCCTGTTAAAAATTTAGTGGGGGATGTCGCCAAGCGCCAAATGGTTCTCAATCCGAAAAATACGGTTTATTCTGTGAAGCGCTTAATGGGAAGAAGGATTGATGACCCGGAAACTAAAAAAAGTAAAGAACTATCATCTGTCGAAATAAAGGCAGGGAAAGACAAAGCGGCTGTGGTAGAAGTGGGCGATAAAACTTACACCCCTCAGGAAATTTCGGCAAGGATTTTGATGAAGCTTAAAAAAGACGCCGAGAGCTATTTGGGTGAAAAAGTGGAATCAGCAGTTATTACCGTTCCTGCTTATTTTGATGATGCCCAAAGGCAAGCGACCAAGCAGGCGGGGGAAATCGCTGGACTAAAGGTTGAGCGGATCATCAATGAGCCAACCGCGGCCGCCTTGGCATATGGTATGGACAAGAAAAATTCCCAAAAGATCGCTGTCTATGACCTTGGGGGAGGGACTTTTGATATTTCGATCCTTGAGCTTGGGGATGGAGTCTTTGAAGTAAAGTCTACCAATGGAGACACTTACCTTGGGGGAGATGATTTTGACGAGAGGATAGTCAACTGGATTACTGAGGAATTTAAGAAAGAGAACACGGTTGATTTAAAGGCTGATAAACAAGCCTTGCAAAGAGTGCGCGACGCCGCCGAAAAAGCAAAAATCGAGCTCTCGGCAACTAGTGAAGTTGAGATTAATCAGCCCTATATCACCCAGCAAAATGGCCAGCCTTTGCATCTTGCCCTTAAGCTTACGAGAGCAAAATATGAGGGCTTAGTTGCGGACCTTATTGAAAATACCATGAAGCCGGTTAAAGATGCTTTGAAAGACGCGGGAGTGGATACGAAGGGAATAGATGAAATAATCATGGTTGGGGGAATGACCAGGACCCCTAAAGTTATTGAGACGGTTAAAGAATTTTTTGGGAAAGAGCCTAATAAGGGCGTTAATCCGGATGAAGTTGTTGCGGTGGGGGCCGCAATCCAAGGGGGAGTACTGGGTGGCGAAGTAAAAGATATTCTCCTTTTGGATGTTACTCCGCTTACCCTATCGATAGAGACTTTGGGGAGTGTGGCGACGCCGATGATTGAGAGGAATACCACGATCCCTGCTTCAAAATCGCAGATTTTTTCAACTGCGGCTAATAACCAAACCCAGGTTGATATTCATATCGCTCAGGGGGAGCGCCCGATGATGGCTGACAATAAAAGTCTGGGAAGGTTTATGTTGGACGGCATTCCGCCGGCGCCGCGAGGCGTTCCCCAAATTGAGGTCATTTTTGATATTGATGCGAGTGGGATTTTGAAAGTCACAGCGAAAGACAAGGCTACCAGTAAGAGCCAAGACATTACCATTACCGGAGCGGTGGGCTTAAGCGATGAAGAAGTGGAGAAAATGAAAAAAGATGCTGAATTCCACAAGGAAGAGGATGAGAAAAAGTCCGCCCAAATTGAGACTAAAAACAAGGCAGATAGCTTGATTGCTACCACCGAAAAGACGATCAAAGATGCAGGGGAAAAGATTGATGCAAAAGCAAAAGAAAGCTTGGAAGAGAAAGTAAAGGCACTTAAAGAAGTATTAGAGTCTGCTAGTAAAGAGGAATTGGAGAAGAAAACGAATGAATTGTCTGAGGAGCTTCAAAAGGTCGGCCAGGCGATGTACCAAAAAACAGCACCCAAAAAAACTAAAAAGTCTTCAGAAAAGGATAAAGCAGAAGAAGGGGAAGTGGTGGACGAGCAGGGACAAGGGTAGTCTTCGTGGTAGTATTAGGAGGTTTGTTGAAAACGAAGAGGCCTTATTATCTACTTCTTGTTGTGTTTTTTTTGGCTCTAATTCTGAGATTCGTTTATTTTCCTGAGAATGTGTACTTTGCTTCAGACCAGGCAAGAGATGCTTATTTTTCGTATGAGGTAATAAGGGGAGATTTTAGAGTTGTTGGTCCTGGGGCGACATTTGGCAGATATCTTCATCATGGTGTTTTGTATTACTACATTATGGGGCCGGTTTATTATTTGTTTCGAGGGAATCCATATGTGCCGGCATTGATAATTAATTTATTGAGTGCGGTTGGAGTTTTCGTGGTTTTTATGGTGGGTAAAAATATATTTAATACCAAAACAGCTTTAATAGCAGCTTTTCTTTATGCTGTATCTTTTGAGCAATCCCAATATGCCTTGTTTTTTAGCCACCCAGGGTTGGCTTTGATTTTTGTTTTGCTTTATTATTTGGGATTAACTGAGTTAATTTTTAAAGGTAATTCAAAAGGCATTATCTTGTCGGCCTTTTGTGCGGGGGTAGCGACACAGCTGCATGTCTCTTTGTCGGTTTTGATATTTATGATACCAGTTTTTGTGCTTGTTTTTAGGTCTAAGATAATTCAATTAAAGAAAAAAGATATTTTTTTAGCTTTGATGGTTTTGATTGTAAGTTTGTCGAGCTTTTTGGTTGCTGAGGTAAAGTTTGGCCATTTGAAATCCTTTATCGCAAGTTTGAGTGAACCTGGGAGCTCGTCATTTGGGCTTTTTATTAATAATTTTATGTTTGCAGTAAATAGATATGTTACTGACAATTTAATTTCTTTTTCCTCCCGGCCGGCCTTTAATATTCTCTTGGTGATAGCGGTTTATTTGCTTTTAATTAAAAGAGTAAAAGAGAGGACGGTTGGGATATTTCTGTTGATGTGGTTTTTAGTGGCGTGTGTTGCTTACCTCGTGGGCTCTTCAACTACATATTATTATGGGATAGGTGGATCTGTTAGTTTACTTCTTGCTGTTTCGATGGTAATAAGTTTAATTTGGGAGAAAAAAGTAATAGTAGCACTAATCTTATTGGTAGTCATTATGGGCTCGAATGTGTCCAAAATTATAACAATTAATGAGAAAGGTCCAATTGGATCGATTATGGCACCTCCTGGTCTTTTATTGTCGGATGAATTGAGGGCAATTGATTATATTTATACTCAAGCAGGTGAGGAAGAGTTTTCAATTCATGCGATAACGATTCCTTATAATGTAAAAACGACCTGGGACTATCTTTTTAATTGGTATGGGATGCAAAAATATGGTCTTGTTCCAGTTTGGGGAGGTGAAGATGCTTTGGGTAGTGAGGGAACGCTTAAAGTTGTGCGGGCTCGGTCAACCTTGCCGGCAAAACAATTTTTGATTATTGAGCCATTGGCGGGTCTTTCAGATGATGTTGTTGAAAATTTTTTTAGAGAGGAAAGTTATTTTACAAACCTAAAGACAGAGAAAGAATTTGGAGAGATAACAGTGCAAATAAGGGAAAAGTATTGATTTTCTGTTAGAATAATCTCCATGGCTAATGGCAAAACAGATTACTACGATATTTTAGGAGTAAATAAAAGTGCGTCGCCGGGCGACGTAAAAAAGGCCTATCGAAAGCAAGCTTTGGAGTGGCATCCGGATAAGCATCGTGAGAACAAAGAGGCGGCAGAGAAGCGCTTCAAGGAAATTAATGAGGCTTACCAAATATTGTCCGACGCAAATAAACGCCAAGCATATGATACCCATGGTCATGCCGCTTTCTCCCCTGGCGGGGGAGGATTTGGTGGGGGAGGACCTTTCTCAAGTGGTGGGGGGACAGGTCCGTTTACATGGACATATACATCTGGCGGTGGTCAAAATACGAATTATGATTTTGGCGATCCATTTGATATTTTTGAGCAGTTTTTTTCCCGCGAAGCGGGACCGTGGGGCGGAGGATCCCCTTTTCGCCGCGCTCGGCAAATGCCTCGGTATGGGATTTCGATAGACTTTAGTGAAGCAATTTCCGGTATTGAGAAAGAGGTCAGTATTGAAGGCAAGAAGCGAAATATTAAGATACCGGCAGGAGTGGACGATGGCTCAAGGATCCAATTTGATGATTTTGTTTTATCAATTAATGTGCGACCAAGTAAGGATTTTGAACGAGATGGGGCAGATGTCTTTTCCACTATTATTCTCCCCTATTCTTTAGCCGCTCTTGGCGGGAATATCGAGGCCAAAACCATTGATGACGAGGTAAAAATAAAAATTAGATCCGGGACACAATCTGGCTCGATGCTCCGGCTCAAGGGTCGCGGGTTCCCCCGCCTTCATGGCCGCGGCCGAGGTGATCATTATCTTAAGCTTCTAGTGGAGGTACCCCAGCGCCTCTCCCGCTCCCAAAAAAATCTCGTCAAAGAGCTTCAAGAAGAGGGGTTGTAGTTTGACTTCAGGCTCCCCTCTTTGTAAAATACAACTGATAATTGATGATTTGCGGTGGGACTGGTGCCCACCATTTTTTTTACGACGAAGTCGCAATGAGACGAAGTCGATATTTTTAAATAAAAAATAAACATGGCAGGAAGCGTAAAAAGAACTGAATTTAGTCAGGCCCTTAAAGCGATTACTCAGGAGAGAGGGCTTGATGCTGACGTGATTTTGGAGACAATTAAGCAGGCTTACATTGCCGCATATAAGCGCGATGCCAAAGAGCGTGGGGAAGAAGTAGAAGATTTTGAATATGACGTTGAAATGGATTCGGTGAGCGGCGAAGCAAAGATTATCGCTTGGCCAGAGGGCACTCCAGATAAAAAGCGCGACGTTACTCCTCCTGGATTTGGAAGGATTGCTGCACAAACCGCTAAACAAGTAATTCACCAAAAAATCCGAGAGGCAGAAAAGGGCGCTATCATGGATGAATTTAATGGGAGGGTGGGGACTCTTGTTTCCGGGATGATTTTAAGATTTGACGGGCCGAATGTGCGGGTTGATATCGGTAGGACCGAAGCCCTAATGCCGGCCGGCGAGCGGATCCCCAATGAAAGGCTTAACCCAAGCCAGCGTTTGACTTTTCTTTTGAAGTCTATCGAAGATACTCCAAGGGGAAAACAGATAGTCCTATCCAGATCAGATCCGCAGTTTGTGGAGAAAATATTTGCAAGAGAAGTGCCGGAGATAATGTCCGGGAGTGTTGTTATCAGGGGAATTGCCCGTGAGGCTGGTGTTCGAACAAAATTGGCCGTACATTCAGAACAAACTGGTGTTGATCCGGTTGGTTCCTGTGTCGGACAAAAAGGGGTTCGAGTGCAAGCGGTGACGAATGAGCTTGGCGGAGAGCGCGTGGATATTATTCCCTGGGCAGACGGCGATGAAGAGTTTATTAAAGCCGCTCTTGCCCCAGTTGAGCTAAGCAGTATCAAGCTTAATAAGAAAAAGAAGACCGCCGTAGTTAGAGCTCCTGAGGATCAGCTCTCTCTGGCAATTGGAAAAGATGGACAAAACGTCCGCCTTTCTTCGCAGTTGACCGGATGGAAAATTGAAGTGGAAAGCGATGTTAAAGCTAAACCTAAAAAAGAAAAATCAAAAGCCGTTTAGTCCAAGACCACCTATTGTGACAATTTTAGGCCATGTCGACCATGGCAAGACCACTCTCTTGGATGCGATCAGGCATTCCAATATTGCCGGGCGGGAAGCCGGAGGAATTACCCAGAGCATCGGCGCTTCTAAAGTTAAAACCAAGGAAGGAGAAATAACTTTTATCGACACCCCGGGGCACGCGATGTTTTCTAAGATGCGATCTCGAGGAACTCAAATGGCAGATATCGTAGTGCTTGTGGTGGCCGCTGATGACGGCGTTAAGCCCCAGACAAAAGAAGCACTTCAATATATTAAAGAAACCCATACTCCTCTTATTGTTGCCATCACCAAGACAGATCTTCCTTCGGCAAATATTGAATCAGCAATTTCTGAGCTAGAAAAAGAAGGGGTACTTTTTGAAGGGCGCGGGGGCGATACTCCCTTGGTCACCCTCTCAGTAAAGAAGAAC
This sequence comes from Candidatus Woesebacteria bacterium GW2011_GWC1_42_9, assembly GCA_000995185.1. GTDB lineage: Bacteria > Patescibacteriota > Microgenomatia > UBA8517 > UBA8517 > GWC1-42-9. Next base: position 32,229 of record LCET01000003.1, read on the forward strand.
GAGGGTGTGGAAAATTTGATCGAGATGATTCATCTTGTATCCCAGGTAAATGAAATCTCAAGCGACCCAGATGGAGATTTGGAAGCGGTAGTGATTGAAACAAATACGGACAAAAGAGGTTCAACAGTGTCTTTGGTAGTAAAAGAGGGATCTATTTCGACCGGAGATATTATTGACGACATCAAAAAAGATAAAGTGAGGGGAATTTTTGATTATTTGGGGAAACCCATTAAGAAGGCCTTCCCAGGGGATCCGGTGCAAATTATTGGATTAAATGGTGTTCCTGCGGTTGGCTCCTCTATTACTTCAAAGGGTGTTAATTTATCTATTGATAAAACCAAAATTGGTAAAGTTTCTTCTGACCAATTAGGAATCGTTTTGAAAGCGCACACGGCTGGATCTTTGGAGGCAATTAGGGACAACATGCCTGATCAAGTGGTTGTCTTAAAGTCGAGTGTGGGCGATGTAATAAGTGGAGATGTTTTCTTCGCAAAAAGTGCACAGGCCGTAATTGTTGCTTTTGAATCGGGAGTTTCAAGCGATGTGCGTAAGCTCTCAGAAACTGAAGGAGTAAAAATTTTGTCGTCAAGGATCGTATACGAATTGATCGAAAAATTAGAGGAACTTATTGAAAAAGGAGAGGTACAAATATTGGGGAAAGCGGAGGTATTGGCAGTTTTTCCTTTTAATAATAGTCGGGTTGCGGGGTGCAAGGTGATCGAAGGGGAAATTAGAAGTAAACATACACTAGTGCTTACGAGAGGGAAAGGGGAATTGGGGACTGCTAGAATAGTTTCTATGAAGCGCGGGAAGGAAAATATTGAAGTTGCAAAAGTGGGCGAAGAATGTGGATTAATTCTTAATCCGCAGCTTGATTTTGAGGTTCACGATGTGCTAGTATCCCGCCAATCATGAGCGCGTCGATAAAAACATTGGCTAGCGAAACAAACTCTGTGCTTATACTTTTGCCAAAGAGCCCGTATTTTGATCAGGTAGCGGCAGGGTTGTCCCTGGGACTGGTGCTTGAAAAAGAAAAAGAAACTCAAGTTTTTTGTCCTACCCCGATGACGGTTGAATTTAATCGGCTTGTGGGAGTGGATAAGGTCGCGGGTGAGCTGGGGAATAAGAATTTAAAAATAAGCTTCACTGATTATGATGCAAACAACATTGAGAGGGTTTCATATGATGTGGACGGTTCTGAATGCCGCCTGACAGTTATTCCAAAGCCCGATTTTGCTCCTCCTCAAAAAGACCAAGTATCTCTTTCATTTTCGGGAGTTTCTTCTGATTTGGTTATTATGATTGGCGGGGCAAATGAGACCCACTTCCCTATTTTGTCATCTCCTGAGTTTTCTAAAGCAAAGCTTGTGCATATTGGAGTTCATGATTTAGCTCTCGCCTCAAAACAGGAGTTTGTTTCTTTGTCGCGGCCTGGATCATCTATCTCAGAAGTTGTTGGCAGAATCATCGCAGAAGACTACAAAGATAAATTGGACCGAGATGTCGCTTCCAATCTTTTGACGGGCCTTCATGAAGGGAGTAAAAATTTCTCGAGTCAATATGTTAGCTCTGATACTTTTAAGCTTGCTAGTGAGCTTATGACCGCTGGGGGAAGAAGGAATATAAAAGAGCCTTTGCCTGGACTGACCCCGCCGCATCCTGCTGAAGCCGAGATTGAAAAAGAACCGACTCCGCCTTGGAGCCGCCTAAAACCCTCAAAAGGCACTTCAATTAGTTGAAGTGCGCAGGGTATCTTAGGGTTTTATTTTTGTATTGTTGAAATTTACTAATAATGTGTTATCATTCTCTGACGAAGACAAGGTTTGTTCAATTTTAGAACCTACTTTAGTTTATCGATTAGTATGTCATTAACTACAAAAGAGAAGAAAAAAATAATTAAGAAGTTTTCTCGAGAAAAAGGAGACACAGGGTCTCCTGAGGTTCAGATAGCTCTATTAACCTCTCAAATCGAGAAACTTTCAGAACACTTGAAAGGACACAATAAAGACGTTCATTCAAGGCGCGGCCTCTTGAGCATGGTCGCAAAAAGACGTAGACTTTTAACGTATCTCCAAAAGCGAGATGAGGATCGCTTCAGAGTCCTCGTTAAGTCTTTGGAATTGAAGTAAATAAATGAAAGTAATTAAAAAGAGTATTAATCTCGGAGATCGAGAATTAACCCTCACTATCGGAAAATTAGCTGAACAAGCCCAAGGGGCAGTACTCGCTCAATATGGCGAGACTGTTGTGTTGGCCACAGTTACTTCTTCTCGTCTCAAGGAAGATTTGGGGTATTTCCCTCTTACCGTAGAATATCAAGAGAGGCTGTATGCTGGTGGGAGAATAAAAGGTAGCCGGTGGGTAAAGCGGGACGGTAGACCTGCCGATGACCATATTCTTTCTGCACGTCTCATTGATAGATCCATCCGCCCTCTTTTTCCGAAAGAATATGATAATGAAGTCCAAGTTGTTGTAACTGTCCTTTCTGTGGACTTGAAGAATGACCCGGTAGCAATTGCCCCTGTTGCCGTTTCCGCCGCGCTTGCTCTCTCCCCAATTCCCTGGCTTGGACCGATAGGATCGGTAACCGTTGGGATGAGTGATGGTAAGTTTGTTGCTAACCCTCAAAATGGCGATCTTAAAAATTCAAAAATGGAATTGGTTGTTTCATCCACCGACAAAGCCATTGTGATGATTGAAGCTGGTGCAAATGAAGCCAGTGAAGAAGATATTTTGGGAGGTGTCGAGTTTGCATATAAAGAGTCCAAAAAGATAATTAAATTTATTAGTGACTTAGTCAAGGAGGCGGGGTCTAAAAAGGAAGCAATTGAGAAGGAGAAAGCTGACCCTAAGCTAGAATCTAAAGTCAAAAAGATCGTTTCAAAGGAGTTGGAAAGCTTAGCCAAAAAAATTGCCGCTAAGGAAGCAAGCTTTGGGGATCTTGATGTGTTGAAAGCTTCCATGGTGGACCATGTGGGGGAAGAGAATTTGGAAAAAGCAGTTGAACTAATCGAGGATCTCTTTAAAGAGGAAGTTAGATCGATTATTTTGGGCGGGAGCAGGCCTGACGGTAGAAAATACGAAGAAATAAGGAAGCTCAGTTCCGAAGTGAGTGTGTTGCCAAGGACCCACGGGTCAGCGATTTTTAAGCGCGGGTCTACACAGGCGCTTACAGTCACCACATTAGGCGCGCCGTCACTAGGGCAACTAATTGAATCGGCCGAAGGGGAGGAAGAAAAGCGCTATATTCATCACTATTCTATGCCGCCATATGCCACAGGGGAGACGGGAAGGATTGGGTCACCCGGGAGGCGGGAGATTGGGCATGGTGCACTGGCCGAGCGAGCCTTGATTCCAGTAATTCCTGGCAATGAAGAGTTTCCATACGCGATTTATTTGGTTAGTGAGATTATGAGTTCAAACGGATCAAGTTCAATGGCGTCGGTCTGCGGCTCGACAATGTCTTTGATGGACGCAGGTGTTCCCATCAAAAGGCCAGTTTCGGGGATTGCAATGGGACTTGTGATAGACGCGAAGAAGATCGCAATTTTGTCCGATATTGCTGGGATTGAGGACTACTACGGCGATATGGATTTTAAAGTTGCAGGATCAGTAAATGGCATTACCGCGCTTCAGCTTGATGTTAAAACTTTGTCACTTACCCCAGACATATTGAAAAAGGCCCTTTCTCAGGCAAAAGCAGGACGCGCTGAGATATTAAAGTCTATGCTTGCGACCATTGATAAAGCCCGGGAAAAAGTCTCGGAGCATGCACCGAAAATAAAATCAACGAAGATTGATCCAAGCAAAATTGGTGAGGTCATTGGTCCGGGGGGAAAGACTATTAAAAATATTATCGCGACTACCGGGGCTGATGTTGACGTTGAAGATGATGGAACTGTCAGTGTTTCTGGGATAGATGGCGAGAAGGTAAACGAGGCACTCGCTTGGGTAGAGAATCTGGTAAAAGAAGTTGAACCAGGTGAAATTTATGAGGGAACAGTTAAGAGAATAGAATCTTTTGGCGCTTTTGTCGCAGTGCTTCCTGGTAAAGAAGGGCTTGTGCATGTCTCTGATATGTCTGAAGGATTTGTGGAAGATGCGAATAAGGTAGTTAAATTAGGCGACAAAGTGCAGGTTAGAGTTAAGGAGATTGATAACCTGGGGAGGATTAATTTATCAATGATTTTGGACCCAAGCAAAGAGAAAAAAAGGCCCCCTCAGAGAGATTTCCGCAAGGGCGGTCAAAGGAGAAGTTTTAATCGTCCCAGAGTGGGAAGGTCTGGCTCTGGACCGCATTTCCCGACAAGTAGATTAGTCTCGCAAAGGAGAGAAAAAGATAAAGGCTCACTGAAAATAAAAGGCGGCTCGGTGTTTAATATCAAAAACTTGGACGTCGAGGTGCCTCTCGGCCGGCTGGTTGCGGTAACCGGCGTATCGGGCTCGGGCAAGTCGTCGTTCCTCTACGAAATTTTGCACGAAAAGACTTTTTTGCCGGAACTAGATCGGATAGGCCGTTATGTTGACTGGATAGTTGCTCTTCCTTGGGAAAAGCGGACTAAAGACATCTTAGATATTCAAAAAGCTAAAGAAACAATGGATAAAAATCATTATGGATTGCTGGCACTAAAAGATCGAGTGATTGAGTATATGTCAGTCATGATACTTAAATCTCAAAGTCGGGAAATTGCCCGTGCGCCGATATTGTGTTTTGTGGGATTAGTGGGGACTGGCAAAACAACAATTGCGGCGTCTATCGCGGAAGCATTGGGAAGAAAATTTGCAAGGATCCCATTTGGAGGGATGGGAGATCCGTTGGACCTTCGTGGGCAATCAAAAGCACATGCAGAAGCTGAACCAGGAAAGGTCATTAAAGCCCTTCGCAGCGCCGAGAGCAAAAACCCGGTGATCCTTTTGGATGAAATTGATCGAGTGACTGACGAAGGCAGAGCTTCGATAATGGGTGTATTAGTCGAGCTTTTAGATCCCAGGCAAAACCAAGCTTTTGTGGACCATTATATCGATTATCCTTTTGATTTGTCTGAAGCTATTTTTATCGCGACTGCTAACAATACGACCGGGATAGCTACAGCAGTGATGGATAGGCTTGAGCCGATCACCATGCCAAGCTATACAGACCAAGAGAAAATTGAGATTGGACGAAAATATTTATTACCCCGGGCATTATTGGAATCAGGAATCCCCAATGGAGCAATAGTTTTCGATGATGGTGTTTGGCCGCAAATTGTTCGCCCCTTGGGGTTTGATGCCGGGATCAGGACTTTGGAAAGGACTATTAAAGGTGTAGTGAGTAAAGTTGCGAGAATGGTTGTGGAAGGAAAGACCCAAACAATTACAATTAATGGAGAAAATGTCAAAGAATATATGCCTCAATGGTAAACCTTAAATTTATAGCCTTATCAGGCTCCACTGGAGTAACCGAGAACCTTTATGTTTACGAGTACGGAGATGATTTGATAATGGTGGATTGTGGGGTAGGTTTTCCGGAGCCGGAGATGTATGGGATTGATTTAGTGATCCCAGATTTTTCCTACCTGAGGAGTAATCGCAAAAAATTGAAAGCTATTTTTATCTCTCACGGTCACGAGGATCATTTAGGAGCACTTCCATTTTTGCTTCGGGAATTTAAAGTGCCTGTTTATGGTACAAAATTGACGATCGGTTTTATCAATGACAAGCTTGAGGATTATAAGGTTTTTGGAGCGAAACTCAAAGTAATTGATCCTGAAGGACCTGCTGTTCGAGCTGGCAATTTAAGTGTGACCCCCTTTAGAATTGCTCATTCGGTTCCGGATGCGGTCGGATTTGTTATTGATACGCCTGTTGGAAAAGTTTTCCATGTCCCTGACTATAAATTTGATTGGACCCCTGTCGATGGGAAGCCCTTTGATATCGCTCGCGCTTCGATGCTTGCGGCAGAGGGGGTACTCGCATTGGCGTCTGATTCTTTAGGGTCGACCACGCCTGGATATACTGAAAGTGAAAAAACTATCGAGGGAGAAATAGAAAATATAGTTAAAAAATCTCACGGTAAGGTATTTTTTACGACAGTTTCTTCGAATATTTCCCGGATGCAGCAGGCTATAAATGTAGCGGTAAAGTATAATCGAAAAGTTTGTTTCGCAGGCAGATCTATTGAAAGGAAAGCCGAGATCGCTAAAAGTTTAGGGTATTTAAATTACAAACAGAATTGGATAGTAAGCCTAAACAAGTTGAGACGCGCAAATAGTAAACAGATTATGTTTATAATTTCTGGTTCATATGGGCAAATGGGAAGTACGCTTTATAAAGTTGCCTTGGGGGAACATAAGAAGTTGTCACTCAGTCCTCAAGATACGGTTATTTTCTCAGCAGACCCAGCCCCTCCAGGATCGAAACAGAATGTTGATTATGTCGTTGATCGGTTAATTGAATCCGGGGTTGATGTTCACTACTATGACATTCAAGAAAACCTGCATGTCTCAGGCCACGGCAGTCAAAACGACATCAGGACTCTTTTTGGTTTAGTTAAGCCAAAATATTTTATTCCAATTGGGGGGACGATTAGACATAATCGGGCATACAGTGAGATTGCGCAGGGCATGGGAGCACGTAAAAATCAAGTATTTGAACTCTCCCCCGGCGAGGTGCTGGAATTTGGGCATGATGGCTCGGCAAGAAGAGGAAAATCAGTTTCAGCGCGGGAGATTTTGATTGACGGGCTGGAAGTTGGAGGGGTTGACAGTATTGTCTTAAGAGACCGGAAGATACTGGCTGAGGAAGGCGTGGTGATAGTAGTAATAAAGTTTGACACCGTTAAGCGGCAAGTTCTAGAAAGTTTGGAGATTATTAGTCGCGGATTTGTTTTTGAAAAAGCGAAAAGAGAATTTTTAAGGGTTTCCGCACAAAAATTAGTGAGTTTCTTAAACAAAAAGCAGATTAGGGATAGCCATACATTAAAAGCACAAACTGTAAATTTTTTGGAAATGCATTTTGAAAGAGCGACTGGCCGCCGCCCCATGATTCTTCCCGCCGTAATCGAATTATAAACCTATAATATTGAAACTTCTTCAGATTTCTGGTAGAATGGCCTATCTATTCGGTAGTTTTGGAGCTGAATTCAATGTTTGTTGAAATTGGCAAAACTTACGAAGTGGGAATTGCCGAAGATATTATGCGTATGCACGCTCTTGTTGAAGTACTAGGGAGAAATCCTTATTTCTCCGGAGGGTGGCGATGCAAGATCGTAAGGCATCTTTGTGGGGAGAATACCTTGGATGTTGGAAAGGAAGCTACCTTTTTCCCAGACGAGCTTAAACCCCACAATTAATTTATACCCCTGGTCATGCACCGCTTGGCCAGGGGCAAGTTCTTCACTATAATGATTACATGGGAAGGAAGCGCAGAAAGAAGGGCTCCAGAAAGTCATCAAGAGGATTTGGGATATCCCTTAAGAGGGAAACAATTTTTTCTGTGATCCAGATTGGTTTTTTTGCTCTTTCGGGACTTGTGGTGATCTCTTTTTCGAGAAGAGGGAGTGCCTTGGTCCGCTTAAATGATTTATTGGTTTTATACTTTGCATGGTCAAGCATTTTTCTTCCATTTATTTTTCTCTCTATCGGATTTATGATTTCAAGATTGAGATTCCCCTTGGGGCAAGCCAACGTCGTCATTGGAATGCTTTTGTTTTTTGTTTCCTTTTCTACTCTCACGCGTGCTGGGATAGTAGGGCGCACCAGTTGGGAGGGGGTAGAGGTTTTAGTCACCCCTGCCGGGGCTTTTTTGGTGCTTTTGGGGACAAGCATTGCTGGATTAATTGTTCTTTTTAATACTTCCTTTGATCGGGTTTTAATTATTACTGGGGCAATTCTTCGGCAGATACGCTACTATCTGATCGGAGATAAAAGTTTTAAGACTCCAGGATTTTCTGGAAAACGGGGTTTAAAGGTCCTTGGGGGCAATCAATCATCTCAGGGTAACCAAAAACCGATCTCCGATAAAGGCAATACGGAAGCGAAAGAAAGCCTTGCTCCTAAACTAGTCAGTAATATGCCGGGGGATGACAAAGTTTGGAAATATCCTTCCCTAGACTTATTGGAAGGATCTCACCAAGGAAAAGCTGATCGAGGAGATATTAAAAGTAATGCGGCAGTTATTGAGCAGACCTTGGAAAGTTTTGGGATTACCGCGAGAGTGGTTGAGGTAAACCTGGGCCCTGCGGTAACTCAATACGCTCTCGAAGTAGCCTTGGGGACAAAATTATCAAAAATTACGGCTCTTGAGCGCGACCTTGCGCTTGCTCTAGCCGCGCCAAATGGCTCAATTAGGATTGAAGCGCCCATTCCAGGGAGAAGTTTGGTCGGGATAGAACTCCCTAACAAGACTCCAGAGTTTGTACCTTTAAAGACGATGCTTTCATCAGAAGTGATGGAAAAGACTCAGTCTAAATTGGCGGTGTCCTTGGGCCTGGATGTGGCTGGGAATCCGGTGATTGCTGATTTGGCTGACATGCCGCATATCTTAATTGCGGGACAGACTGGCTCTGGGAAGAGTGTGTGTATAAATGCATTTCTTAATACCCTTCTTTTTAGGGCTTCTCCGTCGGAAATAAAATTGATATTAGTTGATCCTAAGCGAGTGGAGTTAACAGGATACAACGACATTCCGCATTTGTTATCCCCTGTGATCGTTGAGCCTGAGAAGGTCGTCTCTGCCTTGAGGTGGATACTTTCTGAAATGGATCGAAGATATAAGCTTTTTGCTCAAGCAGGAGCAAGAAACATCGCCGGGTATAATGAAATGAGTGGATTTCAAGCTCTTCCCTATATCATCCTTGTTATTGACGAGTTGGCGGATGTTATGCTTTTTTCCCCAGCCGAGGTGGAGGACTCTATCACCAGAATTGCACAAATGAGCCGAGCCACAGGAATTCATATGATTTTGGCTACACAGCGCCCTTCAGTCGATGTCATCACGGGGTTAATCAAAGCAAATATTCCCTGTAGAATTGCGTTTGCCGTTTCCTCACAAGTTGATTCGCGGGTAATCCTTGATTCACAAGGAGCAGAGAAATTGTTAGGCCGAGGGGATATGCTTTACCTATCTCCATCTCAAGCAAAGGCCATGAGAGTGCAGGGAGCGTACGTCTCGGACAAAGAAATTAATGCACTCATTTCGTTTATGAGAAACCTGGGAATTAATCCTCAATACACAGAAGAAGTGGTTGCAATGGCAAAACCGGGAAGTATGTCCGTTCCTGGGATTAATGGAGATACGGATGATAAATTTAGGGAGGCAGTGGAGCTTGTTTGTCAGTTTGATCGGGCATCGGCAAGTTTACTACAGAGAAGGTTGTCGGTCGGATATGCTCGGGCGGCCAGGATTCTTGATCAATTAGAGTCGGCCGGAGTGGTCGGGGGGAATTATCTTAAGAAGTCTCGTCTGTCAAAAAAATTATCTTTTGAGGATATTGAACGAGAGACAAGAATTAAAAAAGAATTCATCAAGTCGATTGAATCTGAAGATTGGGTGAACCTTCCGGAATTTACAGTGGTTGTAGGATTTGTAAAAAACTTGGCCAGTTTCCTTAAAATAAACAGAACCAGAGCGTTGGCGTTATTAAGAAGGGATTACCCTCCGAGAAAACAGGAATTAGTCATCGAGCCAATCGCAATGAAAGTGTTTAAGTGGTCTCCGCGTCTAACTTTCTTAATAGGAATTGTGTTAATTGGCCTTACAGTGGTCGGGTATCTTGGTTTCCAATACAAGGGTTTTATTTCCCCCCCATTTTTGGAAGTAAAAACTCCGTATGAAAATCAAGATGTTTACGAACCAAGTCTATTGGTTACTGGTAGAACTGACGCCGGGGCGACAGTGAGAGTAAATAACCAACCAGCTTTAATTGATGAAAGTGGTGAGTTTGTGTCTGAAATTGAGATTTCTCCCGACACAAATTCTGTTGAAATTAAGGCAATTTCCCGCTCTGGAAAAGAAACTATGGTTCGTCGTACAATTAACCCCAAGTTTTAAAATATGGAAGGAGTGCAAACATTATTGGTAGTGGTAGTTATTGCTCTTACGACATTGCTTGTGATTGTCGGAATACAGGTAATCTTAATTATCTTGGATCTGAGACGAGCTTTGCGTAGGCTAAATTCTATTCTTGATGATGCGATTTTGGGTGGCGGGCTGATTAGTCCTGGGAAATTAACCGGCATTGTTGAAATGTTCAGGCGTAAAAAGACAATGAAGACCCATGGATCGCAAGAGAATACTGTATAATTTGGGCATGACGACAGCTGAGATTCGGGCGAAATATTTGAAGTTTTTTATTGGGAAGCCGCGAAATCACAAAGAAATATCCCCTGCTCCTCTCGTACCAGAGAACGATCCCACGACCCTTTTTACCTCTTCAGGGATGCAGCAATTGGTTCCCTATTTGACTGGGGAGAATCATCCAGAAGGCAAGCGCTTAGTTGATGTTCAACCCTCGATCAGATTGCAGGATATTGATGAAGTCGGTGATAATCGCCACACCACTTTTTTTGAAATGCTTGGCAATTGGAGCTTGGGAGACTATTTCAAGGCGGAACAATTGCCTTGGGTCTGGGAATTTTTTACAAAAGAGCTTGGTTTAGATGGAAATCGTCTTTATGTGTCTTGTTTTGAGGGAAACAAAGAAGTGCCTCGCGACACAGAGTCTGCCAAAATTTGGAAGAAAATTAGAGTGCCTGAGGATCATATTTTCTTTTATGGAGTGAAGGAGAATTGGTGGAGCCGGTCTGGCCCGCCGAACAAAATGCCAGTCGGAGAAATTGGCGGCCCTGATTCTGAGATCTTTTACGAATTTACTCAAGTAAAACATGATCCAAAATTTGGGGAAAAGTGTCACCCAAATTGTGAATGCGGGAGGTTTTTGGAAATTGGAAATTCTGTCTTTATACAATATCAAAAGACAAAAGAAGGACTAAAAGAACTTTCCCAAAAAAATGTTGATTTTGGCGGAGGGCTCGAGCGGATTGCTGCAGCAATGAATGATGATCCGGACGTTTTTAAGATAGATGCTTTCGTTTTATTAATAAAAAAAATTTCAAGCGTGACAGGGAAGGCTTACAAGAGAAATGAAACATCAATGCGAATTATTGCAGACCACATGCGTGCGGCAAACATGATAATTCGCGAGGGAGTTGAGCCAAGTAATAAACAACAAGGGTATGTACTGCGAAGATTAATCAGGCGATCTGCGCTTAAGGTACGTGACTTAAAGGGGAAACTTGTAGGTGGCGACTTAAGTTTAAACTTTGAAAGTGATATTGCAAAAGTTATTGAAGATGAGGTTGGCAGGTTTTCTATCTCGCTTGAGAAAGGGATGAAGCAAATTGAAAAAATTGATTCTGTAGATAGTAAAAAAGCTTTTGATTTATATCAAACTTATGGTTTTCCTTTCGAAGTAACGCAGGAAATTTTTGCGGATAAAGGACAAAAAATTGATAAAGATAAATTTCAGAAAGAGCTTGAGATGCATCAAGAGAAATCAAGGAGTGCTTCGGCGGGGAAGTTTAAAGGAGGGCTTGCAGATTCTTCGGAGGCGACTAAAAAGCTTCACACTGTCACACATTTATTGCATGCGGCACTAAGAAGCATATTGGGCGACCATGTGTCCCAAAAAGGATCTAATATAACTTCCGACCGCTTGCGATTTGATTTTTCTCATAAAGAGAAATTAAATGAAGATGAGATCAAGAAGGTTGAAGTCTTGATAAATAAAGAGATCGACAAGGATCTTGAGGTCACAAGTGAGACGATGACCCTAGATGAAGCAAAAGATGCTGGTGCTTTGGCGTTTTTTGGACATAAATATGACGAGTTGGTGAAAGTTTATTCGATTGGCAAGTTCTCAAAAGAAGTTTGTGGCGGTCCTCATGTTAAAAGGCTTTCTGAGATCAAAGGACATGTTAGAATTAATAAGGAAGAGTCTGTGTCCTCCGGAGTAAGGAGGATTTATGCTGTTATTGAAAAATAGCTGTCCATGAGCAAACAAACTGAGTTTTATTGGTCTTTGATTATCGAGCCGGGGTGGATCCAAGCCGCGGTGTGGACGATTAATGAGGAAAAACTAGCCCATATTGTTTCAGTGAGCCCTTCTATTAAATGGGAGGAAGAGGCTGATTTAGTGCAAGTTGTGGATTCTGCTTTGTCTGCGGCAATCCATAAATTTCCTGAAGGAGCCCCTGAGCCGCAAAAGACGGTGTTTGGCGTTTCTTCTTCGTGGGTAGCAGACGGCAGTATTAAAAAGGAACATTTAGACCAGATTAAAGACGTTTGCTCAAAGCTTTCTCTTAAGCCAAGCGGTTTCGTCGTCCTTTCGGAAGCTTTGGCTCATGCGGCAAAGATGGAGGAGGGAGCTCCATTAACCGGGGTAGTAGTAGGACTGGGAGAAAATACTGTCGATATTGCAGTATATAAAATTGGAAACCTAATTGGATCTGTAAACGTGGGTAGAAGCATTTCAATTTTTGATGATATTATGGAAGGACTGGCAAGGTTTAAGGGTAGTGACGCATTACCCTCAAGATTTTTATTGTACAACGGGAATGAAGCTGAGCTTGAAGATGCCAAGCAGATATTGATTTCTTCAGATTGGGTAAATAATCCGAAAGTAGAGGGGGTAAGATTTCTTCATACGCCGCAGGTGGAAGTAGTGGGGAGTGAAAGAAAAGCGGTCGCAGTGAGCTTGGCCGGGGCGAGTGAGATAGGAAATGTCGAGGGAGTACTAATGCGAGATGGTGTGAAAGACAGTGAACTGTCTTCGGATACCAATGTGGAAGCTGAGAAGATGGGTTTTGTTCTCAATCAAGATGTTTCTAAAGAAGTGGACAAAATTCCTCAAAGTTCATTGGATCTTCCAGGCAGAAGCATGAAGAGGGTCATTTTAAAAAAACTGCCAGCTTGGCCAAGGATAAGTTTTATAGAGTTGGGGTCGATCAGAAAAAAGAAAATTGTTGTTGGCGCAGCGTTGGTTTTGTTGTTAGCGATATTTATCTCCTCTGCAATTTTCTTGCCAAAAGCTAAAGTTGTCATCTATGTTTCTCCGAAGACTTTGGAAGAGACTGAATATATTACACTAAGCGAGAGCCTATCAAGCCCCGATTATGAGGAGAGAATTCTGCCAGGTGAAACAATTGAAGTGGAAGTTAGCGGGAGTAAAACAAATAAGGCAACGGGGGCGATAACAATAGGAGACAAAGCAGAAGGAACAGTTGAAATTAGGAACGGGACATCAGTTTCAGTAAAACTTTCCGCTGGGACAATTCTTTTAGGGAAGGATGATTTGAAGTTTGAGACCTTGGAAAGTGCTTCTGTCTCAGCCGCATCTTCCCCTTCAAGTCCAGGAACTCAGAAAGTAACTGCGAAAGCGGTTGGAATAGGTGCGGAATATAACTTGAGCGAAGAAAGCGGGTTTAGTGTTGGTAATTATCCAAAAAGCGAAGTGGACGCTATCGCTAAAGTGGCATTTAGCGGAGGGTCTAGCCGTGACATTGTCGCCGTATCTCAAGATGATTTGGATAAGCTGGAGGATGACTTGACTAAGGAGCTTCTTGAAGATGGGAAAAGTAAGTTATCCGGTAATGTCAGCGAAGGGATGATGCTTGTGAATGGCGTGCTTGAGACGGATGTAATTAGCCGAGAATTTAGTCAAAAAGAGGAAGATGAAGCAGAGAATGTTACTTTGGATTTAAAAATCAATGTTAAAGGCGTCACCGTCAACGAAGAGTTGATAAGGAAATTTGCTTTTGATTTAATGGGTCCAGGCATCCCGTCTGGATTTGCTTTGCGCCCGGAGCAAATAACGATTGATTTCTCGCTAGATGAGGAAGTAGACCGAGGCGAGTGGATATATGAAACGGTGTTTAAAGCAAATCTTTTGCCGGAAACGGATACTGAAGAAATTGCTAAAAAAATAGCTGGAAAAAAACCTCAAACTGCTCAAGATTATTTAAAAACAATCCCAGGATATGTAAGAAGCGAGGTGGAATTAAATTTCAACATACCGATCTTGGGTAATCTGCCCTACCTCACTCAAAATATTAGCATCGAGGTAGAAGCAGAGAAATGAGAACTGGGTTCTATCAAAGAATTATCGGAGGGGCAGGCATAGCCTTGGGAATACTTGTCTTGGGATATATTTTATTACCCATAATCACTTATGAATTAGAGGCGTCAAGGTTTACCTCTTATTTGTCGCCTGTTCCCAAAAAAGAAATCGATTTTACGAGGCTAAGTAATTGGTTTAGTGAAGACGTTGTTACCGAAACAGTGTCCCCTCTCTTGGTGGATCATTACACAATCAGCATTCCCTCCCTTGGGATTAAAGATGCCTCGGTTGCAATAGGGGGGGAAGATTTATCTAAATCCTTAATTCAATATCCAGGCACGGCCTTGCCAGGGAAACCTGGGAATTCAGTGATCTTTGGTCACTCTATCCTTCCCCAATTTTATAACCCAGATGATTATATGACGATTTTTTCCACTCTGCCCACAATGGAAATTGGAGACGAAATACAAGTTTTCTATGACGGGGCAAAGTATTACTATAAAGTTGAAGATATGTTTGAAGTTTCCCCAAACGACATTCAGGTATTAGAGCAGAATTTAAGTGATTCTTTTGTGACGTTAGTGACATGTACTCCGCCAGGACATCCCTTAAGACCCAAGAGACTGATTGTTCGCGCGCGCGTTGTCTCAATATAAAAATGAAGATATTAGGCATTGACTATGGAAGAAAGAAAATTGGAGTGGCCATCGCGGAAGGGTCCTTGGCAAGTCCACTAAAGGTCTTAAAATCTCCTTTTGGTGAAGAAATCGCAGAAATTATAAGAGCTGAAAATATTGAAAAGGTGATTGTCGGGATTAGTGAGGGGGAAATGGCCAATGAGGCCCGAGAGTTTGGTGAGGAATTATTACGAAAATCAGGCGTTCCTGTTGAATATGAAGATGAGACTCTTTCGACCCATGAAGCCCAAAGACTATCGCAGGAGGCTCACATAAAACGCTCAAAAAGAAAGGCGATGGAAGACGCCTACTCCGCCACTTTAATCCTTCAGAAATATTTAGATAGAAGTTAGTCCGATAATTTTATACAATAAGGGCTAACGAAGGTCTGATAGGAGGTGTTCCGTGACAACTGTTGTTTTAGTCGCGTACTTTGGGTCCCATGATCATCAGTTCGAAGGGAAGCTTGATCTAGCGAAACGAGTTGCTTCTGTTAACTCTGTTTTAGAGCTGGAAAAAGCGATGAATGAAAGGGAAGATACGGAATATCTTGGATTTTTTGGTGAGGATGGTGATTGTAAGATGTTCGGCTATCTTACAGCAGTTAATTTGCTTGATCCGACTGGTGACGAGCGTTCTCGTCTTTAAGATTTAGATAATTAAGTTTGGGCAGGAGGAAAATAACAACTCCTGCCCAAAGGATTTACTTCATTGACTTTTAAAGTTTGGTATACTAATAGTTAGTATGTTCAAAAATGTGGTTGCTCCAATTCAAGCTTGGCTGATGAGCCAGGGGAGGTGTGTCGGTTGCGGGAAAGATTTATCGGAAGGGAAGAGCGTCAAGCATAAGTATGGTAAAAAGATAATTTGCAGTTGCGGGCGCATCTTTATTTACAATACGAAGAATAAGAATTATCGCCGCGCCCTCATAGAAGAAGTATAGTGTTGAGAAAAGTTGGTTTCGCAACAATTAGCCTCCTAATTATAAGTTTTGTTTTTGTGGTGGCAGGGCTTACTTTTTGGAAATCAGTTTCCAAAGCTCCTGGAAACGACAAAACGATTCAGAGATTTTTAATTACAAAAGGGTCTTCTGCTGAAAAAATTGCGAATGATCTAAAAGATCAGAATCTTATTAAAAGTCCTTTGGCTTTTAAGTTTTATACCCAGATTACTGGGATTTCTGATCAAATTCCTCCCGGAGAATTTAAAATATCGGGTAATTTAAGTTTGAAAGAGGTTGTCGAAATGTTACTTAAAGGTCCGGTGGAAGTGTGGGTGACTGTGCCGGAAGGATTGCGCCGCGAAGAAATTGTCGAGCGCTATATTGAAGGTTTGGGTTTAGGAGGAACGGTAGCAGACGGATTTAGAGCAGATTTTTTGATGCAGACCCGAGAACTTGAGGGTTATTTATACCCTGATACTTATTTATTTCCTTTGGATATAACGGCGGACAAAGTTGTTACAAAGATGAGATCTACTTTTGATCAAAAGTTTACTGAAAAAATGAGAACTGACTTAGTGAGCAAAGGGAGAAGTATTGATCAGGTCGTAATATTGGCTTCCCTTTTAGAAAGGGAAACTTTGACAAGCGAGGAAAGACCTGTTGTATCTGGGATATTATTTAATCGGCTTGAGAATGATTGGCCGCTTCAAGTTGATGCCTCGGTCCAGTATGCAATAGCCAGTGAAAATTGTAGATTACAAAATGTGGATTGTGATTGGTGGCCAAAAAATTTGACTAAAGATGATTTGGCTATTAATTCTCCGTTTAATACATATAAATTTTCCGGGATCCCTCCGAGTCCGATTTCAAGCCCTGGCATTATTTCTCTCACGGCAGTAGTTTATCCAGAAGACACGGACTATATGTACTATATTCACGATACCGATGGAGTTATCCATTATGCAGAGACGCTTTCAGAGCACAATCAAAACGTTTCGAGATATCTAAAGAAATAGACTTGACAACGTTCGTTTATGGCTTATAATTTGCCGTAGGCGTACTGAATGTAGGCTCGTCCCGCTTTCCATAGCGGGAGTTTTGTGTACTTCCGAGATGGCCCAAACAAAAAGACGTAATTTTGGAAAAATAGAAAAGAAACTGCCGGAGCTGGATCTATCTCTTGTCCAAAGAGAGTCGTGGCAGTGGTTTTTAACGGAGGGAATTGCTGAAGAAATATCCCAAATTACCCCGATAGACGATTTTACAGGAAAGAATTGGCAGTTGATCTTAGGAGAGCATGTGCTTGAAAAACCAAAGATTACTCCGGGAAGAGCTATTGAAAAAGGGCTTACTTTTGCGGCTCCATTTAAAATTAAGACCACTTTAATAAATAAAAGAACAGGAAAGAGCATTGAACAAGAAGTCTTTTTTGGCAACCTTCCTCAAATGACTTCCGTTGGAACCTTCATCATTAATGGAATAGAGCGCGTAGTAATTAATCAGTTGGTTCGTTCTCCTGGAATTTATTTCTCAGGGGAGACGGATCGTTCTAGTGGAAGGATGCTGCATCAGGCAGAAATAAGGCCTCTTCATGGATCATGGCTTGAATTTGAGGTAAGTAAAAATGATGTTATTTCAGCAAGAATTGATAAAAGGAGAAAAATGCCGGCGACTATTTTGCTTCGTGCAATGGGTCTTGAGTTTGATAAAGATATTAAAGATGCCTTTTCTAAGGTGGATAGTGATCCTGATCACTCCTACATCTTAAAGACAATTGAGAAAGATCAAACAAAAAATCGAGATGAGGCACTGCTGGAAATTTATAGGAAAATGCGACCGGGGGAGCCGGCAGTTTTGGAAAATGCGCAGAATCTTTTTGATACTTTGTTCCTAAACTTTAGGCGTTATAATCTTGGAAAAGTAGGGCGCTATAAAATTAATAAAAGACTGGGGATTAGCGTTCCGAACGATAAGCAGAATTGGGTATTAACCAAGGAAGATGTTGTTGCAACGGTAGCTTACCTTATTGGTCTCCAGAATGAGGAAGGAAGGACTGATGATATTGATCATCTTTCAAATAGGCGTTTGAGGAGAGTGGGGGAGCTAGTCGCAACGCATGCTTTTAGGGCAGGGCTTTTGAGACTAGAAAGATCGGTAAAGGAAAAAATGAGCCTTATTTCCCCCGACGATATCCCACAGCCGCAGTCATTAATTAACGCTAGGCCCTTGATCGTAGCAATAAATGAATTTTTCCGATCAAATCAACTCTCCACAATATTAGATAACACTAACCCATTGTCAGAAATAGATAATTTGAGAAGGGTATCTGTCCTTGGCCCGGGTGGGATCAACCGAGAGAGGGCATCGTTTTCTATTCGTGACATTAACTCATCCCAATATGGAAGGATAGATCCCGTTCGGTCTCCGGAGGGACCAAATATTGGATTAGTGACATATCTGGCGCTTTATGCACAGGTAAATGAATATGGATTTCTTGAGGCTCCTTACCGGGTCGTCAGGAAGGAAAAAGTGGGGGGTATTGAGAGGGCCAGAGTTACAGACGAAATGGTATATCTTGCCGCCGATGACGAAGAAGAGCAGTACATCACCCATAGCGGGATAAATATTGGCAAGACGGGATTAATCGAAGATGAACGCGTTCCTTATCGTTATAAAGGTGCTTTTTTGGAAGGCTCTTCTAATCTGATTACATTAATAGATCTCACTCCGCGACAGGTTTTCGGTGCGAGTGCTGCTTTAATTCCATTTTTGTCACATGACGAGGGAAATCGTGCCCTGATGGGCTCAAATATGCAGTGCCAAGCAGTGCCTCTGGTGCATCCCGCTTCTCCGATAGTTGGTACTGGCATGGAGGGCGTGATAGCTGAAGCAATGGGCGGGGTGATTCGGAGTGGACACAGAGGAAAAGTGACCTATGTGGATGCTCAAAGGATAGAGGTCTCGCTCGATAAAAAAGTGGAGGCAATAGACGACCCTAATATGGAATTATCTGATAATCATAAAACAATTATTTATCATTTGTCCAAATTTAAAAAGACCGCCGCTTCGACTTCTTATAATCAAAAGGCGCGGGTGCAGGTTGGTCAGAAAGTTAACAAGGGTGATCTTCTTGCTGATGGACCAAGTTCAGATCAAGGAGAGTTGGCTTTGGGCCAAAACCTTGTGATTGCTTATACAAATTACGAAGGATATGGTTTTGAGGATGCGATACTAATTTCTGACCGTTTGGTAAAAGATGATCTTCTAAAATCGATCCATATTAAGGAATATCAAGCAGATTTGGTGGAAACCAAGCTTGGGCCGGAGGAGCTGACCCGAGATATTCCAAATGTTGCCGAGACGGAGCTTGCCAACCTAGCAGAGGATGGTATTGTCGTCATAGGTGCAGAAGTGAGTCCGAATGATATTTTGGTCGGGAAAATAGCCCCTAAAGGAGAAACAGAACTTACTAGTGAAGAAAGGCTTCTTCGGGCAATTTTTGGAGAGAAGGCGCGAGAGGTACGGGATACTTCGCTTCGTGTTCCTCATGGCGAAGGAGGAATTGTGGTTGATGTGCAAATTCTTGACAAAGAAAAAGGAGATGAGCTTGGCCCGGGAGTAATTAAAAGCATTATTGTTAAAGTGGCTCAGACGAGGAAGGTAAGCGTAGGAGACAAATTGGCTGGGCGCCATGGAAATAAGGGTGTGATTGCAAAAATCATGTCAACTTCCGATATGCCATATCTTGAGGATGGCACACCGGTTGATATTATCATTTCCCCTCTTTCTGTCTTAGCGAGGATGAATTTGGGCCAACTTTTGGAAAGCTACCTTGGCTGGGCACTCTATAACAAGGGAGAAAAGGGACAAATTCCAGTTTTTGACCAGATCAGCGAAGAAGTGATTATCAAGGAGCTTCAAAGCGTTGGGATGAGCGAGACTGGGAAAACGAGACTTTATGATGGACGGACCAGTGAACCGCTTAAGGAAGATACGGTTGTAGGAATTGGCTACATCATGAAATTAAGACACATGATTGAAGATAAAACCCACGCGAGATCGACTGGTCCTTATTCGCTTGTTACCCAGCAACCTCTTGGTGGGAAGGCCCAGATGGGGGGTCAGCGCCTTGGAGAGATGGAGGTCTGGGCACTAGAAGCGCATCGGGCGGCCTATACTTTGCAGGAAATGCTGACCTTGAAATCCGACGACATTGTCGGACGAGCACAAGCATTTGGGGCGATAGTGAAAGGTGAGCCTATCCCCGAGGCCAAAGTCCCGGAGAGTTTTAAGGTTCTTATTCGTGAGCTTAATTCGCTAGGGTTAGCAATAAATGTCGAGGGGATTTTAAAAGAAGAGACTGAAGAAAAGATTGAAAATTCCACGGATCCACTGGTTAGCATGAGAGGCCTAAAGGAAATTAATGGTCTACAAATAAAATTAGCATCTCCTGAGGAAATACGCGCCTGGTCAAGGGGTGAGATCCTCAAGCCCGAGACAATAAATTATAGAACCCTTAAGCCGGAAAAAGACGGCCTTTTTGACGAAAGGATTTTTGGTCCGATCAAAGACTGGGAATGCTATTGCGGTAAGTATCGAAGGATCCGTTATAAGGGAGTGGTTTGCGATAAATGCGGAGTGGAAGTGGCCGAGTCGAGGGTCCGACGAGAGAGAATGGGGCACATTAGCTTGGCAGCCCCGGTTGCTCATGTTTGGTACTTTAAGGGAGCACCTTCAAAAATTTCTGTCCTTTTAGACCTTCCTCCAAGAGCGGTGGAGCAGGTAGTGTATTTTGCTCGCTATATGGTGATGAGCGTTGACGACAAGGGCCGAAAAGAAGCCTTAAAGTCGCTTAAGAGTGTTTGTGAAGAAAAACTTTTGGAGGTAAAAGAGATTTATCAGGAAAAGAAGAAAATTGTTAAAGAAGATGCGGTTGTTAGAAAAGAAAAAACTCGCGGTCGAATAAAAGATAAAGAGCAACAGGCGCTTGCCATAAGTGAAATTGATTTAGACGAAAGGAAAAAAATACAGACCTTGGCAGAGGAAGAAAGATCTACCCAGGAAAAGACTAAGGAGTTATTTAATCGGCTTGAAGATTTGGTAAAAGGGGTATTCCAGTTTGGGTTTCTTACTGAAGATGAGTACGACAAGCTTGATTTCTATGGAGTGTCTGGGTTTGTTGATGTAAAGATGGGAGCTGAGGCGATAATGGAAGCGTTGAATAATATTGATCTCAATAAGCTTGCCAAAAATATCCGTGAAGAGATTAAGATTTTAAAGAAGGGCAAGAATAGCCAGAGATATGTAAAGCTAACCAAGAGGTTGAAAATTGTGGATGGGATGAGGCTTGCCAAAGTTGATCCTGTTTGGATGATAATTAAGGTACTCCCGGTTCTTCCCCCTGATTTAAGGCCGATGGTTCAGTTATCTGGAGGAAGATTTGCAACAAGCGACTTAAATGATCTTTATCGCAGGGTTATCAATCGAAATAATCGCTTAAAGCATTTGATCAATTTGGGTGCTCCGGAGATTATTTTGAGGAATGAGAAGAGGATGCTTCAAGAGTCGGTGGATTCTTTGATTGATGCTTCTCAAAGAAAGGCAACCAGGAGAGGCAGAGGGAGGCAACCATTAAGATCTCTTTCAGATATGCTTAAAGGAAAACAGGGAAGATTCCGACAAAATTTGCTTGGGAAGCGGGTGGATTATTCTGGAAGGTCAGTAATAGTAGTGGGACCTGAATTAAAGCTAACTCAGTGCGGGCTTCCAAAAGAAATGGCATTGGAGATGTTTAAGCCTTTTGTTCTTCGAGAAATGATCGTGAGAGGAATAGCTCCGAATGTGAAGTCGGCAAAGAATATGCTTGAAAAACGTCCGGCTGGGGTCTTTGATATTTTGGAAGAGATTACTAAAAATCACCCCGTTTTGCTAAATCGCGCGCCAACATTACATAAGCTGGGCATTCAAGCCTTCTTCCCTGTATTGATTGAAGGAAATGCAATAAGGATTCACCCCGCGGTGTGTAAGGGCTTTAATGCTGACTTTGATGGAGATCAGATGGCGGTCCACGTTCCCCTGTCAGAGAAAGCCAAAAAGGAGGCAGTGGAATTGATGATGTCTGACAAAAATCTTTTGAGGCCTGCAGATGGATCTCCAATGTCGGCTCCTGCTTCCAAAGAAATTGCCCTTGGTGTTTATTATCTGACAAGTGTGGACACAAGAATAAAGCCAAACAGTGCCGTTTTTTCTAATCCAGAAGAAGCAATCTTTGTGTATCAAATAGGGAAGATTGAATTAAGACAAATGATAACTGTGCGGGTCGGCACAGGCCTCTTGGAGACCACGGTAGGAAGATTGATCTTCAACGAGGTATTGCCGGATGCTTTGGGTTATGTTAACGAGAATATAAGTTCTGGGGTGATTACAAATCTGGTTACGAGAGCCTTCAATGAGATCGAACACGAGAGGGTAATTAAGATGATTGATAAGATTAAGGATCTGGGGTTTGTTGGGGGGACTTTGTCGGGCTTGTCATTTGGAATATCTGATGCGGCGATATTGCCTGAAAAGTCAAAAATTATAGCAAAGGCAAACAAAAGGGCCACAGAAATAGAGGAGAATTTTTCTCAAGGGTTAATTACCGCCAATGAAAAGAAAAGACTAGTAGAATCAGTGTGGATTGAGACCACTGAAGAGATCGCCGATAAAACTTGGGAGATAGTTGACCCTAATAGTTCAGTGAGACTTGTAATTGACGCCAAAGTTGGACGTACTTCTAGAGAGCAAATAAAGCAATTGGCTGGGATGAGAGGTCTTGTAGTCGATCCTCTCGGAGAAATTGTGGAGTTACCTATAAAGTCAAATTTCAGAGAGGGGCTTTCCGTGTTTGAATATGTTAATTCTTCGAGAGGGTCAAGAAAGGGATTATCTGACACTGCTCTTAAAACGGCAGATGCTGGGTATTTGACACGAAGGCTCGTAGATGTTGCTCACGATTTGATAATTAGGAATGAAGATTGTGACACCAAAGAGGCTTTACCAATATTTAGAAGTACCAGACCGAAGGCGTTTGAAAGCCGCATTATGGGTAGGTTCGCAGGAGAAGATGTTAAAGATGATATTCGGGTGATTGTAGCTAAAAATGAGCTTATTTGGATCTCTCTGATAAGGAGCCAGTCGAAATAGGTACTCCCGTGGGGGTAGTTGCCGCGCAATCTATCGGCGAGCCAGGGACTCAGCTGACCATGCGTACGAAGCACACGGGAGGGGTTATAGGGATAGATGTTACCCAAGGATTGCCTCGTGTTGAAGAATTATTGGAGGCAAGATTGCCAAAATCTTTGTCTCCAATTTCAGAGCTTCCAGGGAAAGTAAAGATCAGCGAGCAAGAAGGAGGATGGAATGTGACTGTCACTAATTCTTCTGCTAAGCCTAAAGAGACGCGGGAATATATAATCCCAAAGACTAGTAAACTTGTGGTTGAAGCAGGTCAGTTGATTGAAGCGGGAACCCAGCTTTCTTCAGGATTTTTGGATCTTCAAGAAATTCTCCTGATAAGAGGGCTTAGGGCGGCGCAGGAATATTTGGTTGAAGGTTTGCAGTCGGTATATGAATCACAAGGGATACCAATAAACGATCGCCATTTTGAAGTTATAGTGAGGAAGATGAGCGATGAAGTAAAAGTTGTGACATCTGGCGACACCTCTCTCTTGCCCGGGGAACAACTTAGCCGAGCGAGATTTGAGGAAGAAAACGAATCAGTATTAGCACAAGGAGGAGAACCTGCTAGTGCAAGACAAGTTATCCTAGGGATTACCAAAAGGGCTTTGTTTACGGAATCCTGGCTCTCGGCAGCAAGCTTCCAGCAAACAACGGATGTTCTGGCTAAATCCGCACTCATTGGTAGAAAAGATAAGCTTATCGGCTTGAAAGAAAATGTGATTATCGGGAGGCTTATTCCTGTAGAATAGACATATTATGCCAACAGCATCTCAATTAGTCAGAAAACCAAGAAAAAGGATTAGGAAAAAGACGAAGACAGCGGCTTTGAAGCGCTGGTTTAATGCTAAAGATAGGAAGTTTAAATCCCTTAATGCACCATTTAAGCGCGGGGTAGTTCTTTCAGTGAGAACTATGACGCCAAGAAAGCCAAATTCAGCTTTAAGAAAAGTGGCGAGAGTTAGGCTCTCGAATAAACAAGAGGTGACAGCATATATCCCGGGAGAGGGGCATGAGTTGGCTGAGCATTCGATTGTCATGGTGAGGTCAGGGAGAGTAAAAGATTTAGCTGGGGTGCGTTACCAGGTTGTCCGAGGCAAATATGACACAAAAGGAGTCGTCGGCCGGAAAACTTCCCGTTCAAGATATGGAGCGAAAAAATCAGGAATGCAAGAAGTTGTTTCGGGAGGATCTTCCGAGGAAAAAGCAGAATAAATTAATTATATGCCAAGAAGAGGACCAGCTAAAAAAAGAAAAGTCACCCCAGATGTGATTTATGGGAGTGAATTGGTGTCAAGACTTATCAATCGCATGATGAAGGATGGCAAAAAGAGTATCGCGGAAAAGCAGGTTTATGGAGCCCTCGGGATTATTGAAAAAAAGACTAAGTCTAAACCGGTTGAAGTTTTTGATAGTGCCATTGAAAAAATTAAACCTCTGATGGAGGTGCGTCCGAGAAGAGTTGGAGGGGCAGCCTACCAGGTCCCTATACCAGTACGAGGGGACAGAAAAGTTTCTTTGGCAATTAGGTGGCTAATTTTTGCCGCGCGGGCAAGATCAAGTAGCGACTATCATACATTTTCTGAAAAATTGGCGGCAGAAATTATCGACGCTTCAAATGAGGAAGGCGGGGCTGTTAAGAAAAAACAAGAAATGGAACGCATGGCTGAAGCCAACCGAGCCTTCGCTCATTTTCGATGGTAATCGAAAGAAATCCCGTGATACGAAGTATTTTACGGGACTTCAGGTGGTAAATTATTTGTTTATATATGGCGGCACAAGCGATTAAAAGAAAGAGTGCAATGGTCTCGGCGGTTACTGAAAACCGCACTGTTCCCTATGAAAAAATCCGAAATATTGGGATTATTGCTCATATTGATGCGGGAAAGACTACAACCACCGAGAGGATTTTATTTGAAACGGGGAAAACCTATAAACATGGATCAGTGGATGAAGGGACAACTGCAACAGACTGGATGGAACAGGAGCGGGAGCGTGGAATAACTATCGTCTCCGCGGCAATTACCACATTTTGGGACCTTAAAAGAGATTCATTTGTAGGGGATGGACACTATCGTATTAATATAATAGACACTCCGGGTCACATTGATTTTACAGCTGAAGTTGAGCGGTCGCTTCGAGTTTTGGACGGAGCAGTGATGGTTTTTGACGGAAGGACTGGGGTAGAAAGTCAATCAGAAACGGTTTGGCGACAGGCTAATACTTATAATGTCCCAAGAATCTGCATCCTCAATAAATTAAATTTGGTAGGTGCAGATTTTGAAGGGAGTCTTAAGTCTATAAATGAACGATTGGGCGCAAATTCATCCCCGATACAAATTCCTATTGGAATTGAGCATGGCCTACGCGGTGTGGTTGATCTTATTAAGATGAAGGCGTTCACTTATGAAAAAATAGAAGATAATAAGTTAAAAGAAGAAGAAATCCCGAGCGACCTGGCCGACATGGCCAAAAAATACCGCACTCAATTAATTGAAAAAGTGGCCGAGTTTGATGACGAAGTGCTTGGGAAATATTTAGATGGCAAAGAGTTATCTGAGCAGGAAATTAAAAGGGCGATCCGTTTAGGGGTGATTCAAGGTAAGTTTTTCCCGATACTTGGAGGAGACAACCGTATGGCTACAGTGCGGCTTCTTTTGGATGCGGTGGTTGAGTATCTTCCCTCTCCAATTGATTTACCGCCTGTTTCTGGACAGAGCCCAAAGACTGGGAAAAAGGAAATCCGCGAGAGAAAAAAAGAAGATAAATTTTCCGGGCTTGCCTTCAAAGTGGTGACTGATCCTCATGTCGGACGCCTAGTTTATGTGCGGATATATTCAGGAAAAATTAAGGCCGGTGATACCGTTTACAACGTTACGAAACAAAGGTCAGAGCGGATTGGAAAGCTAGTACTAATGCACGCTGATCAAAGGGAACTAATAGATGAAGCTTATGCCGGAGAAATTGTCGCCGTTGTTGGAATTAAGGAGACCACAACAGGTGATACTTTAAGTGACCCCGCGAATCTTATTCTTCTCGAGTCAATCAGTTTTCCTGAGCCAGTTATCTCTTTGGCGATAGAGCCGGCGACCAAAGCGGACCAGGAGAAAATGGGCATGGCTCTCAATAAACTCTCAGACGAAGATCCTACCTTTAAGATTCGAAGTAATCCAGAAACTGGCCAGACAATAATCTCTGGAATGGGAGAACTTCAGCTTGAGGTGTTAGTTGATAGAATGCGCCGTGAATTTGGAGTGGAAGCGGCAACCGGCGCCCCCCAAGTAGCTTACAAAGAGACTATTAAAAAAATCGCCGAAGGCGAGGGAAAATATATTCGGCAAACTGGGGGCAGGGGGCAATATGGGCATTGTTTCTTGCGGATTGAGCCGAAGGGTCGCGGAGAGGGTTTTGAATTTATTAATAAAATCAGAGGTGGCTCAATCCCTTCTGAGTATGTTCCAGCCATTGAGAAGGGGGTAAAAGAAAAATTGGAAAGTGGGATTTTGGCAGGCTATCCGATGACTGATATTAATGTCGCAGTCTATGATGGCACTTACCACGATGTTGATTCAAGTGAAATTGCATTTAAAATTGCTGGGTCCCTGGCTCTTCAAGATGCTGCTAAGAGAGCTGAAATGATTCTTCTTGAGCCAATAATGAAAATTGAAGTAACCACTCCGGATGAATTTATGGGTGATATTATTGGCGATCTTTCTTCAAAAAGAGCACAGATTCAAGGGACCGAAAACAAGGCCAATTTTACAATTATTACTGGAGTCGCACCGTTGGCCGAGCTTTCGGGATATGCTACAAGCCTAAGGTCTATTTCTCAAGGGAGAGCGAGTTTTTATATGGAGCCATCGCATTATGAAGAAATTCCGGCAAATATTGCCGAAAAGCTGATTGCTAAAAGGAGCGAGGTGCCGGCGAGGTAACTATTGACATAGTAAACTTTCCTTGTGATAATACTAGCGTTACCCCGTTAGTACGGGGTTTGCTTTGGCTAGTAAAAGCGAGTTAAAATTGATTGAGTTTAAAAAAATAAATCATGGCAGCAGAATCAAAAAAGAAATTTGAAAGGAAGAAGCCACACGTTAATATTGGTACCATTGGTCATGTTGACCACGGGAAGACTACATTAACTTCGGCTATTTCTACGGTGCTTGCGAAGCACGGTATTAGCGAAGAGGGAGCGATGAGCTTCGATCAAATCGATAATGCCCCAGAAGAGAAAGAAAGAGGAGTAACTATTAATATTTCCCATATCGAATATGAGACTAAAAAGCGTCATTATGCTCATATTGATGCCCCAGGCCACCAAGATTACATTAAAAACATGATTACCGGCGCCGCTCAGATGGACGGGGCAATTTTGGTTGTCAGTGCAGAAGATGGACAAATGCCCCAAACTAGGGAGCACGTCATTTTAGCCCGACAGGTGAACGTCCCCGCTATTGTTGTCTTTTTGAATAAATGCGATAAAGTAGATGATCCGGAAATCCTTGATTTGGTAGAGGAGGATTTGCGTGCGCTTCTTACTCAGTACGAGTACCCCGGTAAAGAGATCCCTATTGTCCGAGGCTCCGCGTTGAAAGCCCTTGAGGGTGATGCAGAGGCGGAGAAATCGATCCTTGAGCTTATGGATAAAGTAGATGAGTATATCCCTGAGCCAAAAAGGGACGAAGATAAGCCGTTTTTGATGCCAGTTGAGGACGTTTTTTCAATCAAAGGTCGTGGAACAGTGGTAACCGGAAGGGTTAGCCGAGGAAAACTTAAAGTGAATGAAGAGATTGAGATCGTTGGAATTAAAGCCACTAAAAAGACGGTGGTTACGGGGCTCGAGATGTTTAGGAAGTCACTTGATGAGACTCTCGCAGGCGACAACGTGGGAGTTCTTCTAAGGGGAGTTGAAAAAGGGGATGTTGAGCGGGGGCAAGTTTTGGCCAAATCCGGTACTGTTACTCCCCACACGGAATTTGAGTCAGAAGTATATATTCTTTCAAAAGATGAACATGGTAGGCATACTCCATTTTTCTCGGGTTACAAACCACAGTTCTTTATTGGGACAGCTGATATTACAGGTGAAGTGACTTTGCCCAAAGGCATTGAGATGGTGATGCCTGGGGATAATGCCAAAATGAATGTTAAATTGATTGTTCCGATTGCCCTGGAAGAAGGGATGCGTTTTGCTATTCGTGAGGGTGGTAAAACCGTCGGAGCAGGAGTAATCAGCAAGATTACCAAGTAAGCACTTTATTATTTTATTAAAATGCCAGCAGGTAGACTAAGAGTCAAGCTGAAAAGCTATGACCATAGAGTTATAGATGAAGCTGCCGCAAAGATCCTCGACACAGCCATGGCTACAGGGGCGAAAATTGTTGGTCCAATTCCACTTCCTACTAAACGTACCATTATTCCGGTTCAAAAATCCCCTTTTGTCAATAAAGATGCGAGGGAACATTTCGAGATTTTGGTGCACAAGCGCTTGATTGATATTATTGACCCAAGCGATAGGACTGTTGACAGCCTCAGTAATCTCGACCTTCCCGCCGGTGTCTCCATTGAGGTAAAGATGTAGCCGAGATCCCTTGCTCCGAGCTCGGCAATTTGCTATACTTTGCGCTAACGTGGAGGTGATGATTACCTAGCTTCGAGCTTAAGACGAAGAAGATTTTGGGGTTGCGCCTTCGGGCGTTTTTTTGTGAAAGATGTTAAATACCATTCTTGGCACTAAGATTAAGATGGACCAAGCCTTTGAGGAGGATAGGCGCATTTCTACTACTCTAATTAAGGCCGGGCCTTGCGTGGTGACACAAGTTAAGACCCTTAAAAATGATGGATATTGGGGAGTGCAGGTTGGCTTTGGAGAGAAACGAACCACAAAGCTTACAAAACCAGAAAAAGGTCATTTGAAGGGGCTTAAGATTACTAAGAAGGCCCCTCGTTTTTTGCGGGAAATTCGTTTTAATTCGGAGCCAAAAAAAAATGACGGCGGGGAGGTTAAAGTGGGAGACGTTATCGATCTCTCCCAAATTTTTACCAAAGGTGATTTAGTTCGAGTCACCGGAGTGAGCAAAGGAAAGGGATTTGCTGGAGTGGTAAAACGCTGGAGATTTTCAGGTGGGCCGAAGACCCACGGCCAGGGCACCAAATATCGCGGACCAGGATCAATCGGCCAAGGTACCACACCAGGTAGGGTATATAAGGGCAAAAAAATGGCAGGGAGAATGGGCGGGGAAAGAGTAACTGTAAAAAATTTGAAGGTGTTGGGGGTTGATCTTGAGAGAAATGAGTTAAAGGTTTCCGGTCCTGTTCCGGGAATTCCAAATGGATTATTGGTTATTGAAAAAATAAAATGAAGATAAACATCTACTCCACCAGTTCAAATGCGAAGTCAGTATTTACACTTCCGAAATACTTCAGTGAGCCGATAAATCTAAAACTTTTGGCGCAGGTCCTGCATGTTTATCGTGCACATCAACATATAGGTTTTTCGAAGACCAAGACACGTGGAGAAGTTTCGTTAACCACGGCAAAATGGTATCGACAAAAAGGTACAGGTAGGGCAAGACATGGAGCAAAAAGTGCACCGTTATTTGTCGGGGGAGGGATAGCGCATGGACCCAAGGGGCTAAAGCGAAAATTAACTATCCCTGCGAAGATGAGAATAAAGGCACGCAATGTGGCTTTATCTCTTAAGGCTAAAAATAAAAAAATTACTGGGGCAGTTAAGATTGGAGATGTTAAAAAGACCAAGGATGCGGCCAAGTTTATTGAAAAGATAATCAAAGGAGAAAAACTAGATCGAAAAAAAGTTAAATTTACGCTTGTCCTTTCTAGTAAGAATGTCAAAACTGGCAGAAATTTTAGAAACATCCCTAAAGTGAATGTTGTCAGGTTTGAAGATTTAAATGCCTTTTTGGTTTATTTCGGCGGACAAATTATTTTTGATAAAGAAGTTTTCATTGTAAAGAAAATTAAAAAATGAGAATAAAACCAATATTAACTGAAAAAAGTCTCAAGGATGCAGCCAATGGCCGTTATTCTTTTTGGGTTCCAACATCTTTAACTAAAAAACAAATTGGGGTGATTGTATCAAGTTTATTTGACGTGACGACCAAGAAGATTGAGACGGTCAACTATATTTCTCGGGTAAAGCGTACTCATAGGAAAAAGAAAACAATTAGAGCACGAAAAAAGGCTATCGTTACTGTTGGAGAAAAGGAGTCAATAAGTTTGTTTGGCGAGGATAAAAAGAAAAAATGACTGTAAAATTAAAATCAATATTACCGAAAAAATCGGGGAGATCGTGGGGTAGCGTTGTTGTCCGTCACCAGGGGGGAAGGCATAAAAGATTTTTGAGAAAGATCGATTTTTTGCGGGATAAACGTGATATTTGGGGTGTTGTTGAGGCGATTGAATATGATCCAAATCGTAATGCCCGTATCGCAAAAATATTATATGAAGACGGAGAAAGGAGATATATCTTGTGCCCTGATGGTGTGAGTGTCTCACAGAGAGTAATTGCCTCTGAAGAGGCGCCACTAAACGCGGGGAATGCACTCCCGCTTTCCAAGATCCCTGCTGGGTCCGCGATACATAATATCGAAATTCGGCCAGGAAGGGGTGCGCAATTAGTTAAAAGCGCGGGGAGTGTTGCCCAGTTACAAGGTAAAGAAGATGAATATGTTCAAATTAAATTACCTTCAGGTGAGCTTAGAAGAATTAAATCCGAGTGTTATGTCACTTTGGGCCAGGTTAGTAATCCAGAGTTTAGGGCGAGAAGACTTGGAAAAGCTGGAATAGCAAGACGAATGGGGAGGCGACCGACAGTTCGCGGAGTTGCGATGCACCCGGGGGCTCATCCTCATGGGGGTGGAGAAGGTAGAAGCGGAGTTGGATTAAAATACCCAAAGACATATACTGGGAGGCCTGCAGTGGGCAGAACAAGAAAAAAAGGGAAATATTCAGATAAAGCTATAATTACCAGGAGGAAGCCTGGAAAGCATAGTTAACAAATGGCAAGAAGTAGTAGAAAAGGACCGTATGTTGATGAGCGCCTGATAAAAAAGGTGCGTTCTGGCGTGGGAGGCAAAAACAGCCCCATAAAGACGTGGTCGCGCGGGTGTGCAATTGCTCCTGAGTTTGTTGGGAAGTATTTCAAAGTACACAATGGCCGAATTTTTATAGATGTCTTTGTGACTGAGGATATGGTAGGGCACAAGCTTGGAGAGTTTGCACCAACAAGGACTTTTAGGGGGCATGGGCAAGTAGTAAAGAGAATAGTTGAAAAAACCTAGTATGAAAGCAAACTCAGAACAGAAGTATGTTAGAATAACACCTCGAAAGCTGAGGCTGGTTGTGGATTCTATTAGAAAACTTACACCAGAGCAAGCAATAGAAGTATTGCCGTTAATTAATAAGAGGGCAGCTGAGCCCCTCCTTAAGGCGGTCAAGTCGGCCGTGTCTAATGCAAAGAATAAAGGCATTGACTCGGCAGACCTGCGTTTTGTGGAAATTCAGATCAATGAGGGCCCGAGAATTAAGCGGGGAAGGCCTGTGTCTCGAGGGCGATGGCACCCTGTTCTCAAGAGAATGAGCCATATAAAAGTTATCGTTGAAGCAAAGAAAGAAAAAGAAAAACAAAAGCGTAAAAATGGGACAAAAAATTAATCCAATTGGTTTTAGAGTAGGTAAATTTATTCCTTGGAAATCAAGGTGGTTTGTGGATGACAGATCCTACAAAGATATGCTGATTGAGGATATCAAAATCAGAAAGTTTTTGATGGAAAAATTGAAGGTTTCCGGGATAACTAGTGTAGAAATTGAGCGGCTTCCCAAAAGCATGGTCATTACAATGACTGTTTCCAGACCTGGAGTAGTCATTGGGCGGGGCGGGTCTGGGATTGAGGAAATAAAAAATGACATCCTTAGGATTATTAAGAAGGTTCGAGGGAGTGCTCCTAAGACGCTTAAAATTGACTTACAAGTGCACGAGGTAAAAAATCCTGAGTTATCTGCTCAACTAGTTGCTAATAGAATAATCGGAGAACTTGAGCGCAGAATGCCTCATCGACGAGTTGTGGCCCGTACAATGGATCGCGTGATGCAGTCAGGAGCAAGCGGCATAAAGATTGTACTAAGCGGGCGGATTGGGGGAGCTGAAATTTCTAGAGTTGAAAAATATAATCAAGGGTCTGTCCCAACACAGACCTTAAGGAGTGATATAGATTATGCCCAAATGCCTGCACTTCTTAAAAGAGGATATGTCGGAGTGAAAGTTTGGATTCATAGACCTAGTGGAAACTGATGTTGCAGCCTAAAAAAAGTAAATACAGAAAAAGTTTTCGGGGAAGAAGGAGAGGGATGTCGATGAGAGGATCTTCTCTGGAGTTTGGAGAGTACGGGTTAAAATCTCTTGGCAGAGCTTGGCTTTCTGCCGCTCAGATTGAAGCGGCCAGAAGAGCGATTTCAAATAGCCTGAAGAGAAAAGGGAAAGTATGGATCCGTGTTTTTCCGGATAAGCCGGTAACTGCAAGACCCGCCGGACAAAGAATGGGTGGAGGAAAGGGAGATGTTGATCGCTATGTCGCGGTTGTTAAACCTGGCAAAATCATTTTCGAAGTCGCCGGGATTAGTGAGGACGCGGCCCGGGAAGCTTTTAGGCGGGCATCAGATAAATTACCATTTAAGACGAGATATATAACTAAAGAATAACCATGAAAAAAAGAGATTTGGCGGAATTAAGGAAAAAAGATCAAAAGGAGCTGGGGGGTTTGGTAATCGCTAAAAATAAGGAAAGAGATATGTTTTTGGCGAAGATGTCGGTTGGCAAAGAAAGCAACACAAAGCAAGCAAAAGCCATTAAACGAGATATTGCTCAGATTATGACTATTTTGAGAGAGCAGCAAAAAAAGAAATGAAAATATTTACAGGAACAGTAGTAGCAAAAAAGATGGATAAAACCGCAACAGTAGTGGTTGAGCGGTTTTTTGCCCATCCGGTTTATGAAAAACGAATTAGAAAATCGAGGAAATATCATGTACACGATGAGGTTGGTTCAAAGCTGGGAGATATGGTGAGGTTTGTGACAACAAGACCAGTTAGTAAACTTAAAAAGTGGAAAATAATTGAAATTTTAAAGAAAGAGAAGAAATAAAATGGTACAGCTTAGAAGCAGATTAAATTTGGCGGATAATTCCGGAGCGAAACAATTAATGGTAATTGGTATTTCTGTAAAAATAGGGAAGAAAGCAACTCTTGGGCAGGTAGTGCAGTGTTCTGTTAAAGGTGCTGACCCAAACGGGACAGTGTCAAACAAGGAAAAGGTCAAAGCCGTAATTGTGCGTACAAAGAAAGAAGTCAGAAGGAAGGATGGCACTTATATCCGTTTTGACGACAATGCTGCCGTGATTATAGATAAACAGGGATTGCCATTAGGGACGAGGGTTTTGGGTCCGATTGCGAGAGAAGTTAAAGACGCAGGCTATACAAAGATCGCATCGCTTGCAAAGGAAGTTGTATAACAAATGCTTAAATTTAAAGTTGGAGACAAAGTTAAAATAATTTCAGGGAAAGATAAAGGAAGGGATGGAGTAATTGAGAAAATTTTTCCCAAGAAAGGTACTGCTCTGGTGCCTGGGGTAAATATGTATAAAAAACATATCAAAAAGGCTTTAGCCAAGGATAATAAGGGAGGGATTTATGAAATTCCAAGGCCGATAGATGTCTCTAAATTAGTTATTATAGATCCGAAAACCAAAAAACCTACCCGGGTGGGTTTTAAAATTCAGGGAGGGAAAAAGCTTAGGTTTGCAAAAAAAGGCGGACATTTGCTAGACATTAAGGAAAAATGAAGAAAAAGAATTTATTAAAAGATAAATATGAAAAGGAAGTGGTTAAGGGCATGATGAGTGAGTTTGGGACAAAAAACCGGCTTTCGGTGCCAAAAATTAACAAAGTTGTTGTTAACATGGGCATTAAAGATTTACATAAAGACAAGCAATTAAAAGAACAGTTGCAATTAGATTTAGCCACCATAACTGGGCAGAAGCCAAAGGTCCAGCCGGCGAAGAAATCAATCGCTGGCTTTGGGATTAGGCAAGGAATGCCAGTTGGCTTGACAGTTACTTTGAGAGGGGAGCGAATGTATAGCTTTTTAGCGAAAGTAATTACGGCTGTACTTCCGCGATTAAGAGATTTTCGAGGTGTGCCAAGAAAAAGTTTCGATAAGGCTGGGAATTATACAATTGGTTTTTCTGAACATACTGTTTTTCCAGAATTAGATATTGCCAAGGTGGGTAAACCGCACGGTCTGGAGATGACAATAGTTATTAATTCTGGTGATCCGAAAAAATCGTTTAAAATGCTTGAATTATTAGGTATGCCTTTTAGTAAGGAGGAGATTTAAAATCGGAAAAAGTAAAATGGCGAAAAAGTCAAAAATAGTTAGAGAAACAAAAAAATTAAAGTATAAGACCAGATATCGAAATAGGTGTCGGATTTGTGGACGTCCAAGAGGATATATGAGAAAATTCGGACTTTGTAGGCTCTGTTTTAGAGAATATGCACACAAAGGTGAAATTCCTGGTGTTAAAAAATCAAG
This sequence comes from Candidatus Woesebacteria bacterium GW2011_GWC1_42_9, assembly GCA_000995185.1. Classification (GTDB taxonomy): domain Bacteria; phylum Patescibacteriota; class Microgenomatia; order UBA8517; family UBA8517; genus GWC1-42-9. The sequence continues at coordinate 66,767 of LCET01000003.1, forward strand.
TTGGTAAATATGATAAATTATCCGATCGGTGATTCATTAATTAGAATAAAAAATGCCGCGCTCGTTGGGAATCGAGAGGTGTCGCTTGAAGTGTCAAATTTTATTCATAAAACCGTCCTTGCCCTTAAAAGGGCGGGTTATTTGTCGAATGTGGTTAAGAATAAAGATGGTTTGCTGGTTGAGATTGCTTATCACAAAAAGAGCCCACTCTTGACAGATCTAAAAATATGGTCAAAGCCTGGCCAGAGAAAATATCTTGATGTTAAAGCCTTGTCCGGAAAGAAAGGTATATCTGTCTTTATCCTTTCAACCCCTTTGGGGATTCTTAGTTCAAAGGAGGCTCTGAAGAAAAAAGTTGGCGGAGAAGTAATAGCGGAAATTTGGTGATATGGCAAGATACGGTAGATTACCAGTCGAATTATTAGAAGGCGTCAGTTTCGAACAAGCTAACGGAAAGGTTCAGATAAAAGGACCTAAAGGCACGCTTTTCAAAGAAATTCCCCATATGCTTGAGATTAAAGAGGAGGATGGGAAATTATTGGTCGTGGAGAAAAAAGAAACTAGGCAGGCAAAAGTCTTAAAGGGAACAATAAGATCTCACCTGCAAAATATGGTGAAAGGAGTAAGTGGGGGCTGGACCAAGGCGCTTGAGATTGAAGGCCCTGGATATCGAGCAGAAGTGAAAGACGATGATCTAGTGCTGTCAGTTGGGTTTTCTCATCCGGTTATCATAAAAGCTCCTCAGGATACCAAGTTTAAGGTTGAGAAGAATTTGATTACCATTGAAGGTATTGATAAAGAGGTGGTTGGTCAAGTTGCGGCAAGGATCCGCGATGTTCGGAAGCCGAATCCATATAAAGGAAGCGGGATTAGATATCAAGGTGAAGTGATAAGAAGAAAGCCTGGAAAGCAAGCCATTGGTGCATCTGAATAAAATGTTAACAAAATTAAGATCAGTTCGAAAAAGACGAATAAGAGGAAAGATTAAAGGCACAAAAAATGTGCCTAGACTGTCTGTTTTTCGGTCGAACAAAAAGATTTATGCCCAGCTTATAGATGATAAGAAAAGTGTTACGCTGAGTTCAGCTTTTGGAGATGATCCAAAAAGTGTTGGAGAGGAAATTGCAAAGAAAGCTTCTGGTAAAAAAATTCAAAAGGCGGTATTTGATAGAAGTGGGTATCAGTATCATGGTAAGGTGAAATTATTGGCCGATTCGGCAAGGAAAGCCGGCTTAAAAATATAATAATGAGTGGATTTAATCAAAATATAGATAGTGAAAATAAGGAAATTGTGGTGGAGATCAAAAGGGTCTCCAAGAAGACTAAGGGTGGAAATCAGATGAGGTTTACCGCGCTCGTGGTGGTAGGAGACGGGAATGGCAAGGTGGGTGCGGATCTTTCAAAGGGAGATGATGTGCGATCAGCGATCCAAAAGGCAATTGCTAAAGCAAAAAGCAAAATGGCCGAGGTTCCTTTATCTGGAAGGACTATCCCCTTTGAAATTAGAGCAAAGTACAATGCCGCTCGGGTCCTACTGAAGCCAGCGCCAGAAGGATCTGGGATCATTGCCGGTGGGCCAATGAGAGTAGTGTTGGAAGCCGCTGGAGTTCGCGATGTAGTTGGAAAGATCATGGGTACAAGAAGTAAAGTGACAAACGTCTATGCGACAATAAAAGCTCTTGAACTTATTAAAGATATTCAAAGAAAACAGAAAATAAAAAATGGATAAACTCCCTAAAGTAAAAGAAAGAAGTAGTAAAAGAGTGGGACGGGGCTATGGAAGCGGTAAAGGCGGGCATACGTCAGGTAGGGGGCAAAAAGGACAAAAGACCAGAAAAAAAATCCCCTTACTTTTTGAAGGGATAAAAGTAAAAAAGTCTCTTATAAAAAGATTGCCCCTTCAAAGAGGCAAAGGGAAATTAAAGCCGCAAAAAAAATCTATCGCTATGAAGATAGAGAGGCTAAATGTATTTAAGGCAGGTGAAAATATTACTCTGGAAAAATTAGTTAAATCTGGGATGGTAAGCCGGAAGAGAGCATTATTGGGAGTGAAGATAGTGGATGGGGGCAAATTAGCAAAAAAGTTGACTATCGAGCTGCCTGTAACCTCGGCTGCCGCTCGTAAGATTAAGAAAGCCGGAGGTACAATAGTTAAATGATTGCTGAAATATTTGCATTTTTCTCAAGAAGTATAAACTCTCCAGACATTCGAAAGAAAATTGTAATCACAGGGCTTATTTTGGCGGCATACCGCTTCATTGGTCATATTCCAGCTGCTGGGCTCGACCGAAGCTCACTGCAGGCGCTTTTTGCGGGGAGTGCACTTTTATCCCTCTTGGATGTGTTTTCTGGGGGAACCCTTGCCAATTTTTCAATTATGGCCCTAGGACTTGCCCCGTATATCAATGCCTCGATTATTATGCAGCTTTTTACTTTTGCCATTCCGCGGTTTGAAGAGTTGTCAAAAGAGGGTGAATATGGGCAAGAGAAGATAAATCAGTACACCAGGTTTTTGACGATTCCTTTGTCGCTTTTTCAGGGATTTGGAATTTATGTTTTATTAAACAATCAAAATATTATCCCAAGTCTCACGCCTTTTGGGGTGATGGCCTTGGCGATTACCATGATGGCGGGGACAATGCTTGCTATTTGGCTTGGAGAATTAATTACTGAATATGGAGTTGGGAACGGGATTTCATTTTTAATTTTTGCGGGGATAATTGCACGCATGCCAGTCGTGATTGGTCGTTCTGCGGCCACAGTTCAATCAGAGAATGTGATGAGCATAATGGTATTTTTAATCGTTGCGATAGTAATCATTGGATTAATTGTTTTTGTAAATGAGGGCACAAGGCAAATACCAATTAGGCATGCTAGAGCGCGCGGGAGGGTTCAGGAAGGAAGCTCTGCTTCGTATCTTCCGTTGAGGGTAAATCAGGCCGGCGTCATTCCGATAATTTTTGCAGTTTCATTGGTTTTGATGCCTTCATTAGTGGGGCAGTTTTTGGCAGGTGTTGGTAACCCAAAGGTTGCAAACATTGCCGTAAGAATTACGGAGCTTTTTAATCCGCAATCGGTGGTCTATAACGTATTTTACTTTTTCTTAGTTTTTGGTTTTACGTATTTTTATACGGCGATAGTGTTTAATCCGGAAAAGATCGCTGAAAATTTACAAAAAGGCGGTAGTTTTATTCCAGGAATTCGCCCAGGGAGCCAGACTGTTTCATACCTTTCTTTTGTTTTGTCTAGAATAACGATGATAGGAGCGTTGTTTTTGGGTCTCATTGCAATACTCCCCTCTTTGATGTCCGGGATAATCGGAGTTTCCAATTTAGTGATTGGCGGCACGGGAATATTAATTGTGGTCTCGGTCGTACTTGAACTGACACGCGACATAGAAGCACAGCTTGTGATGAGAAAGTATGAAGGGATATTAAGATGAATATAATTATTCTGGGGCCTCCAGGTTCAGGAAAAGGTACTCAAGCGGAGAAATTGGCCAAAAAGTTCAGTCTTTTTTATTTTTCGTCAGGCACGTTAACTCGTGAATTATCAAAAAATGATCCGCGGATTAGAGCGATTATGGAAAAAGGGGGGCTTATCCCAAGCAAAGAAATGAGTGAGTATGTTTTATCTTATCTTGGTAAAAACTCACCTCAGGCTGACAATATCATTTTTGATGGGTACCCGCGCTTGGTGGATCAATACGATCTACTTAAGAAGTGGGTAGAGGGAAAAGGGAAAAAGATTGATTTGGCTATATTTTTGGAGGTTAGCGAGGCTCAAGTGATAAAGCGGATTTCATCAAGAAGAATGTGTGCACAGTGTGGAGAGATTTATAACCTTGCAACGAATCTACCTTCAGGTGAAGTTTGCGATAAATGCGGAGGTAAATTAATCAGAAGAAAGGATGATTCTCCCGAGAGCGTGAAAGAGCGGCTCTTCTTGTATAAGAGCAGTATAGAAAAAGTAATCAAGAAATTAGATGAGGATGATCTGCTTCAAAGAGTAGATGGGGATAGAGAAATTAATGAGATCCAAAAAGATTTAGTAAAATTACTGGAATCATATGAAAGGAATTAGTTTAAAAACAGATCAAGAAATTGCAGTGATGAGGGAAGGGGGCAAGAAGCTTTCGGTGATTAAAAAAAAGCTTAAAGGAGAAGTTAAGCCTGGGGTTAGCTCTTTGGAGATAGAAAATCTTGCTACTAAACTTATTAAGGAGTCTGGTGCTGTCCCAAGTTTTAAGATGGTTCCAGGCTATAAGTGGTCCACTTGCGTTAATATTAATGAGGGAGTTGTTCACGGGATTCCAAAGGACACTGTAATATTTAAAAAAGGGGACATTGTGAGTGTGGACGTTGGACTTTATTTTAAAGGTTTTCATGCGGACTCTGCATTTACATCTAGTATCGACGGGACTTTGGGGGACGATAAATTTTTAGAAACTGGTAAAAAAGCTTTAAATAAGGCAATTTCATCTGTGAAAGTTGGAAAAACAATCGGCGACATTTCAAAGTCGATAGAAGAAGTGATTAGAGGTGAGGGCTATAGTCCGATAGAATCTCTGACGGGGCATGGAGTGGGGCGGGAACTGCACGAAGCTCCATATGTTCCTTGTTTTGTTTCAGGCTCGGAAAGCGAAAAAGTACAAATACGCGAGGGAATTGCCTTGGCGATAGAAGTAATGTATTGTTATGGTTCTCCTGAGCTCGAAATAGAGGAAGATGGATGGACAATTCGAACTAAAAATGGTAAGATGGCTGCGCTTTTTGAGGAGACCGTAGCTTTGGATAGCCGCGGTCGAATTGTTTTGACAAGGTAAAATATGGTCAAAAGAGTAGAAAATACCAAGATTAATGGAGAGATCACCGAGGCTTTACCAAATACGATGTTTAGGGTCAGGCTTATTGACGGCAGGGAGGTAATTGGAGTGCCATCCGGGAAAATGAGAAGGGGTTTTAGGAGGCTCTTGCCTGGGGTAGCGGTAGTTATGGAGATGACCCCTTATGATGACAAAAGAGGAAGAATTATCGCTAAAAGATAAACGATTAAGTTATATGAAAGTCAGATCATCAATAAAGAAAATTTGTAAAGACTGTAAGATTGTGAGGCGCAAAAGAGTGCTTCGGGTAATTTGTAAAAACCCAAAACACAAACAGCGACAGGGTTAATATGGCAAGAATAGCAGGAGTTGAACTACCAGATAAATCCAGAATAGACTACGCTCTTACAAAAATTAAAGGCGTAGGGTGGACTAGGTCGAGGGATATTTTAAAATCGGCGAAGATCGATAGTGCCAGGAGATTGTCAGAGCTTTCAACCAAGGAAATTGCAAATATTGCCTCAAAACTTGAAAGTTATAAGATTGAAGGTGAGCTATTAAGAGAGACCCGCTCCGATATTCAAAGATTATTCACAACTGGAAGCTATAGAGGGGTGAGACACTCAAGAGGACTTCCGGTGAGGGGCCAAAGAACCCGATCAAATGCCAGGACGAGGCGAGGAAAGAGAAAGACCGTGGGATCATTTAGGAAAGAAGCACTTACGCAAAAGAAAATCTTAAGTTAATAAATAAAAATGGCGGCAAAAAAGAAACAGATTGATAAAGGCAGGATATATATTTCTGCGAGTTTTAATAATACTTTGGTTACCGTTTCGGATAGAGGCGGGGATGTGGTTTGCTGGGGATCTTCCGGACTTTTGGGCTTCAAAGGGACAAGAAAGGCAACTCCTTTTGCCGCTACATCCGCGGTAGAGGGAATAGTAAAGAAGGCCCGAGATGAATTTGGGATGAAAGAAGCTGAAGTATACATTAAAGGTCCTGGACCGGGGAGGGATGCTGCTTTAAGGGCGATTAGGTCTGCTGGAGTGAAGATTAGCCAAATTGCTGATGTGACGCCAATTCCCCATGATGGACCGAGACCTAAAAAGAAAAGAAGAGTGTAATTATGGCAAGATATATCGGACCAAAAGACAGATTATCCAGGAGAGAAGGGATAGATTTATTTGGAAAAGGTACGAGGCTAACGCGGCTGAATGTCCCTCCAGGAGTCCATGGTCCTAAGGGTCCAGGGAGAAGGCAGTCGCAATATGGTAGGCAGTTAAGAGAAAAACAAAAAGTAAAGAGGATGTATGGCTTGATGGAGAAACAATTTAGGCGATATATGACTCAGGCACTTAATACGAAGGGAAATACTGCCGATTCGTTGTTTTCTTTGTTGGAGTCAAGGCTAGATAATGTGGTCTTTCGGCTTGGATTTGCGCCTACAAGAATGATGGCGAGGCAATTAGTCTCTCATCGGCATGTATATATTGATGGCAAGAGAATTAATGTTCCTTCATATCAAATAAGCCCCGGGGAAACAATCACCTTGTCTTCGAAAGCACTTGAAATCCCGCCTGTTAAAGCAATTCTCAAAGAAAAGGGTAAAAAAGCCCCCTTATGGTTGAAAAAGAAGGCCGCAGCGGGTAAAATTGTCCGTCTTCCATTATTTGACGATGTTATAGAGCCGATAGAGGCTCAAGATATTGTAGAATTTTACTCCCGCTAATGCGGGGGCGAAAGTTTTAACTTTCGGGAACACTGAGGAGGTGATTATTATGGAGCCAATATTTGAAATAAAAGAAGAAAAAGGAGATAGCAAGTACGCAAAGCTCGTTATTTCTCCATTAGTTGCTGGTTTTGGGCATACAATGGGAACCGCTCTTAGAAGGGTGATGTTGTCATCGCTTAATGGGGCGGCAATTACTCGTGTTCAAATCTCCGGCGTTAAACATCAGTTTTCAAGCCTAAAAGGGATGAAAGAGGATGTTTTGGATTTTTTACTTAATCTTAAGAAGGTTCGTTTTGTTTACGAAGGTGATAAACCAGCCAAGGTTACTTTGTCGGTAAAGACCGCTGGGGAAGTGAAAGCGGGAGACATTAAGACTCCTTCAGGAGTGAAAGTGGCGAACCCAGAACTTGTTTTATCTAATCTTTCGAAAGGAGCAAAGCTTGAGGCTAAAATGGAGGTAGAATCGGGAGTGGGTTATTCTCCTTCCGAAGATCGAGAGAAAGGTACCGTTGGGATGATTCCTTTGGACGCAAGCTTTTCACCTGTTCAAAGAGTGAATTTCAAGGTTGAAGAGACGCGTGTTGGCCGATTTACAAATTATGATAAATTGGTCATGGAAGTATGGACGGACGGGACTCTCTCCCCTCGCGAAGCTTTATCTAAAAGTTCAAAGATCTTATCTTCATATTTGGAACAAGTAATAAACCCTGTGAAACCAAAAAAGAAAGAGGTTCAATTAGAAAATGACGGCTTGGGAGTAGTGGGTAGTTTGTCGGTTGAAGAAATAGGATTACCTACAAGAGTAGCTAATGCCCTCGTAAAATCTGGCTTGGACACGGTAGATAAACTTGCAACTGCAAAAAGAGAAGATTTATCGAAGGTCCGTAATTTGGGAGAAAAATCGATAGATATTGTGTATAAAGTCTTAAAAGACAGAGGGGTTGAGCTAACCAATGCGTAAAAAGATTGCTACCAAAAAATTGAACCGAAGCGGGAGATCGAGAAGGGCGATGTATAGGTCGCTTGTTCGTTCTTTGGCAGAACATGGAAAGATCAAAACCACCAAGGCAAAAGCGAAAGCCACCCAGCCAAAGATTGATAGAATTTTAAGGTTGGTTGCACAAGGGGACCTGTCGGCGCGGCGCCAAACTTTATCGATGTTAGGGAATGACAAGGAGACTGTGCAGATATTTTTTGATAAATATAAAGAACTGGCAACCTCGAGAAGTTCTGGATTTACAAGACTGACAAAGCTTCTTCCCAGAAAAGGAGATAGTGCGGAAATGGCGATCCTTGAGCTCATAGAAACAAGCAAAAAAAATGAAAACGATTCATCCAAAAACAAATAATATCACCCATAATTGGCATTTGATTGATGCTGATAGTCGGGTTTTAGGCCGGTTGGCAAGCGAGATTGTGCGTTTATTGATGGGTAAAAACAAGGTTCAATATTCGCCTCATGCTGACGTTGGCGACTTTGTGGTTGTGATTAATTCAGAAAAAATTAAAGTTACAGGGAGAAAAGAATCGCAAAAGAAGTATTATAGACATTCAGGTTATCCTGGAGCGCTAAAAACAATATCTTATTCGAAGATGAAAAGTGAGCATCCTGCCAGGATAATTGAGCTTGCCGTCAGAGGGATGATGCCAAAAAATCGCCTGAGGAAGGTAAGGATGAAGCGCCTGAGGCTAGTCGTTGGGGACAAAAATCCATACGTAGGTAAATTTAATGAAAATGAAAAAGAAAACTAAAAGAGATTATATCTATGCCGTAGGCCGCAGGCGGTCTGCGTCCGCAAGAGTGAGGCTCTACAAGGGGGATAAAGAGAGCCTGGTCAATGGAATATTGATTGGCAAGTATTTTCCAGGGGAATCAAGTTATAAAATATGGAGCCTGCCTTTTGAGCTGACTGGGTCACTTGGGAAGTATTTTGTGACCGTAAAAGTTGTTGGAGGCGGCAAAAGAGGCCAATTGAAAGCGGTCGTTCATGGTGTCGCAAGAGCGCTTTCCTCAGTTAATCCGGAAAAATTCCGTGTTCCCCTGAAGAGAGCAGGACTTTTGACCCGCGATCCCCGAATCCGTGAGCGTCGTAAAGTTGGGACTGGCGGCCGAGCCAGGCGAAAAAAGCAATCTCCAAAGAGGTAAAACTTTATCTCTTTCTCTTTATGAGAAAGATAATGGCTAAAAGAAGTGAGATGCTTAATCCTCCGATTGCAGTCATTACTCGAATATCCCTGAATGGTGAGGTTGGTGATATCTGGATGGTGAATTTGAACTCTTCCACAGTATCCCCAGTGAGATTGATGTTCTGTTCTCCTTGTTGGTTGTTGTATGCAATTAATATCTGGTGTTCTCCTCCCTCTACATTGGTAAATGCGGCAATTCCTTTTTTGTCTGTAGTTGCAGACTTCACCTCTGAATGAATCTCCACTCTGGCTCCCTCCACAGGGTTACTTTCCTCGTCTATGACCTTGACTGTGACAGCATACCCAGCTTCTTCTCCTGCTTCCTCTTCCCCAGGCAGGGTTAGCTCCCAGCCAACAACTAAATATCCGGGGTTGGTAACCAGAGAGGGGTATTTGTCTTGGTTCAACTCAACCAGTTCCGGCCACCTGCTACCATCTCCAAGCATCTCTTCTGCTATGGAATACAAAGTATCCCCAGCCTGAACAGTGTATACCCCAGTTTCCCTCCCCACTGTCTCTATATCAATAATTTCAGTTTCCAGGTTAGTTCCAGTAGTCAAAGAAGGAATACCAAAATATCCTCTCCCATATGTGGCAGCTGATATCTCCCCACTCCAAGGCCCAGTGGCACACCTATTCCCAGCTCTCACCCTGAAGTAGTATTTAGTCCCAGGAGACAATTCCTGTACCAAGTAACTGGTAGTTCCCTTCCCCCCAATGCTCTCGGCTCCAAACTGATACACCCCAGACTTAGTCCCATATTCCACTGCATATTTGTCTACCGGTTCCCCAGCCTCAACCCATTGCAAAGCAATTGCGGACGAACTCTTAGCCGTGGCTGAATAAAGGTATGGTGAACCACCAGGGACGGTATCATTACAAGATGTAGGAGAAGATGGAGGCCAAACATGGTCTGCGACTTCAAACGTTTTTGTAGAATACCCACCTGAATAATCGAAAGTAATTTGGCCAGATTGGCCTGCTATTTTCTCTGCAATTTTTTGACCATCTACTTTGATATCATAAATTGCATTAGGGTTTAGACTGCTAACCGTATGACCAGTGGTTATGCCTGCGGTTGACCCAGTTTCAGTCCATTTTTTATAATAATTTCCTGAAGTATTCCAGGTATCTATAACTACATCCACAGTTCCTGTTGAAGGAGTCAGAGTTAAATTAACCAGGCTGGTATTATTATATGGTTCGGTTGAGTAAGCAATGGAGCCTTCGGAATAAACGGTATTGGTTCTTCCAGTGTGTATACCCTCTGGGAGATAAAAAGTATGTTTTGAGTAAGTCAGAGCATTTCTTGAATGGAGGCTGGTAAATTCAGAGGAGCTACTTAACCACCCAGTATGTGGATATATCTCAACATCAAAAGGGTAACTAAAAGTAGTGAGAGTTTGCTCGGTATCTTGTTTATAGAGATATACTCTTAATTCAGAGTCTCCCACATCAACAGTAATGTTATCAGTGGGAGAATTCACTTTAACACCAATACCCATATTGCCATAAATAGCATCTGACAGTCTTACATCGTATACATTTGATCCCAAATCTGTAATACGAGGGACAGCCTGTAAAGTTATCCTATCCCATCCTGGGTAACCTGTAATTCCACTCACTGCGCTATCATCGTCGTTTATATATAAAACTCCACCACTTATTGTAACTATGCCTAAATCTTTAACATACAATTCTGTCTGTCCACTTGATGGAGCAGGCGCGACAAAATTATTCCAATTACTGTTATCAGTGGAGTAATAGTAGGTAATGTCTCCCTCTATGCGACTCCAGACATAGGCTCTTAAATAATACTGTCCGTCAGAAACAGAGAGAGGGATTGTTAAGGTGGGAACATTTTCTTCATTATCTTTGTATATCAAACTCGTTCCAGAGTCCCCGCTGTATATATTATAGTTAGTCCATTTATTGTCAGTGGTAATTAGACTGGAAACTATAGATTCTGTGGGAGTGGCGGATTCAGCCTCAACATTACTTTCTAAGCCTGTAAAGCGGGGTTTGATAGCAACATAAATATCCTTGACAGGTGCAGAGGCAGAGCCATTTGAAGCAGTACCGGTTATTTGGAGTTTGTCGCTATCACTCCACGTTTTGAAAGTGGTGCTGTAATCAACTTTTCCGTCACTGCTACTAGCAGTATTTTGCAGAGAAGTTTCATATGAAGAGTTGCTGGGAGTAGCACTTGCGATTGTCCCATAATCAAAAGTTTGCGTATCATTGCTGTATTTCAGTGAATAGAGGAGTTGATCTTCAAAATCGTAATAAGAGTTGTGTGAACGAATGGTGTTTTGATTTTTATAAATTGGGGCATATATTGAGGTTTCGTATTGTTGTCTGTGTGAAGTTAAATTGGTGTGAGGATTTTGGGTATTTTGTCTAAGTAGGAAATAGGGCGAACTGACCAGTGCAGAAGATATGCCCGTTTTTTGGAGATAGATGTTGCTGGAGCTGTTTGTAGCTTGAAGGGTTGGGTTTTCTGTTGTAGTTGCGGTAGCGTTTTGATAATGATTTTGTGCAAAGGCAGATATATCTGTGTTGGTGGCTTCATTGGTTGTGTAATATATTGTCGTTACGGCGCGCTTATAGCCCTGCTTTATTGGTGAACCAAATGATCCGCCGCCTAAAGCAAAGTCTAGCTGATACTCATATTTCCACTCACCAGTTTCTGCGACAGTACCTAAATGATCGTACACATCCGTAAATATTGTTCCGAAACTTACTGTCTCATCGGGGAATTGATAATTAATCCATGGGTATGTGTTGAGATTCGGGCTATGAATTTGGTGACCAACTAATCCAGACAATTGGACGGCATCTCCGTCTTTATCTGTAGCGTACCAATTGCTTGTTAAATTTGGGTTTATCATCCACGCGAACTGGGATTGATTTGTGAGATATCCACTTGCATTAGTTACGGTTGCCTCGGCTTCACTTTGGAAATAGGGTTTTTTGGCCCAGAAAGTCCATGTCTCTATATAATTTGTTCCGTTATTAGTAGCCTCGGATTTTATGCGAATTTTTGAAGAAGTATTTTCTAAGATAGTTATTGAAATAGATGCTTCATCCTGTAAACCTATTGCGTTGTTTCCAGTCGCATTGCCCGATCCTTCTAAAAAACCTAATCCATACCGTGAAGTGGTAGCCGGTTCATGCACTAAATTTTGAGATAAAGAGGTATCTTGTTTTTTGACGTATAAATATTCAATTATCCCTCTTGAATTGGAAGCGCTTGCTTTTGGTATTACAGCTTTGTAGTATTCATTTTCAATTGTGTAGTCATTTGCATTGTCGGTTAAAGTGACAGCCGCTTCGGCTGGCGATTGGAATAACAAAAGTCCAAAAACCACTAACGCAAAAACAAAGAAGAACCTCGCTAGCTTACCCAGGCAGTGTGTGTGTGTGTGTGTGTGGACATGTCTTACCTAGATTCTAATCCCAGGAGGGGGTGGGGTGCAAATTTATTGGTTTGAAGTTTTTGACCAGAGGGTGTAAATAACTGTCTCGGCTTCGTTTGGCCGTTTGACCTCAGATAATATTTGGACATCTCCGCGATTATGAAGATCACTCCCCTCTGAACATCCTTCAGCGTCAACCGCAAGGATATTGTCGGGTTTTTGGTTATCAAAAGCGTCTTGGGATGGACAGCGCTGAGTTGTGAAAATGTAGTTTCTATACGTCCACACTCCATGTTCCCTTTTGATCGCAGATTTGTTAAATTCATCCGGATTTAATTTATTAAAGAATGCGATCCATGGATATGGGTCGTCGGGGATGTTTGTAAGGAAGATTTGGTCGTATTTGTTTTCGACTTCATTTAATTGAAGCGCCAGTTCTTTTGAGCCGTAGCTTCTGCTGCCTGATATTTTATATACAGCGTGAGTAGAGTACATGTGCCAAAAAAATATGAAATTGGCGAGGATTGCGAAAGATAGTCCAACCGTAATTAATTTCGAGTATGGCTTGAAACTAGTCAAAAAGCTAAACCCAATTGCTTCAATTATCGAAAAGAACGGCACCATAAAAAAAGATCGGTGAAGGTTTGGCGCATCTTCGGTAGTGAGCGCAGCGGGCAAGGGCGCCGCAAGCAGTAGAAGGAGAGCAAGAAAATATTTATTTTTTCGCGAGATTGCGGCAAGGCCCACGAGCACAAGGATAACCTCGATATAGGTTAGTACGCCTATTGCGGGGGTTCTATATCTTGCGGGCTTCCCCTCGTCGCCGATAAGGAAGTTCGCACTGAAATAACTTGTGTACTCATTGATAAACTTCCTTGAATAAGTAAGCGGCTTGTTGTGGAAAAATCTGGCGATAAAGACTTTGTTTTCACCCTCCTCAAACGGCATTCTCATTAGTTCCTTTGCGGTATCGATATCGTTAAAGATAGAAACTTGAGAGAATCTCCCCCTTGCTTCCTTGTCAAAAGTAAACAGACCCGTGAGAAGGATCAATATTATAGTGACGCTAACAGCATGTCTTTTACTTGTGATTGAACTATTTCGCCAAAGATAAAGAAGAGTGATCAACGCAAATGCAGGGGAAAGTAAGCGAGCTGAATGATACAAAAGGTAGCCAATTAGGAAAGATATTATGCTGATAAATTTGTTTTTAGTAAGAAAGACTAGCCCGCCAAGAACAAAAAACATAGAAATAGCTACTTCGCTTGTGGCCCGGCTAACTGAAATGTGCCAGGGAGAGATTGCTAAAAAGAGGCTTGCCAGGAGGGCAATACCCTTTTTATTAGTGAGAGCAAAGGTAAATAAGAATAAAGGAAAGATGGTTAGTGCCCCGAATAGCGCCGAGGGCAATCTCACGGCAAATTCATTAAGTCCCAGTATTGCAATCGAAGGAATCGTAAAGTAGATGATTCCTGTCGGTCGGAAATCGCCGAAGGTATTGTAGTACATGGCAAGTGTATTCCCCCGGTCATCCTGACCGGTTTTGAGTATAGAGTAGGCGTTCCAGCCGGCCCGTACTTCATCAGCATGGAACCCCGCGGGAAGTGAACTGAGCTTAATAGTCCTTAAAAGGAGGGCGAGAATAAAAATAATCAAAAGGCTTTTTTGAGTTTTATCCACACTCTAAATATAACATGAATTTGATTTGAGCTTGACAAGTAGTGGCCACCTGGATTATTTTTAAGCTTGAGTGAGGCTAAGTAAAAAGGAGGTGAACCATAAATGAATTCTGTTGATTTTTACGATGTTAAAAAGAGAGCAAAGGTGAGCGTTCCTGTTTCTCAGTGCAAAAAAACAAAATACGAGAGACCGACAAAGGATGGAGGAACCCAAGTAAGATATGCCGTGAAGGCAGAAATGGATGGGTCTAGACTTACAAAATTTGTTAGCAAGGATACCTGGGACAGTTTAAGTTGCCCTGAGGCTTAAGCACCAGAAAGTATTTTTCCAGAAATCCCCGCGAGGCAAGGGGGTTTTTGGTTGGGGTGAGTCGGGGAGCCGAGAATCGAACTCGGACTACACGGCCCCCAGCCGCGCATTCTGCCATTAAACTACTCCCCGCCGTGTAATTTTACCATATAAATAGGTCTTGCACTTCATACTAGAGGATGGTATAAGAATACAAATTATGGCTAAAAAGAAAAAAGAAGTTATTCAACCTCAAAAGCAAGAAGGGTCAAAACAAAAGCTTCAGGCAATAAAATTAGCGATGGAACAAATCGAAAAGCAATATGGTAAAGGATCTATTATGAGACTTGGTCAGCGTGGCGACGAAAGGATGAAAGTTCAAACTATCCCGACTGGTTCTATTGCACTTGATCTGGCGCTAGGTGTTGGCGGCTTTCCTAAGGGAAGAATAATTGAGATTTATGGGCCAGAAGCTAGTGGAAAGACTACCCTTGGTTTGCATGTCATCGCGGAATCCCAAAAAGCGGGTGGTCAATGTGCTTTTGTGGATGCAGAGCATGCTTTGGACCCAGCTCGTGCTGAGCTGATTGGGGTCAATTTGGATGAGCTTCTTCTAAGCCAGCCGGATAGCGGCGAGCAAGCGCTTGAGATCACAGAGACATTGATCAGGTCGGGCGGGATTGATGTGATCATCGTTGATTCTGTTGCCGCTCTTGTTCCGAGGGCTGAGCTTGAGGGAGAAATGGGTGACGCTGTGATGGGAATGCAAGCAAGACTAATGAGCCAAGCTCTAAGGAAGCTTACTGGAGCGATTTCGAAGTCTAAGACTATTCTCATTTTTACAAATCAGATCAGGCAAAAAATCGGAGTGATGTTTGGGAATCCAGAGACAACACCAGGAGGATTAGCACTTAAATTTTATTCTTCTATTCGCATCGACATTAGAAGGATAGAGGTGCTTAAAGATGGAGATAATGTGGTTGGATCAAGGCATAGAGCGAGGGTAGTTAAAAACAAAGTGGCGCCTCCTTTAAGAGTTGCCGAGTTTGATATCATGAATGATGAAGGTATCTCAAAGACAGGCGGGATATTGGATGTGGCGGTAGACCTTGGACTTATCACTAAGAGCGGATCATTTTTTAATTATGAAGGAAAAGTTTTAGCACAGGGAAGGGAAGCAACTAAAATGTTCTTAAAAGAAAATGAAAAACTTTCCAAAGAATTGGAGAAAAAGATTTGGGAAACGTTTGAGTCAGGGAAAAATCTTCCGAAAGAATTAGGAGAAGAGAAAGAGTAAGTGCCCACGATCACCTCAATAAAAAAGCAGAAGAGCTTCAATCGCGTGAATGTGTATTTGGATGGAAAGTTTGGGTTCGGGATTGATTTGGATAGCTTTGTAAAGCTCAATCTTCGTGTGGAACAAGAGCTAACAGAAGCCGAAGTAGGACAAGTTGTTAAGAAAGCAGAGTTTCAAAAAACTTATGAAAAAATACTGAAGTATTCTACGCTTCGCCCTCGAAGCAAAAAGGAATTAACGGATTGGTTAAAGAGGAAAAAAATACATAGAAGTATATACACAAAGCTCTTCAATAGATTAAAGCGCTTGGAATTAATTGATGATTATAAATTTGCACAATGGTGGGTTTCCCAACGTATTCAATTTAGAGGAAAATCGACTTTGGAAATTACCCAAGAATTGCACCAGAAAGGGATAGATAGAAATATTATTAAAAAAATTTTAGGGAAAAGTAATATTAATGAGGATAAAATTATCGTAAAACTAATTAATAAAAATAAATGGCGGTGGAGTAAATATGATAAAGATCTTCGCAAGAAAAAAATGCGTGATTATCTCATGCGCCGCGGCTTTAGGTGGGACGCGGTGAAGAAATTTATTTGATTGATTTTTTGTTCACAAAAAGCTAAAATAGCTTCGGAGTAAGGAAATAATATGAAGAAAGCTCCTATCACTGGATTCTTCACTCAGGGCCGTTAAACAATCGGTCCGGGATTTCTTTGCTTTGGATAATATTAATCATGAAAGACACAAAGAAACTCAGGGAGGAATTAATTAAAAAGCTTGAAAAATCTTCGTCTTTGACTCGCGAGGAAGCAAAAAAAATGCTTTTAGATGAGCTCTCGCAAGAGCTGACAGGTGAGCGGGCCAAGCGGATTAGAAATGCTGAAGAACGGGTAAAGCAAGAAGCAAATGAACGCGCCCGAGAAATTATTGTAGACGCGCTAAAGCATGGGGCGACTAGTTATGTGGCTGAGTACACAATTTCGACCGTAAGGGTCCCTGACGAGGAAACAAAGGGTAGGATTATCGGTAAAGAAGGTCGGAATATACGTGCATTTGAAAGGGCTTGCGGGGTAGAGCTTGAGCTAGACGAGACGATGGAAATAAGATTGTCCTCTTTTGATCCCATTAGGCGTGAGATCGCCAAGCGTTCTCTTGAGCGGCTGATAAAAGACAGGAGAATTCAGCCATCAAGGATTGAAGAGGTGGTAGTGGAAGTTAGAAATGATATGGATGGCGTCTTACTTGAGGAAGGGAAGAAAATTGTTGAGGAAGTAGGTGAGTATAATCTCCCCGCAGATCTTGTTAAGATGATTGGGAAATTTAAATTTAGAACTAGTTATGGCCAAAACTTAGCGCTTCACACCATTGAAGAGACAAAAATCGCCATGAGCATTGCTCGTGAGTTGGGGGCAGAGGAGGAAATAGTGAGACTTGGAGGACTTCTGCATGATATTGGAAAAGTCGATATCAGTGATGAAGGGACGCATGTTCAAAAGGGAGTAGAAATTGCTAAAAAATTTGGACTTCCAAAGAAAATTATTTCAATTATTGCGGAGCATCATGAAGATAAGTCATTCTCTTCAATCGAGTCAGTGATTGTATGGGCGGCGGATGCTATTAGCGGATCACGTCCGGGAGCAAGGTATGAACCGCACGAGCGATATATTCAACGGATGGAAAAGATCGAAGAGATTGCCAAAAGCTTTGAAGGGGTGGAAGAGGCGCTTGCGTTTCAAGCGGGTAGAGATGTAAGGGTGGTAGTAAACCCCGATAAAGTGGATGACGATCGGTTAATAGTCTTGGCCCGTGACATCACAAAAAGAATTGAAAAGGAAGCTGAGTATGCCGGCCAAGTGAAAGTGACAGTTATTCGGGAGATAAGAGCGGTAGAGACGACCGCCGCAAAGTAAAACAGTCACTTGACTTTCTAAATTTGATATTTTATCCTCTGGGCAATGACAAAGAAACAATTAATCGAACAAGTCTCAAGAAAGGCTCATTTGACTAAAAAGGCGACGAATGATGTAGTGGAAACATTTCTTTCTGAGGTTGGTCGGTCTCTTTCGAAAGGGGAAAAGGTAGTCTTGTCGGGCTTTGGAACTTTCCGAGTGATCAGAATGAAGGGAAAAACTGTCAAGATCCCAAACACAGAGAAGTTTGTGACGATCAAATCTCATCGGTCTCCTCGTTTTACTCCAGGCAAGAAACTAAAGCGTCAAGTTCTTAAATAATTTATACTACAGCTAGTGGCTAGCGAGGTAATGATCCAAAATAATATTTCTGAAATGAGGATTCTTGGGGACGATCTTGCCTTAAGGTGGAAAGATATTTTTGTTCAAGTCTCCAGTGATCTAGGCTTTGTCCCGGATTGGAATCGCCTTCGAAAAAGTGAATGGTGGAAAACTGGCAAAATAGGTGCGGTGAGTTGTCATGGAGTTATGAATGTTGATGGGCAACCTAAAAGAGCGGTGCTTAAGATTCAAGGTACGAAGACCATGACCAGTGAGGTAGAAATGATTAAGGCTTTTGAATTTCAAAACAATAGTTCCACAATTAGGCCTCCCAAGATATATGGTAGCTTTCCGTGGGATGATGAGAAGCAGTTTGAAGTCCTTGTAATGGAAGAAGTGAATGCCGAATGTGTAATTACGAGGCACCCGGCACCAAACAGACAGCTAAGTAAATATTTTAATTTATATTCTGAATATAGAAAAAATTGTAGAAGCATCCCTTGGGTGAAAAAGCCAGATGAGTGGTCTTTTAGAAGAATGTTATTTAAGGTTTGGATGCCTGCAGTGGAAAAACAGAGTCAGAGCGATGTTTTAAAAAATGAAAGCGACTTGAAGCTAGTTGAGAAGGGTATTCGAATCATTGAGTCAAGCCTGACCGTTGAGGATCTTGAGTTTGTGCACGGCCATTTTCAGCCTGGCGATTTGTTGGTGGTAAGCGATAAAGAAGTGGTATTATTTTCCAATTTGGCCTGGTCGTGGAGAGTGCCGTTTTATGACGCGGTTTTTGGTTACCATTGGTGGATGTTGGGCATGGAGCATGCGAAGAACTTAACGACTGACTTGTTGGAACAAGAAAGAAGAAGGTGGTTAGAAAAAATATTTAACCTTTCCGAAATAAAAGGTAATAAGAGAAATATAAGGTTGGTAAAACTCGCTTTACTTGAAAGAGCTATTCCAGCTCTCATGGTTGATCGTTATATGATGAATCCAGAAGAGCCCTCTTATGAAATAATTACTGAGTCTGCAAGAAAAGAACTGAAAAGACTAGTACAAGAATTATTATAAGTGATTATAAATAAACTTCTTGTAATTTGTGGGCCGACGGCTACCGGGAAAACAAAGTTAGCGGCAAGGCTCGCCAAAAAGCTTAACGGCGAGATAATTTCGGCCGATAGCAGACAAGTTTATCAAGGTTTTGACATAGGAACCGGAAAAGATTTTGATTTGCTCAAAGAAATGAAGTTCTGGGGGTACGATCTGGTGGGGTCGAGGGAAGAGTATAGTGTTGCTCAATATATTAAATTTGCAAGAAAGACAGTTGAAAATATTTGTGCCCGCGGAAAATTGCCGATAATAATCGGAGGAACGGGGCTATATATTAAAGGCCTAATTGACGGAATAGAAACTTCACGTATCAAAAAAAATCTTAATCTCAGAGTTACTTTAAGGGATAAAAGTGCTGCCGAATTATTTGATATTTTAGAGTCAGTGGATATTGCAAAAGCGAGATCTTTGAACGAAAGCGACAAAAGAAACCCACGCCGTCTTATTCGCGCGATAGAAATATCTAAAAGCAATTTAGACTTAAGATTAAGCAATACTGAGTTGACTAAAACTAATTATGATTTATTAATGATTGGATTAGGAGCATCGAAAGGTGATCTGAATGAAAATATTAAAGAGAGAGTAATTAAGAGAGTTGATGCAGGGATTAAAGAGGAAATCAGTGGGCTACTAAAGTCAGGGGTGAGCTGGGATGATCAATCGATGAGTTCACTTGGTTATCGGCAGTGGAAGCCGTATTTTGAGGGCAAAGTAGGCCAAAAAGAGGTGATAGATAATTGGATTCGCGCAGAAAGACAGTATGCAAAACGTCAAATGACTTGGTTTAAGCGCGACAAAAGGATTAGATGGTTTGATGTTCATGAAAATTCGTTTGAAAAACATGTGGAAGATTTGGTTCAAAAATGGTATTCTGTGAAGTGAATACTAATAAATGCCGAGAAAAATCGAAATCTCACACCGGACGATAATTTTTACCGTTCTCTTTTTGGGACTTTTGTGGTTTTTGTATTTTATCCGCGACATTATTTTACAGATTTTTGTTGCGCTTTTGATAATGTCTGTTTTAAACCCCTTAGTTACGAAGCTTCAAAAATTTAGGGTACCAAGGGTCATTTCCATCGTTATCGTGTACGTCGCTGTATTTGTAGTTCTTGGTATTTCGATTGCAGTGATAGCCTCTCCATTAGTAAATCAGACTTCAAACTTTGCCAATAGTTTGCCGAAATATTTAGAGGATTTGAATATTCCAGTAGTCATCATTGATGAGGTAACTAGGGAAGTTGCCTCGCAAATTGGAATGCTCCCCTCGCAAGTGGTGAAAGTTGGCGTCTCACTTTTTTCAAACGTGATCACTGTTTTTACAGTATTTATTTTTGCACTTTATTTCCTTCTTGCTCAAGAATCGAGAAATAAACAAGTGGAAATGTTTTTTAATAAAAACCATTCTCAAAGAATTGTGAAGACAATTGATTTACTTGAAGGGAAATTGGGGGGATGGGCAAGAGGACAATTTGTTTTGATGCTCATGGTTGGAGTGTCGACTTATGTCGGACTATTAATTTTAGGGATACCATTTGCTCTTCCCTTGGCACTACTCTCGGGGATTTTAGAAATTGTCCCGACGATTGGCCCGATAATCGCCGCCATACCCGTAATCATTGTCGGGTTAGTTATTTCCCCTCTCACTGGCCTTGCCGCAGGAGCGCTTGCATTTTTAATCCAGCAGATTGAGTTTTATGTATTTGTCCCGAAAGTGATGGAAAAGTCTACCGGGACAAGCCCAATTACTACTCTTCTTGCGCTTATTATCGGCGTTAGGGTTGCCGGGATTGTCGGTGCACTTCTGTCTGTTCCAATAGTATTGGCTGTACAGGTTTTTATTCAAGAATTCCTTCTCGAAAAAGATGAAGGTAAGAAATGAAAAATCCCGACACCTTGGTCGGGATCATTCATTTCCTGGAGAATAGTAAGCCAGGTTCTGTTTATTGCAATCATCTATCTAAGCCCTCACTTTAGGTCTCGGGGAAGCGTCCTCAAACGACCAATTCGGAGGTTGCAGCGGGGAGGATTGCCTCCCACTTTACATAAAGCTCCGCGGGATCCCGCTCTGCGGGACTTTTCACTCGTAGTCTTAAACCTTTAGGGTTTTTGACCCGACATAGTCTCTGTTGCTCTGACTAGCGCTTTCGCGTATCCAGATTTAACTGGATCACCCTGCTTCCTGCTGCCTGGACTTTCCTACCCGCAAAAAAGCTTGCGCTTCTGCGGGTCGATTGCACATTCTCCAGGATGATGAGATTATAGCATAGATGGCCCCGTCAATCAATTATTATAGGACATGAAATTAATAATAAATGGGTTTTACTTAGTTTTGAAAGTACTTATTTATGTTTTTTCTGGTGTTTTTATAGTCTCAACCGGCACGTACTTGGGCTATGTTTATGGATTTAATCAAGGTGTGGACTATGCAGTTGCAGGAATTCAGAAAGACCTTGAAGGGCTTGAATTTAATACTTCCATCGAGAATCAAAATGTAGAAAATCAAGTACCTATAAATTCTCCAACTACGTTGCCAACTTGGACTGGTCCGGAGCTTTGGGAAAAAGTGAATGAGAGAAGAAGAGATTATGGGGTAAATGAACTGCTAACAAAATCGGAGCTCTGCACGATTGCTTCAATAAGACTGAACGAACTTCTGGATTTAGGCGCGCTTGATGGTCATGAAGGATTTAGTAATTTAGCCGAGCGCAGGGAAGATCTCGCTTGGATATTTGAAAAATATAATGTTTCTGAGTTTTTACTTACTGGTGCAACAACTTCCGAGGAGGCAGTTAGTCTTTGGGAGAACACTTTGGGACACAGGAAGCTTTTAACTGGGGGCGAATTTGTGTGGGGCTGCGTTTATGCCCAATCGGGCACTGCCGTCGCCATCACAGCGTATTAGCTTGACGACTGAGTTAGAATATTACTCAAATGGAGATTAATCAACAAACTTTATTAGTTATTGTTTCATTATTAGTGTTGTGGGTTTCCTTCCTTAGCTTCCTTTTTTATTATCAGAGAAGTCATTATCTAAGACTGCTAAATCGATCCCAAGGAGGCAATTTAGTAAAAGTCTTAGATAAAATTCTTGAGTCCGAGGTTAAAAACGAAAAGGAGCTTGCAAATATTACACAGGAGATCGAAAATATAAAAAAGGATGCGGGCTTTCATATCCAGAAGATTGGACTAGTGCGCTTTAATCCTTTTAGTGAGACAGGTGGCGACCAAAGCTTTTCTTTAGCTGTACTAAATGAGTCCAATACTGGTATAGTTATTACGGGCTTGCATACGAGGGATCGTACGCGAGTATATGCAAAACCGGTCAATCAAGGGAAAAGTAGGTATACGATTTCGAAGGAGGAACAGCGGGCAATCAAAGAAGCTAAGAAATGAGATCAAAAAAAATTATTACTATATTAGGCTTTTTGGGACTATACTTTTTGTCTTCAGGGGTTTCATGGGCATTTTTCTCTTATTTTGGAGGTGGATCGACCACCCAGACACAGGACCAGGATGGGCTAGCTGGTGAGAGGTCTAAAATAAATTTGGATTTGCCGCGGACTGAGGAATGCCCAATCAATGGGATGATGTATACCAAAATAGAAAAGAGTATTTGGGAAGACAGGCGCCCGATCACAACTGTGATCGAAAATCATTTGGATGCCAGGCCGACGTCTGGTCTTTCAAAAGCGGACGTAGTTTACGAAGCTGTAGCTGAAGGGGGAATCACTAGATTTTTAGGAGTTTTTTACTGCGGTGTCTCGGCTGATGATGTGAGGATTGGTCCGGTAAGAAGCGCGAGGGTTTATTTTGTGAACTGGGCGGCTGAGTATGGAGTGGCGCCTTTGTTTGTTCATGTCGGCGGGGCAAATAATATTTGCGGCCAATGCCCCGGCGGGGTTAAACCGAAAGGGACTGTGGGGAAAGAGGTAGATGCATTTGCGATGCTGTCCGCGCTTGGGTGGAGATATTCTTCAGGAAACGATTTAGATGGCGGTACGAACGTCGGCTTCCCAGTCATGTGGAGGGATATGGAAAGAATTTCCGGAGCGGCTTATGAACATACTTTTATGGGTTCGACGGATAAGCTTTTTAATGAGGGATCGGATCGTGGATTTGGGAGCAAGGGTTGGGATGAAGGTTATCAAAGTTGGAAATTTGCCGATGATTCTCCATCGGGAAGCCCTAGTGCGGCAGATATTTCCTTTGAGTTTTGGAGCAACAAGTCTGACTATGATGTCAATTGGAAATATGATCAGGCAAGTAATAGTTATCTACGATCAAACGGTGGCACATCTTATATTGATATGGAGTATAAAGATCTTAATGTGAGCGCGAAAAATGTGGTTATTCAGTTTGTCGAGGAAAAGGGTCCGGTAGATCGCGAGATGCATATGTATTATGAGGTAGTCGATAGAGGTGAAGCGCTTATTTTTCAAAATGGATCGGTAATTGAGGGAACCTGGGAAAAGAAGGCTCAAACGGAGAGGACAGTGTTTTATGATGGGGAAGGTGAGGAAGTGGAGTTTGTCAGAGGCGTAGTATGGATCGAAGCAGTACCTATCGGCAACGAAATCAAATATTGAACGAGTTTGGTCTGCCCGAGAATAAATAATATGGCAGATCTCGGAGACATAATTACTTCAAAGGTCAGAATTAAAATCTTGGAGTTGTTTTTTTCAAATCCAGATGAAATGTATCATGTTCGTGGCGTGGTGAGGGAAATAAAAGAGGAGATAAATGCAGTTAGACGGGAGCTTGCTAGATTGGAAAAATCGGGGATTCTAAAAAAGGAGCCGAGAGGGAACAGAGTGTATTATTGGCCGAGAACTGACCACTTTATGTTTGGAGATATTTTGTCGGTGGTATCGAAAATGACAGGGTTGGGGTTAGCAATTAATTCTAATAAAAAGATCGGAAATCCGAGCATAATAATGTTTTCCGGCAGATTTGCTCGTCGCAAAGAAAGAAAAAGAGAAGATGATGTGGATATTTTAATTGTCGGAGAGGTAAATCTGCCTGAGCTTGCTTCTTTGGTACGGATGGAAGAATCAAAACGCGGTATGGAGATAAATTACACAGTCATGACAAGAGATGAATTGGAATATAGAAAGAAAAGAAGGGACCCGTTCCTTCAGGGGATATTAGCCGGTAGTAGGGTGATGATACTTGGTGATGAAGATAATCTAGTTTCTTGAGGGTAACACTGGGTAAAAAACTGGTATTAATATTGTTATTAGTTTCTGTTGCACTTTATGTGGCGCTGCCTCCATCGGTCAACAGGGAGGAATTAAGATTTAGCTTGGGAAGTTGGCAGTTTCGTAGAAGTTTTGATCTGTCTTTGGGGCTAGATTTGGTCGGAGGGAGTAGGTTTGTTTTTGAGATAGATAATGAAAGTTTTGATTTAGGACGGAGAGAGGAGGCCCTTGAGAGCTTGAAGAATGTAATTGAGCGCAGAGTCAATCTTTTCGGTGTATCGGAGCCGAATATCCAGCTTTCTGAATTTGAAGGCAAATCGAGAGTGATAGTTGAATTACCTGGAATTACCGATACGAATCAAGCACTGGAATTAATTGGTAAGACTGCTCAGCTGGTTTTTGCAACCGTTATTGAGCCTTCTGTAGAAGGCGGCGAGCGGCAGATAATTACAACAGAGCTTACGGGAGCGGACTTGAAATCGGCTTCGGTAGGCTTTGATCAGGTTAGCGGTTCACCAAACGTATTGATAGAATTTACAGATGATGGTACGAAAAAGTTTTCTATCCTCACCGAGGAAAATATCGGAAAGGTCTTGCCAATTATTTTGGATGGTGAAGTGATTTCTGCTCCGGTGGTTAACGAAAAAATTACTACTTCCACTGCTCAAATTTCTGGTGATTTTTCAATCGAAGAAGCTAAGGGATTGGCTATTCAGCTTAATGCTGGGGCGCTCCCTGTTTCGATAAAGCTGGTTGAGGAGCGCACTGTTGGCGCGAGTTTGGGTTCTCAATCGGTTGAAAAGAGCGTAAGGGCGGGACTTATCGGTGTGGGGATAGTTTTTGTGTTTATGATCATAATGTATGGAAGACTTGGAGTTGTCGCAGATTTAGGCTTGGTGATATTTGGTGTACTGACGATTGCTGTCTATAAAATTATCCCAGTCGTCTTGACCCTCCCTGGGATTGCGGGATTTATTTTATCCGTTGGAATGGCTGTTGATGCCAATATCTTAATTTTTGAAAGATTTCGTGAAGAAAAAAATAAGGGTGTTAACATAATTTACGCTTTGGAAACTTCATTTGGAAGGGCGTGGGACTCTATAAGGGATGCTAATATTGCAACCTTAGTCACTGCTTTTATCTTGGCGAATCCTCTTGATTGGGAGTTTTTACAAACCTCTGGCCCGGTAAGAGGATTTGCAATTACTTTAACGATTGGAATTGCGATTAGCTTGTTTACTGGTGTGGTGGTATCAAGGAACTTACTTAGGTTAATTATCCGCGATAATACAAAAAAATGATTAGAAATTGGCTTAAATATAAATTACTTTACTTTGCACTTTCAGCATTAATGATCGTGATATCTATTTATGGATTAACTAGCTGGGGATTGCCTCTTGGGATTGATTTCAAAGGCGGCGCAGAAGGAGAATATAGACTAAAGAACCAAATAAGTAACGAATTATTAATTGCTAAATTGGAAGAAGGAGGATTCGAGGTTTCAGCAGTTCAATCGATTGGCGACTCCTCTATACTAATAAGATTTTCGAATTTTGTAGAAGGAAGGAAATTAGATGTAATAAACATTATAAAAGAGGTTACTGGAGAAGAAGTGGAAGAGACAAGATTTGAAAATGTTGGCCCTTCGATAGGTAGGGAGTTGGTTAAGAAAACATATTATGCGATTGCAATAGCTGCAGGATTAATATTGTTATGGGTAGCTTATCAATTTAAGAGCTTTGTATTTGGGGTGTCTGCGATATTGGCGATGTTCCATGATAGTTTTATTTTAATTGGTTTCTTTTCTTTATTTGGTCATTTTTACGATGCCGAGGTTGACTTTTTGTTTGTGACAGCGCTTCTTACCACCCTGTCGTTTTCGGTGCACGATACCATCGTTGTTTATGATCGTATTCGAGAGATAAGGAAGAAACACGGGGGAGAGATACAAAAAATTGCAAACCAAGCGTTGACGGAGACCATGAGAAGGTCAATAAATAATTCCTTAACCATAATATTTATGCTTTTGGCGCTTATTTTTTTGGGAGGAATAACGATCCGTTGGTTTGCGGCGGCTCTTTTGATAGGGACAGTATTGGGGACCTATTCCTCGCCTTTTGTTGCCGTCCCGCTTCTTGTAACCTGGGAAGAATTGTCTCGGATAATTAAGAAATAGTTTTCAAACTTTCAAGAAGAGCTTTTTTGGTGTTTTCGGTCTTTTTGTTAACCACTTCTTTATATAGTTTTTTGAGGATTTCGCCAACTTTTGGGCCAGGTTTAATATTTAGCTCTTTCATTATCTCGTTGCCCTTTATTTTTAGATCATGCACAGTAAAGGGCTGTTTTTGCACTTCAATCAGTCTCTTTTTGAAATCCTCAGTCCTCCACGATGTTTCTCGTGCTCCGCTTCCAAGGCGATCGGCTCGTCTTAATTCGAGCATATCCTCAATGTTTTCAAGCCCAACTTTCTTAATAAACCTGCGGATTGCTTTGTCAGTTTGATGTTCATCGACGGTAAATTGGTGCTGGCGGACTAACTTAACAAGTTTTATAGATTGCTTTTTGGAAAGTTTCAGCCGATCAGCAATCCTTCGCGCTATTTTCGCCCCAATTACTTCGTGGTTGTAAAACGTAACAACCCCACTTTCGAGTTTTTTATAAGTTAACGGCTTACCAATATCATGCAGGAGAACAGCTAGCCGAACAATAGGGTTTATACTATTGCAGTATTTAAGGCTCATTAGGCTATGTGTCCCCACGTCGTAAATATGATGCCTCTCGGGAGATTTTTGATCGACTCCAAATGTTTTTTGCAATTCCGGCAGTGTTTCTTCCATGAGACCAGAATTTTTAAACATCATCATGCCTTCATATGGGTTGGGGGATCCAAGAATTTTTAGGATCTCATCTCGTATTCGTTCTTTCGCAATTTTATTAATTAAAATGGCATTCATCTTAATTGCTTCGAAGGTATTTTCTTCGATAACAAACCCAAGCTCACTCGCGATCCTTACTGCGCGCATCATTCTTAATGCATCCTCTCCAAACCTTTCGCTAGGTTCACCAACGGCACGGATGATTTTCTTTTTTAGATCCATTTGTCCACTAAACGGATCAGTAATTTTTAATTTGGGGTCAAGGGCAATTGCGTTAATGGTGAAATCGCGTCTTTTTAGATCTTCGCTTAATGATTTGCCCCATTTGACTTTATCCGGCCTTCTTGTGTCCGAATAGCCATATTCTGTCCTGTAGGTAGTAATGTCAAAGGGAGTCTCGACCAATTTACTCGGCAACATGACTGTACCAAATTTGTTTTCATACTTCCCGTCGGGGAATAGTCCCAGGATCGCCTCTGGAGTGGCGTTAGTGGTGAAATCCCAATCGTCTACCATCCGCTTCATGATAAGATCGCGGACCGCCCCACCGACCAAAAATATTTCTAAATTTCCTTTTTCGAATTTTGAAAAAATTTCCTTTATTTCTTCTGGCAACTTAGTGTCCATATGATTATTATACAATGTATGAAATGGAAGCTTCTTTATTCATCTAAGCTTAGCGCTTCAAATCCGAAGAGGATTATAAATATTCTTCTTGCAAATAGAGGATTAAAAGATAAAAGAGAGAAAGATGAATTTCTTAATCCCAAATATCCCTTTAAGATTTCTTTGAAAGAAGTGGCAATAAAAAAAAGCCAGGTAGATAAAGCAAAGGCGAGGATAAAAATGGCCAAAGAAAGGCGCGAAAAGGTTATTGTCTTCGGAGACTATGATGCTGACGGGATAACGGCAACAGCTATCTTGTGGGAGAATCTTTACCGTTTAGGAGTTGACGTCTTGCCGTTTATTCCTGATAGATTTTCAGAAGGTTATGGCTTGAAGGAAGAAACGGTTGATTTACTAGTCGATGCTCACAATGATCTTAAATTGATTATTACGGTGGATAATGGAATAGTGGCGCACAATGCAATTAAGCATGCCCTAAATCGTGGAATCGACACGATCGTCACTGATCATCATCAAAAAAACATAAAAAAGCTTGCTGCCCACAGCGTTATACATACCACAAAAATTTGCGGATCGGCGATTGCATGGTTTCTATCGAGGGAACTTTGCAATAATCCCACCGGCTTAGAATTGGCAGCTATCGGAACAATTGCTGACATGCTCCCACTCACTGGAGTTAACCGCTCAATTGCAAAATATGGATTAGTCGAGCTAAATAAGGCGACCCGTCCTGGTTTGGTATCAATGATCAAGGAAGCAGGGATCAAGCGAGGGACGGTTGGTACGTATCAGGTGAATTTTTTGATCGCCCCAAGGATTAACTCAACAGGAAGGATTGGAAATGCCTTGGATTCCCTTCGTTTGCTTTGTACAAAAGATGTGGTGAGAAGTGAAAAATTAGCTCAGAAAATAGGGAAGCTAAACATAGAACGGCAAAATATTGTTGATGAGGTATTGGCGATGGCTCAGGAAAAGCTCCCAGAGGAAAATAATTCTGGGATTATTCTTTTGGCGCATGAAAATTATCATGAGGGAGTCATAGGACTTGCCGCCTCAAAACTAGTGGAGAAGTATTATCGGCCGTCTATTGTGATTTCTATGGGAGAGAAGGTTTCAAAGGCAAGCGCGAGGTCTATAGATGGTGTAAACATTATTGAGGAGATTAGAAAGCTTGAAGGGTTAATTATTGAAGGCGGTGGTCACCCTATGGCCGCAGGTTTTTCGATTTATAACGAAAAAATAGAGGAATTCAAACAGGAGTTGGATAAACTAATTTCCCCCCAATTAACTGAAGAAGTCCTCGAAAAATCTTTGAAAGTAGATATGGCGATTGATTTTTCACAGATATCTTCTGACTTGTTGGAGAAGATAATTAGTTTAGAGCCGTATGGGCTTGGCAACCCCACCCCTTTGTTTTGTTCGGAAGTGACTGTACTGGATGCACGAACTGTGGGAGGAGAGAAGCATTTGAAATTAATCGTCGCTCAAAATGGCGTGAAATATGACGCGATCGCCTTCGGATTTGGCGAATATATAAGTGAAATCGAGCAGGGTAGTCTTTTGAATATTGCCTTCAGTTTGGAAGAAAATGTGTGGAATGGGAAGCGAAATATTCAGTTGAAAATTCGAGATATAAAGTAAAACCGCTTATAATACTTCATGACGGAAAAAGGATTAGAAAGCCAGTTTAGTTCGCTTCTCAAGGAAGCTAAGGTGTATCTCAAAAATAAAGATATTAAAACTGTTGTCAGTGCTTGGGATTTTGCCAAGAGTGCCCATGCGGGTCAGAAACGCTTGAGCGGCGATCCGTATATTATTCATCCCTTAGAGGTTGCGAAGACCTTAGTTCACTGGAAATTGGATAGAACTTCAATTGTTGCAGGGCTATTGCACGACGTGATCGAAGATACTGAGTATAAAGAGAAAGATATCGAGAAGAAATTTGGGAAACCAGTTGCAAATCTTGTAAACGGGGTAACAAAAGTAACCAGTTTGAGATTAAAAGGTAGTCGTGAAGAGGTGTTTATTGAGACTTTGAGGAAGATGATACTCGTGATGGCGAAAGACTTAAGGGTGGTGCTTATTAAGTTGGCGGATAGACTGCATAATATGAAAACCTTAGGGGCGCTTCCGATTGATAAACAGAGGGAAAATGCCCTTGAAACACTGGAAATATATGCACCATTGTCTGAAAGATTGGGGATTGGAGAGATTAAAGGGCGTCTTGAGGATCTAGCTTTTCCTTATGTGTACCCAAAGGAATTTGAAAGAATTAATAAACTCTCAAAAAGATATTATGAGCAGTCTCAAAATACCGTTGAGAAGATGCAACAGCGATTAACAAAAGAACTAGAGAAAAATGGCATCAAGGCAAAAATTACCGGACGAAGGAAACATCTGTATTCTCTCTGGAGAAAATTGGAGCGAAAAGGGATAGGTGGCGATTTTGAAAAAGTCCAGGACATAATTGCTCTTCGAATAATAGTGAACACCGACCCTGATTGTTATGGAGTATTAGGTATTGTGCATGCCATTTATAAGCCCGTTCCGAAGATTGGAGTTTCTGACTTTATCGCGCTGCCCAAGCCAAACGGCTACCAGTCAATTCACACTAAGGTATTTAGCCCAAATTCGCACATTGTCGAGGTGCAGATTAGGACTCATGCCATGCACGATCAAGCTGAACATGGGGCTTGTGCACATTGGATGTATTCGAGTGAAAAAAACAAGGGGGTAAGCGATCGAGAACTTGAAGATAAAGGGATAAAAGTGGGGAGCAAGCTTTCTTGGGTGAAAGAGCTTGTCCGTTGGCAGGATGAGCTGGCTGATTCAAAAGAATTTTTAGAAGCGGTAAAATTTGACGCTTTAAATCATCGTAATTTTATTTTTTCCCCGAAAGGTGATGTGTACGATCTTCCCCAGGGAGCGACGCCCGTGGATTTTGCATTTGTAGTTCATACTGGTCTAGGTAAGTATATTAGAGGGGCGACGGTGAACGATAAAATAGTTTCCTTGGACCAGAAGCTCTTTAGTGGGGACGTAGTTGAAATAATTAAGTCAAAAGAGGCTCGCCGTCCCAATCGTGATTGGCTAGAATTTGTAGTTACAACAGTTGCCAGAAGAGAGATCTTGAAGGAAGCGCGGAAAATCAATAATTGAGCTTGATGGATATCAAGGCTATAATTATCCAGGATGAAAAGGATTTTAGCGAGAAAGACTCCGAATAAGATTGGAAAAGAGGTCAGGCTTCTTGGATGGGTGAATAGTGTTCGAGATCACGGCAAGATTAGTTTTATTGATTTGCGTGACCGGACGGGGATTGTGCAATGTGTAGGGCAAAAGCTTGGTGAAATATCAAGTGAGTATGTGGTTGAGATTATAGGGAAAGTGGCCAAACGGCCAGAAAAATTGGTAAATCCAAATATCCCGACTGGCGAAGTCGAGGTTCAGATTAAATCTGTTAAAATAATTAGCAAGGCAAGCGAGCTTCCCTTGCCTATTGGTACTGATGGTCTGGAGATTGAGGAATCAGTCCGCAGTAAATACCGCTATCTTGATTTGAGGAGACCAAGGATGGCTAAAAACATTCGCCTGCGAAGCCAGACTGTAAGTTTTATCAGAGATTGGCTTACCAAACGAAGTTTCGTAGAAATAGAAACACCAATACTGACAAAGACCACTCCAGAGGGTGCCCGTGATTTCCTTGTTCCTTCGAGACTGCAGAAAGGTAAATTTTATGCGCTTCCTCAATCCCCTCAGCAGTATAAGCAGCTTCTTATGGTTGCAGGGTTTGAGAGGTATTTCCAAATTGCGCGATGTTTTAGAGATGAGGACTCACGGGCCGATCGCGCTTACGGAGAATTTACTCAAATAGATATTGAAATGTCCTTTGTGGAGCAGGAGGATATTTTAGTTTTGACTGAGAAAATGTTTACTGAGTTAGTTAAGGAAGTTTTTCCGAACAAAAAGATTTCGCAATCTCCTTGGCCAAGGATAAGTCACAAGGAGGCAATGAGTAAATATAAAACAGATAAACCAGATTTAAGAAAGGATAAAAGTGATAAAGATGAATTGGCTTTTTCCTGGGTGGTTGATTTCCCTTTGTTTACCGCGCAATCGAGTGGGGATTATTTCCATGGGTCTGGTTCGGCCAAGCTTGCTCCTTCTCACCATATGTTTACGGCACCTCACCCTGATGATGTTGCCAAATTATTGGAGGATCCCGCAAGCGTCCGCGGCCTTCAGCACGATCTCGTGTTAAATGGATTTGAAGTGGGCGGCGGAAGTATCAGAATTCATGACCCCGAGATTCAGTCCAAAATATTTAAATTAATCGGTTTTTCTGAGAATCAAAAAAAAGATTTCGATCATTTACTCAAGGCTTTTGAGTATGGTGTTCCTCCCCATGGGGGAATAGCTCCGGGGCTTGACCGGTTACTTATGGCTCTATTAGGGGAATCGAGTTTAAGGGAAGTCATGGCTTTTCCTACTCAAGCCAGTGGGGCGACATCAGTGCTAGACGCTCCAAGCAAGCCATCACAAGAACAATTGAAAGAGTTGGGAATAAAAGTTTCTTCATAATCTTGTGACCATTGCTCAATCGATAAATAAGAATTATATTGCCTTTTTGAGCCTGAGTTTAGTGTTTGTTGTCACTTTTACTTTAGGTCTTCTAAAAGACCCAAGGATGAAGTATCTTGGGAAAAATCAGAGTAGCGACTTAAGCCTTTTGCCGGTACTTTCAGACGTTAATTCTCTTCCCGTCTTGTCTGCTCAAGGAGTGATAGCAAAAGATATAAAATCTGGTGTGACTTTATATGAGAAGAATCCGGAGAAGGAACTCCTCCCCGCGTCAACAACCAAAATAATGACTGCCGTAGTTTCCCTTGATTACTACAGTTTAGAAGAAATAATTACAGTTGATAGGGTTATTGTTGGTGGACAAAAGATGGGCTTAGTTAATAATGAGGAAATTAGTGTGAAAGATCTGCTCTATGGTCTTTTAGTATATTCCGCAAATGATGCGGCGGAGGTTTTAGCGAAGAATTATCCTGGAGGGCGGGAAAATTTCATCTCGGAAATGAACAGGAAGGCTCACGAGCTATATTTAGAGAGTACTGTATTTGTGAACCCGACGGGTCTGGAGGATCCCGGGCATATTTCGTCAGCCAAGGACTTGGTCCGCTTAAGCGAGATTGCCATGCAAGATAAGCGATTTTCTGAGATAGTGGGAACTAAAAATTGGGTGGCAAAGTCAGTCGATGGATCGCAAGTGCATTACTTGACAAATATTAATGAGTTGTTAGGTAAGGTAGATGGGGTTCTTGGAGTAAAAACTGGATGGACGGAGAATGCCCGGGAAAACTTGGTAAGTTTTATTGAAAGAGGTGATAAACAAATATTGATCGCGCTTTTGGGAAGCCAGGACAGATTTGGAGAAACGGAGGAATTAATTAATTGGATTTTTGAAAGTTATGATTGGAAAAATATCGAGTATGTGCACTATTCAGCCCCGTAGTATTCCTGAATAACCGCTGGGACGTAGGCGACGAAATTATTATCGCCTTCAAAGACAACGATCGGTTGAAGAAAAGTCCCGGCGTGGACAGGGTCGAAGTAAGCAAGAAATACTTTTCGTATAATTACATTTTCAGTGTTTCCCGCACTCGCGATAAATGCGTCTCCGGCAATTAAATCCTCGAGTGCTTTTTGTGAAGTTTTTAAGGGGTAAGTACTTAATTGTTCCTCATCAACCGGAAAATGGTGGTACTCCGCGGCGATGACTTGTTTTTCTCTTTCCCTTGCGCCGCTTAAAATAAACCAGACATTAGCTTCATCGGGTGTAGAGGTAACACTGGGGTAATCCTTCCCGAGTGGCTTTCTATATAAATTGACTTTTGTAAAATCGGCTTCCGAAAGAGAAAGCGAAGGGACTAAACTTTGCCCTTGGATTTCCAAAAAGGAGTGACTTGTAGGACCCGAGAGGTCATCAGGAAGAGAGCTCGCCCGTGCGAGGATACTTTTAGCCGTATTGACAGCTATTTCCGGTGCAGGTGGCTGTGAGGAGATCGGAGATGTGTCTTGCGACAGGTCGTAGCTAATCGAAAAGTCACCAGTAATGATATTTATTTGGATCGTCGCCGGCGTTTTTGGGGAAGAAAATTGGTGGATGCTTGAAGACACCTCTGTGCCCTTCCCTGTAAACCCAAGGGTGGCGGCTTTTGAGGTGGCAGTATCAAGGGAGAATAAAGTAGGCGGAGGCTTTGGGATGAAATATACATTTGCTTGGGTCTCTAAAATTGGCAGCTCCCCGGTGGTAGTTTCAATGGAATAATTAATGTTTTTTGGGACTTCTTGTTTGGGAAATTGAATTTTTGGTAATGGTCCGAAACTAATTGTCGGCTCTGGGGTCGGTTCTGGAACGAGATTTCGATACAGGCTAAAGGAGAAACTAAGGATGATTCTCAAAAGCAAAATAAGGACAAGAAATATCAGAGAATATCGAATTGCCTTCCTTGTTTTTATGGCGACGTCTGTAAGATTATTGGCCATGCTAATTTGAGTATGAATTAAAGGGTGGTAAAATTCAATTGACATGATTAGAGTGCGCATTGCTCCTTCACCAACTGGCTTGGCCCATATCGGGACTGCCTATACTGCGCTTTTTAATTATGCATTTGCCAAAAAGAACAAAGGCAGATTCGTCGTTCGCATTGAAGACACTGACCAGAAAAGACATATCAAGGAGGCGGAGAAGGCAATTTTTGAGGGACTTACTTGGCTAGGGATAGATTGGGATGAAAGCGTAAACACTAAAGGGGAATATGGTCCCTATAGGCAGTCTGAGAGACTAAAGCTTTACGATAAAAAGGCAAAAGAGCTTCTCTCGCGAGATTTAGCTTATAAAGACAAAGGTGCGGTTAGATTTAAAAATCCAGGCATTGAGGTAGTCTGGGACGATTTAGTGAAAGGGAAAATAAGTTTTCCAGGAACTGAAATAACCGATTTTGTGATAATTAAATCTGATGGATTCCCAACATATAATTTTGCGGTAACCATAGATGATATCGAAATGAAAATTACACATGTGATTCGGGGTGAAGAGCATGTTTCAAATACTCCGAGGCAACTCGCTCTTTATAAGGCATTTGGAGTAAATCCTCCCTTTTTTGCACACCATCCGACTTTAAGGAACAAAGATCACAAAAAGCTCTCGAAAAGACGAGATCCGGTCGATATAGGAATTTATAAAAAACAAGGGTATTTACCGGAGGCCTTGATTAATTTTTTGGCGCTTTTGGGATGGTCGCATCCGAAGGGTAAAGAAATTTTTGGACTACAGGAGTTTATAGATAATTTTAGTTTGGAGCGGGTAAGGAAATCAGGCCCTTTCTTTAATATAGAGAAATTGGATTGGTTAAATGGACAGTATATAAAAAATATGTCGGATTCTGAACTTTTTCACCAATTAAAAATTTATTTAGGTGAGGATTATAATCTCAAGATGGTTGAGAAGACAGTTCCTTTAGTTAGGGATCGGATAAAGAATTTTTCCGAGTATATATCCTTGGCTGGATTTTTCTTTGAAGAGCCTGAGGCGGTTAAGGATTTATTAGGAGAAAATGCGAGAGGCCATCTTGAGGCTGCCTATCAATTTCTTAAAGGGGTGAAAAAATGGAACAGAGAGACAATTAATAAAGGCTTATTAGAAGTGATTGCGACAAATGAATTTCATACCGGCGAGTTTTTTATGGATTTAAGGATTGCTGTCTCTGGCCAAAAAGTGACCCCTCCAATTAATGAATCAATTGCGTTATTGGGCAAGGATATAATAACTGATAGAATTAAGAAATTAATTTAGATGCCCAAAAGAACTGTTACTGCTGAGGAGTTTCGACAAAAGCTAAAGTTAAAGCATTTAGAGACAAAAAAGAAGTTCTCCAAAAAATATTTTAAATTCGAGAAGAGACTAAGTAAAAAAGGGATAGAGCTTGGAAAGCTTAGGGGGCACTCCACCAAATTACTAAGCGCAGGAGCTTTGACTGGTACGCTTCTTCTGACCCAGCCCTCTGGGTTGTCGGATCTCCCGGGACCAAGCGACCTGATCGGAAAAATAAAACCGGAGGTAAAAGTGGCCGAGGTGAAATCTCCTCGAGTGTCATTTTTGTCTTCTATCCAGTCGGTGTTGCCCGGCCAAGTGAGACCACTTATCAGTGAAGAGGAAAAACGAATCGAGCAGATTTTGGAAGAAAATTTGAATATTCCGGCAAAGGCCACGCTTGAAGGGGAACACCTAAATACAACATACGGCAGGATCGGAGCGGAACAGCACTTAAGGCGCTTCCCTGGCGATACTTTAGGAGGGCACGGAGAAGGAGGGGTCTTAAAAGAGGGGATTGCTCCCGGGCTTGGAGCTTGGGGCTATTTTGCGCCGTCAAAAGCGGAACTTAACCCTGAACTAGTTGAAACGGAGAAATGGTATGCGGTTTGCCAGACCTTATATCTTCCGGATTGGAATACTCGGACTCGGTATTTGCGTGATTGGTATAAGTATAGAAAAGTTTTAATTGTTAATACAGATAATGGGAAGGCGGTCGTGGCGGCGATTGCTGATTCCGGGCCGGCGGCATGGACTGGAAAACATTTTGGAGGAAGCCCGGAAGTGATGAACCATCTCGGGGGGCCGAGATACAAAAAAGGGCCTGTTTTGTTTTTCTTTGTTGATGATCCGGAAAATAAAATCCCATTGGGGCCTGTAGAATATGATACTCTGGGAATGAAAGTATAAATATGTCAAAGATTTTTTTTGATCACCTGGTTGAACTAGACAAGATAGAGCGCAAGATCAAAAAAATTGCGCAAACTCCTGAGGAGCGCGAGGAGATATTTCATCTCATTGATGAGATCATCCACCATAGAGTGATTGGCTGTATTTTAGATAGGCTTCCGGAAAGCGAGCATCGCAGATTTTCCAAAAAATTGGTCGAGCGGCCTTTTGATGATCGGATAATTAGCTACCTTCAGAAGAAAATCTCAGAAGATGTGGAAGAGTTTATTAAGAAGGAAATCGCTGATATCAAGGACGAACTTTTTCTTTAGTCGGGAATTATATATGGCGTTTCAGGAATGGGTGCTGAATTAGATTGTCTGTACCGCACATTTCCTCCTTGTCTCCCCTTCTCCCCAGTGTCAAGCCCGCATCCCTCTACCCAACATCTACCCGGAATAATAAACCCAACCTTTATAGGGATCCCCACTTCTACTTCTCTATTTTCTCTTTTATCTAGTAAGGTTAACATCTGAATCGACTCGGCTCCTCCTTTTTTTAAATACTCTATTGCACATTTAGCTGACCAGCCCTTATCTATAATGTCGTCGACGATAAGCACATGACGGCCTTTGATTGTATTTGTGGGGTCTAGCCATATTTTTGGATCTTTGCCGGTAGATTGGCCATTAGAATTGCTTATACCTATAATGTCAAATTCTATGTCTGACAAGGTAGACCTTCTCATCAATTCACTCCCAACAAATATTCCTCCTTTTAGTACGACAACGACGAGGACATTTTTATCTTGATATTCTTGCTCAACCCATTTTGATAAATGGTCTAATCTCTCGCTGACTATACCTTCTGGTATAAGTTCGACTTCTCGATAGACAGGAGTCTCATTAATAAGCCCTTCTTGGAGTATTCCCACAATAAAGGTTATAACATTTGATATATAATTTGTCTATGGATAAGCATTTTGGCGGAGTAATTTGGACAGTACACGCCCTTGATCGTCTTCGTGAGCGGGGGATCAAGCAAGGGGACGCCTGGGCAACGTGGAGAAGGCCTGACCAATCCCGGTATGCGGAGTCCAAAGGGGCGTGGGTATATTACAAGACTTACGGCAACCGGAGGATTGAGGTTGTCGCGAAAAAGAATGAACGCAAT
This sequence comes from Candidatus Woesebacteria bacterium GW2011_GWC1_42_9, assembly GCA_000995185.1. Lineage (GTDB taxonomy): Bacteria > Patescibacteriota > Microgenomatia > UBA8517 > UBA8517 > GWC1-42-9. The sequence goes on from LCET01000003.1 coordinate 104,180, forward strand.
GAGTGGATTATCCTCTCAGTTTGGTCCAAGCAAGTCTATGACAAACCAAAATCCTCCAGTAAACCGCTTTTTTCACTTCTTAAAGATTATCTTTTAAAGAAAAAAGCTTAATCTCTGCCTTACCAAGCTCTATACACTCCGTCTTGGATTTGCAATGAAAGAGATTTGATTCTTTGCCAATTGCCAGCACCGTCTTGATATGTGTATGCAACGGTGTAAGTTCCTGGTGCCAATTGGTAGGTGGGAGCATTAAACTCCACGGCCCAATTATTTCCATTATGGGAATCTAAATTTACTTTCAAACAACCCAAGTGAGTGCCATTTCCGTTTGCTTGGTTATAAGCAGTTACACAGACGAGAGTAGATACTGGCATAGGGGCGAAATTGTCGACCCTTGCTTTCATCCAGCCTGTTTCTGAAACGGTAGTTGGTTTGTAAGCGTGCCTTAAGGCCGCTCCGCTTTCTGCGTATACGTCGTGAGCGGAGGCGTTGCCCGCCGCAATAAATCCAAATACTACGAAAGCAAACAAAAATATAGTCACTTTTTTAATCATTATTTTCACCCCCTTTCCAAAAACTATATCCAAAATAATGAGAAGCTAGGTGATTGTCAAGGATCGCGTTCTTTGTAAATGATAAGATCAAATCTATGTGCGGAAAATTTAATAAAATCGAAAGTCTTAAAAAAGCTGATTTACACCGGCATATTGAGGGGGCGGTCGCTCCAGAAGCTATTTACAAGCTTTATAGAAAAAGTAACAACGGCCAAAAGGTTAAATATTTTAGGAAAAAAATGGTTTTAACAAGAAGAGCTAAATCGCTTGATAAGTTTATTGATAAATTAGGGACACGCTTTATGAAAAAGTATGCCGCCACGATTGACGATTTGATTTTTGTTTTCAAACAAGGGATTAGAGATGCGGCTCTCGATAATGTTAATTATTTGGAATTAAGGTTTGCCTTGAGTAATTTTCTTGATTTAGAAACTAATCCAGCAGTTTTAGTAAAAAAAATTAATCTCGCGATAGAAGAGGAATCTAAAAAGCAGGGAATTATAACTAAACTTCTTATAACCCTGAAAAGGGATGACGACAAGTCAATTAATTTTAAAATAGTTAAATTAGCCAAGGGGCTTTATAAGTCTGGGGATATTGCCGGTTTGGATTTGGCTGGTAATGAGCACTTTTACCCCAATAACCTTTTTGTTGAGATGGCAAAAGAAATTAAAAAGGCAGAAATCCCACTGACTGTTCACGCTGGGGAGGTTACTAATGCAGAAAGTGTGGCCACGGCAGTTAACCATCTTTTTGCCCGAAGAATTGGCCATGGCACAAGAGCGGCATTTGACAAGTCGGTGATGGAACTTCTGGTTAGGAAAAATATTCTTTTGGAAGTTTGCCCCACGTCAAACTTGGACACTTCGGCGTATAAAACTTATGAGGAGGTGCCGATCCGCACTCTTTTAGACAATAAAGTCCCGATAATAATTTGTACCGACGATCCCGTGACCAGCAATATCAATCTTTCCTGGGAAGTTAATAACCTAATTAAGCGAAAAATTATTACACCGGAAGAATACGAGAGAATGCTCATCTCTGCCCAAAGCTTTTATTTCAATCCCTAGCCATGGACCAAAGATTCTTTATTTGCTCTGGGCCATTTCTTGAGCTGAATTTCCCTTTGCATAGCCTCTTTTCTGGTTTTATATTTTTCTGAATAAACTAACTTGAAAGAGGTGAAATAACGAATGTATTTGGCGGATTTTGCAGTTTTATTTTTATGTTCCTTGATCCTTTTTTCTAAATCATTGGTTTGACCGATATAAAGTGTGTTGGCGGAAGTGCGGAGAATATAAACAAAATATGGCATTTAAGATTTGTGCCAATTAATTAGAAATAAAATTCCTATAAAAAATGCAGGGCCGGCAATTATCACAGACCAAGACAACATGTACCATTCAAAATTAGAACTTGTTGCCAGCAGTAGAATATAGAGAAACCCGGCAAGAATAAATGCAATTCCCCCAACAACCTCACGTTTCCAAGAGACGACCAGAATAAGCAGGAGAAATAGCGCGGGGATATTGTGAATAAATAAGCCGATTGCAATTTGAGAGGCGGTTCGTCCCGGTTCAAAAACATCGAGCGAGAACGTCATCAAGAAGATAACAAACACCACGCCCAACATCCTCGGCGCCCAGAAGATATATTTATTTGTCTTTCTCTTCATTCTTCCACCACCAAAACCCCCGTCATGCTTGGATGCGCTGAACAATGAAATGAATACTCTCCAGCCACAGCTGGCGCTGTAAAAGCCTTTGTCGCATCTTTACTAATAAGTCCAGTGTCAAACAATCCTTCCTCGTCGCTTGTCACGCTATGGCTTGTAATCTCGCGGTTGGCAACTGTCACCTCTGCTCCTGCCTTTATGGTGAGTCTATTGGGGTTATGTTTAAAATCTTTAATTTCAATTTGAGCTAATGCAGTTTTTCCATTTGAGGTTTGGGATCTATTAATGAAAACAAAATAGCCGCCAGCTCCCAAAATTGCCAAAACAACTATTCCAATAATTAATTTATTCATTATTACCACCCCCTATTACTTGATAAAGCCTTCCTTCCAGTATATCAGCAAAAAAGAAATCACCTGTTTGGGGATCAATTTCTAAACCAATTGGATTACCCAGTTTCCCTTCAGCTGCCTGCACTCGTCTAATGATCGGGCTAAAGGCAATCCGTGGTTGGCCAGACAGGTTAGTTAGCTTTCCCAGCCAGATCTCTTTCCCGGGGGAATTCTGCGAAGAGCCAGTTTGACCAAACGCAACTGCCAAAACATCATTGCTGTTGGGAATAAATTTAAGGCCAGTAAATGTTCTTGTCTGAAGAAGACGGTATATCACCAAGTCCTTAACTTGCGGGTTATTGGGATCGGGGATTGGTTCCTTTAATTTTTCCTGGCCGCCATTCCAGTTGAAATTGAGTTTTGCTCCGTTTGCTAACTGGGTATAGATAAGCCTGTCATATTTGTCCGGTCCGGTATCGCCAATTAAATATTTTCCTGGGTCATTTGGATTACTGGCAATGACATAAGCATTACGAATACCTAAGGCTTCAACTTTAGGATTCTCAAACGGCCGAGTACCAAGCGGATTGCTCCCGTCTTCTCTAATAATAATGACCTTACCCGCTTCTAATTTGGGGTCCTGGGCTCGCTCGCCATGAAACCCCTCCCCGATTAAAAACATGATGTGAGGCTCATTCTCTATAGTCAGACCAATGCCGTCAGTGATTTGATGAGAGCCTGTACCCGCTATATTAGCCTGATAAATTAGTTTTGGTTTGGTACCAACCAACTTTCCCGATTTTTCTTTGATTTGACTGACACTAATTCTATTTTGAGTATTACCATCCTTGTCTTTGTAGGTGTAGAGCAAAAAGAGCTTTCCATTCTGGGGAAAATTACTGGATAGGACAATCCCCGTTAGTCCCGCTTCGTCGGGCGGGAAACCAGGGAATTTAGTCTCAACTCGGGTAACTAAATTGGGTATATCGCTCCACGAGCCATCCATGCGGTCAAAAGTCATCACTTCACCAGTAATTTGACTGACTAATAGATGACGATTATCTGGGGTAATCAGGATGCGTGTTGGCGAAACAAGCTTGTCTGAAATAAGACTAACCCTGTATTTGTTTCCTACCCCTTCATAACTAATGCCTTGGTACCTCACTGTCTCAGTGTAGCAAAATAATGAATTGATCCGAAGTGCTGCCGCATACGATTTGCAACTACAGCCTCGGCGTCTAGAATTTTCCCTACGATTTTGCGGTATAATTATTTAGGATGAGTGTAAACCGTGGAATTCACTGGAAATATAAAAATCTAACAATAGTTCTTATGGGTATCTTGTTGGCGGTAGTCCTCTCTCGAAATAGTACTTTCCATTCATTTTTATTACATCTGGGTGGCTTCGGATATGTTGGTGCGTTTTTGGCGGGAATTCTCTTTGTTTCGACCTTTACGGTAGCCACGAGCGCTTTGGTATTACTGACTCTTGCCGAGACACTGTCCCCAATAGAAATCGGGTTAATTGCGGGGATTGGCGCAGTTGTAGGTGACATGATGATTTTTCGTTTGATTAAAGACAATTTGGCTAACGAAATTGAGGATATCTATAATCACATAGATACAGAAAAACATTTAAAGAAACTATTTCACTCCAAATATTTTAGCTGGACCCTCCCTGTTTTTGGAGCCATTATTATTGCATCTCCTTTGCCGGACGAGATGGGAATAAGCCTCATTAATCTCTCAAAAATGAGTACTTTTAAGTTTGTCCTTCTTTCTTATATCCTTAACTCAATAGGCATTTTTTTAATCGTGTCGGCATCGATAGTTATAAAGCTGTAGTCTGCTTTAAAACCAAGATATCTATGTTCCCAAATGAATCAGGGTTTTCAAAGTCACTAGGAGTGCATATGCTGGCTGAGCATCTTGGTCTAGGCCCATTTAGACCCATAACTACTCAAGCTTGGCTATCACTTTGCCTCCACATTTAAGCTCATTCTCCTTAAGGGTATAGCGATTTCTCCAATCTCGATTCTTCTTAGAGAAAGTTAAATTTATATTTAGTGAATTTGTCGATGGCGAAATCTGTAAACGAGTTTCATCTGATTTTTCAATATCGCGAGTAGAATTTTCTAATGCTTTTTCGATTGCTTTTCTCCAATTTGTAAACGAATATATTTTTGGAGTGTTTATTTTACTAGAACGCCCATATTCGTCAAATTCCTCAACCTTTTGGTAACGTCTTGGTAAATAAAGGGCTAAAATTTCTCTTCTCAGTTGGGATTGAATATAAATTTGTGCACTCTTTGTTATTTTGTCTCCGGCCAACTTCACATAATAATTAATCTCTTCCAGCATACCGTCACTTGCCCAAGTCCTCGCATAGTTAAAGGCAAACTTGTAAATGACGGCAAGGTCGTTTTTGGACGGCAAGTTTCTTGCTAGACGCTTGGTAGGATTCCCTTTTCTTTTTCCTTGCTCACCCTTCAATCCAGATTCAACTTTGATTTCCCAAAATATATTTTTCATCTTCTTGAAGGTCTTAAGAGAAAACAAGACGATTGCGGAAACTGGCACAATAATAAAAGCCATCTTAATCACTATGTGTTGATGGATATACCAATTATACGGAATAATTAGGACACCGGCCCAGAAACCGATGTTTGGTGCATTCTCAAAAACAAATTTAAAAGTCTCCCAAGAAATTCTAATCATAAATAGAGTTTTGAATCAGAAATTAGGCCTTCCAGAGCATCTCGGTCACTGGGTTGCCCTGTTTGGCTGAGCATCCTGGTCTGCCCCCCTTCAGCACCATAGTTCCAACTAGTCTTTTTGAATACAGTGTTGAATAAACACCATAACTAAATTCAGAACTATTCTTGCCGATTTTTCGTCTGCTTTTTCAACTTTCGGATGGACACCGGTCTTTTTTTGTCGTTCTCTTGCAAAAATAGATTCTATGTTATTAAAGATTGTTTTTGAAAACACATCATTGGGAATAATTGATTGAGACTGGCCTTTTGAAATAAGTTCTGCAATGTTTCCTTTACCAATCTTTCCATTTACAGAGATTTGCAAAAAAGCTTGAACTGCAGAGACGGAATTACTCATAGAGCTGCCATAATCCCCAGTTTGAAAATATTTGAAGGAATCGGAAAGATGCTCATTTACTTTTTCCCATCTAGTATCCGACAGAAATTCAAGAACTGGTTCGTATACAGTCTCTGTTATTTTCGGGTCCTGTCTTGGTATAAATCCACTTCGAGTTAAATAGACATTAACACCAAAAGCTTCAAGAACTTCGTTAAATTTTTTTGCAAAATCATCAAAATCGTTATACCGCCATTCTTTAGTTCTTTTCTCAAAATCTTTTTCCGATTCGCCTTCATCTTTATATGGCTTTTCCTTGCTTCTTTCCGAAATTAAGGCACGGCAGTAAAAAGACAGGAGCTCAAATACGACACTTTCGTTTTTATTGATAAAAATGTCATAAAAATCGACAGACGCGGATTCAAGACTTGGTTCACCCAAGAAAGTTGGGGCAAAGTTTTGTGCTTTATATGAATCATTGAGTACATCTATCGATAGAAAGATTCTCTTTTTTTTGTTTTCGACTTCAGGGTAACCACCGAAAAATTTGAAATATCCACTTTCTCTATCATAATTATCTGTTTTGTCAAAAAAGTACCATTCCATGTGTTGCCACATAATACTTTTCTCTCCAACACCTAAATCACTCCACGGTCTTAGACCTAGGTTTGGTTTAAGTTCTTTCCTAGCCCCCTTTTTGATCTCGCTCCAAAGTTTGAACATAACTAAAATATTTGCCCGGTGCCAGTCTTGGCTGCGGGACAGGGATTTGAACCCCGATTTCTGCTTCCAGAGAGCAGCGTGCTACCATTACACCATCCCGCAATATCGCCCTATTTTACTACATTTACAACACTATTTCGATTTATGATATACTTGGGCGCGATGGCAAAGAAGCAAAATAAAAAACCGCGAGGGGTACATATTTTTTTGGCGAGATTCGTTGGGAAGGTTCTTCGACCTTGGGTAAGTCTTTCAAGGAAATTTAAGATTGCGATTATCTCCTTGATTATTTTTGCTCTCCTCTATCAATTTAAGGGAATTTTCTTTGTCGCTACGGTCAACGGAGAGCCGATTGGCCGCATCCAAGTTTTGAAGGAACTTGAGAGATCTCAAGGGAAGACAGTACTTGACGGTTTGATCACGGAGTCTTTGATCAGCCAAGCGGCTCAAAAGCAGGGGATAAAGATTAGTGATGTAGTGGTGGAAGAGGAATTGAAAAAAATTGAGGAAAGCATTTCTTCCCAAGGCCAGAATTTGAATGATATTTTGGAGCTTCAGGGGATCAGTATTTCTGATCTGAAAAAAGACATAGAATTCCAAAAAATTATTGAGCAATTGGTGGCGGACCAGATTACAGTAACTGATGAGGAAACAGCAACCTACAAGGTGGAAAACAAAGATTATCTCCAAGAGGGTGTGACTGATGATGAAGTCAGAGCGCAAATTGTAAGGCAAAAAGTATCGGAGGCGTTTCAAGAATGGATAACAAAGGCTAAAGAGGAAGCCAAGATCAATTACTGGAAGGAGTATTAGTCCTTATTTTTGAACGAATAATATCGCGTTCGGGATATTTCTCCCCGGCCCGACCCTGTAACCCCCGCTCCAGAGGGCAGTTGATCCTCCACTATCTAAATTGAGGGCATTTTCCATGCCCAAGGCATGGAGAGTATGCGCGGACTCGACCACGGTAGCCCCGTGGACCACGCCGATATAGACAGTATTCCCTTTATTTCCCACAAAGCTTCTTCCTGCCCTGCTTCCTTTTTTGGGATCTTCATCTCCTCCAAAAGTAATATTATTCCCTTGGATAAGTAGGGGTTGATTGGAGATCATGCTGTCGATCCCTGTATCTCGGCCCCATTCAAGCGATCTGGAAACAAATCGTATCCACCCACTTCCAAAGATTACTGCAGGGACATTGCTGTAGGTATTGTTATCGGAATTGAAATATACTTTATTTTTATTCATTAGGAGCGTGTCAAAGCTATTTGTCTTTCCTGCGCAAGATGGATATTCAGCTGGACAAAAATAGGACCCATTTATTCCTGCAAATGCTCCATTTCGCGAGACATAGTCTCCCAGAGGGAGAACAGGGCAACCATCGCGGCAATCTCCCTCTGATGCCGTGTCCACGATTACTTTAGTGCT
>LCET01000004.1 GCA_000995185.1 Candidatus Woesebacteria bacterium GW2011_GWC1_42_9
CTCGTCGATATGGACTCTCGGAGGCGACTACTCTGTTATCCCCGGAGTAGCTTTTATCCATTAAGCTCCGTCCCCACCCATTGAGGATCGGAGGATCATTAAGACCTGGTTTCCCACCTGCTCCACAAGTACGTGTCGCAGTCAAGCTGGCTTATACCTTTACGCTTTCACCACGATTTCCATCCGTGGTAAGCCAACCTTTGTGTCCCTGCATTACTCTTTAGCAGGGTACTGCCCCAGTAAAACTGCCCATCTGACACTTTCCTTGAACCTGTTATAAGGCTCGTAAGTAAGATTTGCCACATTTCAAAGAGAGGTGTTACATTGTCCCCTTCGATTGCTCTCAGGGTCCCTCCTGCGCTAGACAATTAAAATGCACAAATCAATGCCAGACTACAGTAAAGCTTCACGGGGTCTTCTTGTCCTGGTGTGTGTAGGCCGCGTCTTCACGGCCATCGCAATTTCGCCGAGCGGATGTTTAAGACAGTTACTGGCTCGTGATGCCATTCGTGCGGGTCACTAATTAAGTGACAAGGAACTTCGCTACCGTAGAACAGTTATAGTTACTGCTGCCGTTTACCGGAGCTTCGGTTCACAGCAGTCCGATGTAACATCGGACCACCGATCCCCTTAACTTACCGGCACTGGGCAGGCATCGGCCCATATACTTCACCTTGCGGTTTCGCATGGACCTGTGTTTTTGATAAACAGTCGACCAGTACTCCTTCGCTGCGACCCCACCTCATCGGAGGGGCACCTCATCTCCCGAAGTTACGAGGAGCTGTCTTGCCGAGTTCCTTAAACATCCTTCTCTCGCTCGCCTTAGTCTACTCAACCTGCCCACCTGTGTTGGTTTGCGGTACGGCTTAATATTGGTTTTGCTTGCGAACCTTTTCTTGTAAACTGAAAGGTTCAAAATTGCCCTGATCTCTCAGAACTCTGCATAACTACTCGTTTAAACGCTCTTGCGGATTTTCCAACAAAAGCTGACTAATAGCTTGCACCCTAATTCAATAAAGGGCTTCAATCTTCCAATTCAGTTAATCCTCAAGCTAAAACAACCAATACCAAGTGTCCGAATATTAACGGACTGTCCATCGACTACGCCAATTGGCCTCGCCTTAGGAACCGACTAACCCCCGGACGACGAACGTTGCCGGGGAAACCTTGGGCTTACGGCGGTCCGAATTCGCATCGGACTTGCTCGCTACTTATGCCAGCATTCTCACTTCCAATCGCTCCACCTAACTTTACAATTAAACTTCACAGCAATTGGAACGCTCCCCTACCACTCCCGATAAAATCGGGAATCTCTAGCTTCGGTACCATCTTTAATCCTCGATGAATTTTAGGCGCCTCACTCCATTGACCAGTGAGCTGTTACGCTTTCTTTGAAGGATGGCTGCTTCTAAGCCAACCTCCTGGCTGTCTGCGGAATGAGACTTCCTTTAAAACTTAAGATGAATTTAGAGACCTTAGCTGAGAGTCTGGGTTGTTTCCCTTTCGTCCTATGAGCTTAGCCCCATAAGACTGTTTACTTTGCGTCCACGTCAGTATTCGGAGTTTGGTTGATCTCGCTGGCTTTCGCTCGCGAGACCAGTCAGTAGCTCTACCCCTGACGCGTTTTTACAAAGCACGGTGCCTATACACCTTTCGGGGAGAACCAGCTATCTCTAGGCTCGATTAGCATTTTACAATCTAACCACAAGTCATCCCAGCACATTACATCGTACACGGGTTCGGGCCTCCCTCCGATTTTCATCGGAGTTCACCCTGCTCATGGTTAGCTCGCCTAGTTTCGGGTCTTTCGCTAGCTGCTTAAACGCGCTTTTAACACTCGGTTTCCCTGCGCCTACCCCCGCTCGGGGTTAGACTTGCAGATAACGAAAACTCGCTGGCTCATTCTTCAATAGGCACGGTATTACCCCTCACCATTTCCGTCTAAACTTGAAATTATTCTTTTTTTTAATTCAATTAATCCTCTCGCATGATGTTTCAATTTTTTCTCTCGTGTCATCGCGTCAGATTTTGATAAAAAAGCTTCGTAATATATTAGCTTCCAAGGTTTCTGAAATTTGGTTGATTTATTCTCACCATTATTATGCTGTTCAAATCTTCTTCTCAAATTATTGGTATAACCAATATAAATCTTTTGAGTTTTTAAAGATTTTAGAAGATATATATAAAACACAATTTAAGTATATCTATTAAACAGAAATGGTGAGGGGCTTTACCGGTTTGTTTGCAAACAGTTTCAGGTACTATTTCACTGGCCCTCTCGGCCTTCTTTTCACCTTTCCCTCACGGTACTAGTTCACTATCGGTCATAAGTTGTATTTAGCCTTGGAGGATGGTTCCCCCAGATTCCCACGGAGATGTCGACCGTGGTACTCAGGATACCTCTAGGGGTTATCAGGGTTTTGTGTACAAGACTATTACTTTCTTTGGTATTGCATTCCAGCAATTTCTACTACCCTTCAAACTCCCACATTGAGGTCCTACAACCTCCTCTCACCATATTCCGAAGAATATGATGAGGGATTTGGGCTCTTGCCGTTTCGCTCGCCGCTACTAAGGCAATCTCTTTTGATTTATTTTCCACTGAGTACTTAGATGTTTCAGTTCCTCAGGTACCTTTCTACACCTTAATATTTACTATTAAATAGAAAAACTTGGGGTGTAAATAGTCCCGCAAAGCGGGACTGGGTTCTCCCATTTGGAAATCGTCGGATCAAAGCTTTGTGGCAGCTCCCCGGCGCTTATCGCAGCCTTACGCGTCCTTCATCAGCAACTTATGCCTAGGCATCCACTGTTTGCATTAAGTAGACTTTCGGCATTTCTCTTCAGATGTCAAAGTACAATCCGAGAGTGGACCCGAGGGGATTCGAACCCCTGACCCCTACATTGCAAATGTAGTGCTCTAAGCCAACTGAGCTACGGGCCCCTGAGCACAGGAATACTAAATGAAGTTAATTAACGAGGCTAATTTCCACAACTGCCCCCTCGTTTATATGTTTGTGGCATATTCATAAAGTTTCCGAACTCAAAGTTAGTGAAGATTATACTATTATATTTGGGTCTAGTCAAACAACGAGACAGAATGCCCCTCAAACTGATATACTACGAGGCGCGGGCTTGTAGCTCAGTTGGCTAGAGCGCCAAACTGATAATTTGGAGGTCCCAGGTTCGAGTCCTGGCAAGCCCACTCGCTCTGCTCACAGACTTTCCAGTTCTCGATATCGCTCCTTTGGATCGTCGAGTCCTGGCAAGCCCACTTGATTTTCAAATCTCAGTTGGATAAATTGATAGTACAATGTCGCTCACCCAAAAAGACTTTGATGAAATCGAACAAGTAGTTGAAAAGGTTGTTAATAAAAAAACAAGCAATCTCCCCACAAAAGATGAGTTTTTTGGTTCTATGGACAAACTAGTGACAGAAATTAAAGCGTCTCGTGAAGAGCAGACCATATTGTCTCACAGAGTCTCTGATCATGAAGATCGGATTGAAAAGATCGAGAATAAGCTTCAGATACCCTCAAATTAATTTAGATAAAGCCGAGTCTGGCAAGCCCACTAATAAATTACTATCTACCCCATAATATTGACTTTTTGGGAACCGATTATTATCTCGAGTTCCGAGTCCAGCGCGCAGACGACGGGCACTATGAATGTGTCCCAACTGAATAGCGCTGATTAACATCAAAGGGTGAACCCTAAAGTTCACCCTTTTTTTGTGTATAATAAGCTTAATGCAGAGCCTTGTGACACTTTTTTTGAAAATTCCCAGAGAAACTGAGGTCACTCCGGAGGCCGCCCAAACTTTCCTGGCAAGCCTCACCCAAATCAATTCTGTTACAAGTTTCCAAAAATTAAGAGGGTTTAGACCACAAGTGCTATCGCTTGAAATTGCCTCCATTAATTCGCAAATTATCTTTTTAATTACTTGCGACAAAGAATTGGTCCCGTTTGTGGAGGCCCAAATCCAGTCAAACTATCCGCTCGTCATCATCGAGCGCATCGAGGATCCTTTGGGGGAACATAAACTCAGCGTCAAAGAACTAACTCTAAGGAGAGGTAACTATTTCCCAATTAACACTTATCCTTTGTTTCAAGATGTTGATCCCTTGTCTTCAATACTAACTGTCCTAGCAAAGCTAAAAGTCAATGAGTTTGCCATGGTCCAGTACTCTCTTGAATCAATAAGCGGCTCTTGGCAGGGAGGAGGCCAGCGCTATGCAGAAACCGGCGGGGGAAAAACAGAAGAAGGGGTTTATATTGCCCATCCCGAAGCCGCGATCATCAAAGAAAAAATATCTTTTCCCGGGTTTGCGGTATCACTAAGATTAATCGGTTCATCCCAAATTACCCTTAACGCCCTTGCCAGTAGCTTTGGGGTATTTGCAAAATCGGACGGAAATTCCCTAGTCTCCCGCTCAAAAGGAGTATTCGGGCGAAGGTCGCTTATTAATGATGCCCGCAATCGAAGAGTTACCGACAGGCAAATCCTAAATATTTCCGAAATCGCAACCATTTGGCATTTGCCAAGCGAGAAAGTAAAAATCCCCTCCATAGTGTGGGGCACTTCAGTCCTTTCCGAAGCCCCTGAAAACTTACCCGTTTCACAAGATAAAACCGACGAAGAAAAACAAAATATAAATTTTTTTGCCAAAGCTCCTTATAAAAACAAGGAGACGACTTTTGGTGTTTCCTCAAAAGACAGGAGAAGGCATATGTGGGTCGTCGGGAAGACCGGCACCGGCAAATCTACCCTTATTGCCAACATGGCCATTGATGACATTAAAAAGGGGCAGGGGATTGCGGTCATTGATCCGCATGGTGATCTTTGCGAAACTATTTTGGACTATATCCCAAGCCACAGGATTAATGATGTTGTTTACTTCAATCCCTTTGATCGCGACCATCCGATTGTCATTAACCCTCTTGAAGTGACAAGTAAAGAAGAGGCGGAGCTCGTGGTCTCGGGCCTCATGAGTATTTTCACGAAAATTTGGGCAAACGTGTGGTCTGCCCGGATGGAATATATTCTCCGAAATACCCTCCTTACTCTTTCGCAAGTACCGGAGACAACTTTTGCTGATGTCCTTACAATCCTAACGGATAGAAAATACAGGGACCGCATCTGTGAAACAATCGATGATCACTCTCTCAAACAATTTTGGATCACAGAATATAATCAAATGCCGGATAGACTTCAAAAAGAGTCTATTTCACCGATACAAAACAAGGTCGGGCAGTTTGTGACTTCCCCATTAATCAGAAAAGTGATCGGCTCTCCCAAAAGCACTATTCACTTAGATGAAGTAATGGACGAGGGCAAAATTCTCCTCGCAAATCTTTCCCAAGGGAAAATTGGCGAAGATAATTCAGCTTTGCTTGGAGCGACTTTGATAACCAAATTACAGCAAGGAGCGATGCAAAGAGTAAATATCGATGAAGAAAAACGCCGAGATTTTTACCTCTACGTTGACGAGTTCCAAAATTTTGCCACCACAAGCTTTATCAAAATCCTTTCAGAAGCCCGAAAATACAGGCTTAATTTGATGCTTGCCAATCAGTACATGGCCCAGATCCCGGAGGATGTCCAAAAGGCGATACTCGGGAATGTGGGGAGCTTGATCTCATTTGGAGTCGGAGCGGAGGATGCTGAAGTAATTCACAAAGAATTTTCAGAAGTGTTTTCGCAAAATGATTTAGTTAATCTTTCAAACTTTCAAGTTGCTGTAAAGCTCATGGTTGAGGGGCATGCTTCGAGGCCGTTTTTGGCACATACTCTGCCTGAGCCAGCAAGTAAAAACCAAAATAGAGAGACGGTAATTCAAGTTAGCCGAGAGCGCTGGAGCCAAAAGCCGGGGACAGATATCAAAAGCCATGGTCAAAAATATATTGAGCGCCGCGAAGCCGCTCAAGCCCGCTCCCGAGAACAACAACAGCCCCAACAAAGACAATATCGCCCTCAACATAGAAATTAGACCAAAAATAAGGTATAATTTTCCCGCACCATAAATCGATAAACGAATCCTTATAGGGAGTGTGTAATGAAAATAGCGACGGCTATTCAACTTTTCTTGTCTATCGCCCTAGTTGTAATCTTTTGTCTTGCTTATCTGCCAGTAACGGGATCCATAGCAGATGAAACGGCACCGATCGAGGAGCCTGCAGAAATGCAAACAACGCAGGAAGTGGCCGTAGAAAAACTGCAAGATCTCGGCGAATTTCACGCCTTATGGAGCATTAATGACGGCACGGGAGTGCGTTTAGTTGTCACCGGCGGCCCTGAGAGCACTGCAGTCGGACTGCGCTTTGCTGGCATCCAATCTGTGAACGTCGTTGAGGACACAGCCGACATGGCTGATCACACAATGTGGCTTATCATTGTCGCCCTGCGATTACAACCAGACAGGGTGTGTCAAGTGATTATCGGCAACAGTCCCGCGAGCACCGCCTCGTTTGAATGCCCAATCGGCTAAATAATAAACAATGTGATACGAGCACTTGGAAGCGATTTCAAGTGCTTTTTTTGTGGGGGAAAATCCCTCAACACCTAAATATATGACTAGAAGCGGATCCGGTTTAGTAACCCCAAACCGCGAACTTAAAGGGGGGTGTTTTTGTCCGTCATTCGGACCTTACTCCTTAGAAAGGAGGTGATCCATCCCCACCTTCCAGTAGGGATACCTTGTTACGACTTAATCCTCATCGCTAGTTTCACCGTCTCCCGATACAATCGGGATTCGGGTGCCTCCAACTTTGCTGACTTGACGGGCGGTGTGTACAAGACCTGAGAACGTATTCACCGCGGCTTAGCTGATCCGCGATTACTACCAATTCCGCGTTCATGAGGGCGAGTTGCAGCCCTCAATCCCCACTGAGAAGCCGTTTGATGGGATTAGCTCCCGCTTGCGCGTTGGCAACCCATTGTCGGCTCCATTGTAGCATGTGTGTTGCCCTAGACATAAGGGCCATGCTGACTTAACGTCGTCCCCACTTCCTCCCCGAAAATCGGGATAGTCCTGAATGAATAATTCAACATTCAGCAAGGGTTGCGCTCGTTACCCCACTTAAGGGAACACCCCACGGCACGAGCTGACGATAGCCATGCAGCACCTGTCTAACCTCTCCATCAAAGATAGATTCCAGACTATTTCTAGCCGGCATTAAAAATTAGATGTCAAGTCTAGGTAAGGTTCTTCGGTTCGTCTCGAATTGAACCACATGCTCCACTGGTTGTGCAGATCCCCGTCAATTCCTTTGAGTTTTAGCCTTGCGGCCGTACTCCCCAGGCGGCTCGCTTCACGCGTTAGCTTACGCCCCATCCTCTTTCAAAAGAGAACAGAGCTGGCGAGCATCGTTTACGGCTAGGACTACAGGGGTCTCTAATCCCTTTCGCTACCCTAGCTTTCGTCCCTGAGCGTCAGAGTATTCTTAGCTACCTGCCTTCGCCCTCGGAGTTCCTATCGATATCAACGGATTTCACCCCTACACCGACAGTTCCGGTAGCCCCAAAAACTCTCTATCCTGGCAGTATTGTTCCCCTTCCTCCGGTTAAGCCGGAGTATTTAAAGAACAACTTGCCAAGTCGCCTACGGACTCTTTACGCCCAATAAATCCGGGCAATGCTTGCACCCTACGTATCACCGCAGCTGCTGGCACGTAGTTAGCGGGTGCTTATTCTCTCCGATGTCTCCATCGGAGCAAAAGAAGTTTACAACCCTAAGGCCTTCATCCTTCACGCGGCGTCGCGGCGTCAGACTTTCGTCCATTGCGCACGATTCCCGGTTGCTGCCTCCCGTAGGAGTGTGGCCCGTATCTCAGTGCCACTCTGGGGGTACACGCTCTCACGTCCCCTACCCGTCGAAGCCTTGGTAGGCCATTACCCTACCAACAAGCTGATGGGAAGTAGGCTCATCTTCTAGCGAGCAGTTACGCCCTTTGGTCCATAGACCACATGCGGTATTAATTCCCGTTTCCGGGAGCTATTCCCCACTAAAAGGTAGATTCCTACTTTGTACTCAGCCGTTCGCAACTTTCCCTCACAATTTCTTGCGAAATGGTGAGGGACCGTTTTACTTGCATGCCTAATGCACGCCGCCAGCATTTACCCTGGGCCAGGATCAAACCCTCAAATTTGTGACGAGTTATAATTGCCCTGACTGCGTGACTTTGCGCGAGCCAGGCTCGCCATTCACGCTTCCAGTCATATATTTAAGGTGTCAAAGAACATTTTAATCGAGGCAAATGAAAAACCGCCCTAAGGCGGTCACATATAAACGGGCAAGCCCAGTTAATTAATTACCTCATTAGTAGAAGGAATCATATCATGATAATTAGAAACAATCAAATTGGCTTTAATAACAATTAAATTGACTATTTTACTAACCTATAATATAATGCTGTACGCGTGCGATTTTCGTACGGATGATGTACTGAGTTTGTAGACTACTGGTCTTTGGGCTTGTGTCTGCAACTCACTAGCACATTTTAAGGAGAAGGAAATGTCAGCATATAAGGTAGTTGGGTTAGATGATAAAAATATGTCATCAACCAGTATCGTAGTGCTTATGGGAAATGCGCTCCCCAATAGCTTTGCGGGGGTTGAAGCGTTGCATTCATGCCATGCAAATAAAAGTAGCCCAATGACGTACAACGAAAGATCCTCGATCTATGAATGTCAATGCGGTAGAAGAATTGCACTGAGCAATAACCGCAAGACCGAAATCTTTCAGGCGCTGTCAAAAGGAGAAATAACGCTCTCACCTTCAAGCTATGTTGGTGACGGCGGCCAAAACATACCTGTGATTTTGATCACAGAAGAAGACCTAAAAACACGGAACGAGGCCGGTCCGTACGCAATTGCGATATCTGACAACAAATAAATTCTCCTGAATTAAACCTCCCGGGGCAAACACAAAGATTTGTCCCGGAGGTACTACTAATTTCTTCACAAAAAAAGGGGCAAGCCTCAACGGTTACCCCTTACTAGGTAAAATTCTAAGCAAAAGCAAATTCTTTCTCTTTAACCTCAATACCGTATTCGATAAACTCGGCGCTCAGAGCCTGAAAATCTTTCTCGGCAGTGCGCAACAATGGATAGGCACAGTCTTTTGGGACGACCCTTGTGGCCTTCGTTACCAGTGAAATGACCTCTGCAATTCTTTCATTTCTACACAGTAACCCCCAAATTATCCGGCCCTTTTTGTCAGCACTTACCACCCAGATTGCATCAACACTGTCGCCAAGCCTATCTAAAACCTCGCATGCACACTCGCCACTGCAACCTTCGGCATCGAACAAAACGACACGCAACGGTAACATTTCTACCCTCCAGCAATATATCGGACGATGGTGCTTGGGGAAATTATACCAAAAAAAAGGGTGAACCCAAAAGATTCACCCCTATCTAATCAGGCGCGCTATTCGATAATATTTGCGCCCAGAGCGGCGGCGAGCTCCGCCTTTAATGTTGGTTTATCGCCGCGAAATACCTGCGACTGGAAGACAGAGCTCCCAAAATGAACGTCCAGCCCGCGTTGAGTCAAAAGTCCCGCATTGATCCTGTCGGCGTCAACATAGTTCCGACAGATCAATATATGGCACACTGTCTCAAATATCTTCCAGGGATAGACGGCCACTCCAATGGTGGAATCTTCCTGAATCGCCTTCACTGCTTCCTGTCGCCCATTAAAAAAAGCAACATCCACCCGCAATCCCACCGCCATTTCTTGCTCTCCTTTAAATGTTGGTTATCGATTTCTGTTGCCTGGCAATTATATCAAAAAGGGGCAAAATCCAAAAGATTTGCCCCTTGTCAGGCAGTACCTAGATGACCGACACCTGTGATATAAGATCAACAACTGTTTGAGGGTCTGGAACAGTGGTGCGTATAGACGGCCACCGTAAAACCCTGCCGCTTACCGCATCAGGAAGGACCTCTGCCACTTTATTAAGATCCTCAACATTCTTTGACACCAACACGGCGTAGGGATACTCCTCTCCCTCACACCTAAAGACGGCAATGTTGGACGGATTATGTGGATCCATAATCGCCTCAAGTGCCCCAACGAGACTCTCCACGACAGTAACTATCATTTCTTCCTCCAAAAAAACTCAAACGGACGAATGGAAAGAATAAACTAGAGGAATTATACCAAAAAAAATAGGCGGACCTAAATAAATAGATTCGCCTACCCCGCCGCCGACAAAAAAGACTAGCTAACCCGCCGAATTGCGAGCTGTTTTTTCAGTTCGCACTCGCGGGATTGCAAAACCTTCCATAAATGGCGCAACCGACCTGAGACTTCTTCGCCTGAGATTTTTTGAGGAACTGAAAATTCATTGCCGGCGCAAGTTTTGATTACATCGACGACAATGGTCACCTTTCCGTCCCCTCCTCCGTTTTGGTTCTTGACCATAACGGGTTCAGGTTGCCGAAAAAATTGATACAGAAGAACCAAGTTATCGTTGTAAGGAGATGACGCCTTCACCCAATAATGATTGGTTGGCAGATCGCCATCAACGGTTGGAATTCCCATACCAAGTTTCCTCTCATTCTCCAGTATTCGAAATACAGATGTCCTGGCCCTTTCAAAGAACCAGTTAATCTCGTCGCGTCTGTTTGTAAACTTCGGTACTCCGTTGCTCTCATCCTCCGGCCTATTAAAGACGGGGTCTGGATTCTTGCCATCTTGAGACATTTTTCCTCCAGTGAGGATTTTAAAATATACAGCGTGAGTCGGCGGCTGTTAAAGAACTGATGAAATATACATTAACTATGGGTTAGCTGTCAAGAAATATAGTGGACTCATCCAACTTAAACCATTATTATGGTACTCATGGACTTTGGATTTGATCTCGCCGAACTAATCAAAACTGTAGGCTATTTCGGGATATTTTTCATAACCTTTGCCGAGTCTGGCTTGTTTTTTGGCTTCTTTTTCCCCGGCGACTCGCTTTTGTTTACCGCGGGGTTTCTGGCTTCGCAGGGATTTTTAGACATAAGGATATTGGCAGTACTTACTGTCATTGGTGCGATCGGCGGAGACTCCGTCGGCTACTTTACAGGCAATAAATTTGGAAGATGGCTCATGCGGCAAAAAGAATCGTTTTTCTTCAAAAAAGAATATATCGAGAGAGCGCAAGTTTTCTACAACAAGCACGGAGGGAAAACTTTGATCATCGCTCGTTTTATCCCGGCCGTGCGGACATTTGTCCCTATTGTCGCCGGGATGGCCGATATGGAATATCGGAGATTTATTAGCTTTAATGTCATTGGAGGGCTTCTTTGGGGAGCTGGGATGCCCTTAGCAGGCTACTGGCTGGGATCAAAAATCCCAGGGGTCGATAAATACTTACTTCCAATAGTTGCCGTGATTATTTTTATCTCGATTCTGCCGGGGATAATTCATATGAGGCACGATATCAAAAAAGTAATCACCCACGACAAAGTTTTAGGCCGGCTGTATAAACTAAAAAAGTTTTGGCTAGGCTAACCTGCTATAATACCAAGCTTAGTCTTAGTATATGGCCCCATCGTCTAGTGGCCTAGGACGGCGGGTTTTCATCCCGCAAACTCGGGTTCGATTCCCGATGGGGTCACCAAAAGGGAAATCTCGTTGGATAAAACCAGTGTTTTATGTGTGGAATATCAGGCAAAGTATACTTTGACAGGAACCAAGTCACTCCCCGACAACTGCAATTAATGGCTCTAAAGCTTTCTGATCGCGGCCCAGATGGTAAGGGTTATTTTATATCAAAAAATAAACAAGTAGGCTTTGCCCACAATCGTCTTTCCATTATCGATCTGACAATCAAAGGACGCCAACCTATGGTTTACAAAGAGCGGTATGTTATTACCTTCAACGGCGAAATCTATAACTTCAAAGAAGAAAAAGCAAAACTCATTAAAAAAGGATACACTTTTCAATCAAACACTGACACAGAAGTCGTCGTCGCCCTCTACTCAGAATACGGCAAGGCTCTCCTTGATCATCTCAGGGGCATGTTCGCTTTTGCCATCTATGACATAAAAGAGGAACAACTACTGCTTGCAAGAGATAGGATAGGTAAAAAACCACTCAAGTACTATTTAGATCAAAATACTCTTATTTTTGCATCCGAACTTAAAGCTATTCTCACCCAGCGGGAAGTAAAGCGAGCTATCGATTACAAAGCAATTCAACTTTATTTAACCTATGGATATATCCCTGCGCCCCAAACCGGATTCCAAAAAATAAGAAAGCTCGAGCCTGGAAGTTATCTTTTATTCAACTTAAAAACCAAAAAAATAGAGCATCGCCGATATTGGCAACCAACGTTCGACCAGAAACTTCAGCTCTCCGAAAGAGAATGGTGCAATAAAATACTTCAAACCTTAAGTGAAGCAACAAAGATGAGAATGTATGCCGATGTCCCACTTGGAGCTTTTCTCTCAGGTGGCATAGACTCCAGTAGTATTGTGGCTCTAATGTCCACTTTCTCAAAAAAGCCAGTTAAAACTTTTACCATTACTTTTGAAGACAAGGATCTAAACGAAGGGCCTTTTGCCCTAAATATCGCAAGAAAATATCATACTGACCATCATGAATTGCTTGCCAAACCCCAATCAGTAGAGATACTCCCTTCTTTGGCACATCAATACGAGGAGCCATTCGCAGACTCCAGCACTGTGGTGACTTGGATGATCTCACAGCTGGCGAGAAAACACATTAAAGTTGTTTTAACTGGAGATGGAGGAGATGAAAATTTTGCCGGTTACCCCAATAGATACCTACGCCTCAAAAGGGATGTTGATTATAATCGCTGGATACAATATATCAGGCCGTTTACGGTTGAGATTCTTAAAGGTTACTGCCAAATAACTGACAATCTGCAGGCAGTAAGGATAAAAAAATTCCTCGAAAAGTCGAGACTGCCAATCTACGAACGTTTCGCGTCATATAACCAGATATTTAAACCAGAAGAAATTCTCCTTAATGCTTCAGGAGAATTATCTCAAGTAAACAAAAAATATGACCCTCATCATATAGTTGAGTCCTGTTTTAATTTGTTTGAGGGCAAAGACTTAAAGGACGCAGGGCTTAAATTTGATCTGTTGTTCTTTCTACCAGACGATCTTCTTGTCAAAATGGATATTGCCACAATGGCCATGGGGCTTGAAGCCCGGTCCCCATTCCTCGATCAAGAATTAGTCGAACTTGCCTGCAAAATCCCTTTTAATCTCAAAGTTAGAAATGGAGAAACAAAATATATTCTAAAAAAGGCCCTACTAGATATTATTCCCAGAGAAAATCTTTACCGACCCAAGGTTGGTTTTACTATCCCCTTAGGAAAATGGTTTAAACAGGAACTACACCAATATGCCAGCCATCTCCTTCTCACCAAGGGATCCAAAACCAGACATATTTTAAAATACAGCTATGTTAAACAAATGGTAGAAAGTAATAATCAAAAGCAGGATTTTGGACCGAGGCTTTGGGCACTAATGTTTCTTGAGCTTTGGATAAGAGAATATTTTGGCTAAACCAATAACCTTCCATAATTAGTGATCTCGATGTCGTGTTCTTCAATAAATTTTTTTAGGCGCGGACTTCGGAGAGCTTTAAATTCAACCCGCCGTGAAGATTTATTTGTGTAATATTCAAAAAATGGACTGGTATATTTAACTTCTTTTGCAGGGAGGGCGGGGTGAGAAACAATGTCAATAAGAGAATAATTCTTTTCTGAAGCGTGCCTCAAAATCCCAAGGATTACTTCCTCGCTCATGTTGTCCGTATGCAAGACCCCAAAGCATGCCTCGCTTTTTTTGAGATAATATTTTCGAAATAGCGGAGTGCACTTTCGGGCGCAAAATTTGAGAATCCCAAACTTAATAATATTTTTATTCAGTAAAGGTCTCGTGTCATTTTTTAAGCCGCTCGTAAGATAATAATCTTCTTCAGAAAAACGAATATATCGAAGGTGGTATTTTTTAGTTAAGCGCGCAACGATTGCAAAAATGGGCGGGATCATATGAATATGATCATGGCCATTAACATGGTCAATTGGTAGCCGCTCCTTTTTTGCAACTTCAAATTGGTGAGAAAGGTCGCGCTCTATGGCTTGAAGAAGAGACTTAGAATGGAAAACATATAACTCTTGAAAATAATGCTGGAAACGTCTTTTATACAAGCCTTGTTCGTCGGCAAGCTCGCTTGTGACGGTTGGCCCATCCGTCAAATTTAAATGAAGTCCAAGGCCAATTTTTTTAAAGGACTTCGTCCGAAAAGTGCGAAGGGCATGTTTATGGTCCACACCATTTACAGTGAGAGAAGCACTCGAAGTGATTCCAAAATTAACACACTTCGCAATTGCATTTGTAAAGGCAAGATTATGACCAAAATCGTCATTATGAACGATGACTTTCATCAATATTTAGGGTTTCTTTAACGATGTAACTGGGCCTCTTTTTAACCTCACTAAAAATAACGCCAAGATATTCACCGAGGATACTCATATAAATAATAATAAAGCCATTGAGAATGATGCTCAAAAACGCCAGGGTTTTGTAGCCTTCAATAATTGGCCGATTTGCTCTGAGGGCCAGCAAAAGATCAAAAAAGAAGACTATCATCGTGACAATGATAACAACCGAGCCAACAACAAACGCCAAACGAAGCGGTTTCAAACTAAAAGAAACAAATCCCTCAACAAACATGTTGACAAAAGCGCTTAGGGAATAAGAAGAATTGCCGAAACGCCTTTTGTTTACACGATAAGATATTTCGGTAATATTTTTACCGGCCAAGGAGACCATCCCTCGAAGGAAAAATTTGGTCTCGTGGGAAGATTTAAGATAAGTAACCACTTCACTTGAGATGAGCCGGAAGTCAGAAACAGCAGGTCTAATGAGTCCGCCAGTTATTTTTTGCCAAAGAAAATAGCCAATTTTGCGCCCCTGGCGAGTAGCAAAGTCAACACTTTTATCCTCAGCCTTACAGGCGTTCACTACATCAAAACCTTTTTGCCAAAGAGCCACAAATTTAGGAATAAGAGTAGGTGGGTGCTGAAAATCGGCATCCATAGTGATAATGGCTACGCCCTTGGCACACAGTAAACCGGCGCGAAGAGCGGCCTGGTGACCGGACCTTTTATACAAAAAGACTCCTTTAATTTTCTTACTTCGGCGACAAAGATTTGTAATCTCAGAGCGAGTCTTATCTTTACTGCCATCATCCACACAAATAATTTCGTAGTTAAAACCAGATGGGATATTTTTGATAATCTCGGGGACTAAAAGCTTTATATTTTCTGCCTCATTGTGACAAGGCAACACAACACTCAATAACTTTCTCATAAAAATGCTCACCAATGATATCATTAGAAAATGGAAAAGCGAATCTATATATTTTCCAGGGTTATCTTCTTGTTCTTTGCGATTATAGCCAGTATTTGGCTCCCTTTAAGAGAGGGGTACATTAACGAAATCTCATCCTGGGCAAATTTTGACGGGCGTCACTACATCACAATTGCCACACAGGGCTATGATCGCTTTAATTTTGTCTTTTTTCCCCTATATCCAGGTCTCATATATTTACTTCATAAAATTTTCTCGCTAAATCCAGTTATCGCGGGATTATTAATTAGCTATCTGTCTTTTTATGCCGCGCTTGTAGTTTTCAAAAAATTAGGAGAACTGGATTTCAAAAAATCTGAAGTTAAGTGGTCAATGATTTTCCTAGCTCTTGCACCAACAGCTTATTATTTTCAAGCAGTTTACACTGAGTCGCTGTTTTTACTATTAATCCTTCTTACTTTCTGGTTTGCACGAAAGAAAAGTTGGTTAATGGTGGGAGTTTTTGGCTTTTTAGTTTGTTTAACCAGGCATAGCGGGATTGCCTTAATTCCGGCTTTAATTGCCGAGTGGTTTTATCAGAGAAAAGATTCACAAGAGAAAAGAGACTACAAAATAATCCCAGCCATTGGACTAACCATTCTTGGAACACTTTCATTTATGGCATACACCAAAGTTTTCTTTGGAGACTTTTTCCTTTTTAAGAAATCATTCGCGGCTTGGGAGCGAGACGAAATTATTTTTCCCCTCCAAACAGTCTATCGATATCTTAAAATATTTATCTTCGTTAATCCGAGACTTTTAGTTTATTGGATTGCCGTTCTTGAATTTATAAGTTTCCTTGCGGCCATAATATTAGGGCTTTACACGACCTTAAAAATTCGAGTTTCGTATGGAATCCTCATCCTTACGCTTCTAGCCATGGGGTCATTAAGTGGTACATTAATTGGAACTCCAAGATATCTACTACACATGTTCCCAATTTATTGGGCAATAACAAATATGACGGCCACTCGAAATAATTTAAGATACTTATACTTAGGCATTTCAATCGCGCTGGGATTTATTTTGACGAGCCTTTTTGTGAGAGGATACTTTGTATCCTAATTAGCTTAAGGCAAGCCTAATTCTCTCCTCCGCCTTCTCTGGAGTTGATTTGCTTACTAAGGCAACCTCTTCCACGATCCGACTGATAGCAAGCTTAAGAACCTCATTTTTTGCCCTTGTAAAGCCGTCTCCATCTCTCTCCTTCGCTCTCCAAAATTTCCGGACAACACTTGACGACTTTTCTATTTGATTCATATCAAGGACAGACTTCGCCTCAATAACATCAAGGTCGGCCTTATTGCTTGATTTTTTCGAAAAACTCCTTAATATCTCGTTCAGCTGATTTCTTATGATCGGCTTCCTTATATTGATCATCCCTAAATTCTCCCTGGGAATAGAGCAAGTGTAAGAATTATTTTTAGTCTTTGCGAAGAATGGCCGATAGTAAACTTTCTTTTCGTCTACTTTATAAACCTGATACACATCCCCTCTTTCAACAAACTTGCTTCCGACCTTTACTTTGGTTAACAATTGAAGCTCATTATACCACAAACTTAACTTTCTTAGATTTTTTAAGCGCACTTTAGTATAATATCGAAGCCCTCATGCGTTCGGGCCCGTAGCTCAATGGTAGAGCAACACCCTTTTAAGGTGATGGTTGAAGGTTCGAGTCCTTCCGGGCTCACTCATTGCGGGATGGTGTAACGGTAGCACGCCTCTCTTTGGAAGAGGAAATTGGGGTTCAACTCCCTGTCCCGCAACCAAATGACTTGCGAAGTTCCTACAGAAGCAAAAGAATCAGACAGGAATCCCCCAATGGTCATAGCGATTTCGTGGGCGCAATATAAAGAAGGGAAACACATCTTTGGATATTTATTCTCCCAAGAAGCGACGCAACAAATGAGGGAGTGGTTAAAAGACCACAAAGAAGAAGTAGCCAAAACCAAAACAGGCACGAAGCCCCCATTTAAACTCGATTCTATCTCCCCTAACTTAAAAATAGACTTCCCTTGGGCGCATAGTGCAATCTATCCTGGTATAACCGTATATGACGAAGAGAACGAATTAAAGCATGAATTAATTCTTCAGGCAATTGAGTCTTTTGGATGGGATAGCGACTTTAAAATAATAAAAGTCACGCGCTGGTAATTAATATTATGAAAAAATTAAAAGCCAAAGAGTTGAGAGACTCAAATCCTTCACAAGCGGAGCTACTTAAAATTAAGCGTAATCCAATTTACTTTGTATTAGATGAAATCTTAGATACTTATAACATTGGATCAATGTTTAGATTGGCAGATGCCGTCGCGGCTGAGAAAATATATCTTTGCGGTAAAATGGAAACTCCGCCCTCAAGCCGCATCCACAAAGCCGCTATCGGGACCGAAAACTGGGTCCCTTGGGCCGCCGCTGGCTCCGCACAGGAGGCAGTCAGAGAACTCAAAAAAAATAATATTCAGATAATAGCTATCGAGCAGAATAAAAAATCAATCCCTTATTCACAATTATCCAATAATCTACGCTTCCCGGTTGCCTTGGTATTGGGGCACGAAACTAAAGGAGTTAATAAAAATGTATTAAAGGAAGCAGACCAAATTGTAGAACTCCCTATGCTTGGAATTAATAATTCATTTAACGTTTGGGGGTGTGCCGCCGTGATCGCCTACAAACTGCTAGAGCTACAAGGCCTCCTCGATCACTGATTTGAGGTTTTCAAACGGGACCGCGCCGGGAAGAAGCCAGGCCTCGCCGTTTTTATTCACTATAAAACTCCCTGGAGTACCCGTTACTCCCGCCGTCTCTCCAGCCGATTGCTGATCGGCCACTTTGTCTTTAAACTTTCCGCCTTCCAAGCAAGTCTTCACAGAATCGGAGCTTACCCCTGCCTCACCGGCAATTTTCAAAAACACTTCATTAGAAAGCCCTTGGTCTTGGACTGAAAACACTTTATCGGCAAAATTCCAAAAAGCTTTGTCCCCACCTAATTCAAACACACATTCGCTCGCCTCAGCGCCAGACTGTGCATTAGGATGAAGCGATACTAATGGAAAATGCCGATACACCCAAGCAACTTTTCCGCCATATTCATCTACAGCTTGCTGGGCGGTCGGGTGAAACTTTGAGCAGAAAGGACACTCAAAATCCGAATATTCAATCAAAAAAACCTGGGCATCTCGATTTCCTTTAAGATGGTCATCGTCGCCAATAGGAGGAATCCTTTTAGCTTGGTCCTCACTCAATTTCCCATTAGGAGGGGCTTGATTCCCCGAATCAGGAACGGTAGGGTCGCCAGCTCCAGCGACTTTCGAAGGAGAACCGCCGGTCTCTAAAATAGAAACTTTCTGCCACATCACCCCCAAGGCAAAAGCCATTCCAATAACCAGGACTAAAAGTACGGGGACTACCCTATCTGTGAGTTTTATCTGTGGAGTCTCGGCCATTCGTCTCAAGAGTATGTATTAATAGATAATTTTTGTCAACCCTTTAATTCTTCTAAATATTTCAGGGCATCCATGGCCGCCATGCACCCAAATCCCGCGGCAGTTACTGCCTGTTTATAGCGATAATCGTGGACATCGCCTGCCACAAAAACACCCGGAGTGTTGATTGGATATTTTGCATACCCTTTCTCATCCAGATCAATCTTCCCTGAAAATATTTTCGTTGAAGGAGTGTGGCCTATGGCCACAAATATTCCGTCTATAGCCAGTTCAGAAGTTTTTGAAGTTTGATTATTTAATAGTTTAACGCCTTCGACTTTTTGATCACCCAAAATCTCCATCACTTCGGTATTCCAAATTATTTTAATATTTTTATTATTAAGAACCTTTTGCTGCATCGCCTTTGAAGCTTTAAATTGATCCCTTCTATGAATGATTGTCACCTCGGTGGCATATTTTGTGAGGACTAAAGCTTCTTCCATCGCACTATCGCCCCCACCAACCACTGCGACTTTTTTACCTTTAAAAAAAGGGGCATCACAAGGAGCGCACGAACTTACTCCCCTTCCCAATAGTTTTTGTTCACCAGGTACTCCAAGCCAACTAATTTCCGCTCCTGTGGCAATAATGACCGATTTCGCTTTATATTTTTTGCCGCCAGCAACGGCCACAAAGGGCTTTGAGCTAACATCAAGTTCCGTAACATTCTCCTCAATTACTAAAGCACCAAAACGCTCTGCTTGCTTGCGCATTAATCCCATAAGTTCAGGCCCATGAACTCCATCTGGAAAGCCGGGGAAATTATCAACGGTTGTTGTGAGCATCAGCTGACCACCCCACTTGACCCCTCCAAGAACAAGGGTGGAAGCCGCGCCGCGGGTCGCATAGATTGCCGCCGTCAGCGAAGACGGGCCGGAGCCGACCAACAATACATCCCAAGCCTCACCTTCTGCAGGTTTCTTTGCTAATTCCATCATACAGCCGGTTTTTCTTCTGGCTTGTCAGGTTCCATCGGGGCACCTACAGGGGGTGTCCCCATATCTCCTCCCTCCATGGGCTTCTCACCCACAGGCGGAGTCGGGACTACAGGACTTTCGCCGCCCACTGGAGCCGGGGTTACCGGAACTGCAGGAACTGACGGCATACCTGTTGGCGAAACAGGAGCACTTGCCGGCATATCTGTTGCTGGCGGAACTCCCATTCCTGTACCCACTGGTTTGTTTTGGTCATCCATAGTATCACCTCCCTACTTAAATAGCTTTCTTAATTAATTCTTCAAAGGCTTCTTTTCCACTAAACCCAATTTGACGTCCGAACTCTTTCCCTTCTTTAAAGATGATTGTTGTAGGGATGCTCATCACTCCATACTTACTAGCGACTTCTTGGCTCTCGTCAACATTCAGTTTCACTACATTAACTTTACCTGAGTAACTTTCCGCAAGCTCATCTATCACAGGTCCCGCCGTTTTGCATGGACCACACCAAGGAGCCCAAAAATCAACCAACACAGGAAGTCTCGATTTCAAAACTTTCTCTTCAAAATCAACACCAGTTATATCACTTGCTACCATGCCACCCACTATAGCGTTTGACATATTGGCTAGTCAACCACTGATTCAAAACAAAAATCCCAAAAATATCAATATCACCAGATTAACAACTAAATAAGCAATCGTCCTCTGTTTGTCAAAAATTATTTTTAACTGCCAAAACCAGTTATTCACATTCCCTGTTTCCTTGTAATCAATATACTGGTCAACCAAAAGATGAAGTAAAAATGACAACACGATCCCTCTCCCTAAAAGACTATCTGACGAACTAATTACATAAAAGGCAAGTATCGTAAATACCATCTGAAACAAGCCGGAGTGAAAAATTAATTGCTTTCTTTCTGATCTTGTCTGAGAGAGAAGATTAATGGTCCTTTTATATTCGCTATTTTGCATCATCAAGTCCGCCCGCTGGCTAGTTAGCTCATGCGGCCTTAAAAACTTAACGTAAATAAAGTGATCCACGTCAGGGATAATTGTCCCAATAAGGCTCCCAACGACAAACCATAGATAAGTATCCTCAGACCAGCCTTCCGCTAGAAGCACGAGTAGAACAAACACTAAAGCCGAGATTAAATGAAAAGCCAGATCCTTTTTCATCTACTTCCAGATTACATCGATCTTTACAGTACCTGCAAGCGGTGGATCGCTAAATCCACTTGCTTTTCGGAAATAAATTTTACGCCCTCACTAACTAACCTTGCCTTTTGCTCCCTCCAGCCGTCAAAAGCAAAATTTTCGGCGACCATCCCTTCTTTATTTACCACTCTATGGCAAGGAATTTTGGTTGAAGTATTTGCATGCAGCGCCCAGCCAACTTTGCGTGCATCGCGTGAACCTACCAATGCCGCCACCTGTCCATACGTCGCCACCTTCCCTCTAGGAATCTTTTCTACTATCTTATAAACCCTAGTAAAAAAATTACTTCTCCTTTTTAGCATCTTTAAGTTGTTTTAATTTCCACATAAAAAGTCTTGCCTTAGATTTAACTTCGTAAGCATCTTTAACAAAATTTTTGGCAATTTCCAAATGCGCTCTTGAAGTCTCCTTTGCAAGCTTCATATATAAAGCTTTATGTCTGATATCCCCTAATTCTTGGGCTAAATCGTACCCATACTTTTGGAACTCCCTACTAATATATTTATCTTTGGTATTCTCAAATCTACCCAGTACCTCGCCGATCTTTTTGAAATCACGCCCCATTTTTATTCTCTTTTGCCCATTTCGGGTAATAATTGTCGATCAATTCAGCAAAAATTTTTTCCATTACCTCATCTATTTTCTGCCGCTCTTCTTTGGGGAAGTCTTTCAAGACATAATCCTCGCCAGGAATTCTATCTTTTAATCCTCGGTTGTCTACCCCTATCCTAATCCTCCAAAAACCGGAAAAGCCTAATTGTTCTTCTATAGAATTCACGCCCTTGTGGTCCTTCGGGCCTACACCCTCTTGGATTTTATATTCCCCTAACTTTATGTCCAAATCATCGTGCACAACCCAAAGATCGCCAGGTTTAACGTTGTTATATTTAACAAACTTTTTAATGGCGATTCCGGATTTATTCATAAAGGTTCGGGGTTTAACTAGAGTAATCTGCGGGGACGGCCCAACCTGAAGCGACATATACTTATCAGTAACCGACCAGCTCTTGACCGATACCTCTAGATGCTCACCCGCTACTCGCTTTGAAAATAAATCCAAAAACACAAACCCCACATTGTGACGGCTAAAAGAACACTTACCGCCAGGATTCCCAAGACCCACGATAACTTTCATCCAAAAATTATAGCTTACTTAAGCAATTTGTGCGCAAATTTCCCGACATAAGGCACTTCCCATTTCTCTCCTTGCCAGGCTTTAAATATCAAAAGCAGCCATAAAGCAAATCCTACAAGGGATAAAACTGGAACCAGAGGGATAAGAACTATCGTTACTCCCATAACCATTTGCAATACAAACAATCCTCCAAAAACTAAAATTGATTGCATTGCATGGAAACGGACATAAGCATCCTTCTCAATCAGAAGAAATAATATGCCGGTAATTGGCCCCAATACATAGCAGAGAGCTCCAAGTGTATTTACAGGAAGACCAGTTGTTGTTTTCTTAGCAGCCATAATTATCACCTCCTTCTATTTCAATAGTACACGGAGAAATCGAGAAGCGAAAGATATAAAATTCCAATTAAATATAGAAGTCGTACGGAGGGCTCATTATCCGTACGACGGAAGGAACTAATCATAGCGATATGGATGGATAAAGCGGTCTATGGCAAAAAACTCCTCGGCTTCATCCGCATACACTACAAATGTCCCAAGATTTGGGTGGAATTCATCTCCACACGGTTCGTCATCTCTCAGGACAAAGACAAACTCATCGGCAAGCTCAAAATGCCAAGCCACCCAAATACAAAGACCTTCAATTTCAAGAACCAGGTCATTGTAAACAAGGATGTCGCCTTCTTCCGGCTCAAAAACGCCTTGCTCGCCAAAGTCAACTTCCGGACCAACCCCAGCCTCCTGAAGGATCGTCCAGATAGAGTCAGCGCTATATTCGATCGCGTGGCCCATGACATCGGCATTTAGCCAATACCAATACCAATACGATTCCGAGCCTTGACGGAATTCCATCCAGCCGCTTTCGATCACAACCTCTTCTTCCTGTGCTCCCATTGGTGTTACTATGAGCCCAACCAACAGCAGTACTACAACGATTACTTTAAGGCGCATCTCTGCACTCCTTTCACCTATCGTTATCCCATCCTAACACAAATATAGGACAAGTAAATAATTACTTTGAAGTCTAATTTCCCGCTTCAAACCCAGGAAGCACAGTATACCTTCCCAAGGGATCAACCATATAAAGATTGATTGTGGAGGAAGGGAAGGGTAATGTTTTTTGTTATACTCCCAAACCAAAGCCATACTAAATTATAACCGCCTATGAGTTTTTCTGTAATTTATAGAGACTCTCCAGCTCCTTAAGACTCGTGGCATCACCCACAGACTTATCACCCCGAAAGCGGACCAAGCGCGGGAAGCGAAGGGCAAGGCCAGCGGTATGCTTTGGAGATTTTGTCACTTCATCCGCGGCAAGCTCCACCACCACTTCCGGCGAGGTCCAAAAATCAGGCTCCAAATCTTTGTGAACTTCATACTCCTTGGGCTTTTCTTTAACAGTAAGTCTTTTCAAGCGCTTGGCTAATTCGCGAAATTGCTCGTCAGTTAATCCTGTCCCCACTTTAGTAACTGTCTTTATTTTTTGATTTTTCCCAGGGTCCACTACTCCTGCCAAAAATTGCCCGATCCCAAACTTCACTCTTTTGCCCTTTCCCTGGGTGTAGCCCATGACTACACAGTCAACTGTATCAGCTAGCTTGCCGCGCGCTTCCTCTATCTCCTTCATTTTTACCCAGCGCCAGCCTGTTCTCCCTGAGATATATTTACTATCCGCTTTTTTTACAATTACCCCTTCTAGTCCTTGCGAAAGCTCCTCCTTATGTTTATCTTCAATAATCTTTGGGTCATCGGTAACGACGTACTCATCAACTTGAAACAACAAATTCTTTTTGATTAACTTCTCAAGTTTCTCCCTCCTTTTAAGGTAAGTTAAATTCATTAAATTATTTCCATTTTCAAAAAGGACATCAAAAATTTGAAAGCGAAGGGGGATATCTCCCGACAAACGTTTGATATCGTGCTTCCTTCTCCTTTGCATCGTGTGCTGAAAATCAACCATCTTTTTCGTTTTTGGATCAAGCCCCACCGCTTCCGAATCAAAAATCACAGACTTTGCCTCTGTATACTTTCCAATTTCCTCAAGCTCCGGAAACATATGGCTCACATCATTAAGATTCCTGGTAAATGCCCTCACTTTCTCTCCCCGCTTGAAATGGATCTGGACCCTAAGCCCGTCAAACTTTGGCTCGACTGCCACTTCGCCCATTTTTTTAATCATTTCCGTTGGACTTTTAAGCCTTTGTGCGAGTATAGGAAGAATCGGTACGCCAAATGTCGGGGAATATTTTTCTGCCTTTTTAACTCCATTTACTTTGACCCGCGCCGCAAGCTTGCCAACATCAGGGAGCACTTTGTACATTTCCTCAATTTCTTTTTTTCTACTTTTGTCCCCCGACTCCATCACTGAAAGCGCATCAATTATTGTCTTATCGCTAAACCCAAGCCTTAATCTCCCCAGCGGGATCCTCACAAGAAACTTGGCAGACAACGGGTCAAGTTCTGCCAACATTTTTGCTATTCCACTAATTTTTCTTTCCTGGCTTCCTCCTCCTTCATCCTCGGCCACTTTTCTCAAAGAATCATAAATCTCATTAACAGTTGCTTTCGAATCATGCCTTCTCGCAAAAGTTTGAGCGACGTTCCCAAGGTCTCCTTTCTCTTTATATAAACTGCGGACCATTTTGGGATCTTTTTTGTAGGCTTCTGCAATTGCCAAGATCATCATCCGGTCCGCCAAATTAAAGACTACGTTTTCATAGGCTGGAGCAAGCCTTCCAAGAAGTAAATAAACAGTCTTTTCGATTTCATTTTTATCGGCACCCTTAAAAAGCTCTGCCAAAATACGAGTAATCTCATTTCGGGCAGAAGTTTTTTCTAACTTTTCCAAACATATCGCTAAGGTTTTAAAAGTCATTTAGTTTGTGCCCGCCGAGAAAAAAATAAATATCAAAATAACCACTCCTATAAAAATCATCCCAAAAAGTACGCTAATTAGCCCATACCATTCCTCGTGAATTACTTTATTAGTGCCTTCCCCAATCAAAGCCAAACCAAACAAAGTTGGCAGAATCAGTATCATATATAATAATTGCGGGCCAGTTACACTCATGGTCGTTTCAAGTTATACCGGGCGGCTTTTGTCCTCCCTTCCTTTTCAATTATACCCTTGTTTATTAAGTCAGCGACGTCTCTTAAAATTGTATCATCACTAACCATCGTCAATACATTTTTCAGATCGCTCATCGCCGCCTGTTTATTTTCAGAAATATACTCAATAAGCTTCATTTGCCTGGCAGAAAGAGCAACCTGTTCTCCGATCCGGGCACGAAGCCGAGAATCAACAGAGAGTTTTCTAACTTTCTCTTTTATCTTTACTAGCTCCACCCCAAGAGTTTCCGAAAAATACTCAATCCAGCTTGTTAAATCCCTCGCGGCGATATCGGTAGATTGCCTATCGACCTCATTAAAGGCGCCATAATATGCATCAAGATCCCGATCAAAATGTTCCTCCAACGAGAAAAATCGCTTAATGTCATAGCCTTCTTTTAGCATGACAAGGGCCGCATAGGCGCGAGAGGCTCTGCCGTTTCCTTCCACAAACGGATGGATCGCAACTAAAACATAGTGGACAATGGCCGCTTTTATCACCGGGTGAATTTCGCGGGATTCTCTCGAGTTAAGCCAATTAAAAAAATCTTCCAGGAGATAGGGGATTTCCAAAGCCGGCGGAGGAGACAAAATCACCTTTCCGGTCCCCTCTTCCCGGATAACCACCTGAGTACTCCTTAAGACTCCAGACTTTTCTTCCGGAATTAGCCGGTACACAGTGGCTCTGTGGATCATCAGTAGGGAATCCAAATTGTAAGTATCCTGCTTTGCAAAATCTTCAAGAGTGCGTACGACATGCCGGTAGTTGATCACTTCCTGGACATCTCGCTCTCTGGCATATACCTCCTGCCCATCCAAAACCTGCTTTGTCTGGTCAAGCGTCAGGGCATTTCCTTCTATTTGCGTGCCATGATATACAGTTCTGATAATTGCATCTGATTGAAACTGCTTCTCATAATCCGGTACCAGTGGAGCGTTCTCGATGACTTCCTTAGAAGCTTCTACTTGCCCAATATTTCGGAGAATTTTGTTGCTAATGATGTATTTTGGTGAATACATGCGGCAATTTTACCGCATAATCCGCGGTAAAAACAAGCCCAGCTCGGAAGCTAAATCATCAGCATTGTAGTAACTGCCATTTTTTTTGAAAAGCTCCTCCCCGGCGCGTTTGGCGAGATAGCTTGCGGATGAGGCTGAAATAAATCGTCCGTTGCTTGCTAATAACCCCACAACTAGCCCAGCCAATACATCCCCCATACCGCCTTTTCTCATCCCCCAGTTTCCCCCTTCCACTTTGATCGATTTTGTTGGCGAACAAATAACGTCATATTTCCCTTTTAGTAATATCGTGCAGTTATATTTCTCAGCAATTTCCTGGGGGTCAGCATCCCCAAAAAGCATTTCATATTCCCTTTTACTTGGAGTAAGGATCGCTCCTTTAGGGATCCAATTAGGATTCATTAATTGAAGACTTCCGGCGTCTATTACCCACTTTCTATTTGGGAAATTCTTAAGTAGATTTTCTGTAGTTTCTCTAGTAGATCTACCGGCTTCGTCGCACTCTTTCTTTGATAAATTTTTTTCGCTCTTTGCCCTCATAAATCCGGGACCAATAAGGACCGCGTCAGATTTTTCAATATAGTCTCCCACTTCCCTCCATGGGATCCATATAAACGAAGACAGCTCCGATTTAAGATGAGCGGCCACATCACGATGAGATTTTACCGGGGAAGCAAAAAAGACAAGGCTCACAATTCTGGAAGCAACTTTTAAAGATAATAACGGCGCGCCATGGAACAAGTTCGATCCGCCAATAATTATGACTTGTTTACCCGGCTCAAGAGTAAGCTTGCCTAAATCAGACTCTTTGAAGACTTTCATTTATCGTACGTTTCATCCACCCAAGTAGGCACTTTTTTTGGTGGATTTTTTTTAAATTCTTCCCACCACTGCGGCTTAGCTGGAACGTCTTTTTTTATCTTGGGCTCATTTGGAGGGGATTCAGAATCTAAATAAGTTCTTTGCTTGGGTGTATCTTTAGCAGGTTCTGACATAGCTCTTTCGACCACGTTAGTCTATTTTAACCTTTTAATTCGATCTTTTCTACTCCCTTAAAATTTTTTATAAAATGCGGGTCGGCTGTGGTAATTATCGTCTGGAACTTTTTAGTTGCCAGCTTCACAATTTTCCGGTGAGATTTATCAAGCTCAGAAAAGATATCATCCAACAAAAGCAGAGGGTCTTCTTTAGTCTCGCTTTTTATATACGAAAGCTCGGCTAATTTTACCCAAAGCACCCCCATTCTCTGCTCCCCTCTACTGCCATAGGCCACAAGCTCTCTTCCCCGCCGCGAAGCCTTACCGGGCTTCACTTTAAATATAAAATCATCCCGGTGCGGCCCCACTAAGGTCATCCCTGCGGCCACCTCTTCACGGGCATATTGAGCAAGGCGCTCCTCACTTATCCCGCTCAGGTCATATTCAAGATTAAACTCAGTTTCGTTTAAGGAAGGACTATCATTAATAAAATCAATCAGTTTCTGCCGGGAGGAAGTTAAATAATTTCCATTTTTAATTAAAAGCTTGTCCCAGAATGTTAAGTGCGTTCTGGGGGCGCCCTCCTCGCGAATTGATATCAAAATCCGGTTTCTCCTTCTCAGTCCTTTCTCGTAAGCCAAGAGAGACCTTCGATATTCATAATCAGATTGAGACAACACTGAGTCCAAGAAACGCCTCCTAATGCTTGGGGACTCCAAAACCAAATCTAAATCTTCTGGGCTAAATAAAACAACCCGAAGATTACTCGCGAAATCCACCAGTCTTTTGGGGGTGTTATTTACTAAAAGTCTTTTTTTGGGAGCGCGCTCTCCGCTAATTTCTCCCCGAGTTAAGACCACTTCCAAATCAGTAGAAATATCATTATAAAGGACCCTTCCCTTGGTGTGCGCAAGACCTTTTTTGTAACTTATCATTTCGTCTTCAACTCGGGCTTTAAAACTTTTACCCACTGACAAAAGATAAATTGCCTCAAGCAAATTTGTTTTCCCACTCCCATTTGGACCAACAACGATGGTTGTGCCATCGGAAAACTCAAACAATTTTTCACTAAAATTCCTAAAGCCTTGAATCCTAACCTTTTGAAGCAACATTCGCAAATTATAACCTAAAGACTATTTCTTTTGACAAACGGGACAAATGAAGGTGCCGCGGCCGCCAACGACTATTCGCTTAATTACACCGCTTTTACACTGAGAACATTTTTTGCCAGACAATGAATACGCCACAAAATGATGATTGTATTCCCCCTCATCCCCCATCGCCGTTACATAATTTGTCTCACTCGATCCTTTAAGCTTAAGTCCCTTCTTAAGAACCCTAATAATGGCTTTATATAAATAAACTGTCTCAGTTTTACTTAAACTATTTGCAGGACGAGCAGGATGGATTTTGGCCAAAAGTAAAGCTTCGTTAGCATAAATATTCCCAATTCCAGATATTTTCGATTGATCCAAGAGCAACACCTTTATCATTTTTTTGGTTGAAGAGAGAATTTCAACAAACTTTTTCAAAGTCAGGTCCCGCAATGGTTCCGGCCCGAGTTTTAATACAAAATCACTTTTGACTACCCTAATCCACCCAAAAATCCTCAGATCATTAAAAAATAACTTGCCGTTTTTATCCAGATCAAAAACCACTCTTGTATGCTTTCCTGGGGCGCCCCCTGCTCGTGATGCTAATTTGGGGGGATTGCTTAACTTTGGTCCTCGATAAATTAGCTGACCGGTCATTTTAAGATGAATTGCAAGCGACAACTTATTGTCTAAATCAATTACTAATATCTTTGCAAATCTCCGTACAGACTTTATTTTTGCGCCAACTATTTTTGTCTTATCACCTTGAAAAATCTTGGCATGAGTTACCGTAACATTGACAATTTTATGCCCCACCAAAAATTTATCTAATTGAATTCTAATTGTTTCTACTTCCGGAAGTTCAGGCATGGGTATTTACAAACAAACTTATTTTACTAACAAATTTTTCTTTAGAAAACCTTTTAGCGTTATTCTGGAGAGCCCTTTTGCTCCACTTAGTGCGATTAAGTTTGTTAATCGCTTTTTGAATTGTCTTTGCGTCAGTATCGTCAATTAATATCCCGGTTTTCCCATTTACTACAGATTCCTTAAAGCCCCCACCATTAAAAGCAATCACCGGGGTCCCAGCGGCTTGGGACTCAACTACGGTCATCCCAAAATCCTCATCACGCGCGAGCGCCACAAAGCCCTTTGCCATGGCATACAATTTCCACAAAGCGTCGTCGTCAACTCTGCCCAAAAATTCAACATATCCCTCTCCTTGTTTTTCCAAATTACTTTTAATATTTGTGAACCCGGCCGTCCCGCCAACTATTTTCAGAGGCACTTTTATTTTCTTAAATGCCCGAACAGCCTCTTCTAATCCCTTAGCGCCGGTTATCCTTGAGGCAATTAAAAAGAAATTTTGCTTTTCAATTCCTTCACTTGCAGTAATAATTTCCGAGACGTTAACAGGGGGATAAATCACCGTGGATTTTTTGTGGTAGAATTTTTGGATTCTTGCACTTACGTTTTCAGAGTTTGCGATCCAATGATCAATTTTTTGTGCACTCTTATAATCAAAAATTCTCAAAAAATGGGCAATAATATTGCCATAAATTCTCACTGGCCAATATTTTTGCCAATCCATCCCAGTTTTGAAACCATATAAAAAGCGCGGCGGGGTATGACAATACGCAATGACTTTGGTCCGACGACTGGCGGATTCCCCGACCTTAAATCCCCGGGCAATATAATTGGAACAAGAACTAATGACTAAATCATATTTGGTTAAATCATGGCTCTTCCAGATCCACGGAAGCAGGAAACGAAGCGGGCTATAGAGACGCCCATGTTTGATTATCAAAGCTAATTTACTTTCGTAAATTGTAAAATTCTTAAATTCGCGGCCAGCATCAGAATTTCTAATATAAAAAGCGGTGTAGATCGGGGCCTTGGGGTAAATCTCAGTGAGAACTTTCAAGACTCTCTCCGCACCTCCGAATTCCTTTATATAGTCATGGACTAATGCCACTTTCATGACTCAAATTATACTTCATCTAAAAAAATAAAGCCGCTGTTTATCTCTAAACGGCGGCCTTGCCAAATATCTCCCTAAGATTTATTTTGAGAGTTTCCCTCTGGTCACTTTTGATAATGACCCACCACTCCCTATTTCTGGAAGGGCGCATTGACTTTACAAACCCCATCCATGGCCAAGGGAAACTAACCCTATGTATTATCCCCCTACCAATAAGAACGACTTCCTCGTGCTTTATCTCATCACCTGGCGACCTTAGCATTACCTCATCATAGGACACTGCATGGATGTCCAAACCACCCAAGAAAATACACGAGGCAATTTTAATTCTTATTTCCGTTGAACGAGGACTTGATTCCTTCGACACGTAGTCAATAAATAACTCACGCGCTTCAGAGTGCAATAGATTCAACATTACAAATTTCATCCGAAACGTCTCCCTCTGTTAATGATCAGTCGTAGGAGAAATTATACCAATTTTCCGGGAAATTAGAAGAGAGAGGTCTGAGAGGAAGACTTAATCATGCCATCAATCTTATGTAGCCGCACACTCAAGGTTTTGAAACCGTATTCTCTAAACAAAGCAAGAGATTTTTCATTTTCCAAGCTTTCTAACTTAGCGCCTTTCAAATCAAACTTTAATTTAACATCGGTTTTTATTTTAGCTAGTTTTTGCGACATTAACGCCGATTCTTTATGCTCTTTTAATTTATTTGCTACTCGGAGAGGAATCTTATCGAGATTCTTGTAGATATTATCCAAATTTTTGTATTTACCGATCAAATCAACCGCCGTTTTGGGCCCAATCCCTGGGACACCTTTATAATTATCAGAAGGATCCCCCACTAAAGCTTTATAATCAACAATCTGCGACGGGTTAATCCCCAAGCGCTTCTTAGTTTCTTTCATCCCGATAATTTCTGTGTTGGCCAGGCCCTTAACTGGCAAGCATACTTTTGTTTTGCTATTTATCAGCTGGAAAATATCCCTGTCGCCGGTCACGATAACCACCTCTTCCACTGCAATCTTTTTAGCAATCGTCCCAATGGCATCGTCCGCTTCCACTCCTGAAATTCTAAATGATGGTATGCCTAATGCATCCACTATTTTATAGGCTTTGGAGAATTGGGAAATTAGATCACTGTGAGCTTTGGGGCGCTGTGCCTGGTAATCTTCAAAAATTTCATTCCTAAATGTGGGACCTTTATGGTCAAAAGCAAATACCAAATGCGTTGGTGATAAATCAGTAAT
This sequence comes from Candidatus Woesebacteria bacterium GW2011_GWC1_42_9, assembly GCA_000995185.1. Lineage (GTDB taxonomy): Bacteria > Patescibacteriota > Microgenomatia > UBA8517 > UBA8517 > GWC1-42-9. The sequence goes on from LCET01000004.1 coordinate 31,592, forward strand.
TACTCTAAATAACATTGAAACTAATCCGTAAATCGCATTAATTGGTTCTTTTTCCGGAGTGGTTAATGGGGGGAGTGCATGGTATGCCCGGTGCAATACTGCATTCCCGTCAATGATTACTAGCTTACTTGCCATTTACCTTCTTCCCGACAATCTTCTCAAAATCTTCCCGGTCCATCGTCTCCTTTTTCAATAACACTTCAACTACATTATCTAGTAACTTTCTTCTCGACTTAACAATTTTTTTGGATTCTACATAGCAACTATCAATAATTTTCTTTATCTCCAAATCAACCTTCTCCTGCAAAGCTTGCGAAATATTGCCGCCCTCAATCCACTTCGGCGCTCCATTATCCAAATAAGCTTCATCTTGATTACTCCAATTAATTGGACCCAGTCCACTCATCCCAAGATCTACCACCATGGCGCGGGCAAGCGTCGTTGCTTGTCTGATGTCATTCCCTGCCCCCGCTGTCATCTCATTAAAAACAACTTCTTCCGCAGCACGCCCCCCAAGCATCGCAATTATTTGCTCCAGCAAATGAGTTTTGGTTTCATGGGTCCTGTCTGCTGAGGGAGGGATAAGGGTGTGCCCTAAGCTCATCCCGCGAGCGACTATAGAAATCCGATGCACCGGGTCAGTTTTCGGCAAAAAATGAGTGGCGATTGCGTGGCCGCCTTCGTGGTATGCTGTGATCCTTCTGTCCTCTTCTGATTGCAATTTTTTCTTTGCCGGGCCAAGTTTTACCTTTGTTGCGGCCTCCTCCACATCGCTCATATTTACATCTGTTTTTCCGCTTCTAGCCGCATAAATTGCCGCTTCATTAAGCATATTTTCCAAGTCCGCACCGCTAAAGCCTACGGTCCGATCAGCAACCACCCCCCAATTAATCCCACCAACAAACCTTTTCCCCTGAGCATGGATTTTTAGAATCGCGCTTCTACCGTCTTTATCAGGCATATCTAATACAACTCTTCTATCAAATCGGCCCGGCCGAAGTAGTGCTGGGTCCAAAAGATCTCCCCTGTTAGTTGCGGCCACAACCACGACATTATCATTTGGAGTAAATCCATCCATCTCAACCAATATTTGATTTAAGGTTTGCTCGCGTTCATCATGCCCTCCGATTATCCCGCGCCCTCTTTGCCTTCCAATTGCGTCGATTTCATCGATAAAAATAATTGCCGGTGCACTTGCTTTAGCTTGTCCAAACAAATCGCGCACTCTTGAAGCTCCTACTCCAACTAGCATTTCCATAAATTCACTTCCAGCGATTGAGAAGAAAGGTACCCCAGCCTCTCCTGCCACAGCTCGAGCCAAAAGGGTCTTCCCTACTCCCGCCGGTCCCACCAAAAGAGCTCCCTTTGGCGTCCTTGCGCCAATGCGTTTATATTTAGCGGGGCTTTTCAAAAAATCAACCACTTCTTCAAGCTCCTTCTTGGCTTCATCCACACCAGCAACATCCGCAAAAGTAATGTTTTGTTTACCCTTAGCAAAAAGCTTTGCCCGGCTTCTTCCAAAAGAGAATATCTCTCTGGCTCCCCTGCTTTGAGAGCGAACTAAAAATAAAAAGAATGCTCCCATCAAAACTACTGGGAGAAGTATCCCTAAAATCTCGCCCACTACCTTGATCACCGTAGTGTCTACAACAACAAACTCCACACTTAAAGGGTCAATACCTGATTTTTCCAAAAGTTCCGGGAATGTTAATCCGGATTCCTTTGTAGAGATCTTTTCTTCGCCGCTATTATAAATAAAGGTCAGTTTCTCATCCTCAACTTTTACTTGCCTTACCTCGTCCTTCCTGATATCACCAAGCCCTTGCGACAGATCAATCCTACTGTCATCAATCTGTGTTTGAAAAAATCCAAGAAGGAATGGAGCGATAATCAATAAAATTATAAACCCATACATCGCCTTTTGAAGATTTATTTTAATTTTAAACTGGGCTTTCTTTTCCTTCTTCATCACAGCGTATTCTACACTAATTACCCGACCCTAGCTCCATTTGAAACTTTTTTAGTGACCTTAAAAAGGATAGGTGCGGTCTTCTCATCCTCCTTCGGCACTATCATGATCATCATCCCTTCACTCTCATCCCCCTCCGGCCCAATCTTTTTAGGCGCTAAATTAATGATAAATGGATATTGATTGCCGACTAATTCTTTGGGTTCAAAAAATTTCATAATCCCAGCAAAGATCGTCTTTTCCCCTCCGCCAGCTGACGGATCGCCAAAATCAACCGTAAGCTTCATCACCCAATGACTCCACTTTGGAACCTCAGCACTTACTATAGTACCAATTCTAATGTCTAATCTTTGAAAATCCTCAATATTTATTTTATCCATCTACAGAAGCCCTATTTTCTTCTTGGCTTCACCTACTGTCCTTGAGGCAATCTTTCGGGCTTTTTTAGCTCCATCGAGAATTACGCCATCAACATATTTCGGATCATTCACAAGTTCCTCTCTCCTTTTTTGGATCGGCCCAAGCTCTTTATATATTGCCTCAGCAAGCTCAGGCTTTAGCTCGCTATATTTTATCCCTGATTTGGTATATTGGTTTTGATATTTGTCGCGCCTTTCATCACCCAAAAAGAGTCCAATTAAATCAAAGAGGACTTTCACTCCTCCCTCTTTGGGAACGCTTACCCCTTTCCCTGAGTCTGTGGGAACCCTTGCAATTTTGTCCTTAATAGTATTCAGGTCGTCTGTGAGATTAATGTAGCTTCCCTCAATGGACTTACTCATTTTCCCCTCGCCGGTGAGACTTGGGATATACTCGCCCTTTGTAGCAAACCTGGTCGGCTCTGGAAAATCAGTTCCAAACTTGGAATTCATTTTACGGGCAATCTCCCGCGCTACTTCCAAATGGGGCTCTTGATCTATCCCCACCGGGACTTTATCGGCCTTATAAATCAAAATATCGGAAGCCATTAAAATCGGATAGTTCAAAAGTGCCATTGTGTTTTCTTTTGGATATTGGGTCACTTTTTCCTTATATGTCGGTAAATGCTGCATTCTGGCAATACTCACCACACTGGAAAGTAAAAAGGCTAATTCTGTATGCTCGGGGACCTGAGACTGCACAAATAAAATGCTTTTTTCAGGGTCAAGACCTGCCGCCAAGTAATCTAGGATCACTTCGCGGGTATTTTGGGGAAGTTTTTTTGGATCATATGGAGTGGTGATCGCGTGAAGGTCTGCCACCATATATAGTGTCTCGTAGTTTGGTCCGCCAGTCGGCGGATTCTGAAGCTCAAGCATGCCGCGCACTGCCCCTAAATAGTTACCCAAATGGAGCCGCCCTGTTGCACGAATGCCAGATAAAACTCGTTTCTTCATGGCTCAATTCTAACTCAGTTAACGATTAATTGAAAGCATGTCCTATAATTTGATTATGCTTAAACAATATGCTATATTTCATTCGACAATTCTAACTTACAGGAGGTTTAGAGGTGATTAAAATTCCGAGGCGTTACGATCGTAAAATCGAGAGTGAAATTAAGGAAATGCGTGCCGAAGATAATCAAGCCGCGGCCGGCGACATTCTTGGCGAGCTTGATGAAGCGCGTCAGCAAATGGAAGCCCGCTGGCAACAATTTCTCGAACAAGAGGAAATTGCTGAAACCTGGGCCGCCTGCCGGGATTATCCCGAAGTCTTTTAAAAATTGTCAGAACCCAAATGCCTGATCATTAATTTGCTCAGGCATTTTTTATGGGGTGGAAAGACTCAAAAATGATATACTTACTCAGATTTCGTATCAAAAATTACGTGCGGGGTAGTGTAGGGTGCACGGGAGGCTCATAATCTCCCAGACTAGGTCCGACTCCTAGCCCCGCAACATATGGCAGGGTAGCTCAGTAGGTAGAGCACAGGATTCATAAACCTGCGGTCGTGGGTTCGATTCCCACCCCTGCTACTAAAATAACTTGAGCCACTTTTGCCAATTCTGAAGAGGAATTTCGTTTTCTAATTCACGCTCAATCCTCGGAGATAGCTTTCGAAGTGTTTCACTGTCGGGCAGGACAACGACAATTTCCCCCTCCTTCGCGAGACCCAACTTATCGCGCGCTTGCTTTTCGATATAATCCTCGCTTCTCACAAACTTAATTTGGTCGGCCAAATCCCGATTTTTTTTATCTAATTCTTCCAAAGCAGAATAAGCATCATCAATCGCCCGATTTATCCGATATAATCGCATGACATTTCGAGCCAGCGAAAGCGATAAAACAAGTAATATTGCCGCCACAAGATACCGAATTAACCTATGTTTTGGCAATTTATCTTTGATACCCATAATGTTGACGTCTATAAATCCTGTGATATCATATAGTTATGTCGAATGAACCACTTAAGACTTTATTGCCTAAGTTTATCAAAAATTTAGAGGAGGCAGGAAGATCACCTTCAACCATCCTCGCCTACCGCTCCGATTTGGTGCAATTGATTGACTACCTGGAAAAATTCAGCAAGGTAACCACTGATCAAGTCAAATCGCAAGATCTCGAGGGCTTCCGTGACTATTTACTAAGTCAGAAATATACCCCAAAGTCTGTATCTAGAAAACTAAATGCTATTAAGACCTTTTTTAGATGGTTGGTAACCAATAGTCTTATAGTCAAGGATGTTTCGCGTGATGTAGAACATCCTAGAATAGAGGCAACTTTGCCAAAGTTTTTGACCCAACTTGAATATCGCGCTTTAAGGGACGCAGTCCGAGCTGATCAGCGCATTGCCACGATTGTAGAATTAATCTTACAAACCGGCATGAGGATCTCAGAAATTGCGAATCTCAAAGCAAAAAATGTTCTTCAAAAGGAAATTATCATCGAAGCTTTCGCCACCCAGCCAGAAAGAAAAATCCACCTTAACGCAACTGCCAAAAAATCAGTCGATGACTATCTGAAAATCCGTCCGGAAACAGGGGAAGAATTTTTGTTTGTCAGCAAAAACGGGAAGCAACTGGCAGTAAGAAATATCAGGGCAGCGATAGACCGCCATATGCAAAGAGCCGGAGTTCCAAATTACTCTGTAAATGATCTTCGAACTACTTTTATAGTTGAGAACTTGAAACGAGGAGTGGATTTGGTAGTTATCTCAAAAATGGCCGGCCACAAGCGCCTCTCAACGACAGAGCGCTACCTTCAGTTGGCCGAAATCTCCGAGCACGGCGGCAAACAGTTAATAGAAGAACTGTAACTCTAGTGGGCCGGGAAGGATTCGAACCTTCGACTTCCAACTTATAAGATTGGCACTCTAACCGCTGAGTTACCGGCCCAAGATAATCCCTATTATACCAATATTACTTCTTTTCTTGTGGTGGAGATCCTTTTCTTTCATTCTGGGGCAATCCTACTATAGCTTCGCGCGTCTGGCAATTTCAGATTCCACGAGCCGTAGGTCCCGCCCATATCGCAGCCTACTCATCTCCCGGATGATCCCGGCAATTTTTGGATTTGATCCAGAAATAATCTTTTCAAGATCCATTGTAAGATCAACTGAAAAAGGAGGAACTGGCTCATTGTTCACAATTGTCTTCATATAAACATGGAAGCGCTCAATATTTAATAAATCATCCTCTTCAAAGCTTGGAACAAACTCGTGGGCTAGATAATTGGCATCCGATACTCCTACGCGGTATGAAATCAGTGTCCCCACATTCCCAAAAATCGCATTTTTAATATCTTCATCAATCTGCCCTACAAACTGATTTGCCACTGTCAAGTTTAAGCGGTATTTCCTTGCTTCAGAGAGAATCTGAGCAAAATCGGGAGTGGCAAAATTTTGAAACTCATCAACGTAAAGATAAAAATCCCGGCGTTTTTCTTCAGGTATATCGGACCTGCTCATCGCCGCCATTAAAATTCTTGGGACAAGTATTAATCCCAAGAAATTGGAATTCTCTTCTCCTAGTTCCCCTTTTGCAAGATTTACTAAAAGTATTTTCCCTTGATCCATAATTTCCCGAAAATCAAACGACGATTTAGATTGACCGATAATATTTCTGACCATCTTATTGGTAACGAACCTCCCAAATTTACTGGTGATATAGTCCAAGGTTTCTGATTTGTGGAACTCAGACGTCTGGGCAATTTGATCAGTCCAATAACGCCTGACAATGGGGTCCTGAACTTTGGGGAGTATTTCACGGACATACTCGGGATCAGTCAAAATCCTCATTACCTCTATAAACGTACTTCCCTCTTCGCTCATGGCCGTAAGCATCGCATTCCTCACGGCATGCTCAAATCTCGGACCAACTATTCCAGTCTTGTAAGGATCAAAAAGCTTGTACATTAAATTAATAATCGATGTCGTCACGAAGTGCTTTTGGTCCTCGGTCTGTGCTTCTAAAAGATTTAATCCCATCGGCCTCTCGCTATCACCCGGCCTAAAGTAAATCACATCTTCGCTTCTCTCAGAAGGAATGTAATTTAAAATATCCTCAACTGCATCTCCATGAGGATCTATAAAGCACACTCCCCGCCCAGCATTTATATCCTGCCTGATCATGGATTTTAAAAATTCAGTCTTCCCGGTGCCAGTTTTCCCAATAATATACATATGGCGCTGGCGGTCGCTCTCCGCCATAAATACCGGCCTTCTTACCCCGCGAAAACTACTCACCCCAACATAGAGTCCTTCAGTTGGTATTTGTGCGGGCGCTGGCGCACGCTTGGCATGAATCCAATCAATATGGGGAGTGGTAATCGCCTTGTTTGGAAAATGAAAAATAGAAGCTAATTCCTCGGAATTTAAAATTGATCGCCGGTTACTACCTAAATGCATTGCAGGCTGATAACGGTAAATAAAATCTTCGACAAAACTTGCTTTTCTTCTAACTTTTCTCGTGCCAAGCTGATTATGTTCCCCATTAAATTGGGACATTGTTCCCAATATATTTGAAAGGTGCGCTTTAGCCGATTCGCTGTTTCCCGAAACAACAACAACCCGAATGGAAGTTTCAAATCCAGGCTTTGAAGATTTATTCTCAATCGCTTCAAGGGTTTTTGCGCTTGTTGAAAATTTGGCACTTTCAGGGTCAGCTTCCTGTTTTTTGGTGCTGCTGACAAATCCCTTGCCTGCTTTTTGCCACTTACCTTCTGCCGGGGAAATTAATATTTGGACCGCGGCCGCCTCCCCTTTCCCCATCTTTGCCATGGCACTAGTAAGGGAAGATAGGGGATCAGTGGGCAAATCTTTATAAGTAGTCAGGGGGTAATGATTTTCTTTCTTTAGTTGTAGGGCGGAGTACGCCACAGACCCCTCCTCTCCAAAAATTTCATACTCCGGGACTTCAAGAATCTCGGCATCTTGATATGCTCCATGGATCTGCTTTTCGATCATGTCCCGATATTCATTAAATGTCCAGACATAAAACTTTATATCCTCCAGCCTGGCAACAATCTCAAAAGAAATCACCGGCTGAGTGGAGAAACGCATCTTAAACCCGCCTTTTTTAATGGAATAGAGGGAGGCAATAATCTGCTCCATCGCATCGATCTTCACTTCATTGCTCCGAGATACCTTTACCAAAAGAAGTGAAGAATTAAGTGACCTTCCTTCTCTGTCATGCAGACGAATTTGACTGATGATATACCAAGCGATTCCAGCTGCAAATATCACGAGAGCTCCAGTAACGATTAGGGCAATAAACAGTGTCGTTAGCATTTACTTTTTAAAAATTACATGAATTCCATCCAGAACCGCCTGTTTAACTCTCCTCAGCCAAAACACTCCAAACCAAGTACTAGCTTCATCAACATTACCCTTTGATAACTCTTCCAGCTCACTTTGATTGTCAGCCGGGATATTTGTTACCGCCGGTTTTGGCGGCATAGGTGCTTGAACTTCTTTTATCGTCCCCCCGATAATTGGTGCAGGCTGGCTACTACTACTCTTCGCTGAAGCAACGCCGACAGATGCTTCTTGGGATGGTGTTACCTCCAATTTTGGCCCGCCTTGTTCAGGCGGAGTTTGAACCTCCGGAAATCTCTCTGGCGTGGTCATGTCTCATTCTATCATTTCCAAATCTCCTCGGTCACACCGGCTCGGAAATTGGACTCGCGGGCGAGGGTAAACAATAAATCTGAAATTCTATTTAGATATTTTAAAATTCCCGTGCTCACCTTTTCCCTTTGCGAAAGAGCAACCACCTGACGCTCCGCACGCCTGGAAAGCGAACGGCAGTATTGCAAATGAACGGAAAACTTGGTCCCGCTTGCCAGAATAAAATTAGATAATTTTAGAAGAATTTTATCTAGCTCATCAATTTTCTTTTCTAATCTTTTAGCCTTTTCGGTGCCAAACCTAGCCTTATTCCCTGCCAAAATAGAATTTAGCAAAAATAAATCCCGCTGAAGTGAACTTATAAATTCTTTCGTCTGAGAATTTTCAGAATAGGAAGCCGTCACTCCTAAATAGCTATTTAATTCATCAACCGCTCCTATGGCGCGGATCTTTACGGAATCCTTTCTAATCCGGTCCTTCGAAGCCAAAGTTCCCGTAGTTCCAGAGTCGCCTTTTTTGGTATATATACCCATTTCTTTGTTGGTATTCTACCAATATTTTCTATAATCAACAATTTCCCCCCCTCACGGCATCACGGCACCACCTCCCTCCACACAATCTTGTTTGGAGAGAGGGAGGAAGGGAAATGAAGATAATTGGCAGGATTCATCGTGAATGTTTCCGCAGGATTTGCATTCCCTCCGCCGAGATTGCGGGAGAGGGTTACCCCTGAGAGGGTAACCACTGATCCCAGGGTGGTGAGTGGTTGGTAAACCCCCCATCTGCAAAGAAGATCCCCTGCAAAGAGGTGACTGTTGGGTCAACGATGATGTCCCCGCTCACTACAATCAAAAGAAAATCGTTGGCTGTACTGGCCAGAGTGACATTCCCGGTGATTGTGAGGTTCCCCTCCACAAAAAGGACCACTTTCCCATTGATGGTGGCATTTGTGAGGGTGAGGTCTCCTGGAGAGGCGAACCATTTGTAGCCGTCAGGAGAAAGAGATCCTCCAGAGAATCCCCCTGTCCCCATTGTCCCGCTAGCCGCATTGGTGACTGCATCAGAGGGGATCTTTCCCTCAAAGATGGCGTAGTCCAGAGACTCATTCCCGGAGAAAGCGAGAGGGGCGTCTACTTTCCAAGGGGTATCCCCTCCTCCAAGCCCAAGGTTCCCTGAATACAGGGCAATGGCGGTGGATGAATTGGCATTTGAGGCCACTAAGTAGCTGTGCCTCTGACTCTGGCAGTTCCGGGAGTGAGGCCAGTGACATTGGTGGTGTATGAAGGGAGAGTGCTGTCCCTGGTGGGGTTAATGGAAATGCTTCCGGTGAGTCCCCCGATTGGGGCATTAACGGCAGTGAAATCAACCCACTGGACAGTCCCATTGGCTACCCCCTGCACGGTGGCGGCGACCACCCCCACTGGCCCACCCACCGAGACAGTGACATCATTCAAGGTGACACCAGTGCAGGAAGCGGCAGGAGCACAGCCTGGACAGCTGGCGTCATTACTGGCACTGCAATCTGTGTAGCAAACGGTCACATTGTCCACATTACTGCGGCAATACCCGGTTCTTCTCCTGCAAGCTGCACAAGGGAAAGTCGTTGCTTCTGCCATCGGCTCCACACAGAGCTGGAGAAGGTGTAGGTGTGGGGGTTGGGGTGGGAGCTGCCGCACAAAAGCCTCCGGAGGGCGATCCGGTCCCTAAAGTACAACCAATTTGATCCCCTTGACCATCTGTAACAGGGCTACAAGCTGTATTTAGCCAAGCACTCCATGTGCACTGGCCAAAATTCCAATAACAAGATGCATTATGAGTACTTGGGGTACCTGGACTACAAGATGCGATGTTCTTACGTTTAATCGGGTTATAAGTGTAATTACAGGTATATTGTGTATAGAAATATGTAGTTGAGCCGCAATAGGCTTGAGCCTTGACAGTTTTATAAGAGGAGAAAAAGGCTGCGGAAGCAAGCAGTAGGGCTCCTGAAATAAGAATGAATTTGGATAATTTCATTATCATGGCACTGGGATTGCAATGCTTGTGACCGGACTTACAGTTATCTTTTGGGTTGTTTGAGCTTCACTAATTAGGGATTTAGCAGTAGATTCGTCCATATCGACAAAGATAATTACTTGGGTGCCGGGCTTTGTGTATTTGGCTATTTCCTCAAAACTCTCAATCCTCCACTCCTGGGTGGGACCGAACTGCCCCCCCCTTAATTTGAGTGTAAGGAGAGTGCCCGTGGCGGGTTCGTCATTTATTTTCCCTTCTACGGTTGCATTTTGATTATTTTCCATCGGAACAGAGAGAGTGATATTTCCTCCGGAAGCCAGAGAATCATCAACAACAACTCCGGAGATAACAAGCTTCATTACCGGGTCCCACTCCATTCCCATTTTGTATGCCGCTGGCGTAGAGCTCTTTAGCGCGGGATTTGGTGCTTGATAAATGGGGACTTTTGCTTTTTGAGACGTATCTATGGCCGTTGAGGCAGGAGTGCTATTTGAGCCGGCCGGCGTACCCTGAAAAGTAAAGTACTGGTAAAGTAGAAATCCGGCGGCACCAAGAGTAAGAATAAAAACAATTGCAAGCAGGACTTTCTTCACAACTTAAGTATATCTATTTTACAACAGAGGAATCAAGGAAACATGGATAAGTTTGCATTAACTGATACTTTTTGATACACTAGTTTTGTGACATAGCTAGTCTATTTCACAAAAACGTACGTTTTTAGTAAGGAGAGCCATCATGGCCGACAAGGATCCTGGCAAGATTGCCAAGACCAACCTCGCCCGGGATGGACGTCCTGATCACACGACCTATTCTTACGGCGGTATTCGTCGAAGCTACGACTCCGATAAGGGAGAAAATCGTCGCAACGAACACTACGCCGAGAATGGTCCTGCGAAGGATGCGAATCCGGTCGAGCCGTCTGCGCCAACTAAAGGTAATTAAAACCAATTGAGTTGACTCAGATGGAGCAATTTGCACGGAGAGTGGGCGGATTTCGAATCATAAACCACTCTCTGTGTATAATATATTTATGAAAAGCAAGGGATCAGATATGCACTCTTATCGAAAGCAGTTAACTTCGTATTTGAAAAGAATAAAATCTAGCTCTTCTTTAAAAAATCTTTCGGAAAATGATGTCAAAGAGGTATTTCTCTTAATTAGAAAGGATTTTATTTCCTACAAATTAGACTTAGAAGAATTTGCGCATTTATGCGATCATTTATGGTCTGAAATTCCAGATAAAGATATGGGGACTCCTTTTGGCTCAATGCTTTTGAGTACAGCGGAATTATCATATTACATTCGTAAAGCAAATAATGACGAAACAGCAGATATCGTTTCCAGTACTCTAAAGGAAGCCTTAACCTATAAGACGAAAATTGGATAGATAGGCCGTGTTTCAATCTTCATGATTTATATCTTGGTGGCTTATTTCCTTTGTCAAGATCGTTCACCACTTCACTAATCAAGTATATTATTGAGGAAGTTCTAGGGTCAATCCTCTACAAAAAAGTTATGATAAAATATAGTCCAGCTAAATTGGAATGGAATATATTCCCAAAATTATCTTTAAACTAGATCTTGATGAAGAGGTGCAAATGCTTTATTCATGATTTTAACCTCGGGTTGCCAGCCTGCATAAAAACAGTAAGAACAACGAAGGTTACATCCTGCTGACACAACTTTTATGACAGGACTGAAGCGAGAATATATCCAGCTAGACATGAGCTTGCCTCTCCTTTTATTTAAACGTGCGTATGTCGAGAATTTTACCATATATACGATTTTTTAGCATGAAGGGATTGTTTTTTTACCGAGGTTCACGGCGTGGTAATTGGTGTGACATTGACACATAAGGACTTTTGCGAAGCCCAAATATGTCAGTTTCATGGAGGACAATGTTAGCGACAAAGCCACTTGCCGAAGCAAAATGGAAATACCACCATTCAAAGTATCCCGTCGCCTCGCTAAAATGCGACCCATTAACAAGGTTGTGCATACAGACTCCTTTCAATGTGCGATTTGTATACTTTTGGTATACTAAACCCAGTATTGTAAAGTAAAATACTATAAGTAGCTACTATGGTCATAGATAAGGTATTAATTATTGCAAGTGCAATTATAAAAAACGGTGAGCAGAAAATACTACTCCTCAAGCGCGGCAAGACAAAAACCTTCCAGGGGAACTGGCAACTTCCAGAAGGGAAACTAGAAGTAGGTGAAAAACCCCAAGATGCACTTAGACGAGAGTTAAAAGAAGAACTAGGGGCTGGGGTTGATACTTTAACGCTTGAAAATGTCAGCCAATCCACTCTCGAAGCAAAGGGGACAAAGTATCTAGCATTCAGAATAATTTTTAAAGTTAAATTAAAGGAAAACAAAATTACATTGAGTAGTGAACACTCAGATTATAGATGGGTCAATACAACAGATATACCTTCTATGGTGCTTCTTCCAGGAACAATGGAAGCCATATCTGGCAACTAAGCAGATGGCTCTGTGTTAAAAATAGTTCATTTCTACCCTTGTGAGGATTTTTAGTAAAGCAAATTTAGTTCTGGGGGTAGGAGGGGGCGACCATCCACTCGGGGAAAGATAGCTCCCCGATAGAAGTCAAAAGAATCATTCCGTTTTCGTCTCTGATAATCCCTTCTTCTTGCCCCGTTCTGAGGTATCTAAACACGGCGGAAGCTCTTGAGTAGGACGCCTCCTCATACAAGATACTGGAGCAAAAAACATCTTGCAGGCACTGCTCTTCATTCATGCCGTACTGTTCTTGAAAAATGTCTAATAATTCTTGCCTGGATGGGTAGTCATTCATGTCAAAGAAAACTTGGGTTCCAGGAAGCACACTTTCAAATTTTGAAAACATCTCTGGTACGGGAATACTAATGGAACTTCCTCCACTACCATGGCCAATCATTGCTTCTGCGGGTATATCTATCCTGATGCGCTCGGTTCCCTGGTTGTTATATGTGGGTACTACCACGATCACGCTATAATAAGGCAAGCTTTCTCCGAGGATCTCCACGTATCTTATTTCATTATCAACATAAATGGCGGCATTGTCACCAAACATGATAGCATCCCCTACTGTTGACTCAATTCCAGGGCCTAATGGTAGATAACTCCCTGATATCTGGTAAGTTATTAATGGTATATTATCGACAACGGCGCTCCCTCTACCAATTGAAAGGGTGTAATCTTCGGCTGGATTGCCTGTACCTCTCCCTGTGGGAACTAGCTGAATATTGTCCCCCGCTTGCCGCTCATATGCTTCCAAAAACTCCCTCATGGGCAAATTCATAATTTCTGCTCCTCCCCCTCCGGTCCTCTTCCCCAAAAGCTCACCTGTCCCTTGGGAAGGGTCTTCATTTTCATGGTTTGGGATGGTTATGGTGAGGATCTCACCGGTGCTTCGGTCAAGAATGTAAATGTTGCCGTCCCACTCTGCTTGGTCTGATTGATACCAAAGGACTGGTGAAATTCGCCCGGTCACTGCATTGTATGAGCTCCAGGTGATGTAATTTACACCACCCTGTTCGACGGGGAAATCAAGAAGTTGTTCCCACAAGCCGTCAGTCCCTTGAAAAAATGCTCTTTCCCGGCCGTCCTCCTCATCGGTATAATAAACCAGGATATTTGAAGAATCACCACTGGTTAACCTAAGAATATTAACGTCCTCATTTGAATTTACCCTGAGCTCAAAGGGAGCAGTTCCGCCAAAGCTTCCATCTTCGTTAAAGAGGAGCATTGCGGTTGAGAAAGATATTTGGCTAATGATGTCTTCCCGCTCTGCCGGATCTGTTATCGCCGTGGGCTCAACCTCTGTCCGAGCTGATTCTGGGGTTTGGGGGATTTCAGTTGGGGTGGGGTCTACTTGCCCTGCCTGTTCAGTGAAGGTCACTCCAAGCTTGCGACGCTGTGCCTCCTCGGGTTGGTCGTGTTTTTCAACATGAACTTCAACTGGCTTAGGTGTTTTGTCTAAACTCTTGAGCGCTTCAGTGTCAAGGTTTTGCTGATCCATTTCTATCATAATAGCATAAAAAAATAATTCCTCGAATTATATCCTATAGCCGGTACAAGTCAAGTTTTTTGGCCATAAAAAAACCCGCCTCAGCGGCGGGGGCAAAAAGCCTCTCTGCCTTTAGCAGCAAAGAGACCAGATATAGTAAGTGCAAGCCTCTCTTTCCTCATTTCCAGGTTTATTCTATCATAGCTGTCAAACAGGCGGCAACCCTAGTGTCATCTGGCTTAGTTCACTCACCTACTAATCTAGTCATAATCTTTTCATTTAATGCCTAATTAACCTCACAACATAAAGGAAAGACTCTCCTTGACATAAGGATAAGATTACGATAAGTTTAATCAAAATGCCCACGGTTACTTATAATCTTTCAACTAAAATAAAGCTCACCATCTCCGAGATTGAGCGTACTCGAGTTAAAATCCTTCTCTATCCCCTTCCGTTTGAAAAAGAGAACAAATTAAAATGGGAAGCCGATATCTCAAGAGCCTATTGGTCGCTGGTAATTACTGGAAATAAACTTAACCGCAAAAGAATTGCGTCTCTACTCAGTTCCCCGTTTTCCTACAAAACACAAAGCACTGAAGAAAGGGACATCCTAAGATACCGGCAAGCCCTTGAATATATTTACTATAACTGGTACGGGTCAGACAAAAGCCTTAATTACAATGTCGTAGCCTATTTATACAAAATTGCTTGCCAGCCAACCGACACGATAAAATTTGTCTCTACCCGAGCAAAGACGGATCTTATTAAGACTCTTGAGTACCTAAATCGATCAAACGAACATCCAATTATTCAAGCTGGGATCGCGCTTATGCAAATGAGGACCTTATCCCCATTCGAAAACTACAACGGCATCGTAAGCCGGCTTGTAAGTCAACTTTATCTATATAAGGGAGGTTATGATTTTAGAGGTCTTTTGATACTTGATGAATTCTGGCACAAAGACATGGATAACTACCGAAGGCTCGTTAACACTGCCAGGCAGACTCAAAACCTGACAAATTGGCTCGAATACTACATTGAGGCGATCAATATCCAGCTAGTCAAGGCCCTTAATAACATGCGCTCATCTAGATCACACGAATGGATAGATAATCACTTTTGGTCCCTTAATGAAAGACAAAAGGAAATCCTCTCTATGCTCAAAGATCCCACAGCCACCCTCACAAATCGCCGTGTCCAAAGGATCTTTAAAATTTCTCAGATCACCGCCAGCCGCGACCTATCGAAGCTTGCTAAGCTAAGACTACTTCTGAGCCACAGTAAGGGCAGGAGTACTTTTTATACAAAAGTGTAACAATTCCGCTTGCGAGGTGTCGGTCTACTTGTATGGTTTCTCCTTTCAAGGAGAGTCAAAGGAATAAAATTTGTGAAAGTTAACCTTTTATGGCAATACGTATATAGTTTTTGGGTCATTTTAGGCTTCCTATTATTGATTATCATAAAATTATTAATTTATGAGGCTATAATCTGAGGACCTTTTGTGTACAAAAAAATTGATTATTAATATTATATTTATAATTTCGATACCTGTAGTTTTTCGTGTCATTTTCAGACTTACCTTTAGGCGTGGGTAAAATAGTACTTGAAGGGTGTCTCCTTTCAAGATACTATGAAATTAGTATGACTGCCAAAAACCTGTCTAGGAGTGTTGTGGGTGGAGCGTATTATTACATTCACAATGAGGGGATTGAAAATAAGAACATCTTCAGTGATGAAGAAGACTGCAAAGTCTTCCGAGGGTTTCTTGAGGATTACCTCAGCCCTCAAGAACATCCTGAAAAAACAAAAAAGGTCTTTACTGTGCAAGGGCGCTCCTACCGAGGCATCCCCCACCAGCCAAAAAATTACTACGACAAAATCGAATTGACAGCATACGGTCTAGCGCCGAACCGTTTCAATTTGCTTCTTCATCACAAAACTGACTCCCCTGAAAGGTTTATAAGATCTTTGTGTACCAGATACTCAATGTACTTTAATAAAAAATATCATCGCACCGGCTCCCTATTTGATGGACCCTATAAATCAATCACTATAGAGGATAATCTTCGACTCCTGCATTTAACCCGCTATATTCATCTACTCTCCACCGACAATTCTTCTTATGAAGAATTCGTTGGCAAAAGGACCACTTCATGGATCAAGCCAAAAATCATCCTGTCTATGTTTGACAAACTAAAAACTGATCTTACTGGCGAAGTAAAGAGCTATAGAGACTTCGTAGAGAAATATACCCCAAGCCAAAATGAAAGTACACTACTTGAAGGGATTGTCCTTGAAAGGAGAAACCATGCAAGGAACATTTCAAAAGACCTTGAAAGCAATGCTATTAAGACATCTTTTGATACCAAAAATCCTAGTAATATAACGCCTACTAAATTGGAAGTTTTTACAATTGTCGGAGTATTCCTGCTACTTCTCGCCTTTGGTGTAAGAAATGTAATCATGGCTTCCACTGACAAAATAGAAAGTCCCGAGCCTTCTCCAACCCCTTTAATGATAGAAACGGTAGAAGTAGAACCAAAAACAATGCTGGAAATAAGGATTACTGACGGAGCAACGAGTGTAAATATCCGCCAAGAGCCAACAGTCCAATCAAATAAAATCGGCGAAGCCCTAGAAGCTGATACATTTGAATTTACTTCCGCAGACTCGGGATGGTATGAGATCAAATTGGCCGATGGATCAGCGGGATATATCTCAGAAAGATATATTGAAGAAATAAACAACTAAATGCGTAAAATCTTAACTTACTACATTTTTATGATCGCAAGCCTGGTTGTAATTGCGATGTTTGTGACTGCCACAACCTACGCTCAGCTAGCTATCGGCATTCTTCTTTTCCCACTATTAGTCTATTATTACTTTAAAGTTTTACCACGCAAGACCGCGATCCAGCCAGCTGTCGTGGAATTACCTAGAAAAGTTGACGAAGACATCCTTGATATCGACAAACGGGCGTTTTTGAAGCTCGTTGGCGCCGCAGGACTCTCTCTTTTCCTCTCCTCAATTTTCATTAAAAAAGCCGAGGCGGCGTTTTTCGGAAGTGATCCAGGGCAAGTCTCTCTCCAAGACGCTTCTGGCAATAAAATCAATCCAGCTGAGCGCCAGCCCACGGATGGATACAGAATTTCTGAGATCGATGATTCTGTGGTGGCATATTACGGGTTTACAAATAAGGACGGCGCCTGGTTTATTATGAAAGAAGACACTGAAGCGGGGTCCTTCCGCTATGCAAAAGGAGATTCAAACCTTGCCAGTGTCTGGGATAAGCGTAAAAATCTTAAGTACGATTACTATAACAATGTTTTCTAGAACATTGATGTGCTATTATGGGGCGCATGAAAGGCGAATCGTTCTCCCCTAGCAAGTATTTTAGTTTAATTGCAAAATGTTCGCTTGATTTTATAGATTCCCCTAAATACGAAAAAGTAGTAGAAACACTATTAAAGTGTTATGAAAGAGGCGGGATAGTATTTACAATGGGATGCGGAGGATCCGCCTCTACGGCGACCCACTTTGCTGCGGATTTAGCAAAGACAACTGCGGCTAACGACAAAATAGGCTTCAAGGCAATCTCGCTTGTTGATAATATTCCTCTTGTCAGCGCTTGGACAAACGATAAGGGCTGGAACACTATATTTGCAGGCCAACTTGAGCAGTGGATCACAAAGAACGATGTCTTGGTAGGGTTTTCGGTGCACGGAGGGACCAAGCGAGGTGACGAAGCAGGTCCTTGGTCCCAAAACTTAGTCTCCGCGATGGCGCTTGCAAAGAAAAGAAAGGCAAAAATCATCGGCTTTTCTGGCTTTGACGGTGGAGCGATGGAAGAGATGGCTGACGTTTCAATAATTGTTCCAACAAGCTCTGAGCTTTATGGCACTCCCATAGTTGAAGCTATGCATATAGTAATACACCACTCGATAATTTTTGATCTTAAAGATAGAATTAAAAGCACTAATGGCAAAAAGACAGCCGCTTAATACTTCCGGCATATTTTACGATTCAGCCGATCTAGCGGGCTTAAAAAAATGGTTTGATGCTGGCATCCTTGGAGGGGCAACAACTAACCCTCTCATCTTACAAAGAGAAGGGGTACTAAATATACCAAAGCATATCTTAAAGATGATTAATATAACAGGATCGGGGTTCCCAATATCTATCGAGATCCCAGATTCCGATATGCCAGAGAAAGATATGATTAGCCTGGCCTTGAAATACCATAAAATGTATCCGAAAAATGCTGTGATCAAAATCCCCATGGACCCTAGAGAGCCCCATAAAGCCTTTGAGGTAATGTATAAACTCGGACAGAAAGGGGTAAGGCTAAACGCCACCCTTGGCCTTGGCATGGGGCAATTAGTCGGAGCCGCTGAGGCCCTCCGCTTAAGTAATGCCGTTGGCGATAATTACATAAGCTTGTTCTGGGGAAGGCGTGAAGAAGCGAGAGATCAGATAGTAAAAGATATGGTGAGAGATGGTATGAACCTAAATGATGCACTAGAGAAAGTCCCAGATGCGGCCGCATGTGTAGCTATGACCTTAAGATATCTTGAAAACCATAATCTCTCGACACGTGTACTTGTAAGTAGCATTAGAAGCACTGATCAAATCGAAAAAGCCTTCGCCGTGGGGGCAGACATTGTCACTATCCCCCCTAATTTAATCAGTCAGTGGATGTTTAGCCAAAGAGGAATTGAGACTGTAGAAGAATTTAACGAAGCTTATCGCAGCGTAAAGAACAAAATTACCCTGATTTAAGTATTTATTTCTTCAGATCAACTTTATCCCACCCAGAATAGATTTCCTGGGCGCCGGCGTCTTTTAGTTTTTTGATAACCTCTTGTGTGTAATAAACAGGCATGCCAATAACATGAGCTCCAGCGGCGCGGCCTGCTTGGACACCCCGACCTGAATCTTCAAAAACGATTAAGTTTTTAGGAGCAACCCCTAGTCTCCTGGCGCATTCGAGATAGATATCTGGAGCGGGCTTAGTATGAACGACATCCTCTCCGGTAACAATCATCTTCTGAGGAAAAAATTCTTGCAGGCCAGCCCTTGCAACGTAATCGTATGCCAACTTTTTTTTAATAGCGCTACCAATACTCATCGGAACTCCCTCTCTTTTGACTTCCCCGAGAAAATCAAAGATTCCCGCCCGCGTGGGGAGCTTTTTTTGTCCTTTAAGCCATTCGGCGAATAATTTATCTTTTAATTCATGTATTTCTTGAGGATTTAGCTTTTTATCACCCAATTCATAAAGGTCCTGAGCAATAGCTTCATCAGGACCACCAAGGAAGTGGGGAATTTCCTGGATTGCCTCATCAATGGTCAGAGTCAACCCCACCGCCTCGGCACATTTCAAATGAGCGGCATGATGACCGTTTCTCTCAAGGTCAACTACTGGACCTTCCAAATCAAAAGCAAGCCCACTTTTTATCTTTGGCATTAGCTTGAATAGACAATTGTCGTCCCATGATAATCAAATTGCATAGGCATATAGACTAAACCCGCCTTCTCTAAAGAAGAAATCAGTATGTGCGACTTTCCAGGACAATAAAAAAGCAAGAAACCTCCCCTTCCGGCGCCAACCAATGTTCCTCCAATTGCCCCGTTTTTTAATCCCAGATCATACCAGCGATCAATTTGGTCATTAGTTGGCTCGTCCGGTCGAACTCTTTTGATTTGCCAATGTTTATCTAATAATTTCCCAAACAGTAAGCCATCTTTTTTCATAAGTGCGTCCTTCATCTCAAAACAAATTTCCTGTGCTGCAGAAAAATTACCAACCATCTTTTTATCTTTCTTGAGGTTAAGTTCTTTTTGGATAGTTAGAGTTTTCTTGGATGGACGGCGCAAACGCGTATCAAAAAGATAAAGATTCTGCTCAACTTCCCGAGCAATGCCTGCATCAAATTGATCAGCGATAATTTTAACTTTACCCCGGCGATTAATCCTAAAAGCAGTCAGCCCTCCAATGGCAGTGGCATATTCATCCTGCTTTCCGGCGGGAGACTTTAGAATATCGATATTAATATGGCAAGCCTCTTCTGCTAGTTTAGTCCCAGAAACAGGCTCCTTTTTGAAATTGTGCAGGGCGTTTAAGAGACCTACGCAAAAGGCGCCCGAGGAGCCAAGGCCCGAATGACTCGGTAGATCAATAAAAGAGATAAGTTCCAAAGGTTGATCTATTTGCAAAAATTTAAGGCAAGCACGGGTTAACTTATCTTTGATTAGATTGATATTCTTTGCCTCTTGAACCTCAAAATACTTAGTAACAAAATTTCCATGGTATTTCCGATCGTGGACTAAGACATACATATACTTATCGATTGCTGCAGAAATAAAAAAACTTCCGTACTGAGAGTAAAAAGAGGGCAAATCCGTTCCCCCACCACCAACCTCTATTCGTAGAGGAGTCCTACTAATAATCATGTAGTTATGTTATCTCCTTGATTCACCGCTTGCAATAATAGGCTACTTAGTCAAGAATATGGCAAATGAAAATTGCTGTCGTTGGGTTATGGCATTCAGGTGAAGTTTATTCAGGGTGTTTAGCAGACTTAGGTAACCACATTATCGGAATTGATAAAAACTCCAAGATCGTCAATAATCTAAATCGCGGGATTGCTCCCCTGGCTGAACCCAAACTGGAAGATATTATTAATAGAAACATAAAAAAAGGGCGACTAAAATACATAACTGATTTTAGTACTATTTCCTCATGCGATGCAATTTGGATGACAATAGATACCCCGATAGATAAGGCCGCTCATGGTAATTTGAGTAAAATATTTACATATATCAAGAAGTCTTTGCCTTTTATTAAAAACGGGGCGATTTTAATCATATCAAGCCAACTTCCTGTTGGAACTTCTAAAAAAATTATTAAATTTATTAAAGCAAACAGAAAAAATTTTATGTTTGACTATGCATATATACCGGAAAATTTACAATTAGGTAAAGCTGTAGATAGTTTCATGAAACCTTCAAGAGTTGTTATTGGTACAGATGATATCAAGCGTTTAGAGGTGATAATAAAAATTTTTGAGAAACTTAAAACAAATATACTTCTCGTAAACATCGCCTCAGCAGAGATGGTAAAACACGCAACGAACGCTTTTCTGGCTACTTCTCTAAGCTTTATCTATGACATTGCCGATGTTTGCGAAAAAGTTGGCGCCGATGTCACCGAGGTTTCCCAAAGCCTTCGGGCGGATTCGCGAATTGGCGAGAAAGCCTATTTGGATGCTAGCGCCGGGTTTTCAGGAGGGCATCTGGATCGTGATTTACAATACTTAAGAAAAATTGCAAAAGATCAAAAACTAAATTTGCCCGTAATTTCCTCAGTACTGAAGAAAAACAAAAAAAGAAGCGCAATAGTTTTTGAGAGGATTTCCCCACTTTTAAAGACGTTTCAAGGCAAAACTATAACATTTTGGGGTATAACCTACAAGAGCGGCACACCAACATTAACTCATTCGTTGCCGTTAAAGTTGGCCAAGGAAGCGGTGAGCCAGGGCTCAAAAATAAATCTTTGTGATCTCTGGGTAAATAAAGATGACATTAAAGGAGAAATCAATGGAGAATATGGTTATTTTACCGACCCTTATGAATCAGTTAAATCCAGTAATGCTACTATCTGTATTACTCCCTGGCCAGAACTTAAAAACCTGAACTTCAAAAAAATTGCCAGATCAATGGCCAACCCAAAGATATTTTTTGATGCCCGCAATTATTTTAACGATGAAAAAAATATAATTGAAAGAGCAGGTATAAAATATATAGGAGTCGGACGATGAAAAAAATCCATTTCGCTTTAATAGGTGCCGGGAAAATGGGGACAAGATGGGCACTTGTTCTGCCTAAAAGTATCAATGCCACTCTCGATGTGATTGTAAGTATGCATCTGGATAGAGCCAAAGGCCTGGCAAGCCAGATTCCTCAATGCAAAGCCACCAACAATATCGGCGATGTACTAAATAATAAGGGGATAGATGCAATTGTAATTGCCACTCCACATAGTTCCCTATCCCTAATCACGAGAATGGCATTTAAAGCCGGCAAACACGTACTCTGCGAAAAACCGGGGGCAATACATTCTCACGACATTAAAAAAAATATCGCATTGGCGAAGAAAATGGGGCTTACATATATGATTGGTTATAATCATCGGTTCCATGATGGCTTTATTAAAGCCAGAAGTCTCTACCAGAAAGGAACAATTGGCAAGATTATATTTATCAGAGCCAGGTATGGTTTTTGTGGCAGGCCTGGCTACGACAAAGAGTGGCGTCTTGATAGATCAATAAATGGTGGCGGACATTTGATAGATCAGGGTGTGCACATGATCGACTTGGCGATGTCCTTCATCGGTAAAATCCAAAAAGTTCAGGGGTTTACGAGCGACACCTTCTGGAAGAAAGGCACTGAAGATAATGCATTTGTGCTTCTTCAGGGCAAAAACAAAGTTATAGCTTCAATTCATACCAGTTTGACCCAGTGGAAAGCACTCCATAATTTTGAAATTTACGGGACTAAAGGCTACCTATCCATAGAAGGGCTTGGGATGAAGTATGGTGGAGAAGAAAAGTTGATAATTGGTAAGCGTGCGAAGGACTTTACCGGCGAAGTGAAAGAAAAAGTGATTGCTTGTAATAGTGTTGCCGATGATTCGTTAGCTTTAGAGCTAAAAGAGTTTATTTCTGCGATAAGGCAAGAGAGATCAACAACTCCCTCTCCCAATGATGCTTACGAAACCCTAAAAATTGTAGAAAAGATATACAGTGACAACAAACTATGAAGCGAAAGGAAATAGTCTTAGTCACGGGAGGGGCAGGATTTGTCGGAAGCCATTTAGTAGACGCTCTAATAAGAGAGGGATACAAAACACGTATCTTAGACAACTTGTCTCCCCCCACGCATGATCGTCATATGCCCGACTGGGTTAACAAGAAAGCTGAGTTTGTAAAAGGGGACGTAAGAAAGAAAAAGGATTGGGTCAATGCGTTAAGCGGAGTTTCCATTGTGTTCCATTTGGCGGCCTATATGGATTATCACTTTGATTTTAGTCGATACGCGGACACTAACGTACGGAGTACCACTCTTTTGTATGAGGCTGCAGTTCAAGCTAAACTCCCCCTAAAAAAGATCGTATTTGCCTCTTCTCAATCAGTTTATGGAGAAGGAAAGTACTTCTGTAAGAAACATGGAATATTTTATGCAGGACCCAGACCTGAAAGCCAATTAAAAAGACACGAGTGGGATGTTAGATGCCCGAAAGATCACGCTATTGCAAAACTTCTCCCCGAACTTGAAGCCGACGAATTACACCCACAAATACCCTACGGAATAACTAAAGCCGCATCCGAAAAATTATGCCTGACTCTGGGAAAAACATATAACATTCCTACGGTGGTCGTTAGACCTTCAATTATACAAGGGTCAAGACAGTCTATTAGGAGTTTCTCAGGAGCGTTAAAAGACTTTTGTATTAAAGCTCTGGCGGGTACTCCCATAATGATGTACGAGGATGGAGCCGGTGTTCGTGACTTTGTTAATGTCCACGATGTTATTGATGCCTACCTTTTAGTTCTAAAAAACAAAAGAGCCGATTATGAAATTTTCAACGTAGGAAGCGGTAAAAATACATCCCTGATGAAGTTAGCTAAAATGGTTTTTGCTATCGCCAAGTCACAATCCACTCCTACCGCGACGGGTGAATTTCGAATCAACTCTCCCCGAAGTTCAAAGATGAATATCAGCAAACTAAAAAAACTTGGCTGGAGGCCCCGGCGCACTTTAAACGATAGCATCAAAGAATATGTGGCCTGGGTAAAAGGTTATCCTGAAGCAACTAAGGCTTGGAAAAAAACGTACGAGAAGATGATAAGAAGCGACATATTAAGGAAATGAAAGCAATAATACTTGCAGCGGGAGAAGGCAGAAGGATGAGGCCGCTCACAAATAAAAGACCAAAACCTCTTCTAAAAATAAATGGGAAACCGATCATTGACTATATTCTGGAATCTTTCCCGACTGAAATTAATGAAGTGATAATTTCGGTTAAATACTTAGCTGGCCAGATAAAAAAACACGTCAACAAAAAATCAGGATTTAAGGTGAAGTATGTTTTAGGATCTGACAAAGGGTCCGCATATAGTTTTATTGCCGCCAGGAAGCATCTTTACGATGAGCGATTCTTAGTTGTACAAGGGGATGACATTCCTCACCCTGATGATATCGCCAACTGTCTTAAAAAGGATTTGAGTTATCTTACTTTTGAATCACATAATCCCCAAGCTCACGGGATAGGTTACTTGCGAAAGGACGGTTCTATTAAAAAAATTATTGAAAAGCCTAAAAAAACTACATCTACTCTTGGAGTTAATGGGGTAATGGTCTTAAATACAAACATCTTCAACTACTCACCTACTTTGATTCGAGGTGAATATTATTTCAGTACCATGATTGGCGCATTCGTTCGGGACCATAAAGTATTTCCTGTGAAGGCCAGAGATTTTATCGGAGACATTACCACGCCAGGAGATTTAATTAGAGTTGAAAATATCCTTAAAAAAAGTCATCATCGGTGATATGGCCATAGATTTATCAGTGGTAATTCCCAATAGAAACTCACAATTTGCAACAAAAACAATCCAAGATTTACTTGAGAAGGCCGCTACAAATATCGAAGTGGTCGTAAATGTCGACGAGAACTGGCCTGACCCCCTGTTAGACGATAAAAGGGTTACATATATTCATCCTGGAGAGCCCCGCGGGATGAGATGGGGAATAAATTCATGTGTGGCATTAGCCCATGGCAAATACATAATGAAAACAGACGACCACTGCATGTTTGCCCCTGGTTTTGACAAAATCCTCATCAAAAACCATCTCAAGGACAACTGGGTGCAAATCCCACGTCGATATTCTCTCGATGCCGAAAATTGGAAAATAAACGATAGTAGGCCTTATCGCGATTATTTATATCTTTGCTTCCCAGAAAAAGGCAAAAAACACGATGACGGTATGCACGGCGTTGAATGGTGGGACAGACAAAGAAAGAGGTCCAATCCAAAATACGATATCGATGACACTCCGAGCATGCAGGGCTCCTGCTGGTTTATGACTAAAAACCACTTCAATAATTTTTTACACGGCTTAAGCGAAGAGGGTTATGGACAATTTTCTCAGGAATCCCAAGAAATTGGCAACAAGACGTGGCTTGGCGGGGGTGCGCTAAAAGTAAATAAAAAAACTTGGTATGCCCATCTGCACAAAGGAAAGCACTACGGGAGGATGTACCATATTAGCCACGAAGAGAATCAGCGGATGATAGATGGAACAAATTGGTCAGCCAAATATTGGATGAATAATCGCTGGAAGGACCGCATTCACGATATTGACTGGCTGGTTGATAAGAAGTTTCCCGGGATGCCAACATGGCCAAAAAACTGGAAGAAAATTTGGGCATCTTATGGACAGTCTTAGATAGATGGCAAAAGTATCAATCATTGTCCCAAGTTGTAATGAAGCCTTTGAAGTTTCACCTGGCGTTACTGTACTCCAAAGAACAGTGCAGGAAATTTACGAGAAGGCCACAGGCGACTTTGAGGTTATTGTTGGCTTTAATGGCCCGCCATATCAAAAGTTCCCAGAATATCCAAATTTCAAGACTGTAAATTTACCTGAGAACGTTGGCATAAAAATGATGGTCAATATCTTGGCGATTATGACAAAAGGAAAATATATTTACAAAACTGACGCACACTGCATGTTTGGAAAAGGCTTTGATGAAATTTTGCAAGCGGACATGGAAGACAACTGGGTCGTAACTCCCCGATTCTATGTATTAAACGCCAAAGAATGGAAGTGGCAGGATAATAGACATTACGACTATTTCTATTTATGTTGTCCTTTTACTGATCCCAGAGGGTTTCGATTCAAAGCCGGCGGACATTGGCCGCAAAGGACCGCAGAGCGGGAGGGAAACCATAAATACGACATTGATGAAACCCCGCAATTTCATGGGTCGGGCTGGTTTGTGGAAAAAGATTTCTTTCTCAACAAAATTGGCGGCTTCCCTTGTCTGGACCCCATGGGACATGCTCAGGAACCGCCGAATATTGGACTTAAGACCTGGCTCGGGCCTTGGGAAGGAAAAGTCATGGTCAATAAAAAAACTTGGTATGCGCATATGCACCAGGATGGATCAGCCAAAGGTTATCGATACACAAGACAGCAAGAGCGCACCTCATATGATGTATGGGCAAGGTATTGGATGGGTGACAAGTGGGAAGAAAGGATACATAATATCGATTGGTTCATAGAAAAGTTTATGCCCATGCCCACCTGGCCAGAAAACTGGCGTGAACTACTAGAAAATTACCGAAAGAGCAATAAATAGATGGCAACAAAGATGTATGTATCCGGCAAATACGGAACCCACCTCGCACCCCTCATTAAGGCAGTGTCCAAAACTACCGGCGATATCCTAGAGCTTGGAATGGGAGTATTCAGTACCCCATACTTACACTATCAATGTGTCCTTTCCAATAGAAAATTAGTTTCCTTCGAGAACTATCCAGATTGGGCACAATTTTTCATCAACTATGGATATAAGCACCCAAATCACGAGATTATTGTTGTCGATCATTATGATAAGGCGGACATTGAAAAAGAATGGGACGTAGTTTTAGTGGATCATTCTCCATCCGAAAGAAGGATCGTCGATATCAAGCGCCTGGCCAATTTAGCCAAATACATTATCATTCATGACTCAAATGGAAGATATGAGAAAATTTACCACTATTCAGAAATATATCCTCTATTTAAGTACCGGACCATCTGGGACAAAGATAGTAATCACGCAACTGTGCTCAGTAACTTCATCAATCTCGACAATTTCTGGGAATGAACAGCACCATAGAATTAATTGGCAAAAAATTTGGCGTCGATGTTTCAACTAAGTCCCAAGTAATATTGGGGAAAATCAACCGAACAATTCTGACTCAAACTTTCGCTGAATTGGGATTTAATAAGGGAGCCGAAATCGGAGTAGCCGAGGGTCTCTATTCTAAAGTTCTCCTCGATAATATTCCGGGTCTCAAATTATACGGCGTTGACATTTGGAGTAATTATCCTGGCTACGCGGAGTTAAAAGACCCCAAACAGCTTTACATTGAGGCATTAAAAAGATTAAAACCTTACAACTGCAAACTCATCAGAAAATTTAGCATGGATGCTGTCCTTGAGTTCGCCGACAATTCCTTGGACTTTGTTTTCATAGACGGCGGGCATGATTTTAAAAATGTTGCCTGCGATATTTGCGAGTGGTCAAAAAAAGTACGTGCCGGGGGCATTGTCTTTGGACACGATTATAAATATCACCAGGCCTATGTGCAAAAAACGCCAGGCCATTACACCAAATATAGACATGCCATTGAAGTAAAAATTGTTGCAGATGCATTCCGCGATGCAAAAAAAATCCGCCCGTGGTTTGAACTATATCCAGAAATTCCTGACCCTACTTTCGGACGGGATAATCCCTGCTGGATGTTTGTAAGACAAGAAGGAGACAAGTTATGAACAAAAAGAAGGTAAAAGAGTACTGGGACCAGCGGCCCTGCAACATTCGGCATTCACCTAAACCAGTAGGGACTGTTGAATATTTCAACGAAGTGGAGGATCGCCGATATTTCGTCGAACCGCATATTCTCCAATTCGCCAAATTTCCTCACTGGAAGGGAAAGCGGGTCTTGGAAATTGGCTGTGGAATAGGGACAGATATGATACGTTTCGCTCGTACCGGTGCAAAGGTTACCGCCGTCGAGTTCTCCCAAAAGTCTTTAAAAATCGCCAAACAGCGCGCCAAAGTTTTTAAATTGCAAAATAAAATAAAGTTTTATCAAGGTGACGCCGAGCATCTCACTGATTTTGTCCCTATTGCCCCTTATGATCTCGTTTACTCCTTTGGCGTCATCCACCATACACCACACCCAGAAAAAGTGATCGAACAAATACGCAATTATGTGCGGCCCGGCACCGTCATCAAACTGATGGTCTATTACCGATATTCCTGGAGGGTGTTCTGGATTCTTTTGACCTTTGGCCGGGGACAATTTTGGCGGCTTAACGAACTGGTTGCACGCCATTCCGAAGCGCAGACTGGCTGCCCCATCACTCACCTTTATTCCCGGCGACAAATACGCAGATTACTTCATGGCTATAAAATTATAGAGATGCATGTTGACCATATTTTTCCGTACCGTATCGCCGACTACACTAATTACCATTACCGCAAAGTGTGGTATTTTAGATGGATGCCTGGGCCCATATTTGCGTGGTTGAAACAAAATTTCGGCTGGCATTTATTAGTCACTGCCGAGGTATACTAGCTAAAGAAAAATGGTGGCTCAAGGATATACAATCATTAATAATATCGACTTTGAACCTGGTGAAGTGGTTATTGAAATTGGATCAGAAAGAGGAGAAGGTTCTACTGGATATTTGGACAACTTCGACTGGACATACGAAGGTACTGAGAATATACCACGAGTAAGGCGTTGTGTAGCGAAGTACAAAGAACTGGGGGTTGATTTGAATAACACAGATAGCCAGAAAGCCCATTTGCAACAATCTGTCCTCGTGTCTGATTATGTTGCTAAAAATGGCGTTATTCTCTTTGATGATACCTGGCAACCAAGTGAGGGTGTATTTAGCGGGAAGGGTGGCACAGCAGTACCTTGGTTACTAAGCCACGGTTTTGAGATTTACAAAACGTACAATACACCGAATTTAGAGTGGAACTTCGTATCGGTTATAAAAACATCATGATATACGCCGTCTACCGCTGTTTGTATGGTGAAGATTTTATCCAAGAATCGATAAGATCAATTAGGGATTATGTCGATAAGATTTTTATATTCTGGGATGACAAGCCTTGGGGAGACATAGAATCATGTATTTATAAAGGGGAAGAAGTTAAGTTTCCGAAGAAATTCGACAACATTCTTGACAAAATTCAAGAGTTAAACGACCCTAAAGTCGTCTTGATACACGATCATGTTGAGAACAACCTTGGACAATTTACCCATCTCATTAATGACATTATTCTTAAGAATTGGCAAAAACCTGACCTGTTTATAGTGATCGAAGTAGACCATGTTTTAAAACAATCAGAGATGAAGAGAGCTTTGGGACATATGTCTTCTGGACAAATCAGGCACGCGACCACCAAACCATTAGAATTATGGAAAACATATGAATACAGAATACCCGAGAGAAACAGATTAGCAACTGTATTCTGGAATATGGACGGACTAGAACGCTTACCAGATACCGGCAGACAGGCCAACGCTGGACAAACAGCGGTCTTGCCGGTTTATACTCATAACTTTGGCTTTTGCTTTAATCCTCAGACTATGTATTGGAAACACTTAACAGCGCTGGGTTACGCTAAAAAAATAGGTGACCGACTCCCAAATGAGGATTGGTATGATAAATGGTTAAATTGGTCAATCAATGACGATAATAAAGATTTAGAAATATCTAAAGGACGTGAACATACAATTCCCTATGCCTATCGATATGATGTTAATGAATTGCCTGAGGCTATCAAGGATAAATATAAACTATGAGCAGACACGAAAGATTAACCCAAATATATTCGACATGGGGAGACAAACTCCTCCAACACACCGATGTTCTAAACTCGATTCAAGAGAAAAGACAATTCCAGCCAATTACAATTCAGTTAGCGCCTGTCGAAGCTTGCGAGAGCGACTGTCCGTTTTGTTCAGTTGCAGCAAGACCAATCAAAAGTTATTTACCTTTTGATCAATTAAGCAAATGTTTGCAAGATTTTAGATCACTAGGGGCAAAAAGCCTCGAGATTACTGGCGGTGGCAATCCACTTTTATATCGAGATCGAGAAAACGGAAAAAACATTAATGATGTTGTCCAACTAGCGGCTAAATTGGGCTTAGATATCGGCATAATCACCAACGGCCACGATTTAAAGGTTCTCAATCCAGGGTTATACGATCAAATCAACTGGATTAGAATTAGTCTCATCAAGCTTGACGAAGGAGTAGCCCCAGAAGCTTATGACTTTCACGGCTTTCCTGAGTCCAAACTAGGTTTTAGTTATATAATTTATGAAACGGGCGGTGTTCCCGATCCCCTTTCCAAAACTGGACGAACATATACAGGTACCACTGCAGAAACAATCCAAAAGATGGCAAGTTTAGTTGAAATGCATCCCGATGTAAAATTTGTGAGAATCGCCGGCAACTGCTTAATCAAGGGCAATAACGCAGTTATTCGAGATAAATATAAAGATGTCATTGATGCTGTTGATGAACACGGTAAGTTCTTCATTAAAGATATTGGCGACAATGATTCTCCGTTCAATGATGGCTGCTATATTGGTATGATCAGGCCTTATGTCGCCCCCTCTCCGACGGGTGACGGTTACATGGTTTATACCTGCACCAGTCATGTTCTTAATACCCGAACCTATGATCCGGCTTATGCGTTATGTAAAATTGAAGATATAATACCTGCTTGGCAAAGAATGAATGAAAAATTTGCCACCGATGGCCATCCATATGAGGTAAAAGGCAATGGCGGACATAATTGGTGCCATTCATGCAAATTTTGTTATTACCACAATAATAACCAATTATTACACTCTGTGTCTAACGAGATGCCAGACAAGAACTTTCCGTGAAAGAAAAAACTTTCCATGAAATACGGCAAAGACTATTTTAAGAATCTAAATTACACCGACTACCTAGAAAGGCGCGATAAGTATCTCAATCACGCCAAAGAACTTCATGAATTTCTAGGTAGATTAGGACTTATCTCTGAAAAAAGTTCAATAATGGATTATGGTTGTGCAGTTGGCTTTTTAATGGAGGGGTTTAAGGAGCTTGGGTATCAGAATGTATATGGATACGATATCTCTAAATGGGCTGTTGCCCAGGCTAAAGCTAAGGGTTTAAAGATTCTTAATCATATTGATCACCAGTCCTTTGGTGTTATTATTTGTCTTGATGTTTTTGAACACATGACTGATCGTGAAATCCATAAGGTTTTTAATCAATATGAATCCAATGTTATGATAGTTAGAATTCCTTGCTCTAGCGATGGGAAACGGTTTATGCTTAATATCTCAAACAATGACCCAACCCATAGCAATCTCAAAACTAAGAATGGTTGGCTTAAGTTGTTAAAAAAATTGGGATACACAACCATCCTGCCGTTAAATTTACTTACAATTTACGATACTCCCGGAGTGATGTGTGCGCTGGGTTTAAAACCTAAAGCATACTTGAATCACAAATCATCTCTTTGAAAATATGATTAGCGTCATAATCCCAAGCAGAAACAGACCAAATGAATTGCTTATCTCTCTTACGAGTCTAGGACTAGCAAAACATGGCCTGGAAGCCCTTGTTTGGCTCGATGATGATGACCCGCAGCTTGATAAATATAAAGAATTTTTTGGATCAGATCCAAATGTCAGACTGTTTATCAAAGAACGGGTTGGCTACAAAAATACTTATGTGATGCTAAATTTCCTTTGCACTGAAGCCAAATATGATTGGATCCTCCAATTTAATGATGACGCTTACATGGAGTACCCCCACTGGTTTGAAATATTCAAAGACTTTGTCAGAGAATTTGAGCCCACTAACCAACCAATTGTCATTAACCTTTGGGGGCAGGGGGAAACAATTCTTAATCTTTTCCCACTTGTCAGCAGGAAATTTATTGACCTGCTTGGCTACTACACCATGTACCCTGTTTGCGATGATTGGATCCGCATGGTCGGCATTAGCGCAAATATTTCATACGACCTAAAAGGAATAAAACCAAAGCACCGGAAATACGGAGGAGAAGACCAATTAACCGATAAAACTTTTGAAGAAGTTCAAAATGACCGGGGGATGATGAAAAGGACCTATGACCACAGGCGCACCCCGTATAGACAGCAGTTGCGGCAGGAAATTTCCAAAATCGTCGATTACAACATGTCCACCGAATCTTGCAGACTTTCCGAAAGAATAAAAACTGTCGGCTTTATCGGACTTGGAAAATTAGGTCTGCCGATCGCGGAGGCAATCGCAAAGCGGGGCTTTAACGTCCTTGGGTATGACATTAAAAAAGTTAAAACCACTCTTCCGCTTGCAAAATCTATTAATGAACTGGTTAAAAAAAGCGACCTTGTCTTTTGTGCAGTACAAACTCCCCACAATCCTCTGTTTGAAGGCGATAAGCCCCTTCCCAAAAGACGAGCAGATTTCGATTATTCATATCTCGTTAAGGCTGTAAAGGCGGTGGCCGCGGTTAACAAAAGAACAAATTTAACTGTAATTTCGACTTGCCTGCCGGGTACTTATAATCGCGTTATCAAGCCGCTTTTAAGCGATAAGATTAATTATCTCTATAACCCATTTTTTATCGCCATGGGCAGAGAGGTAGAAGATTACATGAACCCGGAATTTGTGTTAATCGGCGGGGACGATACCGCGATATTAAAACACTTTTATACCAAGCTTCATGGACGCGATAGAGCCTTTGTCACCGACATAACCACAGCAGAAGGGATCAAAGTTTTCTATAACACCTTTGTCACTGCAAAAATAGTTTTGGGAAATATGTACGGAGAGTTTGCCCATAGGCTAGGGATGAACGTCGATGACATCCATAGTGCCTTAACTAAAGCTACCTTCCGTCTCATTAGCCCTATGTACCTAAAGTCAGGCGTTGGAGACGGCGGCGGATGTCACCCCCGCGACAATATCGCCCTAAGTTTTCTGGCAAAAAAGATTAATTTAAGCTCTAATTTGTTTGACACGCTTATGACCGCACGAGAAAATCACATGGGATGGTTGGGAACCATTTTCAAGGAAGAAATGAAATCATCGGGACTTCCGGGAATAATATTAGGTAAATCTTTTAAACCGGAAACTAGCTTGCAAACAGGAAGCCCTGCCATACTCCTGGCAAACATTTTAAAGCGAAAACGCGTAGCTTTTAAACACTATGAATTTGATTATCCAAAAAAGTTACCGGTTGCAGTCTATCTTCTGGCAACCCAACACCCCCAATACCGAGAGTTAGGGTATCCAAAGGGCAGTATTGTTATTGATCCCTTCAGGTATATCAACAAAATAAACGGTGTAAAAATTATCGCAATTGGTAAAAAATATGAAATTTAGTCCCGGCTATGGCAGTCATTTGCCAGTCTTAGTAAAAGACAAAAACCATACACATCGTTACCAAGAAATTTTATAGATCCTCTCTATGTTCTATCGCAAATATGAATGATTTAACCATACTTTATTACACTGCCAACACTATCCCTGACATTCCTGGGCAGAGAATAAGAGACTACCTTCAAAAAATCATTCAAAATAAATATCCGATAATTAGTGTTTCCCAAAAACCTATCAATTTAGGGAAAAATATTTGCGTGGGTCAAATCGGCAGATCGAAATACAATGAGTATAAACAAATATTGATTGGTGCCAGAGAAGCTAAAACAAAATATATAGCAACTGCTGAAGATGACACACTCTATTCGGCAGATCACTTTACCTTCCGACCAGCAGATGACTATTTTTATTATGAAACAAATATGTGGCTAGCTCGCGAAGAATACTTCTGGCGGATGGAAAATGTAAATGCCCGTTTTGGTATGTGGGGGTGTATGGCAAGGAAAGATATTCTAGTGAAAAACCTAACCCAAAGATATTCACTATTTCCCACTGATCCGTTACCAAAAAGTGATAAAAATAATTCTAAATATCGTAGTCTGAGGTGGGGTGAACCAGGTACACACGATGAACAATTCGGTATGGAAAATAAACGAAAATTGTTTACATCCAAAGAGCCAACCATAACCTTTATATACAAACAATCAATGGGCGGAAGGCACTTTCTGGGGCGCTATGGTAATAGCAATCCTGAAAATACAGCAAAAAAAATAAAGAAACACGGAGAATCCAAAAAATTATGGAAAACTTATTGGATAGACTAATTAATCCAAATAAATCATAATCAAGTATTAAAATACTCATGAATTCAGCACTACAATACATCAAAAATAAATATAATCTCGACTATAATATAGAATCTCCCATCACTCTAGCTCCGTTTCATCGTTACCACCAGTTAGTTGATTTATTTAGAGAACTTGAATTCATCAAAGGAGCAGAGATAGGCACTGCAAGAGCAGTATATGCAGAAATCCTTTGTAAAGGGATACCTGATCTAAAACTATACTGCGTCGATCCATGGCTAGCTTATGATGAATACGACGAAAGATGGGCACAAGAACAGATAGAAATGGATAGGATATTTGAAGAAGCAAAAAACAAACTGTCAAATTATAATTGCGAAATCATCAAAAAGACTAGCATGGAAGCGTCCAAAGACTTCAAACCCAACAGCTTAGATTTTGTTTTCATAGATGGAAACCACGATTTCGAATATGTAGTCAACGACATAATTGCTTGGATGAAAATTGTAAAACCAGGTGGAATAATATCGGGTCATGATTTCACCACAAATGTAGTCAAGGGAACACACTTTCAAATTCCCTACGCTGTGCGAGCATATGCACAGGCCTACGACATACATCCCTGGTTTGTATTGCATCACAGTGGCACCGTTGATTGTTGGATGTGGGTAAAACCAGACAAAACTTGACAATAGAAATTAAATATTTCAAGATGTTTACATGAGAAGCATAAAGCTTCAAATATCTTTTACTATACTTCTCTCTTTGATTTTTCTTTTATCCACTCCCACTGAAGCTTCTGCAGTAATTCAAAACCTAAACGGTGCAACTGGACAAACTCAAACTTTCCAAAACGATTCAAATGTAACTATAAATTCAAACAACGACGTCCACTCCTTGGGTTGGACAGGATTCCTACCTGCCTCCAGAGGTGGAACAGGTGTTGGCTCGTTTACAGCCGGATCCGTACTTTTCTCAAACGGTACAACCTCTGCCCAAGACAACTCAAACTTCTTCTGGGACAATGTCAACAACAGGCTCGGAATTGGTACAGCTACTCCCTCAGCTGCTCTTGAAGTATCTGGCAATGCAAAAGTAACAAGCCTAACATCAACTAATGATTCAACTATTAATGGCTTAACTGTTGGCAAAGGTGGAGGATCTCGCCTCTACAGTACTGCAGTTGGAGTAAATGCGCTTTCAAATAACACCACAGGAGACGGCAACACCGCAATTGGCTATTACGCCCTAGGTTCAAATAACGTCCAAGGTTCTAATACAGCCGTCGGAACGTCAGCGTTATGGAATTTAATCGGTGGTGAGGGGCATAATACTGCCGTAGGATCAGGAGCGTTAGGTGCTACCAATGTAACTGCATCTTATAGTGTTGCAGTGGGAGATACTGCACTCTACAGCAATACGTCGGGCACCCAAAACACCGCTGTTGGTTCTGGTTCACTTTATAGTAATACTACAGGAAATAATAATACAGCCTTAGGTTATGCTTCTATGGTAGGAAACACCACAGGAAGTGGAAATGTTGCTATCGGACATAATGCATTATTTAATAATACAACCGGTGCAGGTAACACAGCTATTGGACTTCATGCTGCAAGGTATCAGGCAGACGGCAGCAGTGGTTTGCATACTGCAAATGACAGTATATATATCGGGTTTCTTGCCCGAGGTTATGATGACAATGACACTAACAGCATAGTTCTTGGTGCCTCCGCCATCGGTGCTGGAGCAAACACAGCCGTTATAGGAAATTCATCTATGACAGACGTATATTTTGGCTCATCATCAGCAAACGCAAACACTCATGCTAAGAAAATGTATTTAGGTTCTCCCTCGATTCCCGGATGCATAATTATGGGTGACAGTGATGGAAGTGGAGTTACATACTTAACAGTAAATGACGGAGTATTGTCTGCATCTACAACCGCTCCAAGTGCCTGCCAGTAGCTAGGGAAATCTTATGATAATCGGAAACGGAGACATCGCTAGTGTCCTAAAAAATAAAAAAGGCTGGATATATTTTGCATCAGGGGTAAGCAATAGCCGAGAAACAAGAAAGGGAGAATACAAAAGAGAAGAAGAGCTTCTTCTGAAGCAAAATAAAAATAAACATCTCGTTTATTTTGGATCGCTATCGGTCTATTACAATCCTAGTACTCGCTATGCACGCCACAAAAAACACATGGAAAACCTAGTAAGGGCTCATTTCAAGCACTACACTATCGTAAGACTTGGGAATATTACATGGGGGAAAAATCCTCATACGTTAATAAACTATTTCCGCAATGCCGCAAAAAAGGGCGAAAAACTTGAAATTTGGGATACCTATCGGTATCTTGTAGATGAAAAAGAATTTTTGCACTGGATCGGGATGATCCCGGATTGGAATTGTGAAATGAATATTACTGGCAAAAGATTAAAAGTTCAAGAAATTATCAAAAAATATGTCCGCACCTAAAGTTACTATTATTGGCCACGGCTGGGTGGGAAAGTCCGTCCATCGGCTTTTCCCTGATGCCTATATTTATGACATTCCAAAAACTGGAACAAAAGAAAAAGCCAATAATGGAGATGTTGCTTTTGTTTGCGTCCCAACCCCCTCTATAGACGAGGGAAAATTAGACACCGCGATCGTCGAAAAATGCGTCTCCTGGTGTACTTGCCCGCTAATCGTGATCCGATCAACGGTAAATCCCGGAACTTGCGATAAGCTATCAAAAAAATACAGAAAGAAAATTGTGATACAACCTGAATACTTAGGAGAAACTCCTAGCCATCCGCTCATTGACGAAAAGAGTGTCCCATTTCTAATTATTGGCGGGGAACCCAAAGACAGAAGAATTTTGATCGATCTCTACACCTCGGTTTACAACGCAAATATTAAAATCCGGCAAGTTACTGCTTATGAAGCCGAAGTTATTAAACTTTCAGAAAACCGCGCCATCGCTTACAAAGTCGCTCAATGTCAGGAACTATATGACGCCTGCCAAAAAGCCGGTGTTGATTACTATACTATTCGGGACGCGGTTTACGGCGACGATCCGCGTTTCAACCTTTGGTGGACTTTTATCTACCCGGATAAGCGGGGAATGAATTCCAAATGCATTCCCAAAGATGTTTACGCCTGGTGCGCCTGGGCGGAGAGCATCGGTTATAAACCAGAAATTACCAAAAAAATATTAGCAAAAAACAAAAAATGGATCTCTCAGTCTTAATCCCAGCCAGGAACGAAATGTTTTTAGGAAAAACCATTGAGGATATACTTTCCAGTATTGAGGGCAATACTGAAGTTATCGTCATACTAGACGGGTACAAGCCCGACCCCCCTCTAAAATCCGATCCGCGCGTAACGCTTATTTACCACACTGAGTCCATCGGCCAAAGGGCCGCGACCAATGAGGCGGCAAAACTATCTAAAGCCAAATATCTCATGAAGTGCGACGCACACTGTGCATTTGATAAAGGATTTGATGTAAAAATGATCCAAGAAATGCATGATGACTGGACCATGGTTCCAATCATGAGAAACTTACATGCTTTTGACTGGGTATGCCCTGACGGCCACCGAAGATACCAAGGACCGTCCGGTCCATGCCTTGAATGTAAAAAGCCAACTGAAAGAGACGTAGTTTGGATCGCAAAGACTAATCCATCTAGTAAATCATACTGTTTTGATTCCACCCCCCATTTTCAGTATTTTGGAGAATATATTAAAAGGCCGGAGGCACAGGCCGAAATTACGGAAACCATGTCTCTCCAGGGATCTTGCTGGATGCTCACGCGCGACAAGTACTGGGAGCTTAACATCTGCGATGAAAAATTTGGCAGTTGGGGCAGCCAGGGAATAGAAGTCGCAGTCAAAACCTGGCTCTCCGGGGGGCGCGTCGCGGTAAACCACAAAACCTGGTACGCTCATATGTTTCGGACTCAAGGGGGCGACTTTGGCTTTCCCTACCCAATTTCCGGCGCACAGCAAAAGCATGCCCAAAATTATGCACGAGATCTTTTCTTTAACAATAATTGGCCACAGCAAACTCGGCCCCTTTCCTGGTTAGTTGAAAAATTCTGGCCGGTTAAAGGCTGGACAGAAGAAGACTTAAAGAAACTAAAGGCAAATAAATTTATGTTCTCTACTAGAAAATTAAAACTGGGTCCCGGCGAAAGTGAACCTACAGAGGATCCGACCAAAGGCATTATTTACTACTCGGATTGTGGGCTGGATGAAAAGATTGCAAAACCAGTGAGGGATCAAATCCTTAGCATCAGCCAAGAGAAAAATATTCCAATTGTCAGCGCGACACTAAAGAGGATGGATTTTGGGACTAAAAATATCCATTTCCCTTCCTTAAAAAGGGGTTACTTGGCCATGTTTAAACAAATCATGGCGGCCCTGGAGCATAGCACTGCAGACATCATTTTTTTCTGCGAACACGACGTTTTGTACCATCCGGCGCATTTCGACTTTACCCCGCCGGACAAAGAGACCTTTTACTACAATCAAAATGTTTGGTTTTTGAGGCTCAAAGACGGCCATGCCATGCACTATAACGTTAATCAATTATCGGGCCTTTGCGGCTACAAGGAAGCCTTATATACCCACTTTAAGGAACGCTTCGAACTCATAGAAAAGGAAGGGTTTAGTAGAAGAATGGGCTTTGAACCAATGACCCACAATAGGATCAAATGGCAAAATATGTTTAAGCTTGGGACCTGGAAATCAAGATATCCAAACATAGATATTCGCCACTCCGGAAATAGTACCGGCCAAAGGTGGAAAAAGAGCCAATTCAGGAACAAAAAACTTCTCATAGGATGGAAAGAAAGCGATACAAAAATCCACGGATGGGGGAAAACTATCGATTTAATAAAAAAGCTTTAGCCTCAAATCGAATTATCCTCTGAATGCTTTTGCGTGTAACCCCTACTATAATAGAAATATAATATTTCTTACACTCTGCTTGTGTTACTTTAAATTTATGACAAGGCGATAAGAAAAATATGATATTTGACAAAAAATATTATAAAGACATGTTTGGAACAGTCCATAGACACGCTTTTTATGAAGTGATTGCCGATTGGCTGGAAAAAAAATACGGCAAATGCAAGATTTTAGACATCGGCACGGGTTGCGGTTACTTGGTCAAGATACTTAGGGAGCGGGGCTTTGATGCTTGGGGTATAGAAATATCGAATTATGCCTTAAAAAATACCTGCGCCAAGGGTTATGTACTAAAAGCATCTGTTGAAGAC
>LCET01000005.1:0-44215 GCA_000995185.1 Candidatus Woesebacteria bacterium GW2011_GWC1_42_9
TATGCTGAAGGTCAAAGGCGTTATGTCGAAAGCTTGTCAACCTACGCCAGACAATTTTTGGGAATAATGAGTAAGCCCGATGTGGATGCGATTGAAGGGCTATCGCCAGCGATATCAATTGACCAAAAAACTGTTTCCAAAAACCCCCGATCAACCGTCGGCACAGTCACGGAAATTTACGACTACCTAAGGTTGTTATTTGCTCGAGTAGGCCACCCCCATTGCCCTATTTGCGGGAGAGAAATTTCCAGCCAATCACTTGATCAAATCGTCGAGGGCGCACTGGCATTGATCGAAACTACTGCAAAGCGAAATAAAATTGCGAGATTTTTGATCCTTTCTCCGATTATTAAAGACCGTAAAGGAGCATTTGAATCTCTTTTCAAAAATTTAAGGGCGAAGGGCTTCAGAAAAGTTAGGATTGATGGGGTGATAAAGAATTTGGATGAAGAAT
Source organism: Candidatus Woesebacteria bacterium GW2011_GWC1_42_9 (assembly GCA_000995185.1). Classification (GTDB taxonomy): domain Bacteria; phylum Patescibacteriota; class Microgenomatia; order UBA8517; family UBA8517; genus GWC1-42-9. The sequence continues at coordinate 455 of LCET01000005.1, forward strand.
TTGTGCTAATTAAGACCAATAAACACACAATCGACGTGATAATAGATCGGATATCTTTTTCCGGAGAGTTAGCTTTGAGATCAAGGCTTAGTGATTCTATTGAGCAGGCTCTAAATCTATCCGACGGACTGGTGATTATGTCGCAAGTACTAGACTCTGGATTTGATATGCCGGAATTCCCCAGGGAGCTCAAGGATAATCTATATTCAGAACACTTTGCGTGCCCAGTAGACAATATTCAGCTTCCAGAAATAGAGCCGAGAACTTTTTCATTTAACTCTCCTCATGGGGCTTGTCCAAGATGCACTGGACTAGGAAGAATTTTAAAAATAGATCCAAATAGGATCCTTGCACCAAAGCTCTCAGTAAAAGAGGGAGGCTTTATTCCCTATGCGACTATATTTGAGCATGACACTTGGTTTTCCAGATTGATTCTGGTCGTTTGCCGTGAGCATAAGATAGACCCAACTCAGCCGCTTGAGAGTTTAGCTAAGAGCGATCTTGAGACACTCCTTAATGGCACCGGAAAGATGATATACCGAGTTGATGGCACGAATAAACAAGGGAGGTTAACGTATATACACTGGAAATTTGCTGGAATTATCGGAGAACTTGAAAGGCGATATCAAGAAACCGAATCTGACTATATCCGGAGCAGTATCGAGCGGTACATGATCGAGGAAGAGTGCGAAGTATGCCTTGGAGCAAGACTTAAGCCAGAAGCGCTTAGTATCACTATCGGAGGTTTATCGATCAATCAGGTGGCCGAAATGACCGTAGTAGAGTGTAAAAATTGGGTAAATACTATTCAAAAGGACCCAAAAATCCTAAATTCAAAAGAGACTGAAATATCTAATTTAATTCTGAAAGAAATTAAAACGCGTCTTCAGTTTTTAGAAGATGTCGGGCTTGATTATTTGACAATTAGTCGGACTGCGGCAACTTTGGCGGGAGGAGAGTCACAAAGGATTCGATTGGCTTCACAAATTGGCTCAGGGCTTTCAGGTGTTTTATATGTCTTGGATGAGCCGACTATCGGACTACATCCCAGGGATAGTAAACGACTAATCGGAACCTTAGAAAAAATCAAGGAGTATGGCAATAGTGTGATTGTGGTTGAGCATGATAAAGATGTTATCCAATCTGCTGATTATGTTTTTGATTTTGGGCCGGGAGCCGGGAAGCATGGAGGAAACGTCATAAGTCGAGGCACCGTTAGTGAGATCAAAAGGGACACAAACTCCATTACAGGCAGATATTTATCGGGTAAGAAAAAAATAGCGTTTAGGAAAAACGGAGTGCACAAATCGGAGCAATTCCTTTCGCTCAAAGGCGCGAGCCAATTTAATTTGAAAAATATCAATGTGAATATTCCTCTCGGCAAGCTTGTGGTCGTGACAGGAGTATCTGGCAGCGGGAAATCTACCTTGGTAGTTGAGACGATCTACCACGCTTTGGCTAAAGAAATTAATAAATATCATAAAGTTACACCCGGGAAATTTAAAGAGATGTCGGGGTATGAAAATATTAAAAAGATCGTGCTTATCGACCAGTCTCCGATAGGAAGGACCCCGAGAAGCAACCCTGCCACATATACAAAAGTATTTGATTATATCCGTGAAGTGTTTACACAAACCCGTGAGGCCAGAACGCTTGGCTATAAAAAAGGGAGATTTTCCTTTAACGTTAAAGGGGGAAGGTGCGAGGCTTGCGAAGGACAAGGAAAAACAAAAATTGAAATGCAATTTATGCCGGATATTTGGGTCGATTGCGAGGTGTGTAAGGGGCTTAGATACAATAACCAAACCTTAGAAGTTGTTTACAAAGGAAAAACGATTGCTGATATTCTTGCCTTAACAGTGGAAGATGCAATTGAGTTCTTTCATGTCTATTCACCGATTGTTCATAGGCTTGAAACACTTAAAGAGGTCGGGCTTGAGTATATGGAACTTGGGCAAAGCGCAACCACGCTTTCTGGCGGGGAGGCACAAAGAGTGAAGCTAGCGAGCGAGCTGTCCAAGAAAGGGACGGGAGATACAATGTACATTTTAGATGAACCAACGACTGGGCTTCATTTTGCCGATCTTGAGAAATTACTCAAAGTTCTAAAAGTTTTGGTAGAAAGAGGAAATAGTGTAGTTGTAATAGAGCATAATTTAGATGTGATCAGAAATTCCGATTGGATAATCGATCTTGGTCCTGAAGGGGGAGACAGGGGGGGACAGATAGTTGCAGAGGGGACCCTCAACGAAATTATAAAGGCTAAAAATTCTTTTACTGGTAAATTTCTCCGAGGTCATAATCCATGAAAAAATTTCTTTTCTGCCTGATAATTTTTTTTCTTGCGCATCCCGGGCAGATACTCGCAGATGATGATTTTAAGGTCAATGCTGCCGTTAGATATAGTCTAAACGAGAATGGTGAGACTAATGTCGTTCACCAAATAGAAATTAAGAACAAAAAATCAGAGGTCTATGCTTCAGACTTTACTCTTACCTTAGACGGGCATGATGTAATTTCCCCCACTGTTCTGGATTCAAGCGGAAAAAAAATAGATTTTAAGTTAGAAAGTAATAAAGAAGGAAGCCTGATAAAGGTCTCCTTCAATAACGCAGTGGTCGGGAAAGACGAAATTCAAAAATTTGAGATCAAATATACTAATAAATCTCTGGCAATTAAAACCGGAGAGGTGTGGGAAGTTTCGATCCCTAAATTGACTGAGGAAGATAAGTTTGAGACTTATGACGTAGAGCTCGTAATCCCCAAAAGCTTTGGGCAACTAGCTTACGTATCTCCTGAACCGGAAATCCAAAATATATTGGAGGAGGAGATAAATTATTTTTTTAGCAAAGAACAACTCACTAAAAGCGGAGTGACCATCGCCTTCGGGAAGTTCCAAGTCTATTCATTTAGTATTACTTATCATCTTGAAAATCCTGTTAAAAAAACTGCCCCTTTTGAGATAGCGATTCCTCCAGATACTGCCTTCCAAAAAATGATTTATCAGTCCATTAAGCCTAGTCCAAAAGATGTCTCCATTGACAGTGACGGAAATTGGATCGCCTTATATGAGCTCTCTCCCAACGAGCGCTTGGATGTTAAACTCCAAGGATATGCTCAAATTTACGCACAACCGAGACCTTTTCCCGCCTCATCTCAAGAAACTCTAAACTTATCCACCAAATCTACAAAATTTTGGCCAATAAAAGAAGATGAAATTGTTTCGCTGGCGCGGATTTATAATACTCCGTATAAGATATATGATTTTATCTCAAAAAACTTTGAATACGATTATGAGCGTGTAAAACCGAACGCGGAAAGAATGGGGGCGCTTGGGGCAATTAACAATCCAAAAAACGCCCTCTGTATGGAATTTACCGATATCTTTGTCGCCTTATCGCGCGCAAATGTAATTCCGGCTCGCGAGATAAACGGATTTGCCTATACAGAAAATCAAAGACTTCAGCCTTTATCACTTGTCGCTGATGTACTCCATGCTTGGCCGGAGTACTGGGATAGCGGTCGGAAAGTTTGGATGCCGGTTGACCCAACTTGGGCGAATACTTCTGGAGGGGTGGATTATTATCACAATTTTGACATGAAGCACATCACGTTTGTGATCCATGGCGCAAGCGATATAACGCCTTTTCCGCCCGGTTCTTATAAATTAGGGCCAAACCCACAAAAAGATGTTTTTGTAAATCTTTCCCGGCTTCCTGAAGAGAGATTTAGTTCACCTGAAATTAAGGTAAGTTTCGAAGGGAAATTGCCATGGCTAAGAACCAAAGCAAAAATCATTTTGGCTAATCCTGGACCAAGCGCACTTTACGACCAAGAGGTAAGTATTTTATACGACAGCATACCTGTGCATACAGAAAAAATTATAGCCATGCCACCATTTAATAAAAAGGCTATAAAAATAGACGTCCCTTTAGGATTTTTTGGATACAAAATGCCTGATATGATCTCTATCGTCTTGGGAGAAAGCGTAGAAAAAGTACCGACGCACAAAGCTACTGTAGTGGTTGCAAACTTAGCAATCTTTTTATTAGTTGTATTTATATTTGTTATTGTGATCCTTTATAAAATGGGAAAAATTAGACTAAAATGAATAAGCCGCGCTCAAATTTACCCGGCCTCCCCGGGGTATATTTTTTTAAAGATTCCAAAAAAAAGGTTATATATATCGGAAAAGCTAAAAATATAAAAAACCGGATTAATTCATATTTCGCCTCTAATCTAGCTCCAAAAACCGCACGAATGGTCTCAGGGGCGATGGAAGTAACTTATCTAATCGTCAATTCAGAATTTGAGGCACTTTTATTGGAAGCCAAACTGGTTAAAAAATACAACCCCAAGTGGAATATCCAGTTAAAGGACGATAAAAGTCCATTGTACATTGGGATAACTCAAGAAGATCTTCCAAGAATTAAAACGTACAGACAAACAGATTTAGAGAAAGAGAGGTTAAAGAATATTTGGGGGCCGTTTATCGATGCAACTAGTGCTAAAAAGGTGCTTCGACTCCTTAAGAAAGTATTCTCTTTCTGCGATCATCGCCCGGGATCTAGACCTTGCGTAAATAGCGAAATTGGGCTTTGTAATCCTTGCTCTTCGTTGGCTGCGGGGAGCCAGGACGAAATATTAAGGCGGCTCTATTTCCTAAATATTAGAAGGGTGAGAGGCATCCTTAATGGGCAAATTAGAGTTATCAGGTCAAATCTTAAAAAAGAAGTTAAAACTCTCGCACGCCTTGAAAAGTTTGAACAAGCCAGAGAGTTAAATCGAAAAATTGAAATGCTTGACTACATCACCACTCCCGTGATTGATGTAGGGGAATATGTAAAAAACCCCAATATTATTTCCGAGATTAGACGGCGGGAGATGAAAGATTTAAAAAGTATCCTGATGAAGTATTTTCCAAATATTAAAACCAAAAGGGTGGAGTGTTTCGATATCGCTCATCTTTCTGGAAGCTTCTCAACGGCATCCATGGTCACCTTTATCGATGGGGAGTCTGAAAAATCATACTATCGGCATTTTAGGGTACGCCTGGGAGGGAATAGTGATACGGGCTCTTTAAAAGAAGTGGTTTTGAGAAGAAAAAGATATTTTAAGTCCTGGGGAAGGCCGGATCTTATCATTGTCGATGGCGGGAAACCTCAAGTTAGTGTAATTAGCGAAATCGTGAGGGAGACCCCAGTTGTGGGAATTGCCAAAAGAGAAGAAAAATTAGTGATAAAGAGCGATAACAAATTTCATGAGCATATCCTCCCCAAGGGACCCGCGAGAAACTTTGTACAAAGGATCCGCGATGAAGCTCATCGTTTTGCCAGGAGATATCACCATATGTTAATTTCAAAAGCGATTGTACAAGGGTGAATTTTTAGTTAATATTAGTTCATGAAGAGATTATTAAGGTTGTTTGTGATTGAGACGGCTGCTCTTTTTTTTGCTTCGCGCATTGCCTCAGGGATGTTTTTCGCCAATCAATTTGAGGGCCTCCTCATTACTGGAGCGGCACTAACAGTTGCTTCACACTTTATAAGGCCATTAGTAAATATATTACTCCTACCATTAACCCTGGCCACTTTGGGTCTATTGAAGTTTTTGGGCGGCGCAATCACACTATTTATCGTTGACATTTCTTTACCTCAATTTGAGGTCACAGGCTTTCACTTTGCAGGCTTCACAAACGACTATTTTAGTTTGCCTTCAGTGAATCTTAGCCACCAGATTGGAGGATATCTTGCCTTTGCTTTCGTTATCTCTGCAATTTCTACACTAATTCATTGGGTCCGTAAGTAACCCATTAGTAGTTAATTTGTTATAATACCTATCGTGAAAGAATTTATCCTGTTTTTTCAAATGATTTTGGCGGTCGTTTTGACGATCGCTATTTTGATACAAGTTAAAGGTACGGGGTTTGGTAGAGTGTGGGGAGGGCTGTCCTCATCTTCTTCAAGAAGGGGAATTGAGGGCCTTGTCTTCAAATTGACATTTGTGTTGTCGTTTTTATTTATTTTAGTATCTTTGATATCCATCATCATTTGATGTTGAAATTAAGGTATTACTTTAGATTGTTCTTTACGTTTATTTCTAGATTCCAAAAAATCCTGTTTCTAGGAATATTAATCGGGATTTTGTCATTTTTTGCCCTTGAATTTGTGTTCCCAGAACTTGGGAACTCTCGACATATAGGTATTACCGGGCGATACCATACCGAAACCATTCCCAGAGAGATATTAAGCATGGTTAGCCAAGGGCTAACAAACATTACAGATACCGGCGAGACGGTTCCAGGTATCGCGGAAAGCTGGGAAACTACCGACGATGGCAGTACTTGGGTCTTCCATCTTAGAGATAATTTAAAATGGCAGGATGGGAGTGCGATAACTTCCGATACTATCCAATACTCTTTTGAGGATGTGAAAATTGAAGTTCCCGATCCCAAAACCATTATCTTTAAACTTAACGCGCCTTTCTCTCCATTCCCTGTTGTCGTCTCAAGGCCTACATTCAAAAAAGGACTTTTGGGAACAGGGGAGTGGAAAGTGACCAGTATTTCTCTTAGTGGGAGTTTTGTAGAAAAACTTGTTCTTAAGCGGGGCGGGGACAAACAAGTGATCCGATTTTATCCATCTGAAGAAAAAACAAAGCTAGCTTTTAAGCTTGGTCAGATCGATGAGGCTTGGGATATCATAGACCCATTGCCTTTTAATGAGTGGGGTACGGTAAAAATTGAAGAAGCCACCAATAAAAGCCGCTATGTCGGAATATTTTTTAATACCGCAAAAGAGGACGGAAATGACTTATCCGACAAAAAATTAAGGCAATCACTTTCCTATGCCATAGACAAATCATCCTTCGGATTTGAAAGAGCGCTAGGTCCGATCTCCCCAGACTCTTGGGCATATAATCCACAGATAAAAGACTATGAATATGACCCAAATCATTCAAAAGAATTATTATCCGATTTTTCAGAAGAAGCCTTATCAAATTTAACAATTGAGCTTTCAACCACGGCTATTCTTTTGCCTATAGCTGAAAGAATATCTCATTTTTGGGAAGCAGTTGGCATTAGAACAAATATTTTGGTCACCCCGGTTTTACCGGAAACATACCGGGCGTTTTTAGCAATTTACGATATTCCGGAAGATCCGGATCAATACTCTACTTGGCATTCGACTCAAGTTTCGACCAATATTTCCAAGTATAGTAATCCCAGGATCGACAAGTTATTGGAAGACGGGCGCATTGAGCTAGATCCAGAAGTCCGTAAAAAAATCTATCTTGACTTTCAGCGATTCTTACTAGAAGATGCACCAGCGGTGTTCCTTTATCATCCCGCGTCTTTCAAATTAATTAGGAAATGAAGAAGTTTAGCTTGCCTGCAGTAGGAATATTATTGGTAGTCCTACTATTTGTGATCTCCAGATCGCAAAAGACAGTAGACAGCGTCCAGGTGGAAGGCACTATGGTAAAATCTGAGAAGGTAGAATCTAAAGTGAATAAACCAGAATTAACAGTAGATCAAACAAAAAGTTATACCGCCGTATTTGATACTTCGGAAGGAAAAATCACTGTTTTATTGTTTGTTGATAAGACTCCAATAACTGTCAATAATTTTGTATATTTGGCGCAAAACAATTTTTACAACAACACTATTTTCCATCGAGCGATAAAAGGCTTTATGATCCAAGGCGGCGATCCTCTCGGAACGGGACAGGGTGGACCAGGATATGCATTTGATGATGAGCCGTTTGATGGTGAATATGCCCGAGGGACGGTCGCGATGGCAAACGCGGGTCCGAATACCAACGGCAGCCAGTTTTTTATAATGCACCAGGACTATGATTTGCCCAAAAACTACGTGATTTTTGGTGAAGTGACAGAGGGGATGGAAGTAGTCGATAAAATTGCAGAGGCAGAAGTGTCACTAAGCGCTTCAGGCGAGCTCTCCAAGCCAGCTTCACCGATAAAAGTAGACTCTATCCAAATTGTGGTAAAATAGGGGAAGTTGAGCGAAAGACCACTCCCAGATTACTTGATGAACGTTGACGGTCGGCAAGAATACTCCGAAGCCGACACACCGGATAGTTTTCGTATCACTGCGATTTTTGAAGGCCCCGTAAGGTATTATCGCTTGGCCGATATAAACATCGATCTTGATCTTAAAGAGCCAAGAGTAGCGAGTGTGGCCGCTTTAGTGGAAGATAACTCAAGAAGGATAAAATGGGTCCCCGTTCGAGATTTACCTGAAGAAATGGATTCGGACGTAGAATCGGTGCCTAGGTATCGATTCGAAGATCTAAATAGACTCCACGACCTTGTGAATGATTTAAACAACTCTCTTAAAGACGCCAAAAAAAGCAAAACTACTATTACGTATTATAAACAACCGCTTGCTCATCCCGATACAGAGCACCCGCAAATTCCCAAACGAGGGGGATTTGCGTTGAGAAGAAAATCAAAACCCTGACTACGATTGCGGCGTGAGCCAGGGCTTAAATGCTAATGCTTTCAACCAAGAGGTCTTGTGCGAAAAAGATAAAGCTCAGATCTGCCGGCAATTCTTTTTTCACCCACCGAAGCTTCTTCGTCTTTACCCTTGAGGGTAATTTTATTGATGATAACCCAGACAGAGGCACTAGGGCTATCTGCTACTATAACCTCGGCTTCCAATCGATTCTTTCCATTGCCCGATCTTAAAAGCAACCGATCTCCAATCTTCAACCCCATAAATTGGGTATTTGTAAGAGCTACTAGTGACACTTTCGAACTCCTTTATAACTTATACGTTAAAGTTCTATTGCTGGAGCAATTATATCTAATTATGGGATATATTTCAATTATTGTGGATCAATCAGCGAAAGATAGAAGTGCAAGAAGGCTTGTTGTATAATTAGCGCGTGTCAAAGAGTATAAAAGAATTGCAAAAATTGATGGTCAACCAATTAAAAAGACGTGGGTTTTACCCAAAGATTGAAAAAGATTGATCTCGAGGAAGCTTTTATAGAGAAGCTAAAGAAGAATGAAAAAAGACCTTTGCTGAAACCTGTTAAGGATATCTCCCAAAACTCCTAATGAAAAAGCATCCTAAATCATCGTCCAAATATAATGGAGTTACGGTGACATATACCTGGATTAGAGATGATGATCTAGAAAAATATAAACCAGCAACTCAAGTTTATGGTGTCGTCTTTAACAAGAGGGGAGAGATCCTTGTTGCCCGGGAAAAGCCAACTGACAAATGGCAAATCCCAGGAGGGAAACCCGAAGCAGGAGAATCAATCGAAGACACTGTGCGAAGAGAACTTAAGGAAGAGGTTGACGTGAAGGCTGGAAAAGTATTTCCGTTAGGCGCGCAGAAGGTTGAAATGCCGGAGAATCCGAGCAGACTGGAAGGGAAGCTTTTTTATCAACTACGTTGTGTAGTATTTTTGGATAAATTACTTCCACAGACTCCGGATCCAGCGAGTGGGAACACATGGGAGCGAAAATTCGTCCCCGCAGAAAAAATTACTGACTACGTTAAATGGGGGGGACAGGTGAAGCCATGTTTAAAGACGCAATAAATCTGTTCAGACTACTTGTTTGGGGTGGCTGAGCGGGATCGAACCGCCAACCCCTTGCTCCACAGGCAAGTGCTCTACCATTGAGCTACAGCCACCATCTCTAATTGCTCAATGGCCAAGGTTTCCTTACCATTGAGCTACAGCCACCAAAACCACCTTATTATATCAAAAGAGCGTGCAATTTTTGTGTGTACATTGCACGCCCAAGCCATCAATCATCGAGAAAGACACTGCCATACTTTACGCTGTTTTTCAGTAGAGTTTCTATCGGCGTGGTAGCATCCTCCTTGCGTTCTTCGAAATACTCTTCTTCCTCTTGTTGAACAATGTTTGGATCTTGATTTTCATTCTTGGCCTTATCGTCTTCCCCAAGCCACTTTTCAAACGTAATAATAGGCAGGAGAATCAACAAAGCAAAGACAATCATTATCCAAAGCCACAGGTAAATCCAAATCGGAATGATTAACAGTGCTATCGGCCAGGATAGCCATGTGAACAGCAGAAGCGATGACATAACCCCAATGATAAATCCGATAAACCACATCATTTGTACCCCAGGGCTATCTTCCGAAAAGTGGATGTGCCACCACACAAAACTTTTTGCCTTCCGATTACAGAAACTTATAAAGCGCGAAATGTCTTCCATTTCAATCTCCTTAACTCAAAGACTTGCGGGCATTATACCAAATTTGAAGCTAGATTTCTTCTTCTGACTCAAGTTCCCGCGGGGCCTCTTCACTTTCTTCCTCGTCCGCGTAGTCATTTATTGGCTTTTCATTGTGCTCGAGCTCGTCTTTTTCTACCTCTTCTGCAATTGTAAACGGCTTATCGTCTTCCGGCTCGTTACCGATGGCGTCTTCTAAAATATCAACTGTATCATCCTCTCCAGTCAACTCCGGCTCGTATACTTCGCTGTCTTGTTTTTTGAATTCCTCTTCTAAATCTTCTGGCTTTGGTCTGGCCATAATTACTAATAATACGGGAGTGAGAAAGTGATGCAAGGGGCAATTTGAGCTAGAAGTAGAAGCTTCCTACGGCTTCATTGATCGATTTATATTGATCCCTTGCAATTAACTTTATAAGCCCTTCGTTAATCTCCCGGGGAAGCTGTGGGCCCTCATAAATTAATCCAGTAATTAATTGGACTAGAGATGCCCCACGACAAATTTTTTCATAAGCATCCTCTGCAGAAAACACCCCCCCGCAACCAATGATGATTAGTTTATCTCCGTAATGTCGGTAGGTTAGGGAAATCAGTTCGTTTGATCGTTTTCGGCAAGGTAACCCACTAAAATTTCCAGCTGTGGCTTTTGAAATCTCAACCTTATTAAAACTTTGGTTCTTGCGATTTTTTTCCAAATTACCAATAATCACTCCGCAAACTTTATGTTTTACAATAACTTTTAGCATTTTTAAGAAGTCTTCATTTGATTCTGTGATCGGCATTTTGATAAAAATTGGCTTTTTGATTCTTAATTTATCTAGACTTGTGAGCAAATTATTTAAATTTCTTGGGGGGTAAAAAGTGATATTTTTGGCGCCATGAATTAAGTTTGGGCAACTAATATTAAGTTCATAATAACTGTGCCTAACCTTACTTTTCTCGAAACTAGCGAAACTAGCAAGAATATCATTGATGCTTTCTTTAATTGTTGTGAGTTTTGCGGAATTGGTCCTCCCGATACTAATTCCAACAGGCGCATCAAATTTTAAGCCTCCTAATTTTTTAATAATTTCGGCCGCTCCTCGGCTTTTAAAGCCTTTGTTGACCAAAAGAGACTTTGACTTGGGGAGCCTTCCCAAGCGGGGTGCTGGATTACCATCATAGGACATATTGGTCACAGTACCAACGGTCGAAAATCCAAAACTAATCTTTGGCAAGATTTGAGTCAGGTTCCCATCATAATCAAATCCAGCGGCAAGCCCAATTGGATTTTCAAATTTTAAACCCTCAATTTTTTGAACCAGTTTTTTATCCTCATAAAAAAACAAGTTTTTGATCATGTTTCTGGTAAGCGCACTGGACCCTAAATATTTCCCAAAGCTAGTAAAATGGTTATGGATGCTTTCTGAATCCAGCAAAAATAGAGCAGGTTTGGCAGACTGATACGAATACCTCAAAATCTTGGAGATCATTATGAGCGGGTGATGGGTTTCGAACCCACGACCTTCAGTTTGGAAAACTGACGCTCTAACCAGCTGAGCTACACCCGCCTACGACTTTCCGCTTAACTTCGTGTATTTTATAACAAGATAGCTAATAATAACAAATATAAAAGTTGAACTAATGGCTGAAAGAAGGCAATATTGGCAGAATGTCTTGATCACAGAAACTTGTAAATATGTAAACCAAAGTGAAGCGAGAAAGCCAAAAAACGTGGAGACAAAAAGGGCCATGAGTATTGCCCTACTTTTATAATTAACAAAAAATCCCAAAAGAACTCCAATAAATAAATAGTAGTACACCCCGATTTGTGCTAGGGGAATGCCATAAAAACTCGCATATTTACTGCTCAGGACTTCGCCGCAACCGTTAGTAATAGTGCAGGGGATTTGTATCCCGCTTTGATGTTCCGACAAAAGAACCGAAGAATCTAAAAACCCAACTACTAAAAATAGTAGAAGCCAAAGTTTTAAAACAAGCGGAAAATTATGGGGAATAGTCTTCGACAAGCTTTTTAAGTTGATCATAAGATTTTGGATTATCAATTTTTTCACCGTTTATAAAAAACGTCGGAGTAGAATTAACTCGGCTGGCAATACCACTGCGATAATCATTATTCACTCTATCCCGGGTTTCATCGGATTTCAAATCTGTATTAAATTGATCGATATTAAGGCCCAGATCTTGGGCATATTTAGTAAATTCCTTCTCGGGGTCAGGTAGATTTTCCCAAACTGACTGGTTTGCAAAAAGCAGATCATGCATCTCCCAAAACTTTCCCTGGCTTCCCGCCGCTTCGGCGGCATAGCTTGCCACTTTCGCATTTTTGTGGATTTGTTCCAACGGGAAATGTCTGTATACCAAGGCAATTTCATCTCCTTTTTCATCTAACAATTTTTTCATGAACCCTGAATAATAAGCACATGCAGGACACTGAAAATCGCTATATTCCACGATAACAATGTCTGAATCAGGATTCCCTTTAACATGGTCTTCCGCGCTAATTTCCGAAGAAAGCACCGAAGGGGACCCTTCCTTAGAAGTGGAAGTGACCGCTCCATATATCCCATACCCGATTACCCCCACAATGAGGACAATGGGGATCCAAGTAGCCATCTTGCGAAAAGCCCGAGAATAATTCTGCCTCTTTTCCTCTTGGGCTTTTTTTTCTTTAGATAATTCTCGTTTTTCTCTTTTTGTTAAAGCTTCTTCCATAAAGTGCCGGGGGTGGGACTCGAACCCACACGTCCGATAATCGGACACAGGATTTTAAGTCCTGCGCGTCTACCAGTTCCGCCACCTCGGCTTGGTGCGCCTGGGAGGACTCGAACCTCCAACCCTCTGTTCCGAAGACAGATGCTCTGATCCATTGAGCTACAGGCGCAAAAGCTTCAATATTATACCGAATTTCGGATATAATTTCAGCATGGTACAAATGACAAAGCAAGAAATAACCAGAATGCAGATAAAACGGATCGAAAAAGAAATCCGCGATACTCCTTATCACAAGGGTACTGAGCACCATATTGGGAGACTTCGAGCAAAAATCTCGAAATTAAAAGACAACTTGGACGTTTCCACAAAAAAGGGAGGCGGGGGAGGGTATGCTGTAAAAAAGCAAGGCGACGCAACCATTGTTCTTGTGGGTCCTCCTTCTGCAGGCAAATCCACTCTTATAAATCTTCTAACTAATGCGCACTCAAAAGTAGCCCCTTATTCATTTACCACAGTTACAGTCATACCAGGAATGATGAAATATAAAAACGCAAAGATCCAAATACTTGATGTCCCGGGACTTATAGAAGGCGCTGAGGAAGGTAAGGGCCGTGGCCGGGAAGTGATGTCGGTCGTGCGCGGGGCAGATCTTTTAATTCTCATAAGTGATATCAAAAGGCCAGAAGCTATTGGGCGAATTAAAAAAGCTCTCGAGCGAAATGGGATCAGAATAAATAAATATCTCCCGGCAGTAAGGATACAAAAAAGGCTTTCCGGAGGGCTTATTATCCACTCAAATATTCGGCAGGAACTGTCAAACTTAACGATCAAGGAAGTGGCCTCTCAGATGGGATTAAAAAATGCAGAAATTTCAATCAATGAAAAAATGGATTTGGACCGCTTGATCGATGCATTTTCCACAAACAGGATTTATATCCCGGCAATAAATGTACTCAATAAGTCGGACCAAGAAAAATTAAAAGATATGTCTCAAATAAGCAAAGCTGAGCATGCTGTGCCTGTAGAGGCTATAAAAATTAGTGCAACAAAAAACAAAGGCATTAAAAAACTCAAAGAGATAATTTGGGAAAAATTAAATTTTGTCCAAATTTATCTCGTTAGGATTAACGAAGAACCCAATACTAATGACCCCATTATTTCTAGATCGGGAACTACCCTCAGACAAATAAGTGAAAAAATAGGGTCAAGTTTTTCAGAAAGAAGGTCTCGGGCAAAAATCTGGGGACCTGGGGCAAAATTCCCAGGACAAGAAGTATCTTTATCGCTCATGGTAAAAGAGGGCATGATGGTTAGATTTATTTAAATAAGCCTCATTTTTTGATATAATTCAAGCTCTAGTCAGTTTGATTTATTAGCCTTCGTGGCGGAACTGGTAAGCAAAGCTTGGCCAGTTCGAGATACATAAGCCTTCGTGGCGGAACTGGTAGACGCGCAGCGTTCAGGACGCTGTGTCGCTTGCGACGTAGAGGTTCGAGTCCTCTCGAAGGCACCAAGCTATTGCAAAGCCGACCTGTCGGCCGTAGCTTTAGCGTAGGCCGAGGTGTTGAAACTGGTAGACAAGCACGCTTGAGGTGCGTGTGGGGTAACACCCGTGGAGGTTCGAGTCCTCTCCTCGGCACAAAAAAGGTCGCATAGCTCAGTTGGTAGAGCATTCGGTTTACATCCGAAGGGTCCAAGGTTCGAGTCCTTGTGCGACCACAACACTGAAGAAATTCACAGAAAAATAAAATCCCGCCGTTTGAGATCAAAGGCGGGACTCCTCCACTAAATTAAATCGGACAAAATATATCACAAGCTATTGGTCTGGTTCTCGGAACTCGATGGCGTCATCCACCCCGTACCAACCCCAATTGAGCGGGCGCACACCGTCTGGATAAACGCCATATGCCTCAATCAACGGCAAAAGCGCTTCGGCGTTTATATTCTCGCGGCATCCGAGAATTAATATTCCGCGGGCTTGCCCATAGACCATCACCCCGTCCTCACCTTGGACATCCACATAAACCGGGGGAGTATAAATCACTTGACGATCGGCGTCCTCCACCGTAAATCCACCGATTTTCCAGAAGATGTTAAACATCCCCTCGGTTAAAATCGTGTGCGGCTGAACCACGGCGCCCACCGGCGTGCAAACCGCAGGCACCGGCGCGATCGCGCAGGGGACATATTCACCAACAATGTCGCCCATTGCGGTTTTGTCGGTTTGCCAATCAGCTTCAGTTACTTCGTTGTCGGTCCAAGTCCCATTGCCGCAGGTTACAAACGTCCAGCCCCAATCAGTGATCGTAAAGCCGTAAATAGTCCCCACATCAAAAAAGTTGTGGAAATATTTGGCCTCATAGCTGGCATAAGAACCCACCGTGAGATCTTCCTCGCCTGCTGGCACGTTGATATTCAACGTCCCGCAGATCGTCCCACTGATCCCGCCGGAAACAGTACCAGGAATTCCGGCTGCAACCGTGTCGCCAGGCTCACCGCCAGGGGACCCTCCGCCAATGGTTTCAAAAGTCCCTGCATCCACCCGGATGTAGTTGTAGCAATCCGGCCCTGTTTGGGTAAGCGTTAACAAGCTATGGAAATGATCCACGGCCCAAATGCCCTGCATCCCGTTGTCCATCGTTTTAAAGCTATACCCCACGACGACCGAGAGGCCCGACACCGACGACACTAAGAACGCTGACATAATCAGCACCAATATAAAGAGCACAGCTACCTTTTTCACTTCACACTCCTTTGGTTATAGGTATACGAGAAGATAGCCACAAATAGCACTGTATTATAGCACGCCGCTCACAAATATAGTAAAATACACAGCATAAGCTGAGGTAGCCAAGTCGGTCACGGCGGGCGCCTGAAGAGCGTCAGATATAGGTTCGATTCCTATCCTCAGCACCTCGCTCATTTCATTTGCGGCGGTAGTTCAGTGGTAGAATGTCTCGTTGCCAACGAGAAGGTCGGCGGTTCAAATCCGCTCCGCCGCTCATTTTTATTCGCTTAAATCATAAGCCCTAGTAGCTCAACTGGATAGAGCAGGAGTGTTCTAAACTCAAGGTTGGGGGTTCAAGTCCCTCCTAGGGCACAGCGTTAGCCGCGGTAAATATTTTTTCAAAACCTCATATATTAATAATGTAACTGCCAAAATCTGTATAGAAATGATGATGAGCCCGTCCAAAAATTCTGTAGAGTTGGACTCGATATACCCCAAATAAAGACTCCCGATGCCGCTTGTGGCCAACTTTAAGGTAATTGGTAAATGATATAAGCTGTACCTCACTATCGCAAACATAGTTCCTGAAAAGAAAAAAAACGTATATATATTCACAAAAAAAATTTCTCTCCTGGTCAAATAATGGTCAAAGGGCTGTCTCGTAATCAGGGAGTAAATCTTTTTTATTGCATAAGTATAAAGATTCTCTACGCCTACCAATTCTTTAATTACAAAATAAAAATCAGTACGGGTGAAAAACAGAAATTGCCACAAAAATGTTAACCATTGAATTAAGATAAATTGGTGAATTATCTCAAGATTTTGGTTTGGAAAAAGAAAAATAATTAGATAAAAAATAAATACCAGAATAAGATCAAAAACCATCCCTGAAAGATAAATTACCAAACGCCAAAACTTGGGAACAGAAAAAATATCAGGATTGTATGTTTCAAAAACTAGAAAATTCAAACGATAGGAAAGTCTAATCTTTGCTCTGATCCCCTGTGAGGCGGCAGTCCAGTAATGCACCAACTCATGCATAATCCCGAAAATCCAGCTAAAGATGAAAAAAGTCAATAAAGAAATACTTAATCTTTCATGCCAAAAAAAATCAGCGTATTTAGGAAGCCCATAACGAGAAAAAATGATCATCATTAATCCCAAACAAGCCAAAAAAACATAAATAGTCAGTAATAATTTGTGAAAAAAAAATTTTAACCAAAGTGGTTTGGTGCCCCGAGGTAATAATCGATTTTCATCGCGGCCAAATGAAATATGGTCTATTTTTTTAATAAGCCCATGCTTGGTCATCAATAAAATCATAATTTTCACTTTATGGATTGCCCTTTCTTCGGGAATGGAACGTTTTGCCCTTTGTGCCATTTTACGGGCAATTGCTTCTATTCTTTGAGGTTTTTCTAATATATCCACTATATGTCTCCAAAAAGGCTTAGTTAGTAAATACTTTCCCGTATCTTTACTGCCCAGATAAATTTTTCCGGAGCCTGCCTTCTGCCAAACCAAGCCTTCGGCATATATCATGCTTTTATTTTTTATTTTTATGTCCTTACCCATTGACATATAGTAACCATTTTTGTAATTATTATATAGGATATGGAGGTGACGCTAAATGGATAAACAAAAAGAAAAAAAACATCCAAATGAAATATCTAGAAAAGTGTCTGCTAAAGTTAAATGCCCGCACTGTGGAAAGGAAATAGAAGCAGAAGTAGAGATCCCAGAACCACCAGAAACACCAAAGGTTACTTGGATCACCTAATGCCTGAGAGAAAAGATTTTTATAATCCAGAATATACACTAGCCTCATTAAGAGGTAGTCTTTCGGGTGATGATTCAAAAAGACTCGCGGGAGTTGTTACGGATATCCAAAGCAATTTGTTGCTTGCAGTCAGTACCCCTGAACTTGGCCAATTCCAAGAACGATTAATTGAAGGTGTTTATAGAGAATTCGGCGGATATATCGACAAAGCTTCCGACGGAGAACTGCAGAAGTATCTTCGACCAGACTTCGAAACCAGCTCAGCACTTTCTACCTTGTATTCCATTACCAATACCCATATATTTAATGTCTGGATGAGGAGAGAAGACCCTTCTGAATTAATTGAGGAAAGCATCCACAGGTATGAACGACTCCAAAACCCAACAGAAATAACTAAACTCGCCTATAATCGCAACCTCACAGAACTAAACGAAGCAATTCAGCTTGACCCAGAAGCGGCCTGTGCCAGGCTTGCTGATGTTGTCGCTGAGACAAGCCGTGCGGTCACAGCTATCGATGTTCTGAGGGCCTCTACTGGAGCCCTTCACCACGCCACCAAAGAGACCCATTATCGCGATATTAATTTTATTCCTTCTGACTTTCGAAACGCCTATGGTCAAACTCAACTCGATATGGCCGCCCTACTAATTTGCTTTCCCAGGCAATATAACCAAGCCAAAGTTTATGTGAATTCTGGCAGGTTGTCACTTGCCGATGCCAGATCAATCCTTTTGGCCGTACCACCCGGAGAAAGACACTCTTTAGTTTTCTTGCGTCGAGAGGCTACTAATGACAGCAACCTGGCTTATGCCTCATTTATAGAAGCCGACATAGAGCTTTCAACTCCTACCAGAAACGGTGAGTATTTTGCTTATTTTACTGGAGAAGCCATAACTCCTCTTCGCCGATTCCTCGCTACCGTACACAGAGATCCTAGGCCCAATAATCTGTCTAACACTGAAGATAAAGTTAGACTACCAGTTTACTTTAAACCAGAAATACTTCTCAGATTTGCCTACGGCGCGGCACTTTTTTACCAAGCTGAAAAAGTATTCCCTACATGGTCTGCAAAAATGGAAA
The DNA here is from genome assembly GCA_000995185.1 of Candidatus Woesebacteria bacterium GW2011_GWC1_42_9. Lineage (GTDB taxonomy): Bacteria > Patescibacteriota > Microgenomatia > UBA8517 > UBA8517 > GWC1-42-9. The sequence goes on from LCET01000005.1 coordinate 19,000, forward strand.
GAATCCAACACGATTTTTTTTCACTTATGGAAGAAGAAGTATTCCCTGGACAACTCAGAAGGCTGCCTAAAGATAGAGAAATAGCCCATTTAGCCAACCGACTTATCAGCCTCGCTAAGCAAAAGGCCGCTGACCCGTCAGATAATGCTGAAATCACTAAATATACTTACCTTTTCAGAAAATTCAGTATTTAAATTTTTAAAAATCTCCGAAATTTGATAGAATAGGCGCAACTTCTTCGCGGGGTGTAGCTCAGTTGGTAGAGTGCACGCTTTGGGAGCGTGAGGTCCCCGGTTCGAGCCCGGGCACCCCGACACAAACGGGTCGCTAGCTCAACGGTAGAGCAACCGGCTCTTAACCGGTAGGTTACAGGTTCGAGCCCTGTGCGACCCACCAATTTATGCCTGTTTGACTTATTAACTCGATTTGTGGCATTCTTGTCTAAGCCCAAGATGGAACCTGATTTGTTTGTCAAAAATTTACTCTTGATTGCTGTCTTTTTGATACTAACCCCGCTAGCGCTGGGGACAAGTTTGTTTACTTTGATTGCGATCTCCACAAATGAGGAAGTTGTTAGCCGCACTGAGGTGCTTTCATATAAAGACACCAACCTTATTACCGCCCCTATGCCCGGGGTTAATGTCTATGCATCTCTCCCAAGTGAGTCCTACGCCATTTCAGGCAACGTATATGGAAAGGATGCCCGTATTGAAATAATCAGGCAATATCTTGAATACTACCGATCTCCGCTTGAGCCATACTCGACTCAACTTGTCGCCATGGCAGATAAGTATGGACTTGATTTCAAGTTGACCACAGCAATTGCTCAACAAGAGTCAAATTTGTGCAAAAAAATCCCCGAAAACACGTACAACTGCTGGGGCTGGGGGATACATAGTCAAGGTACTTTGGGATTTGAAGACTACTCTCACGCCATAGAAACAGTTTCCCGTGGACTTCGCAAGGAATATTTGGACAAGGGCTTTCTCAGCATTGAAGATATTATGGGTAAATATACCCCCCTCTCAAATGGCTCTTGGGCACAAGGGGTGAGCACTTTTATGGCAGACATGGAGTAGAATGTCTGCGGCATATGATAACTACAATTATCAAGCATATTGGAAAGGCCGAGATTATGAGCATGAAAGCGAGGTATTGGCCATCAATAGTTTTATAAAACATCTCCCCAACAATTTGAACGTCATTGATATTGGTTGCGGGTTTGGACGTCTCGCACCGCTTTATTTAAACAAATCCAAGCGAGCGCTCTTGACCGATTCGTCTAAGAAGTGTCTCTCTGAAGCAAAGGTGCGCCTCTCCAAAGACCCTAGAGTTAGCTTTTTGTATTCTAAAGCTGAAAATGTAGTCAAAAAAACCGGCAGTCAAAAGTTTGATTTAGCACTCTTTGTGAGAGTGATGCACCATATAGAAGACCCCAAAATAATCCTAAAAGAAGTAAATAGGCTTTTGAAAAAGGATGGTTTTTTTATCCTAGAATACGCCAACAAACAACATATTAAGGCGACTTTTATGAATCTTAAAAGAGGAAATTTCATTTTTCCATTTGAGATTTTCCCAGAGGATAAGCGCACTTCATCGAATCAAAATGAAAAATGCATCCCATTTTTGAATTTTCACCCAGCTTACATCAAGGATCTTCTAACCGAGAGCGGCTTTGAAATTATTGAAGTGCGATCTGTTTCCAACGCAAGAAGCCGGAAATTAAAAAAGATTTTCCCTCATAATTTTATGCTTCTAATAGAACGGTTTCTTCAAAAGCCATTAGGTAAAATCCATTTTGGACCTTCTATTTTCGTACTTGCGAAGAAGAAGTAAACCAGCCTAACAGGACGAATACGTCCTATAGCTTGACTTAATTATGGGACTATGATATAGTCCCCATTACGTTTCAAGGCAACCCTGATTTTTTCAGGGGAGCGTTGGAATTCCCCAAGACCCCGCTTTACCGCGGGGTTCTTGATTTGTGAGAGTCTAACTAAAAGACAATATACTATCTCCGATGTTATAATTCCAGTAGAAATTTCTTATATGCCGAGGTGGCGGAACTGGTAGACGCGCAGGATTTAGGATCCTGTGTCTTTAAAAGACGTGGAGGTTCGAGTCCTCTCCCCGGCACACACTATTTTTGCTACAATAAGTAAATGCTTATTCGCAGGATCGTCAATAGCTTCCTAATACTTTTTGCTCTATTTACCTTAGCTCTAATTGGGTATTATTTAACTAAGTCCGTGCTTAATATGCAGACACAAGAATTTCCAACCCGAGTCACTTTTGATAAAAAGCCATACCGCGAAGCTTATGGGTCGCTTAAATATGCGCAAGGGGAGTGTGACTTGGATAACGAATGCGAACCTTCGGGATGTTCAGAAGAGGTTTGCTCCTCAGATCCAAATATAAACACTGCTTGCGAGATCAAAAAAGATTTTCCCGATAACCAGAGTTATCGATGCGGATGCTTTGATAGTCGCTGTGCTTGGATCGAAAAATAGACATGGAAAAAAATACCTTGCATATCCATCCGAACAAATTTGCAAATAACTGGCACATTATTTTTATTTTTTTACCCTCAATTATTTTTGTGTTGCTAATCGCGCTTGCTTTTAAGAACCTCTCTATCAAAAACTCTAAAATGTCTCGGGGGTCTGCTGTATCGGCAAGTGACAAACTTGTCCTTGATCTTAAGAAAAAACCCGTCAGAGTAGGCGAGACAGGCTTAATTGCCTACATTGCTGATAGCGATGAATCACGAAAGCTGGGACTTTCAAATCGTAGTAGTTTGGCAAGCGATGAGGCTATGCTTTTTGTTTTCGACAAGCCCGATGTAAACCCGCCATTTTGGATGAAGGACATGCACTTTCCCATTGATATTATTTGGATTAATGATGGGAAAGTAATATTCATAAACGAAAATGTAGAACCGGCAGAAACCGAAAGTGATTTGAAATTATACTTACCTCCGGAGCCGATCGACTATGTTTTAGAGGTCAATGCCGGATTTTCGGCAGCGAACAAACTGGAGCTTGGAAATCCCTTCATAATTTTATAAACTTCGCCATCGGCCATTTGTTTAGGAGTATGCACATATGAAGCACTGTCCTCATAGAAAATTTTGCGCCTGGTGCAATAAGTCAATCTGCCCGAAGCGTGGCTTTCGCTCAATCGTAAACCTTGTGTACAAAAACAAAGTTATAATTGACGCGAGAACTCGATATCGCAGGCGATTATCCTGGTCGCGCAAAGTTCATTAATGGCTGTGCAATTTTAGAGGAGTATTTTTATACTCCTCTAATTCTTTCACTCCGCCAAAAGATATCCGATCCGAAATACGATCTTCAAGCTTTAGTAAGCTCGCCTGAGCGACGGTAAAGTCGCCCCAGAAATCATTAATCCGGTCTATTGAACCAGATATCTTTTCTTTCTTGATAATGTCGTCAAATAGCTCTAGCTGTTTAGCTTGACTGCCTGAGAGATTAAAGCAAGAAACGGCAATTATTCTGACAGGCTTTCTACAGCTCGATTTTAAAAGTAACCCGAAAAATTCCTTATAAAAATCCCTGGTGTCAAAAAACGCCTTTTTAAAGCCTTTACCTCTATGCCAATAGCTTCCATCACGATAATTTATCGCCAAATGAATGCCCCTGGCAACTTTTCCAGAAGCTCTTAATCTTGTAGCCATTTTGTCGACTAATTTTGCAATAATTGGAGAGAGCTCTTTAACTTCAAACAACGGGCGTGAGAGAGCATAAGAATTGCCAAAACTTTTTCTTTCAAATTCTACATTATCAATTTCCGGCCAACCTCTCAGTCGTAAATACCAATAATAGCTATTGACTGAACCAAAAGCCTGATTAATCTGCCAAAACGAAGCGCGATAAAAATCTATGACACTGTAAATACCAGCAGAATTAAGGCGTGCGGCAAGCCTAGTATTTATCCCATGAAGATCAACTAGAGACACTTTTTCATACGCTTTCAAATAATTATTTTTATCAATCACCTCTAACCCATCGGGTTTTTTTAAATTCGAAGATAATTTTGCCAAAGATCTATTCGTAGAAATTCCAATAGAAACTTTTAACCAGCCTCCGACTTCTTTTGTGATGCGGCGTTTTATTTCAAGGGCCACCTCGTGAACCTTTTTGGTAGGCAAATCAAGAACAAACTCATCAATGGATTTTGGATTTAAATTGTCAGTGTAGTCAGATAAAAGTTTTCGAAGGTTAAGATGAACCACGCGATATTTATTTGGATCGGCGGGTAAGACCACTAAATTTGGATACAACCTCTGCCCTTCTTTAACTTGCATACCGGTTTTAATTCCATAAGTCTTGGCTTCAATAGAAGAAGCTAAGACACATCCCTTGGGGGAAGTATAAGCCGCAACGATCACGGGCTTTCCTCGGAGAAGGGGATTAGCTTGCTGTTCGATGCTGGCAAAGCAGGAGTTAAGATCAATATGCATGATAGTGGGACTGGCGGGATTAAAGTTGATTTTAATTGGGTAGGCCATCAGAAATTTCTTCTAAAGTCCAGTGTAAATTTTCAGTGTTCAGAACCAGTTTAAAAAAAAGCGTAGGGGTGGCGACAGAGAAAACATGGAACAAGGTGCGCCCCATCCGATAAGTGTGGTGGAGTCCAAGCCTGGTAATTGGATAAAGGCGGTTATTCCAAATAATGCATTTAGGGGAAACTTTATGCTTTACACTATCAAAATTAAAAGAGACAGAAATGGGAGAGTTAATTTTTTGGATCACAAGTAGTTTATATACCCGAATAAAACCCAAAGTCAAGAGGGGAATCTCAACTATTTTCTTCCTGTTTTTAATTTACGAGTGGCCTCGCGAAGGGCAATTGCAGGAAGAGAATCTCGATTCTCACTCAAATATTTTTGGACTTCTCTCCGATAATTTTTGATCATATCCCGAAGAAGCCAAGAAATTGCCTTGGTGATCAGAATATCTCGCTCGTGCTTAAGGCGCCCTATGTTAGCAAAAGCAAGTTTCAATAATTTCTTATCCCGAACATCGCGAACCGGTTTAACTAATAAAACTAAGCTGGCACGACGAAGAGAAATACTATTAGAATTTGAAAAATCTGTTAATGCTTTCCCCCAATCCTCCCATTTATCCAAAATTTCACCTCCAGAAAACGATATCTGAGTATCAATTTCAGCCCAACCGATAAGCCCAGAAACCCATTTTTTCAATCTCTGGGGACTTAATTTTGTACGGAGGTCTGAATAATGCTCTAGCACAGAGCCCGCTATAAAGCGTTCTTCAATGGACTCACCTTTGTATAAACTATCCAATAAACTTTGAAACTCACTAAAATTAATGTCTTTATGTTTTTTGTACCAGTCTTTCATCATTTTTCTCCGATCAGGAGTGGATGTACCATAATATTTCCGAGGGCTTCCGAGATATTTATTGATATCAAAATGACCAGAATCCTTTTGAGGCAGTTTCTTAAGTCCTTTTAATATTTCTTGATGAAGTTTATTCACAAGTCGATTATATTATAAGAAATGAATAGAAAAAATACATTTGCGGTTTTGGCAATTTTAATAATCCTACTAATTTTAGTCCTACTGCCAAAAGGAGGCTCCGAAAAAGCCTTCCAAACTAGTGAGCCAGTTAATACTTTAGCCCCAACTCCCACTCCAACCGCCGCGATCACCATCCCGGTAAGTTCTGCACTGCCTCTGCCAAAGGATATAAAAAAATAAGGGTGAAGAAAAAGATCTCCTCTTCACCCTTACCTATAAATTCGTGCGCGTTACCGCTGGTACAAAACAGGATCTCGTTTACGGTATTTTTTAACCAGTTTGGAATATTCATTCCAATCGCTCATCTCGAGCATCTGCCTGGCACCGCTTCTTCTGGTCACCTCCAGAACTAGAGAGCGGGGATCAAGCTTAGGATGAGCTTGTCTTAAGGTTTGTGCATCAATCGGCGGGTTTTTCGTTACAAGATCCAAAACTCTAACAGACATTATTTCTACTCCTAGCGCTAGTTTTCGATGAAACATTATCTCAAATTCTTGCAGTTACCGCAACTAATCCTTAAACTAAATTATGTCTCATTTAGCGCCGTTAACTAAACGTGATATGCCAAAGCCTCTTCCTCTTAAATTCCTACTTGGCCCAAGCTTCATAATTCTCGGGATGGGGCTGGGGAGCGGAGAGCTTATCCTTTGGCCCTACCTAGCCAGCAATTTTGGAATGGGCATCATTTGGGCGGCAGTTTTGGGAATTACATTCCAATTTTTTCTAAATATGGAAATAGAGCGGTATACCCTAGTTTCCGGCGAGAGTATTTTTGTAGGTCTAACGCGAAAATACACCCGTTTATCGCCCGTCTGGTTTATATTTTCAACGCTCGTACCTTGGGTTTGGCCAGGAATTATTGCCTCCTCTGCCACTTTTTTTGCCTATTTATTTGGGATCATCTACACCCCAATTATCCCCATAATCTTGCTTTTAGTGATCGGCTTAATTCTTACTTTAGGGCCAATCGTTTATAAAACCCAAGAGGTCTTGCAGCGTACCTTAATTTTCGTGGGCGTACCTTTAATTTTTTTTCTTGTCCTTTTTATTGCCAAACTAGCTGATTGGGAAGCTCTTGGTTTTGGATTAATGGGTAAGGGCGAGGGCTATTGGTTTCTGCCAGCGGGGATCTCCTTGACCACCTTTTTGGGTGCTTTTGCCTATGCTGGGGCAGGGGGCAACCTAAATTTGGCCCAATCTTATTATGTCAAGGAAAAAGGCTACGGCATGGGCAAATTCTCTGGCAGATTAACAAGCATTTTAACCGGAAAAACAGAAAAAATTAGCTTGGAAGGGACAACTTTTGTCTCAACTCCATCCAATATGCAAAAGTTTAAAACTTGGTGGTGGCGCATCAATGTCGAACATAGCCTTATTTTTTGGCTAACCGGTGCCTTAACTATATTGGCCCTAAGTTTTCTAGCCTTTTCCACTACTTTTGATAATCCAATAAGTTCAAGCGGGGTTGGGTTTGTTATTAGCGAATCACAAGTTATTGCCGAAAAAACCATGCCTTTTTTGGGAAGTCTATTTCTCCTCATAGCCGCACTTATGCTTTTCTCAACCCAATTTTCAGTCATGGATGCTACCAGCCGAATCATGTCTGAAAACTTGGTTATCCTTGCTCCCAAGCGTTTTAGAATTGAAAAATTGTCCTTGTTCTACTACCTTTTTTTGTGGATATTAATTTTAAGCGGTATCGTTATTTTTATGCTGGGATTTACCGAGCCTTTGACATTGGTTATTACTGGCGCAACCCTTAACGCTTTTAGCATGTTTATCTATACCGGTCTTGTCCTCGGGCTAAACCTAACTCACCTGGCTAAACCACTAAGACCCGGCTGGATAAGGGTCATTGTTCTTTTCTCTGCTTTCAGTTTTTATGGAATTTTCAGCGGCTTTGTTATATGGGAAAGACTATTCTCTTAATTACTTCATTCATTCTCACTGGAATTGCAGGGTTTTTTCTTGCAAAAAAACTAATTACTCAACCACAATTTTTTGAAATCTCAAAAAAGGAGGATCAGGAAGATCGGCCACTGGATATTTACAGCATCGAGGCACTCAAAATAGCAGAAATTCCAAACTCAAAATTTACTTTAATAGAACAAAGTGAGAATTTATTTGAACTTGAATTTTCTCCAAGCCTTGATCCAGATATCAAAAAGAAGACCACTGGGGTGATACATATTCCCAAAGGGACCGGCCCTTTCCCTATCGTTATCATGATAAGAGGGTATGTCGATCAGGAAATCTACACTTCCGGCGTTGGCACAGATAGCGCCGCCAAGTATTTCTCCCAAAACAATTTTATTACCATCGCTCCCGATTTTCTAGGATATGGTGGATCTGACCCTGAATCGGAAAATGTTTTTGAAACACGATTTCAAACCTATACTACAATCCTTTCTCTGCTTCAATCTATTAAAGAGCCATCTTTTGCCCAAGTTCTTGGAGACAAATGGGATCAAAAAAACATTTTTATATGGGCGCACTCAAACGGCGGCCACATTGCCCTTACCACTTTGATTATTACTGGCGCCGATTACCCCACTACTTTATGGGCACCAGTGACAAAACCTTTCCCTTACAATGTTCTATACTACACCGATGAAGCAGAAGACAGGGGGAAACTAATCAGAAAAGAACTTGCAAGGTTCGAAGATGTCTACGACACAGACAAATTTTCTTTTACAAATTACCTCGGAGACATAAAAGCGCCGATCCAACTGCACCAAGGGACCACAGATGATGCGGTACCAGTGGAATGGAGTAGAAAATTTGTTGCTGACAAGCCCGATATAAAATACTTTGAGTACCCAAATACTGACCACAATTTAAAGCCAAACTGGAACTTGGCTGTGTCCCGCGGTCTTATATTTTTTCGGGAGTTGACAAGGTAAGATATTTTTTGCGAATATAAACTATGAAATTAACGAATCTTGCGATGCGGCTTGCAATAAGCGTATTTGCTCTTCTCGTTGTGGAATATGTTATCCCAGGTTTCCAGTTTGACGGATTTCGATCCGCACTAGTTGCCGCAATCATGATAGGTCTGGTTAACACATTTATTAGGCCAGTCCTTCAGTTGCTAGCCCTGCCTCTTACTATCGTTACTCTCGGGATAGCCGCATTTTTCATAAACGTTGCTCTCCTTTGGGGTGTAGCAATGGTTGTGCCTGGCTTTTACATTGACGGGTTCGTGACTGCTGCAATCGCTTCAATCGTTCTTACTTTGGTCAACGCTTTTCTCCACCGTTTGGCTAGTGAGTGATATAATATCCCCTGTATGAAAACCAAAATAAAAGTGATCAGGGGGTTTAGTGGAAATCCAGAAAAATCACGCTTTGGCGTACCCAGTAAGGGAGGTTTTCGTGTGCAAAAAGAGGCGGCGAAAGAGCAAGTGATGGGAAGTGGTCCCCAGGCCGCTCCCCGCACTCAACATAAAGGATAATGACGAAAAAACAAATCAAAAGCTCTATTCTGGCCAAGCAATCAAATGGAAGCATCCAGCTTACCTTTCCAATTCCTTTTAGCGAAATTGAAAAAATAAAACAAGAAATTGCCCTAAAAGAGGCTCCAAATGTCACGGTCTCCGGATTTCGAAAGGGGAAGGCCCCGATTTCTAAGGTCCGCGAGGCCATAAGCGAGGAGGCGCTGGGAGAAAAAGCCCTCAGCAATATCCTTCCCGAGAAGTTTAACAAGGCAATAAAGGAACACAATTTAAGACCGGTTTTATTTCCAAAATTTGAGCTGGTTGAAAACAAGGAAAATAAACCTTGGACTGTCCGAGCAATCACTTGTGAGGCTCCAAAAATCACTTTAGGGGACTACAAAAAAGCGGTAAAAGAGGCAATTATAAAAGGGACTGTAAAAAATAAAAAACTTTCAAAACTTGATAAGGAAAATTTGGCGGTAAGTAGTCTTGCTAACTCAATAAAATTTGAATTACCAGAAATTCTTGTTCTCGAAGAAGTAAACGCACGGCTCTCTACGCTTTTGGATAGACTTGAAAAATTAGGCTTAAGCCTTGACAATTATCTAAATTCAATAAACAAGACCCCGGAAAGCCTCCGCGAAGAGTATAAAAAGCAATCAGAAGCTAACATAAAACTTGATATGATTCTTACTGAAATTGCAAACAAAGAAAAAGTTTCCCTTAAAAAATCTGAAGTGGATGGAATGCTTAAAATATCCCAAAGTAGCTCTACATCCAGTGAAAAATTCCCGGAAAATGAACATCGTAGCCGGATCGTCTCAATCCTGAAAAAAAGAAAAGTTCTTGATTCGCTGGCAGGAGCGGCATAGAATTGACTCATAATGAACGATAAGAACAAGAGGAAAAAAAACCTAGGGGTCGTGACAAACCCCATCGAAGTCTTAAGGGAAGAGTTGTTTGAAAAATCCCCTCGAAGTTTTGCAAACCAGCTATTTGGGCGCATCCCTATTGCAAGGTCTGGTGAGATCCATCCTGGAGAATCTCTAGAATTTAGCCAGGTCTATAGCGGAGAGAGAGAAAAGCAAGAAAAAACAATTAGTCAGCTTACTTTTGAAAAAAGGCTATTAAAAGAAGAAAAAGAACTCATCGAGACAAAAACAAACGAGCTAAGACTTCAAATCCAAGCAATCCAAGTAGAGGTTGTAAAATTTGCCCGAGTCACGCCACAGCTTTCCCGCGAAACTGAAATTGCCGCTATCCAAGTTGGCTCTGCACCGAGTAAATATGAGCTATTTTTCCTAGAAAGGATCTTCTCGTTTATTCAAAGCTTTAGGGTAAATATCGAGCAGGCCACCGAATGGCTATCTACCGCCAATAAGCGGGCCGCTAAAAAGAACCGCTGGGGGGCAAATTACAAAAAATATGGAGCAAAATATCTTCTGAGCGGAGAACACTACTCAAGCCGCTCCGCCGCCTAATTTGGTATAATAACTAATTCGAACCCGTAGCTCAGTTGGTTAGAGCGTTGCATTGACATTGCAAAGGTCCCCCGTTCGAGCCGGGGCGGGTTCACAAATTTGGGCCCGTGGTATACCGGTAACATGCTTCCATGGCATGGAAGAGTAGGGGGTTCGATTCCCCCCGGGTCCACAGTTGATAAACCATACGTGCTTCCGATATATTTAACTAGTGGCCTTGATTAAATATTTAAAAGAGGGATTAATTAAAGGATTTTTTTGGGCGATAGGGGTTACCTTGGGATTTGCTTTCGTCTCGGTGGTTTTAGTTACTATACTTTCTAAGGCAGGAGGATTACCCGTCATTGGGGGATGGATCGCAAACATAGTCGAAGCCACACAATCTTCACTAGTTACAAAGACTCCCGTCGTTCCCGATCCAAACTAATTTCTGCTACAATTACTCATCGAAAGCTGGTAATCAAGGAGATTGATTGATGGTTGTTAAAGTCTCGGCATATTTTCATAGAGAGACACCTGAGAATAAGAGGGAAGATATCCAAGACGAAGTCGAAAGGATCATGTCTTTTTTTAGTGAAAAAACTGGAGCACGCGGTGTTTTTGAAATCCTCGAAAAAAGGCAGCAGGACTTGGGGATATATTTATCGACCAAGGGGGAGAAGTACCGCCTGCAAACCAGAGAAAATCTTATCTAATTGTAAGCGGTGACTCACCAAAGGCAAGAACACTTGTACAAATGCTTGCCGTCGTTTTTTTTGAAGACAATGTTTTGGTTGGGACAATGGGCAGGGGCTAAGGCTTCTGCCTTTTTTTTGTGTTTTAGAGGCCGCTTCACCCTTGGGGTGGCCTCCTTTTATTCTTTACGCTACAATTAACTCAATGAAGAAGGCAAATACAAACTTGGAGTCTCTGAGACACAGTTGCGAGCATGTCCTCACCCAAGCAATGCTAAACATCTGGCCTGAAATTAAAATGGCCATGGGACCGGCGATAAACGATGGATTTTATTTTGACTTCGAGTCCAAAATAAAAATCTCCGAAGATGATTTCCCTAAAATCGAAGCTGAAATGGCCAAAATAATTAAAGCAAACCTGCGGTTTAAAAAAGAGGAAATTACTTTCAAAAAAGCACGAGAATTATTTAAAGATAACCCTTACAAAGAGGAGTGGCTTGCCGAAATAAAGGCTGACAACCAAAAGCCGATAGTTTATTGGACTGGGGATAAATTCGTAGATCTTTGCCGAGGCCCTCATGTCAAAAAGACTGGCGAAATTAAAGCTTTCAAACTCCTGTCGGTTGCCGGGGCATACTGGCGGGGAAACGAAAAAAATAAGATGCTCACAAGAATCTACGGCACTGCTTTCCCATCCAAAAAAGAGCTCGACGTATACATAGCGGGGCTTGAGCAAGCCAAAAAAAATGATCATCGAAAGCTTGGGCGCGAACTAGATTTATTCACCTTTTCAGATCTTGTCGGAAGCGGATTTCCGCTTTACACCCCTAAGGGAGCCATCATCCGGCTTGAACTAAATAAATATATTGAAGAAATTCAATCCAAAGAAGGGTACATGCAAGTATGGACGCCGCAAGTTGCCAAAGCAGATCTTTTCAAAATATCTGGTCATTACGACAAATATAAGGGCGATATGTTCCGGGTAGCTTCAAATTATTCGGATGAGGAATTTTTTCTAAAGCCCATGAACTGTCCTCAGCATACCCAAATTTTCAAAAGCCAGGCAAGGAGCTATCGAGATTTGCCCTTTAGGATCACTGATTTTGCAATGCTTTATCGCGATGAAAAACCCGGTGAATTAATAGGGCTCTCCCGCGTGCGCTCATTCTCTCAGGATGATTGCCATGTATTTTGTACAGAAGAGCAAGTCGACGATGAAGCCGACAGGGCGATCACAATGATCAAAAAAGTCATGAAGACCTTTAGTTTTTCCTACCGCTACAGGCTTTCGACGAGGGACCCGAAAAGACCAAAAGATTATTTAGGAGATCCAAAAATCTGGGACAAGACCGAAAAATGGGCAGAAGAGATTATGGATAGAAACGAGATAGAGTACTTCAACGCGCCGGGAGAAGCCGCCTTCTATGCCCCCAAGATGGATCTAATGACCACAGACGCCCTCGGACGGGAGTGGCAGCTTTCAACTCTGCAAATTGATTACGTGATGCCGCAAAGATTTAAACTAACTTATACTGACAAAAAAGGGAAAAGTAGGACCCCCGTCATGTTGCACCGAGCAATCATCGGCTCACCAGAACGATTCATCATGATAATATTGGAGCATTTCGGGGGGAATCTTCCCATATGGCTTTCACCAATACAAGTAAAAATTTTGCCGATCACCGAAAAACACCTAGCCTTTGCAAAAAAAATATTCAAACAAATCAAGAATCAAGGTGTAAGGATAGAAGTAGATGAAAAAAACGATACGCTCCAAGCAAAAATCAGAAACGCTCAAACAGAAAGAATTCCCTATATGATTATCGTGGGCGACAAGGAAATAAAATCAGGCAAAATTTCCTTGCGACTAAGGACTGGGGAAAATAAACAAGTAGACACAAATAGCTTCATAAATGATACAAAAAGGCTAATTTCTGGACGTAGTTTGAAAATATAAATGTTTTCCACTAAAATTACGGAAGTTTAGAATTGAATAAGCGAAAGAAATTACATAATCAGCTGATAGAGTTCCGAGTAAATGAAGGCATCTTTGTTCCTGAAGTTAGGGTGATTGGCGAGGGGAAACAACTAGGGGTGATGCCTACCGAGAAAGCACTGGCGCTAGCTAAAAAGCATGGTCTAGACCTTGTGGAGATTGCTCCTAAGGCAAGGCCTCCAGTAGCCAAAATAGCTGATTATGGAAAACTTCGCTACGCTGCCGAAAAAAAACTAAAAAAGGAAAGAAAGAAGTCCAAGTCTGCCGAGCTCAAAGAAGTTCGATTTAGCCCTTTTATTGCCAAGCAGGACTATAATACTAGACTTGCACGAATTCGCGAGTTTTTGGCAGGAGGCAATAAAGTACGAGTAGTCGTCGTATTTATGGGCAGACACATGGACAGCAAGGCCTTTGGGTATAAACTTTTGGAACGAGTCATGGATGACTTGAAAGTTAATATCGCAATAGATATGGAGCCAAAATTTTTAGGTAGACACTTAGCGATGATAATTTCGCCGATTAAAAAAGTGAAAGACAATGCCGAAACAAAAAACTAGAAAATCAATAATCAGAAGATTCAAGGTAACCAAGACCGGTAAAATCTTGCGTCGAAGAAGTGGTACAAGGCACTTAAGGGTAAAAAAGAGCAGTAAACAAAAAAGAAGATTAAGAAATCAAGTGAGAGTAAAAAGCACCTATGCCAAAAAACTAGCTAAGGTAATGAGGATTAGAAAAAGAAAATGAGTAGAGCAAAAAGTCCGGCCGCAAAGCGCCATAGAGAGCAAAAAAAGAAAGCAAAAGGATATAAGCATACCGTTGGTAGAAGAGTAAAAACTACTAAAGATGCGCTCTTGCATGCTGGTCAATACGCTTATACCGGACGAAAAAATAAAAAACGAAAATTGCGTGCCCTTTGGACAATGAGGCTTAATGCGGCTTCCAGGGAGCACGGATTTACTTACAGCAAACTGATCGCTGGTCTTAAAAAAGCAAATATTGAATTAGATAGAAAGATCCTCTCAGACATCGCCGTTCGCGACCCAAAAACTTTCAAGAAGATCCTCACTGTTATAAAATAAGGTCGTGCCTTATTTAAATATCCAAAAAACTTTAGTAACTCTAAGGAATGAGTTTACGGCGCAGATTGTTGATGCCAAGGATTTACCCGAGCTAGAAGAATTAAGGATTGCATATCTTGGCAGAAACGGAAAACTCACGCTCCTCATCCGAGAGATTTCCAACCTTCCCCCTGAGATGAAAAAGAAGCTCGGGATTTTGATCAATGAAACAAAGTCAACCTTAAATAACTTAATCATTTCTAAAAAGAATGAGCTAAAAAAGAAGGGCGATTGGTTTGATTACTCGATCCCTGGTATCCGCGCTGAGCGCGGGCATCTTCACCTAATCACTCAAGCGATTGAAGAAATAAGTAGTATTTTCTCCCAAATAGGATTCACCCGGGTCCGATACCCTGAAGTTGAATGGGATTGGTTTGCCTTCGAAGGGCTTAATTTCGGCAAAGACCACCCCGCCCGAGATGACTGGGAGACTTTTTGGTTAAAATCTCCAGACCATCCCAAATTTGGCCCCATGCTTTTAACCCCGCACACTTCAAATGGACAAATTAGGGAGATGGTAAGAACCAAAAAACCTCCAATTAGAATGATAAACATCGCAAAATGCTATCGCCGGCAGTCTGATGCTTCCCACACCCCTGTCTTTCATCAATTCGAAGGGCTCGTGATTGATAAAAATATCTCTGTAAGTAACCTTAAAGGGACATTGGACTATTTCGTAAGGCAATATTTCGGATCAAAAAGAGTGACCAGACTAAGACCTCATCATTTTCCTTTTACTGAGCCATCATTTGAAGTCGATATTGTTTGTGATATTTGCATGGGCAAGGGGTGTAGGCTTTGTAAAGATGGTTGGCTAGAGCTTGCAGGGGCGGGGATGACCCACCCCAACGTGCTCAGAGCAGGCGGGATAGATCCTGATAAACATACCGCTTTTGCCTTTGGGACTGGAGTAGAACGAGTCTTGATGATGAGGTCAGGGCTCAAGATTCCCGACCTTAGAATCCTGTATAGTTCTAACTTGGAATATCTCAAACAATTTTGATTTTTAAAATATACATCTATGAATATCCAAATTCTTGACAGTTGGCTTAGAGACTACTTAAACACAAAGGCGAACTCACAAAAAATCGCAAAATATATCTCCCTATGTGGGCCAACTTTTGACCGAGTGCGCCCCATAAAAATAGGCGGAAAACGCGATTGGGTCTACGACATTGAAATTACTTCAAATAGGGTCGATGCGATGAGTGTTTATGGGATAGCTCGCGAAGCGTCTGTGATCCTCCCACAATTTAGGATCAATGCTAATTTACAAAAAATAAAAATTTCGATACCCCCCAAACCCAAAAAATCTCTCCCTTTTAAGGTGATTGCAAATAAAAAATTAGTCTACCGGACGACTGCCGTTATTGTAGGGGACATCAAAAACTGGGAGTCTCCAGATTGGGTAAAAGATCGATTAAATGCCGCTGGCGTAAGATCCCTAAATAGCGTCGTCGACATCACTAACTACGTTATGATCGAGCTTGGCCAGCCAATGCATGTCTTTGACTATAACAAGATAAGAAATGCAACCATCATTATCCGCGAAAGCAGACGCGGCGAGAAAATAACGAGCTTTGATGATAAAACATATTCTCTGCCTGGAGGGGATATTATTTTTAAAAGCACTGATAACAAAATTATCGATCTTCCTGGGATAATCGGCACCAAAAATAGCGTCGTCGACAAAAATACCAAGCGGTTCATATTTTTTGTAGACAATAATAACGCGGCCAAGATTAGAAAAACTTCAATGTCGCTTGGAATAAGGACAGTAGCGGCCACTTTGAATGAAAAAAACGTTGATCCAGAGCTTGGAATGACCGCGATCCTTCGGGCACTCTATTTAGTAAAAAAAATATGTCAGGGGCAAATATTAAGTAAAATTTATGACAACTACCCGGACCCAATTAAGTCTAAAACTGTCCAAACGACACATGAATTTATTTCAAATCGCCTCGGTATAGAAATAAGTAAAATCCAGACAACCAAAATATTAGATAGTCTCGGGTTTAAACCCAGCTGGAGCGGGGAAAATCTATCGGTGACTGTCCCAAGCTTTAGAAACTTCGACGTGGCGATCCCTGAAGACATTGTTGAAGAAATTGCCAGAATTTATGGGTATCACAATTTACCAAGCATCCTCCTTTCTGGAGAGTTGCCGGAGAATTACTCTGGATCGTTCAAGTTCGAGGAAAAAATAAAAAACCTTTTGGTCAACTATGGCGGGATTGAGGTATATACGTCTTCACTTGTAAGTAAAGAAAAAATCAAAGGCAAAGCCCTCAAGCTAAAAAACCCCTTGGGTAGTGATTCCGAGTATCTAAGAAATTCTTTGAAGCATTCACTAATCGATGCGGCCAAACAGAATAAAGGTGAGGTTAAACCATTTCATCTTTTTGAAATTGCTAATGTTTATCTTCCACTAAAAAAGGGGCTCCCAGAGGAAAAAATGATACTTGCGGGCATATTTGTAAACTTTAGTTTCAGAAAAGCCAAAGGAATTATCGAGTCGGCAATTTCCGATCTAGGTATAAAAAGTACCAAACTAGTAAAAATTAGAAAGATGTCAAACAATAATTATTACTATGAAGTCGAGGTAAATGCCCTGCGCAAGTTATCAGGGATAAATTCATACGTTCCACTCGCAAAATATCCTGCGCAAGTAGAGGACATTTCTTTTGTCCTTCCAGACAAAACAGAGTCAGGAGATGTATATGAAAAAATAAAATCAGTCGATTCAAATGTTCGCAAGGTAGAACTTGCAAAAATATACAACAACTCATACACCTTTAGAATCTGGTACCAGAGTCCTATAAAAACCCTTAATAATCAAGAGGTGGAAAAAATAAGAAATAAGGTCACCAAGGCAGTGGAATCTACATTCGGCGCCAAAGTGAAATAACTTTGTGCTATAATTTTTCAACGATTTGAAACCTAAGGAGCGAGAAGATGGTTCAGGTAGTTTTGTGTGTGAATTGTCCTGTCAACAAAACAGTTCGGTTTGTTGTTTTGCCGCAGGGTCACGATGAAAGTGTAAAGGGGAAAGTTCGCCTAGTAGCGGTCGTTAATAAAGGTCGCGTAATCTATCGGAGCAAGCAATTCGAGCATGACTCGGGGCTGGACTCGATTCTGCACCAATTAAAAGAAAATACACTTTTTGCACGCGCCTAGGCCACGAACAGAAAAAGTGCTGTCGCACATGACGGCACTTTTTTTATTCTACTTTATAATCCCAAGGAACATTTACCCCTACTGTGATTGCCCTGTCTGATGAATTGTCGCGATCATCATATGCAACCGCCCGAAACTCGTGTACTCCATCTTCCAGCTCTGCTTCGTATTCAAAAGGCGGACCGGTAAAACTTCGTACTTTCTCACCATCTATCTCAAGCTCGGCCAAGGTCAAGGGATGAACCATATCGATGGTGAACTTTACGTTAAACTTATTTGGTAAGTTCGAAGTCCTATCCCGAGGATCTCTAAACTCCACATTAATCGGCACATTTGATCCTCCTTCCTGCCAGCGGTTAGGCCCGCCGGCACTTGCCGTCGGATCTTCTTCTTTAAATACAAAATATTCCTTTTCCTCAAAATTACCGGAAACAACATCGGATGGGCTTGCGAGCTTTCCTTGTCCTTTACAAACCTTTAACTTTACATGAACAGTATCTTCGCCAGGCTCGGTACCTTTTGAAAAATATTCTGTACGGCTTGGAAAACCATTGTGGGCGGCAAACCCCGATACTTTATCAACCTCTGCGGTGATGATACCTTCCGGAGGGGTAAAGTCAGGGCTAGGCTTGCCGTCTAATCCTTCTAATAATATTTTTCTCCAAATAGGGGAGGCGCCGCTTACGCCCGAGGCCACTTTGCTCATCGGAGTATTGTCGTTATTACCCACCCAAACCCCAACCACCACACTAGCATTCCCCCCTATGGTCCAATTATCTCGAAGGTCGTTTGTGGTTCCTGTTTTAACTGCAATATCATGCCCCGGAATATTTAAAAGTGAATTTGTCCCAAATATTTCGGACCGGGCATTATTATCAGACAAAATGTCCGCAATAATAAAAGCATATTCAGGGGACAAAACCCTCTTTCCCTCTTTAATTTTTGTCTCCTCAAGCGTCTTCCCATCCTTATCTTCCACCTTAAGTATCGAAACAGGCTCAACTTTTAACCCGCCGTTCACAAAAGCTCCAAACGCACCTGTCAATTCAATTAATTGAACTTCACCGCCTCCGAGGGTCAAAGACAGTCCAACCCTCTTCATGGTTTCATCTGTTGGCTCAAGAGAATTAATCCCCAAATCAAAAGCAGTCTGCAAAGTGTCCCTTATGCCAACAAGGGCAAGGGTCTTAACTGCGGGAACATTTATAGAATTCGCAAGAGCGAAACGTATTTGTACAGGCCCACGAAATTCACCATCATAATTTTCAGGCTCATAGTCAGGCTGACCAACACCACCAGGGAATACTGTCGGGACATCCATCAATAAAGTGGAGGCGGTGTAACCTTTTTTCAAAGCAGTTACATAAGTAATTGGCTTGATCGCAGACCCCGGCTGGCGTTTTGATAAGACAACATTTACTTGTCCATCATAATCTTCATCTCCAAAATCCTTAGATCCTACCATTGCCAAAATTTCACTCGTTTCAGGATCAATCACCAGGGCCGCCCCATTTGTTATTTTTAAGCTTTCGACCTTCTCGATCTCCTGAGAAACAATTTCCTGTGCCGCCTCCTGGAGCTTTAGATCTATTGTCGTATAAACTCTCAAGCCTCCTTGCTCGACTGATTTTTCCCCATAACTTTCGATCAATTTATTCTGGACGTATTGCACAAAGTGCGGGGCTTTAAAACTTGCCCCACGCGACTGAAACTCTAAGTTCTCAAGATCCTTAATTGCTTCCTGCTCCTGTTCCTTGGAAATATAATTATCTTCCCGCATCCTTCTAAGAACATTATGAGTGCGCTCAATATAGGCATCAGGATAAGCAGAATAAGGAGAATAAACAGAAGGTCTTTGAGGAAGTCCGGCGAGAAAGGCGGCCTCAACAAGAGAAAGCTCACCTACTGTTTTATCAAAATAAATTTCAGAAGCGGCCTCCGCTCCCCAGGCTGTCCCTCCGTATGGTACTTCATTCAAATAAAGTTCTAATATTTGGTCCTTTGAATATCTGCTTTCAATTTGTACAGCCAAAACAAATTCTCTAAGCTTCCTCATTATCGTCCTATCTGTGGTTAACAAAACATTTTTAACCAACTGCTGTGTAAGTGTTGATCCGCCTTGAAGCCTCCGCTTGGTGATTATGTTAAAGACCGCGCGAAGATAGGCGAGCGGATCATATCCTTTGTGCCGATAGAAATTTTTATCCTCAATTGCAATTGTTCCCTGTTTTAGATAGTCGGGGATTTGTTCTAAATCAACTTGAGTCCTTCTTTCATCGGTAAAAATGTCATATAAAACTTCCCCATTCCGATCCAAAATTTTGGTAGAAAATCCCTCTCTTCTGACTATTTTGTCTGGAGAGGGAAGAGTAAAACTAAAAAGCGGGATTGTAATAAATAATCCAATAATCAAAATCAACGCTCCAAAGAAAACAAACCTCGCCATCTTCACTCGTCTCCGGCTAATTTCCAGCCGACTGCTAGGGTCATCCCTCAAGTGCCGTCTCCATTCTGCCATAGTCCAATTGTATCAAAACCTTGCTTAAGGTAAAATGGGCGCATGGAGAGTATTGATTCTGTCTTAACGAGGGGAGTAGAGCAAATACTACCAAATAAAAACGCGCTGACTAGCCTTATGGAAAAAAGAAAAATTACCCTCTACCAGGGTTTTGATCCCACTAAGCCAAGTCTTCACATCGGCAACCTCATTGGTATAAGAAAGCTAGCTCAATTTCAAAAACTAGGCCACAAGGTAATTTTTTTGATTGGGGACTTTACAGCAATGATTGGCGACCCGACGGACAAAAAGGCAACCCGCAGGCAGTTATCAAAAAAACAAATTGAGGAAAATCTCGCAGGATACAAGGGCCAAATCGAGAAGGTCCTCAAGCTTGAAGGGAGTAACCCCGCCGAGATCAAATATAATTCTGAATGGCTTTCTAAAATGAACTTTAAGGAGACGCTTGGACTTGCCTCAAATTTTACCGTCCAACAAATGCTGGAGCGGGATTTCTTCCAAGAAAGGTTAAAAAACGAGAAGCCAATTTTCCTACATGAATTTCTATACCCCCTGATGCAGGGGTATGACTCCGTTGTTCTGGATGTTGATCTGGAAATTGGCGGAAATGACCAATTATTTAATATGATGACGGGAAGAACCTTAATGAGAAGCCTTAAAAAGAAAGACAAATTTGTGCTAACTACCAAATTACTGACTGATCCCCAGGGAACCAAGATGGGTAAAACTGAGGGAAATACTATTAATTTAACAGACAACTCCTCCGATATGTTTAGCAAAGTGATGTCTTTACCGGATACTTTTATCAAGCTCGGGTTTGAACTTTTAACAGACGCCAATCTAGCTAGTATCGATAAAAATCCCCTCCTTGCTAAAAAACAGTTAGCTTTTGAAGTTGTCCTACAAATTCATGGAGAAAAAAATGCTAATGAGGCTAGAGACAATTTCAGCCAAACATTTCAAAAAAAAGCGCCCAGATACGATAAGGTTGTCGAGCATGCCCCGACCCTCGTTGAAATTGTTTCAAAAGTTTCCAGGAGCGCCTCAAAAGCAAAAAGAATGATTAAAGAGGGAGCCGTTGACGTAGATGAAGCTACCATCAGCGATCCAAAATACCAGATTAAAGGCGGAGAAAGAATAAAAATTGGTAAAAAAACTTTTATTAAAGTCGCAAGGCCATGATGCAAGGAAAAAAACAAAAAAAATTTTTTAAAATTTTGATATTAATTGCCGGGATTGGTTTGCTCCTAACTACTTTCTTGCCAATTTTTTCGGTGATTCTAAGGTGAAATTAAACAACCCAGTAACAGATATCCCTTTAATTGGTGACGCTTACTTTAGAAAATTAAAAAGGCTTGATATTAAAACAGTTGGAGATCTTTTGTTACATATTCCCACGCGCTTTCTAGACCTCAGCTCAACTTCAAAAATATCTGAGATGAAATTAAATGAGACGGCAACAATAATTGGTCAGGTAATATCGATTACCAACACTTACACAAAAAAAGGAAGGATCGTCCAAAATGCTGTTCTTTCCGATGGCAGGGACACAATCAATATTATTTGGTTTGGACAGCACTATTTAGTTAAGTCGATTTCTCCCGGAACCCTTTTATCGGTTGCCGGGAAGCTTGGATTTTGGGGAAGGAAAAAATCCATCATCAGTCCAAGTTTTGAAAAACTTGACCCCGGGAAAGAGACCATACACACCGGCAGATTGGTCCCAATTTACCCTGAAACTGCCGGACTTACCTCGAAGTGGCTCAGGAGCAGGATTAATTTCGCTTTAAAAAACATCAAATACCCCAATGAATACCTCGGTGACTCAGAACTCGGCGGAATAAAAGCTATTAGCTTGCCTCTTTCGATCAAAAAAATTCATCTTCCCAAAAACTTAAAAGAATGGGAAAAAGCCAGAAGAAGATTGGGATTCGAAGAATTAGTCCGTTTACAGAAAGAAACCATAAAGAAAAAAAAATCTTGGCGGAAAAATAAGCCGTTTGGAAAAATTAAAATAAAACTCAAAATAAACGAATTCAGTAAAACACTGCCCTTTAAGCTCACTAATTCGCAAAATCAAGCAATAAACGAAATATTAAGCGATCTCTCAAGAGATATGCCAATGAATAGGCTTCTTACGGGGGATGTCGGCTCAGGTAAAACAGTTGTTGCCGCGGCGGGGATAGCGGTTTGCCTTAGAAATAATCTAACGAGCGTATTATTAGCACCAACTCAAATACTAGCAGAGCAACACTTTAATTCATTAAAGAAGCTCCTTAATTTAGATAAGACTGATATTTCACTCATAACGTCATCTCGCAAAGGGAATCCTGACTCAAAAGTAATCATCGGGACTCACTCCCTTCTCCATAAATCTAAAGAGCTAAGAAATATTGGCCTTCTGATCATCGATGAACAGCATCGTTTTGGAGTAGAACAAAGAAATATTCTAGCGCAACAGAGACAGGTTCCTCATATTCTCACAATGACGGCAACTCCGATCCCCAGGACTGTAGCCTTAACTCTTTATGGGGATCTTACGATTAGCAATTTAACCGAAATGCCCAAGGGAAGAAAAAAGATAACTACTTGGATCGTCCCTTCCGTTAAACGAAAAAGGGCCTATAAATGGGTCGAAAGTGAAATTAAAACCCATAGAACACAAGCTTTTGTGGTCTGCCCCTTAATCACCGAAAGCGACAAAGATAGTATGAAACAAGTCAAAGCGGCAACGAAAGAAAGAGAAGAAATTTCAAAACTCATCCCATCCCTGGCCATTGAAGTCCTCCACGGCCGGCTTCCGTCAATGGAAAAAACAAAAATAATTAATAAGTTTAGAAAAGGGAAAATTAATCTTTTGGTATCTACGCCCGTGGTCGAGGTTGGAATCGATATCTCTAATGCTACCATCATGATCATCGAAGGAGCAGATCGCTTTGGACTTTCACAGCTTCATCAGCTAAGAGGAAGGGTGGGGAGAGGAGACAAAAAATCTTACTGTCTCCTCTTTACCGAATCACAATCTGAAAAAATTATCACGCGACTTGCGGCAATCAAGTCTATCAAAACTGGCAGGGAGCTTGCCGAAATGGATCTAAAGCTAAGAGGACCTGGGGAAGTGTTTGGGTTCAAGCAACATGGCATCGCAGATCTCAAAATTGCAAAATGGACAGATATTAACCTCATCAAACAATCAAAAAAGTACGCAGAAAAAATGCCGAAGCAAAGTTTATAATTTTACTTCTGGTAATCTTCAAGTTAAAATAGGGCATGGCACCAGTACCAAAAAAGAAACATACGAAATCCCGCTCGGGCAAAAGAAGGGACAAAATCAAATTGGCTTTGCCGAATATTGTTAAGTGTTCCTCATGCAAGAAATTCAAGCTCCCACACAGGGCTTGTCCCCACTGTGGAAGCAAATGATCTATGAAGTCAGCTAAAGACCCGCGCCATAAAAGAAGACAACTGGCGGTGAAGGATTTATTCGCCTATTCGTTTAACAAAAACCAAGACTCCTCGAAGGGAGCAAAGAATATCATTAACCAAATTAAGGCTATTGATGAACTTATCTCGGAATCGGCTCCAGCCTGGCCGATAGACAAGCTAAATAAGATTGACTTGGCAATTTTGAGACTAGCCACGTACGAAATTAAATTCACCGATACCCCTCCCAAAGTAGCGATCGACGAGGCAGTCGAAATAGCCAAGGAGTATGGAGGCGAAAGTTCACCTTCCTTTGTTAATGGGGTACTAGGAAAAATATTATCGTCCAAAAAAGATGAGTAAATTAAATTTAATTAAGAAAAAATTTAAAGATAAAAACATACTACTTGAGGCGCTCACTCATAGATCGTGGAAAAATGAAAATAAAAACAAAAGAAGCCACAATGAACGCCTAGAATTTTTGGGCGACGCAGTCTTGGAACTAATTGTCTCCGACTTCTTGTTCCACAAGTTACCCACCAAGCCCGAGGGGATCCTTACAATCCTCCGAGGGAAAATCGTTAATACGACAAATCTGGCAAAAGTTGCTAGGGCACTCTCTTTAGGTAATGAACTATACATCGGAAAAGGCGAGGACAAAGAAGGAGGGAGGGAAAATAGCTCACTTCTAGCCAATGCCGTCGAAGCCCTTATTGGTGCAATTTATCTGGACAAAGGATATGATGAAGCCGAAAAATTTATAGAGAATCATGTCCTTCATGATTTTGAAGACAAACTAAGTCAACCTCTGAAAGATGACAAAAGCAGTCTTCAGGAAGCCGTGCAATCCAAGAATTTATCTGCCCCCAAATATAAAGTTTTATCCGAGGAAGGACCTGATCATAATAAAGTATATGTCGTGGGGGTGTATATCGAAAATAAGAAGTATGGTGAAGGCAAAGGTCAAAGCAAAAGCAAGGCGGAACAGACCGCCGCGAAGGCAGGACTTGTTACTTTCAACTCAAAATACTAAAATACTGACTCATGGTGAAAATTAGACTATCTCGGGGGGGAAAACGAAATGATCCCTCATACCGTATCATCGCGATTGATTCCCGCAAAAAGCGGGGAGGAGAGTCATTGGCTGTACTTGGTTTTTGGCATCCGAAAAGTAAGTTAATCAAAATAGACCGTAAGAAAATCGATGAATGGGCTGAAAAAGGCGCTCAAATTTCACCAGCGGTCATTAAACTCATTGGTAAAAAATGAAAAAACTCCTGGAATTTTTAATTTCAAGCATCACTGGCTCAGATAAGTTCTCCGTAACCAAAGAATCAAACGAAGCCCAAGATAACTATGTTGTTAAGGCGGATCCAGAAATAATTGGATTAATCATCGGCAAAGATGGTAAAACTATAAAAAATATAAGAAGAATTATGTCGATAAAGGCGACTCTCGACGACAAGATGGTTAACGTCTCCGTAAGCGACTAAAAAGAAAAAGGATTTTCCCGCGCGGGGGCAGCAATTAACTCACCCGCGGCTCCACCAAGCGGGGTGGTAAATGTAGACAAAGTGTTTAGTACCGCAAGCTCTTCATCTGAAAGGCTCGAAATGGCTTCTGTGATCGAAGGTAACTTTTCTGGGAGAGGCGACCAAAACGAACTTAATACAATCTGTGCAGAAACAACTTCCGCATTCGTGGACATATCGACACTTGAGATATTAATCAATGGTAAAAGTCTCCCGATATCCGCCAAAAAGCCCGATGCCTGTGTGTAGGTCCCCTTGACCACAAACGACAAATCAACTCTTGAAAGTTCTCCTT
>LCET01000005.1:44221-72098 GCA_000995185.1 Candidatus Woesebacteria bacterium GW2011_GWC1_42_9
AAGTTCTCCTTCTTCTCCTTCATGAAAGCCTTCAATGGAAAGGTCCTCAATGGTCAAATCTCGGCTTTGGACAAACCTTCTAATCTGCGCAACAACAACAAGCGCTGAATTGTCCACTGGGAGAGCCAATAAAGTGTTTTGAGAATAGGCGGGGATATCTGCCGAAGCTTCTCGAAGCTTTCCTAAGCGCCCTTCCAAGACCGAAATCTGCTCCCTTTCTTTTGAAATGTTTTTGTTCACATTACTTAGCCGACCCAAATAACTCGAAGTCAGGACAAAAATCAAAACCAAAGAAACCACAAGGATACTAACTGGGATCAGGATTGGTCTGTATCTTTCATATAAGTTTTCCATATTAGAACAGAGTTGCTTTAGCGCATATTTAAATAAAATTGATAGCCTAGAACTGGGCTAAAACCCAGTTCTTCAACAACAATCGCCTGAAAAACTCTGTTGGATGAAAGCTTATCAAATAAGTTTGACATCTCGCGCGAGCTAACAGCAATCACTCCAAGCTGAGAATTTTCCGGGTCAATTTCCGCGCTCTCAAATTTCAATCCCTCGGAGAATGAGTTCACTAATTGTGCTTGATTTGTGATCAGCTCCTCATTATTACGAGAGTCTAAAACCTCCTTAATTTTTTGGATCCTATCCCTTACAAGGACTAATTGCTGCTCGGTTGCCTCTAAATTCGTCACTTCATTTTCAAGCGCCTTCCTTTCAGTTTCTAACTCGGATAAAGTTCTACTTCTTAAGTAAAGCGCGAGCACTCCCCCCAAAAAAATAAAAAAAGAACCAACTACCACAATCATCGCCACAAGCCGCAAATTCCGGGCATAGCCAACCACCTTAGTATCAGCCCGAAGCTCACTTGGCAGTAAATCAATTTTTCTTGGCATTAATCTTTTCTTAGCGCAAGTCCAACAGCGATCGGATATAACGGGGCGAAATTAGCCAGGCTTTTCGAAGATTTATCGTCCACACTGACTCTCGAAAACGCTGAAGCAATCACCACCTCGCTCCCCAATAGTTTTGTAAACAAAGGTGCTATGTCTGGAAGACCAGCACTTCCTCCCGTTAAAAACACCGAAGTCGGCGACTCACCCTTCAAATCCATTTGATAATACTGTATTGCCTTTTTTATTTCCTCCGCAATTGATTCCACAACCGGAGCAAGCGTCCTTGAAACTTTGCCTTCCAGCTGACCAGAGGCAAGGCCATATGCTCGCTTATATTCCTCCGCTTGAGGACCCGAGACCCCCAAAGTCTGAGCGACCGACCTAGTAAGGGCATCTCCAGCCGTGGGGATAGATCTTGACAAAAAGAGTTCTCCATTTTTAGCTATCGCGATATCTGTAGATTTTGCCCCAAAATCAACTATAACTACCGTCTTCCCAGGAGGGGCGATACACCTCACGGCACTCATTAATTCTGTTTCCACTCCAACACACTCAAGTCCTGCCATAGTACAAATACTTACATATTTTTCAACTAATTTTCTGGGTACGGCAATCAATAAGACGATAACCTGAGGGGGAGTGCTTGTTTCAACGCGCTCAAGAATCTGGTGCTCAATCACCGCATCTTTTAAGGGGATCGGAATATACTCTTCTGCTTCCCATTTGACCGCCGAAGCAACTTCCTGATCCGTCAAAAGCGGAAACTTAAGAACTCTTGTATAAACCTGAGATTCAGGAAGCGACACTGACACATTTTTAGACGATACCTTCGCCTCCGAAAACAATTTTTTAATAGCCGTCGCTAAATCAACAAAGCTTTTTTTATCTTCAACCTCAGGAATATTGATGCCTTTATATCCAACCGCCCCCGCGGCTTTAAGTGTCGCCTTATCCCCATCAAACGACAGCTCAACCACTTTAATTGTTTTTGATCCGATATCTAGTCCTATGCTCATTGTATGATCCCGCCCGAACTAGTCGTCGCAATGGCAGATTCAAATAAAGACGGAAGGGTTGCATAAAGCGCATAAACTTGGACCCTTCTATTGGCATCACCTGAAATTCCCGTCGACTCAATCAAGTTTCCTTGTGATGGTAGAAGCTGGCCGGGGGTGACTACTCCCAAAGGCTGGCCAACATCATTGTAAAGCATCCGAACGCTCATTAATTGAAGCCCTGAAGAATCAGCTATCCCAAGGTCAGCAAACGAAATATTTTTACTAAAGGCGTAAGAAACTTCCCCTGCGGTGCACTGCCCGTCCTGGCCGCTAAATCCGCTGCCTCCTACGCGGGCATTATTTGGATCATATGCCGCACGAGCAATCTTTAGCCCTCCAGTATCATAAAGCACTGCGACTTCGACCGCGGGAGTGGTACTCTGCCCAGAAGAATATCCCTCTAAACCCCAGCAAACGCGAATGGAGCTCTCCGTGTAGCAGGGAAGTCCCGAGCAAGACGGGTTCTCATCGGCATCATGAGAAACAAACCAAACGATCCCTGTCGAGCCGGACGAAAGATCAAAAGGGTAGTTATAAGAACTTTCCTGATCGCCAATGGTTTTAACATCAAGTTGATAGGAAGCTCCTTCAGTTCCGACATCATAAGTACCCTCGCTCACAAGTCCCACCAAGGCCTGCTCTACTCCCGCCTCCGCCGCATTAAACGCTCTCAAAGAATCCTCCTCAACTGTTGTAACTTCAACATCACTAATCGACCTTGAGACAGCAGATAAAACAAGAGTGGCTACCACCGCCATTGCAAGAAGCACAAAAAGCAATGCCTGGCCGGACAGGTTATTATTTTTCATTCCTAATCTTAAGTTTAGTTTGCGATGGAGGGGGCGTCAATACGTCCTAAGCTGTACTAATGTCTCAGCCGTCGCTGAAGACCCTTCCGCTCCTTCGGTAAGCTCGTAGCTTCCTGTGACTGAAAGTGAGGCGCTCGGAGGGTCACCAATAGGAAAAAGACAGGCAAAATTGCAATTAGTTACCGACACACTCTCACTTGTGATAACTTCTCCGTCAAATTGGATCGTTCCATCTATTGCGGCCGGAGCACAAACCACGCTTGAAACCGATTTATCGGGATTTGTAAAATCAATTTGGTTCGCGGTACAAACATCAATTGATTTTGCGTTCCTCAAAGACCTTTCCGCACGGCTAAGAGCAAACTCCAAATTCTCCCGAAGATCCACAATGGCTTCTGATTTGCGGGTGGACCGAAGAGATGACATCAAGGATTGGGTAGTTAATGCGGCAACCACCGCAAAAATACTAACAACAACAAGTATTTCAATTAATGTATAGCCGTGTTTCATCTAGTCCCAATCGGTAAAGACAGTCGAAATAGTAGTATCGTGTAATCCCGTATCTCCCTCCCAACTGGTAGTCACTATCGCCTCAACCGAATTTATGCCTGGGGAAATTAGGGTGATTGTTCTTGTAAAGGTTGTGTCAGGGATCATCGGGCAACTCCCAGTTTGAAGTCCCGCACCCACATCGCTCATGCAATATG
Source organism: Candidatus Woesebacteria bacterium GW2011_GWC1_42_9 (assembly GCA_000995185.1). Classification (GTDB taxonomy): domain Bacteria; phylum Patescibacteriota; class Microgenomatia; order UBA8517; family UBA8517; genus GWC1-42-9. The sequence continues at coordinate 47,695 of LCET01000005.1, forward strand.
TACTTCCTGACCCACCGGTTGCCTTACTATAAAAACTATTCCAATCTTTATCCCTTTCACCCCTTAACCACTCCAGGGCTTCTTGGGTGTATCGAGTGGAAAGGGTCTTGTCGCGTGAATAAGTCGAGTTGCTGACTGATTTTGTGGCCAAGCTCACCAGGGCAATCAAAGTAATACTAACTATTGCTACAGCGACAAGTAATTCAAAAAAAGACTGTCCAGATTTGTTCATTTTATCTTTCCTTGGGAATTTATAGTAATTATTTCTTCAGATCCTTGAGCAGAAATTGTAATTAACGACTCCGTCCCAGCCGGGATATCCACCCCTTGTGCCAGGGGCAGAAAAATTATCGGAAAATCACCTGAAACACTAACTACCACTCCCTCGTCAAGCTCTACGTTTCTCACGACTACATTTCCACCATCACAAGAGGCGCTAATCGTGTAGTTACTCGGGTTAATATTAAAGAGATAGCCGCCAAACACACCGACACACCCAGCCCTATTGCCGGAAGCCGCTTCACTTTGGGCAAAGCGCAAAGCACTCACCAAAGCATTTTTTGTTGTCATAACCTTTTGACGCCGGTTAAACTCCCTAAACCCAGCGACTCCTGTGCCAATTAGTGTTGCCATGATCAAAAGAACTATCAGAAGCTCGATGATCGTAAATCCAGAAGATCTCCTCATAAACTGGTTACTTTGTAATTACAGCTCACGCCACAGCTCACGCAACCCACAGGGGCCGGATCAGTAGAATTTTCAAGCGCTGTACAAAGCACATAGCTTGTGGGCGAAGTGCGGGCATAAAAATACTGCTGTTCAGGCTCAAGTGCGTCCTGAGGAATTTCCGAAAGATATGTGTTTCCCGAAGAGCAGGAAGTAGAGCCATCATCCCCCAAAAGGGGAGCGCCAAAAACAAGATCGGGGGAGTCAGGGTAATAGCCGCAGTCCGCCCGAAATAGGGCCAGAGCCGAGCGAATTTGCTCCAGGTCGCTTTTCCGGGTAGCATCACGGGCGCTCTTTCTGGCTTCCCTCAAGCCAAAGGCGGAAATTGTTACCAATATCCCAATGATTGCGAGAACTATCAACAGTTCAATTAAAGTGAACCCTTTCTTCATTTATATTGGACAGTTGCCACTACTTACCGATAAACTTCCCTCGATACTACCAGCCTGTCCGTCCGAACAAAAAACATAATAAGTATCTACTTGCGGCTTTTCGAGCTTCGTCCAAACTACATATCTAAGACCAGAAACATCGGCTGAATACATGTAACTTCCATTTTGAGTTTGCCTCGGATCATCCGGACAAGAAGTGGCGCCTAAATAATTAGTACAAACCAAAGGAAGGGTCACGCCGTCTTCGGAAGGGTATTTCTCCTTATTAGCACTCGCATAAATTTCCAAAAGGGTTTGGTATTGCTTCAAGTCAGACTGACGCTTTGTATCACGAGCTTGTTTCTCAGGCCCTACAAGACGAAGACTAACTAAAGTTAGAAGCACACCCAGCACAGCAATCACAATCAATAGCTCCATTAACGTAAAACCTTTTTGTGAGATATCGCTACTATTCATGATATAAACCTTTTTTCTTAAGTATCTCGATCTCTTTGGCTCTCATCTCATTTTCGTATTCTTCAATGGATTTATCAAGAGGTGTATCGCCAAAAGACAATCCAAAATTGCAAATCTTGTCGCCGCAATTTAAATTTCTCAAAAGTATTTTTTCGCTATATTCAGGCTCATCTACCCCTTCAAGCGAGGCATAAACTTGGAAACGGCTTCCGTTTGAGATATAGCGATATCGCGCCCCAGCATCATGGCTTGGGTCAGAAGGTATCCTTTTTAAATAAGGGGGGTAGCTCTCGTCAAAGATGTCTCGGAGTTCCTCCCATCCCCACTTGCAAGCTCTAAATTCCAAAATACCATCTTCTCCGACCTCCCCCTTGCACGCCAATATATCACCGTCAGAACTACTCAGAGGGAAAAATCCAAATTCACTTTGATAATGCAAGAGGGCATCACTAATGCTTCTAATGTCAGCCTTCCTTTGGACATCGCGGCTTTTTCGAAGGGCCACTCTCATGTTTACAGCAACCGTGACGGAAAGGACGGAAAGTATGATAAACACCCAGACTTGCTCGGTCTTGTTAAATCCTAAAATAGTCATGATAAATTATACTCACAAATATGGAAAAAGAAGAAAAGATATGTATTCCCCAAACACAAGAGAAATTAAAAACGAGAAGACCAGGAATGGACCAAAGGCTATTTTTTGCTTTAATTTAGCTCTCCCCATAGTGATTAAAATGATCCCCACCAGGGCGCCGGCGATAAAGGCAATCAAAATCCATAAAATAACCACCGGATATCCTAGGACTAATCCGGAAAACAAAGCCAGCTTTACATCCCCAAGCCCCATCCCACGCCCCTGAGTAACCAAATTAAGGAGAAGCAAAAACAAGGCGGCACCAGCCCCGGAAGCCAAATATATATATAACAAGGGTATATCCGTAACCAAAAATAGTATTAACACTACTCCTAGACCCAAAAAAGTTAAACTATCTGGGATGATCCTATGCTCTAAGTCAATTACAAATATTGCAATCATCAAAGAAGAAACTACAAACACTAATGGTAGGGGAAGGCGGCCGGTATAAAACTGCCAAATAAACACAAAGATTACTGCGGTTGAAATTTCTATCAAAGGACACCTGGTCGAAATTTTTTCACCACAATCGCGGCATTTCCCGCTAAGTAGAGCAAACGAAATGAGAGGGATATTGTCATGCCACCGGATCGTCTTTTTACACTTAGGACATTTGGAGCGCCCGCGCAAAACATTTTCGCCGCGAGGCAAACGGTAGGTCAATGCTTCCAGAAAAGACCCCACTACCAAACCGATTAAAAATAATATGTAAATCATCGCGACTAATTCACAAAGGTTTGGCCGCCATCGTCAGTGACGGGCTCTGATCCAGTTGCTCGGCACACGATGCCTCCTCTTCCGTCAACAGTCGAATACACCGCATAGGCATCAGGTGCAGCCGCATTAGTACATTTGCTATTGTTCGAATCGCTTTCAAGCCGCGAATAAACTATCGCGTGCCCATCAAGGCTATCGTAGTCATAGCAAAAATCATTCTGAACTCCACTTCCATCACAAGGATCAACGTTTGTCGTATAGGCAATAGAGCTAGGGACTGTAGCTATTTCCCCCGCAGTTTTAAGATCGGTCATCCAAGTAGTACTTTCCGCCGGATAGTCTCCGTCGTGGCTTACCGCATAAGCTTCTACTGCGTGTCCAATCTGGGCAACCGCTGACAATCTCCCTGCATCACGAGTACGAGCAAGTTGTTGGATTGGATTTAGGGCAACCAAAATCACAACCGCCAATGTCCCCAAAATCGCAATAACTATCAACAGCTCAATGAGGGTAAATCCCTGCTTTGGATAATTTTCTTTTTGGACAGTCATATATTCTCACCTCCTAACTTCATGCTATAGAGACGTTGTTAAATTGTAAATTGGCAGAATCACGCTAATTACCAAAAATGCCACCCCGATCCCAAGTACAACCATCACCGCAGGCTCGATCAAAGTTGTCAAAGCCTTAATTTTTTGCTCACTGCTAACCTCATATACATGGGCAACTTTTCCAAGCACCTCATCCATCTTCCCGGTTTCTTCTCCCACAGAAACCATTTGAGAAACAAGATAGGGAAAAGCCTCAGGATGCTTGGCAAACGCAAACGCCACCGGAAACCCTTTTTCGATCTGTTTATGGACATCTGCTAATGCCTCACCGATGACTACATTGCCCACCACATCACCAACAACGGAAAGGCTCTCCAAAATAGGGACACCCGCGCCCACCATCAAAGATAGCGTCCTTGTTAAATCTGCTAAAATCACCTCTTTTTGCAAATCGCCCCAAACGGGGATATTAAAAATAAATTCATCAATTCGCCTTCTACCGGTATCAGTCTTCCTGTAAATTGTGAAGCCCCAGAATAAAGATCCAAACACGACCAATACCACCGGCCAAAATGTAAGGAAAAGGCTCGCCATGCCACTCAAAATCTGTGTCGTAAATGGCAGATCCTGATCAAACTGCGTATAAAGCTCATTCAAGCGGGGGATAACAAAGATCACCATGATGCCCGTGACCACCACCATCCCCAAAATAATTATTGCCGGGTAAATCATCGCGCCTTTTACTTTCCCTCTAAACTCCTGCTGGCGCTCCAAGTTGTCAGCCAGGCGGACGAGGACTTTGTCCAAAACCCCTCCAGTTTCCCCAGCTTTGATTAAAGCGATATAGGTAGGATTAAAAACTTTCGGGTGGACTTTAAGGGCATTCGACAAACTGCTTCCGCCTTCTACATCTGCCAGTACTCTCGTCGCAATCGGCTGGATCGATTTGGACGATTGGAGTCTTAATATCGCAAGAGAATCCGCCAAAGGGAGCCCTGCATTTACCATTGTCGCAAGCTGTCTTGTAAAAGTGGTTAGATCGGTATTACTTACCCTGGATCTGAACCGCGATATAAAAGAAAACAATCCATTCCCGGCGGGCTTTAAGCTAATTACCACCATCCCACGCTCACGGATCAATTTTGCGGCCATTTCCACTCCCGTGGCTTCAACTGTTCCGGAAACTACCCGATTATTTTTATCTTTTGCCTTATATAAATATTTCTTCATCTTTGCTGGAAGAGGATTATCTCCTCAAAAGCCGATTTAACTGCTCGGGGCGAATTGAGTGTGCCCGGGCCGCATCTACAGTAATTTTTCCATTACTCACATACCCGGCCAATGAAGCTTCCAAAGTATTCATCCCTGCTTCACCTGATGTTTGAATGATCGAATCTATCTGGTGGGTTTTTCCTTCCCTGATCGACGTTTTTATAGCATTTGTCGCCGTCATTATCTCATGGGCGGCGACGCGTCCTCCTCCGATTGCAGGAACCAGTCTTTGGGAGACCACCGCGCCAATTACCTCCGATAACTGCATCCTTACCTGGTCCTGCTGTTGACTGGGAAAAACATCGACTATTCTATCAACTGTCTGGCTTGCCGAGTTAGTGTGCAGGGTGGCAAAGACCAAATGCCCGGTTTCTGCAACAGTCAAAGCCGCGGCAATCGTTTCGTAGTCGCGCATCTCACCCACAAGGACTACATCAGGATCTTCGCGAAGCGTGCTTCGCAAAGCTACCGACCAAGAATGGCTGTCATTGCCCATCTCTCTTTGGGAAATAATGGACATTTTTGGATGAAAAATAAATTCGATCGGATCCTCAATCGTCACGATATGGACTGCTCTTTTGGTATTTATCTCATCAAGCATTGCGGCAATAGAAGTGCTTTTTCCATGACCAGTTGGTCCAGTAACCAAAATAAATCCTTGCTTTAGGTTCGTAAACCCATGAAATGATTTCGGTAGGTTCAAAGAATCAATTGTGGGGATCTCAAGCGGGATCAATCTGAATGAAGCCGCCCAAGACCCTTTTTGGGTATAGGCATTCACTCTAAACCTTCCTTTCTCGGAAAAAGAGAGCGAGAAGTCTACCTCTTTATTGGCAGTCAGCTTTCCCAGTAACTCCTGATTCATAAAGGATTTTAGATAAACTTGCATCGCATCAGGAGTTAAGACACCCTCATTTGGGACCGACGATAACTCCCCGTCAATCCTAATCACAGGCGGTACACCCACGATCAAGTGGAGATCGCTTGCCTTTTTATCTACTAATAGTTGCAATAAATCGCGTAATTCCATAATTATTCCTGGGCCACCCTCAAGACTTCCTCCAAAGAAGTTACTCCTTCCAAAGCTTTCAAATATCCATCCTGCTTCATCGAAACCATTCCCTCCTCAACGGCAGTCTTTTCTATTTCCCCAGCAGAAGCCCGCTCCAATATTAATCTGCCAACTTTTTCAGTGATCGGCAACACTTCAAAAATAGCCACCCTTCCCAAATACCCGGAATTATTATTCTCCGGTGTTGGCTTGCCACGGTAAAGCTTTGTCTCTCCCTGAGGCCACAAATTCCCTAAAACCCTCTTCATGTCTTCCAACACTTTCGAGTCCGGATCGTAAGGCTCCTTGGTCTTGTCGTCAATTCTTCTTAGTACCCTTTGGCCAACGATCGCCGTCATAGAAGAGGCCAGCAAAAACGGCTCTGCCTTCATATCCATCAGACGGGGAAGCGCTCCTGAGGCGTTATTTGTGTGGAGTGTGGAAAGAACCAAATGCCCCGTGAGCGAGGCCTGAACAGCTAAACTTGCGGTTTCTTCGTCGCGAATCTCACCGACAAGAATGATATTTGGGTCTTGCCTTAAAAATGACCTTAAGCCCGAGGCAAAGGTCAGCCCCGCCGCCGGGTTAACTTGCACCTGGTTCACTCCTTGGATACGGTACTCGATCGGGTCCTCCAGTGTCATGATGTTTACTTTCGGGGTATTTAACCTCTGAATAAGCGAGTAAAGCGTCGTTGTCTTTCCTGACCCTGTCGGCCCGCAAATTGTAATGATCCCGTGCGGCCTTAGGATCGCATCCTCCAAGTGCTTCAAAGCGCGCCCTCGAAGACCGAGATCCGGCAAATCCGGGACGCCGCCCGACTTCTTCAAAAGCCTCATCACTACTTTTTCACCCCAAGAAGTGGGGAGAGTAGACACCCTAAGATCTACCTCCTGTCCCTCTTTTTTAAAATTAAACCGTCCATCCTGGGGGATGCGCTTCTCGTCGATCTTCATGTTGGAGAGAATTTTTATCCTGGAAACCAGAGAATCATGAAGCTCCCTGGGAATTGTTAATTTCTCCTGCAAAATCCCGTCTATCCGGTAGCGCACGCGCGTCCCGCGCTCCAAAGGCTCGATGTGGACATCGCTTGCCCTCGCTTTCATCGCATAGTCCAAAATATGGGTAACAATCTCGCTTATTTTTTCCTGTCGGATCAGCCCGGTGCGCTCGGTCCCCACCTCCAATGTCCCCACTTGAGCTCTTTCCGGGGCAACTTCCTTTAAGGCTTCGGTAACTTCCTGAGATAAGGTAGATGAGTAATTTTTGGCGATATGCTCATCAATAAGGGCAGGGGAGGCCGCCCTCGGCTTTATATGGTACCCCGTCCTCTGCTCGATAAATTCTATCGCCGCAAGGTCCAGTGGGTTAGCCATGGCGAGCTCCAGCTCTTTTTTGGTTTGGTCTGCAAAAAATGGGTATACCCGGAACTTTTCGGCCACACTTTGGGGGACTACGGACAAAGCGACGGGGTTAGCCGGTGTAGCCCCAAGGTCTACATAAGAAACATTATAAAAGGCAGCCCTAGCGCGGACCAAATCATCCTCGCTAACCAGATTTTGACCAATAATAATATCTTCTTGAGACTTGCCGGTTTGGATTTCGGCATTTTTTATTTGCTCAGCACGAGCTTGATCAAGCGCTTTAATTTCAACTAAATAATCGACCAATGTCTTGGTGCCATTTACATCAAAACCACCCGCAGTCTGGGCAGCCATATATTTATTATGTATGAGAAGGGGGGAAGTATCAAGAAGTTGTACAGGAGGTGGTGCCGTAAAAGTATATCTTCGAACCTATATCCTATATAATACAATTGTTCTTTAACACACGAATATGTTGTTCGCATTTTGCGAGAAAGTGGTGTGGCAATGAGAAACTGGCAGTTCGAAGTATTTAATCCTGTAATCAAAGTTGTTTCCGGGTGGTGCAATCTCCGATGCGATTACTGTTTTTATGCTGGTAGCCAACCTATCGTAGAAACAATGAGCAGACAAACTCTTGAGGCTGTAATGGAGCGATGTTTGGAGGTTGCTCCGTTTGTTAGATTTATTTGGCATGGGGGTGAACCTACACTCACCGGAGTTAGTTTCTATGAAGATGTCGTTTCAATCGGTGAGGCGCTGTATTCACCAGGACAGAGGATTCGGCACAGCATCCAAACAAATGGCACACTAATAACTGACGAGTGGGCGCGTTTTTTTAAAGAAAACGGCTTCGGGGTAGGTGTGAGCATAGATGGACCAGAGAAATTGCACAATCTCGTTCGCGTTGATACAGCAGGAGGTGGCTCATTTGTCCGCGTAATTCGGGGAATAAATATTCTCAGAAGCAACGGTGCCAAAGTCAGTGCAATTGCAGTGGTGAACAATCTAACAGTTAATTATCCTGACGAGATTTTTTGGTTCATGTACAATATGAGGCTAAATTTCTCGATTAATAACTGTACTGCTAAACCAGATGACCCATTCGAAGTTCGAAACCTCGCAATTTCACCAATGAAGTATGCCCAATTTCTGTTGGCAATGCTTGATTTATGGCTTAAATTGGACGATCCGTCGTTTATGATCCGGCCACTTGAAGACATTGTTAAAGCAGTGTTGGGCAAACAGCCACGATTGTGTAAATACCTTGGTAATTGTACAAGATTTTTAACGATCGGGCACAACGGGAAAGTATATCCCTGTGACAATTTCTTGACCGATGAATATTGCCTCGGAGACTTGCATAAAATGTCTATTACAGATGTATTACAGGGAAGTCAATCCAAAGCTTACTATTCCGGCAGACAAAAAATGCAAGCCAAATGTAAACAGTGCGGTTGGTATCTTATTTGCAAAGGTGGCTGCATGCGAGAATGGGAAGGAGAGACTTATATATCTAACCCCGTAAATCACGAATTTTGCCAAGCAAGGAGGTATCTATTCGAAAATGCAAGTAAAATTCTCTCCTCGCTCGGTTACTCAACAACGGTAAATGTGTCGTGAGATACACTATTTATGGTACAATCAGCAAGGCCCGAACTCATATTTGGGTTTGGGCCTCTCTTTGAGATATGAAATTCCGCTTCACTCTAAACAAGGAAACAAATCACATATATTTCGTTTCAAATCTATCAAATTGGCATTTTAGCTGCAGGCCTTGGCATAACAGATACTGGATTGAAAAAACCGGTGAAATAAGCGGGGCAGAAAAAAAGGCTCTTGAAAGTACGAAATCCGTTTTCCAAAAACATAGTTTTGGTAACAATTATTGGGGGAATATTCTCCTCATTCCAGACAAAAATAGGTGGGAAAAAATAGAAGGACTGCTGACCAAAAAGGAGATTAGCACTCTTAAAAGCACTGTCAAGCTATTCAAGCCCCGCTTTGAGATTATATGGAAAGGTGATCAAGGATTATTAAAAAAATGGATGCAACAATTTGAAGCTACTTCAGAAAAGTACACTCCAAATGAGCTAGGTGTAACTTTAAATGAACTTTTTGGAACCAAAACAAATATCGACGAGGTTGAAGTAATTCTATTAATCAGTGGTCCAAATAATTCAGCAACCGGTGGAGCAAATCTTACTCCAGGCAGGGTTACTCTTGAAATTTCACGCACCCCACTTGAATTCCTACGCCCATCATGGCTTACACTTTGGCATGAAACAATCCACAGTGTTTGGGAAAAGAATAGTAATTACATGAAACAATTATCTGACTTTATTGTAAATAGCGAGGCGCGTGGAGAAAAATCCCCCATTGAAGGACTATCATTAAGAGAAGTTACAAAAGAGGCAATTCTAGATTCTTTAATACCAAGAGGATATCTAGCAAAAAAGTACTTTGGTTTCCCAAGTGACGATTATTTTATAAAATCGCTCGCAAATACAAAAAATGTGCCAACTTATAGTCGATGGCGATTATATGCGGCAGATAAACTCCGGCATTTCATAGAAGAATATGTGGACAATAAAAGGCCACTTGATGAAAAAGTTTTTGCGGAGGTAATAAAAATAGCAAGAGAATCAAAATTAGATTAATTTAATAATCTCATATATAATCTGCGTGATCGCGAGACAAAGTAGAAAGGCATTAGTCATGGAAAAATCTCGTTTGATCGATAGTATTTTGGAGAACAGCCAGCCGGTTACGGACTCGGCCGAAAGCGGCCAACATCCCGACTATGACGACTGGTCTGAGTACTCCGACGGGCCTTACTGGGGCGACGGAGATCATTGGGCTGATTCCACATATGATCCACCCTGATCATCCAATTCGGCTGAAATGTGTCCTAGGCGTATTGCATACATTGCATAAACCTAGGACATTTGTTTGTTTGGGTATAAAAAACCAAAACCTGATATATTGGTTCCAAGATGCATGCATTCATTCTGGTGGGGGAGGATCCAAAAACTGAAGTCGAAAAAATAACTAAAAACATCGGCTCAAAAGTGATCGAGCAGGAGCTTCTTAAAATTGCCGATGTCAAGGAATTTAGAAAATACGCCCATCTTTCGCTAACCAATAAAACCACGATCTTATCCCGAAATATTGACCTTGCTTCACCTGAAACCCAAAATGCACTTCTAAAGCTATTGGAAGAACCCCAAAAAAACCTGAGCTTCATCCTCACTGCCAAGGACACTCAAAATATCCTCCCGACAATTATTTCCCGCTGTGAGCTCATAGAATTAGCCCCCCAAACTAAAGCGAGTCAAAAACAAATTTCAGAAGCCAAAAAGTTCCTTGAAAACTCAGCGGGGGAGAAATTTGCGGTCACTTCACAAATAACTTCAAGGGATGATGCCAAGGAATTCCTCAAAAGCCTAATTGTCGGCGGGCATGCGCTCATGGTCAAAAACCCTAAATACGCGCCACAGGTAGAAGCCGCCCAAAACGCACTTAATGCAATCAACAAAAACACCAACGTCCAGCTCCAGCTGACCAATATGGTGATAAAAATTTCCAGCAATTAAAAAAGCGCTGACTTTTTGATTGAACAAATCAGCGCTTATATACTTGGGAGTGATGGGATTCGAACCCATGGTCGCGGGTTTGGAGTCCGCTGGTTTGTCCACTAACCTACACTCCCTAAAGTCAGCATTTATACCACAATAAAAGGATTAACGCAACTTATTTCCTTTATAATTGCCAGAAGCATTTACAAAACCTGCAACCACCAGTGCATCTCCATGCCGCCAATCAATCCAAGGAATTGCATCTTTTTCAAATCTATCCATATCACCATATAAACACTTTCCATCTCTATAAATTCGCTCATTTATAAGCCAATTTAAATTGTCAGGATAAGCCAAAGGCGCTAGTCTCATACCAAGTGGCTCATTCAAATTTGCTAGTTTACGGCCAAGCCCGAGCATTTTGTTGCTTTGGGTTCTAAATAATAAAATATCACTACCGGTAACCTCCAGCTCCCGTTCAGATATTTTCTGAGCTAATCCAGAACCATGAAAAAGGGGATCGACCATAATTCCATACAGATGATAAACAATCAAATCTTTATAACTTTTTACTTCGGAAGCTATAAAGGCTCGCGCGCATCCCATATCATCCCTTGCAATTAGTAGGCGTGGTACTTCCACAACATGATTTAGCGAGTCTTCTCTAAATCCAGGATCATTAATATCCGGCCACATAAATCCCTGAGCAACTAATGGGATTAATTCCTCGCCGTACTCTTTACGCAATTCTAATGGCAAAGCTTTGTTATTGGGGTACAAATCAACTTGAAGCCGTCCTTTTGAAGTCTCAACACAAAAAGACTCGTGGGGATAAATTGCTTTTTGTTCAGATCTCTCAACCATTTAAATAAAAGGTCGAACTGAATTGTAGTAATTTACTATAAGAAAGTCAAATGAGCTATTAATCTACTTCGAAATCAAAACCTCTCCCATAATCATAAGTTCTCTTAGCTACGTCTAGATGCTTAACAAGTTTACTTGGATTTTCAAACAAATTAGGTTCACGCCGATACGTTTCTAATATTTTCATGAAGAAGCTATGACCAATCACTAAATAGTTTCCACCTGGCAACTTCCTAACTTGATTTATAAATTTATCCATCCGTGCTTTTATCTCATCTCTAGATTCCTCTAATGCATCATCTATAAAAGCTGAAACAAAGCGTTGACGTACAAGATTGCTTCCTTCCTTTTCAAATTCTTCACGGGTTAATAATTTTTTGATATCAAACTTAACCTCCCTCAGTAAATCTAAGGGGACTACTTCGCCAACATCCAGATTCTTTGCTATTTCTCCTGCAGTCTCCTTGCCCCGTCTTAGATCGGAGCAAAAAACACAAACCGGTTTCATAGATTCTGGCAATTCCATATCTGGATGTGAAGAAATTCCTGGGTCCAATTTACGCAAAGTAATTAAATCATATCCATCATACCGAGAAAATTCGCCGTCAAACGTCGAGTCATATGGAAAAATTTTTCTTACAAAGACCTTTTTCATCAATAAACGGAAAACTTCATCTCAAAGACGGGGATTGTCGGATGAGGTTGAGGGGCATCCCCAGGAAGAAGGATTTTATTTCTTTCATTGTAAACACCAATGTTTCTTGTGGGGTGATTAATAATAACTGGATATTTCGACTTCTCAGATATTAGTCGGCCAAGAGTTAAATATTGTGCCATTGTTCTTAAAGTTCTGCCTACTAAAAATTCCTCTTGCTCTTGAATGTCCATACGATCTATCACTCCAACGTACATCTTTTTATACATTTCCATTCTCTGAACTATATCTCCTTTTACTCTTTGTCTAAAAGAATCATCATTTCTGTATCTTTCCAACAACACTTCTTGATAAGCATGTTGACATGTCATAAACCTATCCTCACCAAACTCCCTAAAAAAACTGCTTGAGATAATTCTTCCATTAATCCCAAATTCTCCATTTCTCTGTTGTATCACTTCACGAGTTCTGTCTACAGAACTATAACACCTAGCAAGAAACTCTTCTTTATCCCCGCCCGTGAAACGCTCGGCAAAAATATCATCAATCGCCTCAACGTCAGCAATCATAATGACAAGGCGATAGGGTACCTTGTGCGTTTCAAGGACATTTATTAATTCTTGATCGTAAGACAAATGATAATTAGTCAAAAGTGGGACACCGCCTCCGAGGGATTCATGGGTATAAAGGCCATCTTTATGTGCATAATCAGGGCAACTTCCCACGTATATTGTCAATGGCTCCCTTGTCGTTGCCTCCGACACACTTTCTCTAAACCTCCTCGTTTCTCGCTTGTTTCTCGGAGGATTTATATGTTCAAGTTTTGAAATTTCTTCCATAACTTTTTCCACCGCACTACTTGTTGCTTTTTCTCGAAAAAGCAACTCGTGGTTATGCCCCAACTGCTGTATCTGTTCTTTTGACATAATAATTTGTTTATTAACAAAAAAAAGCTCGCCCTTAGATGCAAACAAATCGTCTGCAACAAGGGCGAGCTTTCCTCGCGGTACCACCTTGGTTTACTCCGGAGTTACCACCGGAATCTTTGTAACCGACTCTGTTTCTCAAGATGAGTGACATCGGCATGAAGTATGATTACGGACTTCGGCCGGGTTGACTACTTGTCCGGTGTACACCGGACTGATTCACCAACCAGCTTCGCTGGGCCCATTCTCCCAACTCAAGTGCTTTGAGGAATTCTACCGTAATGAATATTACATGTCAATAAACATCTCCCTATCTCCGAAATTCCAATCTTCCTCTTAATGAATTCATTTGAGTCCTCATTACTATAAGCATTCTTTCAGAATTCACTTCAACTGAAAAATAATTATAATCTGCATTTTTCAGCGCTTGTACTGTTGAAAAGGACCTATCTAAGCCAAGCAAAACTTGACTAAAAACACTTAAAATCATGCCGTGTGCTACCACCAACGTAGTTTCTGTATTATCAATTAACGATTCCATAAATTCACTTATCCTCTTTTCAACCTCCTGTACCGTCTCTGCATTGCCGGCTCTCATTTTTTCAATATGATATCCAAACTCCAGCTCCCACAATACATCCCGGGTCGATCCCTCATAATCACCATAATTAATTTCCTTTAACCGTTCATCAAAACACAAAGAACCTCCTAGTGTTGTTTGTAAGATCTCAGCCGTCCTTCTCGCCCTAAGCAAAGGACTTGAGTAAATCATAGAAGGCAAGACATTTAAAGATTGCAGATGTAATGCCAACTCTCGTACCTCTTGTGTACCATGTTCAGTTAGACCAATATCCGTATGCCCAATAGTCAGTTTGTTTACATTACTCTCCGTTTGTCCATGTCGAATTAAATATAATTCTTTACTCATAACAATGATCCAAGTTCAGTTCGAATTTATATCAAAAAATATATAATGTAAACAGCCACTCGAAACACTCTCGGACAGTCAGTCAACTTGATCATTTCTAACTGCTGTGTTATATGTCGTAATCAATCTGTCTGCACGTTTACATTCCCACTAGTTAGCAAATAAGAAGGAGCTTCAAATGATTAAGTGGTCGAGGAGCATTGCGGCACTCACGCTCTTTGTGGCAATTTGTTCAGCTTTTGCGAGTCTAAATAGCTCGCATATATCTCGAAAGATCATCACTATCGAAGGAGGAGGCGATATTGATCGCATAACGGCGGCGATGGTCTTTATCTCTGTTGGCGTTTGGTTTCAACTAGCGTCCGCTTTGGTGGTTGGCTTGTTTAAGACAACGTACAACAAGGCGTCGAGAAAGATAGAGTTGAAAAAGACAACGGCAGAACATGCCCACATGCACATTTATGCCATCGCAAGCGGAGCGTTTGGCATTTTTGCGCTATTACCTTCGCTTTATGCCTACCAGAAGTATGACGGCTCGCTAGTAGTCCCGCTCAGTGTTGTTCTGCCACTTTTATTGGCTGTCATGATTGATGTATGGCCGAGAAAGAGGGTCCGATTTGATCTTATCTTTCTACCAAGCATAGTCATTATGTTTGGCGCATTCTTAACTTCGATGAGAAAGCTTGATCTGACAGACCTGGATGGCGCATTGCTTGCTGTCGGTCTATTGACCACTGCCGGTCTATTAAGAGCAATATCTGAACATCTCAATCAGATCGGTTCAAGACCCGATGAAAAGACAGGGTTGAGATCAGAAGCGATTGGTGCGACTGAGTTTAGCGTCTGGAGAATGTTCTACTTGACAATTTGGGGCATGATAGTGGCTCCATTTGTGGCGATCGTCATCCTCCAAAATGGCCATGGCTTTATTAACCTTTGGAAAACAGCCGTACCGTTGGCAGTGCCATTTCTAATTGTCATGCAAACGGCTGGAGCGATCGAAAATGTTGCAAAAACTGTTGCAGAAAAAAAAGCAACAGTCTCCGAAGTTGTGTCACGGGTATCACTTGCGAGTGCTTTAGCCTTTGGAGGAAGTCTAGTGGTAGATTATTACTACCCTGACTCACTAGGTCCAATTGATAAAGAGCCACTGCTTCTGGTACTCAGAGGCGTAGGGGTCATAATCCTGGTGATGGGAGTTTTCAGACTCAAACCAGCACTATTTGCTATTGAAGAAAAAAAGTAAATGTAACATGGGTCCCCTCGGAAAAAGCAATTTACCGAGGGGATTATTGTATCAATACCGTTGTTGTGATATAGTCCGATACGATTAGATACATGAGAACCTTAACACTTTAAAGGAGGTGTACCAATGTTCCTCAAACGATGGTCTGAGTTCCAGCTAAAACACCCGAGATGGCTACTTTTTCTGTCTGCACTTCTAATTGCCGCGTATATGGTGAATGATGGCAATATTATGCAGAATCTACTTCCGCAGGCCACTGAGCACCCTAGCTATGAGATCACCAAAGTTACCTATTCCTGCACATATCTCACTGTCGGAGGGATCCTGGGATTGATAACTTATCTCTTGCTAAGCCAAACCCCCCTTGGGAAAATTGTCGATACCGACTATAAAAAGGGGAATATCAGCTCTATAAGCAAGCAGGCTCAAGCATATGCAGCCACTTCAGGAGTTATCTCTGCATTTGCCACACTGATTGTTCTTTGGGGAAACTCGGAGTATGACCCATCCGCCGTTACCGTCCTCACTACAGCCACAGTTATATTTGTCTTGCCAATTGAGTCTCTATTTAGAGGGCTCGACTACAAACAAATTATGTGGCCAGTGATTCTAGCAGGTATAGGTGCAGTGGTGGTCATGTTGCCCGGAGCGGAGCTAAAAACTCTCCAGGCAGGGGGAATCATCCTCGCCATAATCACTCTACTTCTAATCAAAAACCTACTTTCTGGGTTTGAAGAGGTGATAAGTGGAGATGGGGCTACCCTTAGTGATGCAACCAGTTTCTCATTTTGGAGATTCTTTTGGCTTGCTTTTGCTGGAGCCATTATCTCCGTTGGCGTAGTTGTTATAACAGGGCAATATGAGGAGTATAAATTTGCCGTGAAGTCAATGGTCACAAATATCCCATATTGGGTGGTATTAACCATGATCTTTGTTTTCATGGGCATGGGCTGGAAGCAAGTCGCAAAAAAGCCAAAGTTCAAACTATCTATCACTGAAGTAGTGATGATAAGTTCCTTCAGTGGCTTCGTTAGCGCAGTGTATACCGCAGTTGTCAACTGGGTCTGGCCAGAAACCTTCCCCGAAGCGCCACTGAGTCTAGGGCACTGGATTGTCCGTTTCATTGGAATCGGCATTCTTGTCCTTGGAATGTACTGGGCAACCAAGATCAAACAACAAAGAAAAGAAAACGAACAAGAATCAGAAAGGGAAAACAAAAATGTCTGAAGCTGTCAGAAGAGTACTAACTGGTATGCGTACCACAGGGGCACTTCATCTTGGGCACTATGTCGGTGCATTGACGCTTTGGCTCGAGGCCCAGAAAGATCCTAATCTGGAGTGCTTTTTCTTGCTTGCAGATCTGCAGGCCTTGACGACACATGCGGACCGGCCAGAATTGATCCGGGATTCTGTACGTCAAGTGACACTTGACTGGATGGCGGTAGGGCTAGAGTACTGGAAACCAAACGTCAATTTCGTTCTCCAGAGCCAAGTTCCGGCTCGCGGAATGCTGTTCCATCTACTTTCCAATGTCGTACGCTGGAGCGAAGTCGAGCGTAATCCGACCATCAAGGAGGAGTTAAAATCTGTTGGAGGCAACCCATCCGCCGGATTTATGGTCTACGTTGTAGATCAGGCCGCGGACATCTATATGGTCAGCCCTCCAAACAAGTCCGGCAATCAACTACTGGTTCCTGTCGGAGCAGATCAACTACCGCACCTAAACGATGCTAGAATGTGGGCCAGGCGATTTAACCGCGACTACGCGCCTGTATTCAGGCCTTGCGAGGGGCAGGTGGGGAAAGTAGGCAGATTGGTTGGTACTGATGGCGACTCAAAGATGAGTAAAAGCCTCGGGAACGCGATCATGCTCTCCGACACGCCAGAGGTAGTCACTGAAAAAGTGATGGGGATGTTCACCGACCCAAACAGAATCCACCGGACAAGCCCAGGTGACCCCGAAAATAATCCGGTATTCACATATCTCGACGCCTTTGATCCTGATCCCGAGCAGATCCAGGAATTCAAGAGTATCTACCGTGCCGGCGAAATAAACGGCGTATCCATCGGCGATGTCGAGCTAAAAAGACGCCTCGCCAGTGTTCTCAACGATTTCCTGAACCCAATTCGCGAGAAACGCCATGAAGTTGTGAGATATGACCTTGAGGGCATTCTACAAAAAGGCACTGCTCGTGCTAATGGAATTGCCAATGAGGTACTCGATCGCGCAATGGAGGCAATGCATCTCGGATTCAAGGGAGTCAATAAGCAATAAAGCCAATGATTCCAATGAAATATTAGTTAACCCACCAAAACCTTGGTGGGTTTTTTATTGCCCAAAGGCTATAATTAGAGTAGTATGAGAGCTTCTGTGAGTGACTATACAGCCCAAGAAATACAAGTTTTAGAGGGATTAGAACCGGTGCGAAAGCGTCCTGGGATGTACATTGGCTCAACTGATACAAGGGGACTTCATGAATGTTTGCGGGAGATCGTGGATAACTCCGTTGACGAGTCTTTCGCGGGAAAAGCGACTGATGTCTGGGTCCGTATTGCCAAAGACGGCACCGCCACTATCCGAGATAATGGCCGAGGAATCCCAGTTGAAAAACATAAATCAGGCGTGTCTGCTTTAGAGCTTACTATGACCAAGCTCCATGCTGGAGGCAAATTTGGAGGAGGGGCATATAAAATTTCCGGCGGTCTTCATGGAGTTGGCGCTTCTGTCGTGAATGCACTCTCCAGTAAATTTTTAGTAATCGTCCTTCGGGACAGCAAAGCTTATTTCCAAGAATACAAAAAAGGTATCCCGCAAAAAAGTGTTTCTGAAGCCACCCAGGCACAGCTTGACAAATGGTTCCCCAAAGAGTGGGGGATAAAGATCGGAAGCAATCAAACGGGAACGATCACGAGTTTCTCCCCTGACCGTGAAGTCTTCGGCGATATCATGTTGGAAAATTCCAAGTCTAAAAACTTGATGAAAGATCGCGCGTATCTTGTCGGAGGGCTTGCTTTCCACTTTTTTGACGAGCGCGAAAGTGAAGAGGCCCACTATTACTTTGAAGGCGGGATAAGTACCATGATTGCCCACCAAAATCGCGACAAAGTAAAGCTAACTAATGTCATCTCCTTCTCCAAAGAAAGCGACTCAGTTGTGAGCGAAGTCGCCATTCAATACACAGATACCTACAACGAAAACATTAAAGCCTACGTTAACGGCATAAACACTCCAGACGGGGGGACCCATGTAACAGGATTTAGGATGGCATTAACCCGCTCAATTTTGGACTATGCAAAAAGAAATGAACTCCTTAAAGACGGGAAAATTAGCCTTACCGGTGAGGATCTAAAAGAGGGGTTAAATGCCGTAATTTACGTCAAAATGCCCTCGGAATCCCTACAATTTGAGTCCCAAACCAAGGCCAAGCTAAATAATCCCGAAATACAAGGCTTTGTGATGGCCGCAGTCAAAGAAGGACTAGATCAATACCTTGAGGAGCACCCGGCCGACGCCAGAAAAATTATCGAAAAAGTGGAGCTGGCCGCCCGAGCCAGACTAGCGGCACGCGCCGCCAAAGACGCAGTCATCAGAAAAGGGGCGCTTGAGGGAGCAACTCTCCCAGGGTCACTGGCAGACTGCCAATCAACTCAGCCCGAAAATAGCGAACTATATATTGTAGAGGGGGACAGCGCAGGAGGTAGTGCCAAACAAGGTCGTGATCGGAAATTCCAAGCGATTTTGCCGCTATTTGGAAAAGTCTTAAATACCGAGCGGGCGCGGCTTGATCAAATTGTAAAGTCAGACAAATTTAAAAACTTAATCGTCGCGGTAGGGGCGGGGATCGGCGAGCAATTTGATATTAAAAAAATCCGCTATCACAGGATAATAATCATGGCTGATGCTGATGTCGACGGCTCTCATATTGAATGCCTCTATCTAACATTCTTCTACAGACACCTCCCGGAGATCATCAAAAACGGCTACCTTTATATCGCCATGCCGCCCTTGTATAAAATCTCCCATGGCCGTGAGAAAGCCTATGTATACACCGAGGAGGAAAGGGAAGAGTACCTCAGGAAAGTAAAGACCAAAGCAAATGTCCAGCGATTTAAGGGTCTCGGGGAGATGAATGCCAGCGAGCTTTGGGAAACAACCATGGACCCCAAAACAAGAATCCTAAAACAAATCACGATCGAAGACGCCGACTACGCCAACCAAATATTTACGACCCTGATGGGCGAAGAAGTCCCACCCAGGAAAAAATTCATCCAAACTCACGCGACCACTGCCAACCTGGACATATAAGCTGCTCTTTATTTGCAATAAAGCAAATACTTTTTTACAATACGATTATGATCGACACAAACTTGTTTCTGGGAATAATCCTTGCTTCTTCTTTAGTGGGGATCGCTATTTCAATCTATCTTGCCAGACAAGTACTCTCCGCAAAAACCGGCAATGAAGCCACCAATGAGGTTGGAGATGCCATCCGAAGCGGCGCCAATGCTTATCTCAAACGGCAATTTCTGACGATTGTTCCCATTGTCCTAATTCTTGCTATCTTTTTATATGCAACTGCCGACAACCAGGCGCTTGCTGTTGGCAGATCGGGAGCTTTCCTTTTGGGATCATTCTTTTCTGCACTCATCGGCACGGTAGGGATGAATATCGCAACACGCGCCAATGTCCGTGTGGCTCAAGCCGCTGAGCAACTCTTATCTATTGGTATTACGGCGAGCACGCAACTGAAGTACTGATCGGCTTTGGGTTTGGGGGAAGTTTGCTTGCCCTCTTTATGCGGGTAGGCGGCGGGATTTATACAAAAGCCGCAGATGTAGGGGCTGACTTAGTCGGAAAAATAGAAAAGGGGATCCCGGAAGATGATCCCAGAAACGCCGCCGTAATTGCTGATCTTGTGGGGGATAATGTCGGAGATTGCGCCGGGATGGCGGCCGACCTTTTTGAGTCCTACGAGGTAACCCTCGTCGCTGCAATGATCCTGGGAGCCGCAACGTTTGGCCTCCCCGGAGTACTATTCCCGCTTGCCGTCCGCGCCCTAGGTGTATTCACTTCGACCATTGGAATATTTGCTGTTCGCGCCAAAGGTAAATCCAAAATTAACGAGGGGGTCAATGCAATCCTCAGGGCATTTGCTATCTCCGCAATCGTTTCCATTGGCGGATTCTTTCTTCTATCTAAAGAGGTCACTGGCGGAGTTGACCTAGCTTTTGCCACCACTGTCGGGGTTATCCTTTCTATAGTAATTTTTGTTCTTACAGACTACGCGACGGGGGACCACGCCCCTGCTAAAGAGATCGCCAGACAATCTCAAACGGGGCCGGCCACCGTAATCCTTGCTGGTTTAGTATCCGGATTTTCCTCGACGGTTTGGGCAATTCTTGCAATTGGAGTGACCATCCTTACATCATTTTTGATTTTCCCAGATCCATTGATGGCGGCTTATGGCGTCGCTTTGGCCGGGATGGGAATGCTAACCACGACAGGGCTCATCGTCTCGATGGATTCCTATGGACCCATCGCCGATAATGCCCAAGGGATTGCAGAATTAGCTGGGATAAAAGATAAGTCGGCAGGAATACTTCACAAATTAGATTCTATAGGGAATACCACCAAAGCAACGACAAAAGGATTTGCGATTGCTTCTGCAGTGGTCGCCGCCGTTTCCTTGTTTGAGTCATTTTTGACTGACAATGGATTATCTTCCATTGACGTAGCTCACCCCGCTGTCTTTGTGGGCCTTCTAATTGGGGGAGCGATACCTTTCTTGTTCTCTTCCCTTACCATCAAAGCAGTATCGGATAGTACTTTTGCTGTTATCAAAGAAGTGAGAAGACAATTTAAAGAAATGCCGGGGATAATGAAAGGCACCCAAAAACCGGACTATGCTAAAGTTGTTGATCTCACTACAAAAGCCGCTTTGGGAGCACTTGCCGCCCCAGCGCTTGTGGCGATAATTGTCCCCATATTAGTTGGGTTTTTACTGAAAGCTGAGGCGCTTGGGGGATTTTTAGCCGGGACCATCCTCACCGGTCAGCTTTTGGCGGTGTTTATGAGTAACACCGGAGGAGCATGGGACAATGCAAAAAAGATGATCGAAGACGGTCTATATGGCGGAAAAGGAAGTGATGAACATAAAGCCACGATAGTAGGAGACATAGTTGGTGACCCTCTCAAAGATACTTCCGGACCGGCAATAAACCCATTAATTAAAGTCATGAATTTGGTTGCCCTTTTGGTGGCTCCCTTAATTGTTGCTACTGAGACACTTACTTTTGTGCACTGGATCGGGATTATGTCAGCATTTTTAGTTCTTGCTTTCTTTGTCTTCAATGCTCAGCGGACAAATATCTAGCCTTACGCTTCCCGTCGGGCAAATGTCAGCTAACTGCCACATCCTTTATGACGAGCGTTCCCATGAAGGAGTGATCATCGACCCAGGAGATGATGCAGACTTCATCATAAGAAAGATAACAGATCTGGAAATTAAGCCCCTTTCAATTCTCGCCACTCATGGCCACTTCGACCACGTAATGGCAGTAAATGAAATAAAGATCGCCTACAAAATACCTTTTTTAATCCACCAAAGTGATTTGCCAATATTAAGAAGCATGAGAGAAAGCGCCAAATATTTTTTAGGAATCGATCCGGGGCCGACGCCGATTCCTGATGACTATTTAAAAAATAATTCAAAACTTGATATCGGGCACTTTTCGCTGAAAGTTATTGGAGTTCCTGGGCACACCCCTGGAAGTGTGGCACTTTATTCCAGTAAAGTGGCCAAAATCTTTGTCGGGGACTTGGTCTTTGCTGGAGGGGGAGTAGGTAGGACTGATCACAAATACTCGGATGAAAAAAAATTAATTAAATCAATCAAAAAAATTCTAAGAATGCCGGAAGGAATAGAAGTGTACCCCGGTCATGGAAGGGAGACGACGATAGCAGAGCTTGCCATCTCCCTTACTGATTACATCGGTACTACATGATGTTTCCTGCACCGAGCTTGGTAAGATTCTTCAGCCCCAATCAAAATTTGGCGTTCGTTGTAATGTGCGGGAGCCCCATCCACTAAGCGCTGTGTCCTGCTCGCTTGTTCACTTCCGCAAACCATACAAATTGCGTGAAGAGTGGTCACTTGATCTGCAATGCACATTATTTGAGGCATTGCACCAAAGGGTTCACCGCGAAAATCCAAATTAAGCCCCGCAACGACGACCCGAATATCGCAGCAGGCAAGTGCCGTAATTACCCCAACAATCTCAGGATAGAAAAACTGAGCTTCGTCGATTGCGACAACATTAACACCCTTTCCCAAGAGATCAAGAATTTCTCTTGGTTTGTCCATGCATACAGGAATACCGTCAATGTCATTGCCAATATGACTCACGACTCCGTTTATAGAGTATCGATCATCGATTGCTGGTTTAACAACCAAAACTTTGCGTCCTGCGATTTCTGCTCTTCTCACTCTTCGCTGTAATTCTTCGGTCTTACCCGAAAACATACAGCCCACAATAGCCTCAATCCACCCTACCACGACCACAATTTTCATTGTTCCTCCAAAGGAAATACACTTCCAAGCACCAGCATACTATCACACACCTACTGTAAACAGAAGAAGCTTCCGACGGGAGAAATCTCGCTCAAAGAAAAATCTCGAGATTTAAAAGCTGAAGCACTCCCGCCATCAAGATTAATCGCATCAGCAATATTTAAATCATTTTCAGCCGATACTAAAGAAACAATCTGGGGCAAATCAACGAGTTCCGGCCCAAGAAAAACAGATTTGGGATCATATATCACCATAAAAATAAGTTTATTATCCCCGGTCACGGCCGAGATCACTCTGCGGGCATTTTTATCAGACGCCAGATTAAGCTTTTGATTAAAGCTATTTTCAATCAATATCGGCCCGGTTTGAAGCGCGATCTTAAGCGGGTCACCAGGCACTTCACGAGTAATCCTTGGGGTGGAAAAATCGTTGACACTAAACACTCCGTTCATCAGCACATTTACACTAAATTCCTGAATAGTTTCTGAATTAGCCCTGAATAATCCAATTGGCTTACCAGCCTCCGTATAGAAGCCCCCACTAATCAATAACTCACACCCATATTTATCAAAGGCCGAGCTTGCCGTCTGACTGTCGTCAAAATTAGGGATCAGTTCCAAGGTATCCAGATTACTTAAAACCGACCAATAAACTGCATACTTTTCATCCCCAAAACTAACCTCAACAGCACTTGATTCCCTTTGAAGCTCCTCCCCAAGGACCTTGGTTTCATCCTTTTTAAAATTAATGGAATTAGCAAAATATAATCCGCCAAGGGAAACAAAAACCAAAAATATAACGATAAAAATTCTCTTCATAGCGTATTTTATCTAAATTTGTCCATGAAAGCGATTATTCTGGTAGAATGAGTTCTTATGGCTAAAGTTATCGTTCACGGAGCAGGGGGCATGGTCACCGGGTCCTCCTATGAAATTGTCTCCAATAAAGGCACGCATTTATTGATTGATTTTGGGATGTTTCAGGGGCCAGAAGAAATTTCTGAGCTCAACTTTGAAAATCTTAAGTTTGATCCCAAAAAACTTGAGGGTGTATTTCTAACCCACGCTCATTTAGACCATTGCGGCCGTTTACCTCTTTTGGTCAAAAACGGCTACAACAAAAATATTTATATGACCCGAGCCACGGCCGATCTCGTGGATATTGCACTCCATGATACTGCCAATATCAATGAGCATGACGACCGTCCTGATCTTTTTGACACCGCTGATGTCAACCGTACTCTCAGTCTTTTCAAGCCTATTGAATATCATGTTCCTCTTGCGATATCGGACTTTGTATTAAGCTACTACGATGCCGGCCATATTCTCGGATCGGCGAGCATTGAAGTGAAGGTGGATGGCGAGATAATTGCTTTTAGCGGAGATCTCGGGAATAGCCCGGAAGATCTCATAAAACCAACTGAAAAAATAAACGAAGCTAATTATGTCTTTTTGGAATCCACATATGGCGGGA
>LCET01000005.1:72107-162919 GCA_000995185.1 Candidatus Woesebacteria bacterium GW2011_GWC1_42_9
CCCGATGAATCATCTGAGGAAATCCTCCGGAAAGAAATAAATACCATTGAGATAACCGGGGGAGCCCTTCTTATCCCTGCTTTTTCAATTGAGAGGACACAAATACTTCTCCACTTAATCGATCACTTTAAAAAGGATGGGAAAATAAAACCAGAGACAAAAGTGTTCCTTGATAGCCCAATGGCGAGCAAAGTCACCAAAATATTTAAAAAATATCCAGACTTGTACAACAGGAAACTATTGGAGCACGCATCAAAAGACGATCCTTTTAGCTTCCCGGGCTTAGCCACGACAGATAGCGTCCTGGAAAGCAAAAATATCATCAAGTCCAGGGGTGCTAAAGTTATCATCGCCGGGAGCGGGATGATGACCGGGGGAAGGATACTGCACCACGCCATCCATTTCTTGCCGCAAGACACGACCAGGCTTTTGATCGTCGGATTCCAAGCCAAAGGGACCATGGGAAGAAGAATTAATGAAGGAGAAAGAGACATCAAAATTTATGGGAAAAGAGTAAAAATAAGAGCACAAATCACAGAAATTAGCGGACTAAGCGCTCATGCCGATCAACCCCAACTTTTGGACTGGCTAAGGGCAATGAAAAAAATTAAACAAATAATTTTAATCCATGGAGAAGACGAAGAAAGAATGGTACTGGCTGAAAAGATAAAAACTGATCTTGGCTATCAAAATATCCTCCTTCCCAAACTCTTCGAAGAAATCAATTTGTCATAATTGATATAATAAAGTCCATGACAAAGGACAAATTTAAAGCTACTTGGGTTTCTCACTCTTCAATTGGTGATTTTTTAAAGTGCCCGCGGCTTTACTACCTGAGGGCCATGTACAAAGACCCGATCACCGGTCACAAAATTAACCGTGTTACCCCCCCTTTGAGTCGCGGACAGGTTGTTCACAGCGTTCTCGAGTCGCTCTCCACGCTCCCGCAAGAAGAAAGGTTCAAAGTGTCACCTCTCACTAAATTTAAGGCCGAGTGGGACAAGGTATCTGGAAAACGAGGAGGATTTAAATCAAAAGAAGAAGAGGATAATTACAAAGAACAAGCGCGAAGCATGATTCAAATGGTTACCGAGAACCCCGGCCCGCTATCCAATAAAGCCGTTAAAATAAAAGGGGACTTACCGTACTACTGGATCAGTGAAGATGAAAATATAATCCTTTGCGGCAAAATCGACTGGCTTGAATATTTGCCGATTACAGACAGTGTTCATATTGTTGATTTTAAAACCGGGAGAGAAGAGGAAGACGAAGACTCGCTCCAGCTCCCGATATATCATCTACTTGTAGCAAATACCCAAAGCCGAAAAGTTGACCGGGCAAGCTACTGGTACCTGGCAGGCGATGGCAAATTGGTCGAGAAGAAGCTCCCTGAGCTAAGCGCTGCACACCGAAAGGTACTCAAAATTGCAAAAAGGATACAGTTGGCCAGACAAATCGAACACCTCAAATGCCCGCATGGAGGGTGTAACTACTGCATTCCTTTTGAAGAAATTGTCAAAGGCAAAGGAGAGTTGGTTGGCGTCAGTGGATACAACCAAGATATTTATGTTATATAATGAATTATGAGCGAAAAGATCCTTGGATATATCCTCATTTTCGTAGGGATCGGAGTGATTGTTTTCTCTGCACTGAGCGCGTACCGAATTTTTACGAAGAAAACCCAGCCCGCAAAGCTATTTAGCTTTCCCGCTATCTCATTGGACGCCGCAAGCTTAGGACTGCCAACCGCAGGCAATGCCAAGGCGGAAATAATCCCCTCATACGTGCTCAATGACAGCCTAAATTTGTTTGCGCATCTTTTCCTAATGGGCTTTGTTGCCGGGATCGGAAATAAACTCGCTAATATCGGTACAAATTTAGTCAGACCGATAATCGTAAAGACCAAGGAGGCAAAAGCCAATGGATAACATCGTCACACCCTCCCAAAAAAGACCTGAAGACAATTACCGGATGATCGCTTTTATTTTGATCTTCGGGCTATTAGTTTTAGGGCTAATATTGGTCACATTTTTATAAACTAGCATGAATTGGAAAAAACTTTTTAGAAGATATGGCGCACAGCTCTCGATCGGTTTTGTCCTTAGCTTTATCCTCTTTACCACCTTTGCAGAATTCAATTTAATGACCGTTCCATATTCACTTGGGGTCGCTTTTTTTATGACGGTAATGTTTGAATTTTACAAGACCACTAGAGGCTAGTTGTCCTTGCTTCTTAGCCTCAAACAAGCTAGAATTTAAAGTCTATGAACATTGGAAAAATAAAGTCTGTAGACATCACGAGCGAGCTTTCAACAAGCTACGTTGACTACGCCATGAGCGTGATCGTGGCACGCGCCCTTCCGGACATACGCGATGGCTTAAAGCCCGTACACAGGAGGATTCTTTACGCCATGCACCAGATGGGCCTTCATTCATCAGCAAAACACTCAAAAAGCGCCAAGGTGGTCGGAGAAGTCCTAGGTAAATATCATCCCCATGGAGATACTTCAGTTTATGACGCCATGGTGAGACTTGCCCAAGAATTTTCTATGCGGTACCCCTTAGTGAACGGGCAAGGGAATTTTGGGTCTGTTGATGGCGACCCACCGGCGGCAATGCGTTATACCGAGGCAAAATTAGCATCCATTAGCGATCATATGCTTTTGGATATTGAAAAAAGGACGGTCGACTTTATGGAAAATTTCGATGCAACCTTGGGGGAGCCGATTTACCTACCCTCTCTTCTTCCAAATCTACTCCTCATGGGGTCTGAGGGGATCGCTGTCGGGATGGCCACAAAAATACCTCCCCATAATCTTAAAGAGGTGGTTGAGGCGCTCCTTGCGGTGATCAAAAAAGGGCAGCCAGTTTTTCAAGAAAAAGATCATCTGGAAAACGCCCAAGAAATTATTAAAAAAATAGACTCAGTTGCAGGAGGGGAGATTGAAGATCTTGACGACAATGATTACAAAAAGCCCGAGTGCTCCTTTGAAAGCGACATTAGCATAGAAGAAATTGTCGAGTTTTTACCCGGTCCTGACTTTCCCACTGGAGGCGCGATTTATGACGCAGGCGCACTGAAAGATGTTTATTCCACCGGTCGGGGGAAGATACCCGTTCGGGGGATAGCAGAAATAAAAGATGGCCCCAGAGGCCGTTCAATTATCGAAATAACGGAGATCCCTTACCAAGTAAACAAGGCAAAACTAGTCGTGAGCATCGCAGATTTAGTCAAAAATAAGCGCGTTAAAGGCATCTCGGCTCTTCGAGATGAGTCCGATAAAGACGGGATGAGCATCGTCATAGAGCTTAAACGCGATGGCAAACCCAAAAGCATCCTTAATAACCTTTTCAAATACACAAAACTACAGACAACTTTCCCGGCTAATTTCGTTGCCTTGGTTAATGGTGTGCCTCACACTGTAAACCTTAAGCAGATATTAGATGAGTACGTAAAGCACCGCCAAAAGGTAATTTTAAGAAGGACAATTTTTGATCTGACCAGTGCCAAAAGGAGGTCGCACATCTTAGAAGGCTTAAAAATCGCCCTTGATAATCTTGACGAAGTGATCAAAACAATCAGGAAAAGCCGCACTCAAGAGGACGCAAAAAGCAATCTTATCAAAAAATTCGGGCTTTCTGCGGTGCAGGCAACCGCGATCCTTGATATGCAATTGCGACGCCTAGCCGCCCTGGAACGGGAAAAAATTGAAAAAGAATACAAAGAGATCCAAGAATTAATTAAAAAGTTAGTGGCAACAATCAAAGATCCGCGAAAAATCCTATCGATTATCAGGAAAGAATTAGAAGAACTTAAAGAGAAATACGGGGATAAGCGCAAGACAAAAATATATAAACAAAAAATCGGAGAGTTTTCCGAGGAGGACCTGGTCGCCAAAAGGAATGTCTTGATCACTCTCTCGAAGACAGGCTACATCAAGATGGTCCCCACAAACACTTTTAAATCCCAAAGAAGGGGAGGGAAAGGAGTCGTCGGGATGGCCACAAAAGATGAAGACGAGATAGAGCACATTATCTCAACCAACACCCATGACACGATCTTATTTTTTACAAATAAAGGCC
Source organism: Candidatus Woesebacteria bacterium GW2011_GWC1_42_9 (assembly GCA_000995185.1). Taxonomy (GTDB): domain Bacteria; phylum Patescibacteriota; class Microgenomatia; order UBA8517; family UBA8517; genus GWC1-42-9. The sequence continues at coordinate 76,191 of LCET01000005.1, forward strand.
GTGTTTTTGGCACAAATGCTTGGGAAATCCCGGAAACTTCCAGACAATCCAAGGGCCATGCTTTGGTCAACATCGTAAATCTTGATCAAGGGGAACAGATCCGCTCGGTTGTCGCCAAAAATAGCGGTTCAAAACACATCATCATGGCAACGTCCCAGGGAGCAGTTAAAAAAACCGCCATCAGGCAATTTGATAATTTAAGATCCAATGGGCTGATCGCCATTAAATTAACAGGTGATGACAAGCTCGTATCGGTTGATACCACAAATGGCAACGACCATGTTTTGCTGGTTACTAAAAAAGGGAAATCAATAAGATTTTCAGAGCAGGATGTCCGCTCGATGGGAAGGGCAACTACAGGAGTTCGCGGGATTAAAATTGATATGGACGACCAAGTGATCGCAATGGAAGTATTTCCTTCAAAAACTGATGGAAGCGAACGGCAGTGAAACTATTCCCGCTTCAAAAAAGAGGGGGGAAAGGGGTCAAGGCTGGAGTAGTGAATGAGAGAACAGGTCCACTCGTAACTGCAAGGCTAGTTACTCCCATGATCGAGCAGGTGGTAATTACCAGTAAGTCTGGACAAGTTATTAAGCTCCCTCTTAAAAATATCCCCCAGATGGGGAGGAATACCCAAGGAGTAATTATGATGCGCTTTGCCAAGCGCGGGGACATGGCCGCCGCCCTCACCGCCCTGGAAAAGACATCGGCGGAATAAAATATTGACACTACTTTATAATCTTGATATATTGACTGTACAATGAACAGTACAACTATTTCTATTTCTGATTTGAGAAAAAATGTCGCCAAATCAATAGACAACGTGGTAAAAAAAGGCGAACCGTTATTTATTATCCAGCGCTCAAAGCCCAGAGCGGTCCTTGCTGATGCCGGTTATTTCAACGCATTAGAAGAGGCCGTGCTGGATCTCTCTGACAGCAAAGAGGCGGAAAAGGCGAAAACAGAAAAAACTACTGAACTATCTGCCTACATTAAAAGCCGCTGGGGGAGTAATGCCAAGATATAAACTTCTCATTACTCGCAAGGCTCAAAAAGAACTCGATAAGATTTCATCTCCACTCGCCAAAAAAATCGTAGAGAAAATATTGATTCTATCTACAAATCCACATCCCACAAACAGCAAAAAACTCGTCGGAAGAAACAATTATCGCCTGAGAATTGGATCATTCAGAGCAATTTATACAATCGACAAACACCATAAACAAATTACAATTCTACGCGTCGCCGACAGAAAAACAATTTACAAATAGTCAATTTAGCCTTCACCGCCCTAGAAAAGACATCAGCGGAATAAAATATCGAGTATTACTCCGCCAATTAAGCATCAAATAATCCGTTCTAGGTTGAGACAAGCCTATCGTCGTCCGTCCACCTGACAACACCGAGGGCGTAACAAATCCTTATGTAGTCCCGGATACTGACATCATATGCGACCATTTTTCCTTTGACCGCATCGTATTCGGCTTTGGTCAGCCCTCCTTCTTTAAGCTTACGCTCTAACCACATTCGGCGCTTTCCTCGCGCCTCCCGTGCCGCAACAACTCCCGGCGTTTGCAAAATCACATCGTACCCCTTTCAACTCTCAAATTTAGAAGAGTATAACACAGCATTTCATTTCCCACCCTTTCCATGAAAGCCTTCGTGGACGTCTTTGAGTTGTTTATTGGTGACATGAGTATAAATTTGCGTCGTGGAGACGTTTTTGTGCCCAAGCATTTCCTGGACGCTTCTTAGATCTGCTCCAGCCATCAAAAGGTCTGTCGCAAACGAATGCCTCAAAACATGCGGAGTCACATCCACCGGCAAGCTCACTTTCAGAGCGTATTTTTTAACCATTCTTTGGATAGATCGGGGAGTGAGCCTCATTTTTTCACTCGGAGTTGACGGGTCGGGGTTCCCTTTGTGACGAATAAACACTGGCTTATAGTGGTCTTTCCTTGCGGCCAAATATTGGTTAAGCCAATCGCGCGCTCTCACCGACAAAAAAACCACTCTTGCCTTGCCGCCTTTTCCCACCACTCCAAATTCCCGGCGATCCAAATCAAGCTTATCGCGGTCAAGTCCGGCAAGCTCAGAAACTCGAAGTCCCGTTGAAAACAACACCTCTAAAATTGCTTTATCACGCTTTCCATTAATGCTTGAAAGCGTAGGAGCGTTCAAAAGCCGGTCAACTTGTTCGCCAGTTAGGAATTTCACCTGGCGATCCTCAACCTTCGGCAAATCCAATTTCTCCGGAGAAATCACTTTGTGGTCATTTTTAATAAGCCACTTCAAAAAAGACCTTAAAGCAATAATGTGGTAGCTCTGGGTGCGTTTCGAAAGCAGATGATTCTTTTCATCGGCAAACTTTGACAAATAAAGTCTGTATTTATGGATTGATTCCTGAGTGATTTTTGTGACTTCACTTTCATTCTCTTTGGCCTCAAACCAAAGCGCAAACCGCCTCAAGTAGTGCCTATAATTACGAATTGTCAGAGGGGAGCAACCGCGCTCGACCGCCAAATAATCCAAAAATTCACTTATTTTTTTAGAAATTTCTGTCAGTTCTTTCATGGGGTAGGGGAGTAATTACAATTTACAAAAAAAAAAGAAAAATGTCAATTATTGTGCGACTTTAATAAATTTAATTCATTATTCTAAATTAATGATCTGGTTCCAACTTGATTCAAACTTCCATCATGAAATGAGTGGTTTTAAGCTCGAATATAGCTTTACCATTTACGTTTTAAGGCCTCTCTCATCAAAAAGCTGATACTTATATCGTCTTTATCAAAAAGCTCTCCAATTTTTCGGGCTTTATTCGGAATAGAAACACTGCTTATCGACACTTAAAAGGGGTTATTCAAATTTCAACTAAATTAATACGCCAAATACACAAACACATAAACACATTTGCGACCAGCTCTCTCCGCTCTCACTAAAATTACAATGTCGCAAAAGTATTATTGTACGACAATGTAGTTTAAACCATAGTTAACGAAATAGCGCTCAAGGGAGTGGTTACTTAGAGAGCACCTAATACAGCAACAAGTGTAACAGCTTGAGATTGCTACACTTACCTCCATTATTTTGAGTTCAATAACTATATCAAAATGATCATTATGGGTCCTATAATTTTCGTGAAAATATGTATACCGATCGTGAAACAAACACTAGTCCCTGAAGTCTTCCTCTCCCCTGTCCCTCGACAAATAGGTGTCGTTTTTTTGTAAATTTGTTTAGCCTCGCCAGTGAGCTGAGATGACCAGAGCCAAAAACACTAAAATTCCGACAATTAAGTACTCCCTTATCGTCTGCCTGAAAAGTTTCCCCTCGAGCTTAGCCTGACCTAGGCCCAATAGTACATAAACCACCACGGTGAAAAACAGTGAGCCAACTATTACCGTAATTGGCCAAAAATATAAAGACAAAGAGATGGCCGCAACCATGTACGAAAAAATCAAAGAATATGTCAAAACGCTTTTCTCAAGCTCGACAGTAAGCCTCGTTGCCCACAGGCCATGAAGAAAAAGTGGAAAGGCAACCGCAAAAGATAGAAGTGAGCTAAAAAAAACATTTAGCCGGGTCGATAAAATCGCATCAAACAAAAGAAAACTTGTAAATAGAACGAGTACAAAACCAACACTTTTTGCCGCCCTAACCAAGGCGATCGTCCTGATCGCCGAAACAGTGTAAATATTTGTGGTAAGGCATAGCGCATAAATCCCGGCACCATATAAAATCAAAACCGGGAGCAGTGAAAAAATACTTGCTGGCAACAAAAACCAAAATAAGCCCACACCAAGGGTAAAAAACATCGGAAGGACCAAGACAAGTAGAATTGCATTTCTCCCCAATCCCTCTGCCAGAGACCAAAAAAATAAAATAACGGTGACAAAAGCAAGTAGGCCGATCCCTAAAAACCTATTCTGTCCGTCCAAGAAGGTAACGCCGATAAAGCCTAACACAAGTAAAAGCGAGGTTATTACAAATTTTCTCCTTTTAGATAATCTTAAAGCTCGGGTGAATTTTTTGAACATCTTCATGATCGTCTAGATCTTCGAGTAATCTAGAAAGCTTCTCGCTCTTTTTGGGTTCACTAACCGTTGTGCTTATTTTGGGTTTCTGTGTCAACTCAACTTCATCTACCCCCATCCCCAATGCTCTTATTTTCTTTTCGATTTCATAAACCTGAGAGGGTGGGGTATATATTTCTACCCCATCGGGAGTTTCCTCAACTTCATCTATCCCCAAATCAATTACCTTGAGCATTTCATCGTCAGATAATTTTTTCTGGGCCAATAATATTAGTCCCTTTGGCACAAAATTAAACGAAGCAGATCCCGGGCCTCCCATCGCTCCCCCGCTCCGTTCCAAAATATTTTTGATTTCTTGCCCTGTACGATTTCTATTATCAGTTGTTGCTTCTATCAAAATCCCGAGGCCCTCTGGAGCAAAGCCCTCGTAGACCACTTCCTCGTAATTTTTCCCCTCCTTGCCGGCACTGGCGATCGCCCGCTCGATATTAATTTTTGGCATATTGGCCGTCTTTGCGGCTTCCACTGCCACTTTTAATTTTTGGTTTGATTCAAGATTGGCTCCCCCATCCCTGGCAGCTATCGAAATTATCTTTGACATCTTTGAAAAAAGCTGACCGCGTTTGGCGTCGTTAACGCCTTTTTGCCTTTTTATCGTTGACCACTTTGAATGCCCACTCATTATTATGAATTATATCACTCATAACCCTTGACAAGCCCACCAGCCAATTTATACTCATTGAGAAGAGAGCCATGGATCAACTCGCCCGCCAGGCTATCGACGCTGCCCTCAAGTGTGAGTGGCAAGAAGCCGCAGAACTAAACAAAGAGATCTTAAAAAAAGATCCTGAAAACATCAGTGCCTTAAACAGGCTGGCCAAAGCTCTTTTTGAGCTTGGAAAGACTGCCTCCGCCAAACGGCACGCAAATAAAGTTCTCGAGCTCGACCCCCTTAATTCCATCGCCATTAGGTGCCTCGAAAAATGGGAATTTTCAAACCCCCACGAAGCGCGGGCAAACAATACCAGTATAGAACAGGTATTTTTAGAAGAGCCAGGACGCACAAAAATTATTGAACTTTTGCATATTGGCAGTCCCGATCTAGTCTCAGTCCTTAATTCCCAAGTTCCAGTGTTATTCAACATTGGTGATCACAGGATCACTGTGGTCACCTCCTTTGGAAAATACATCGGCAGGCTCCCCGATGACCTTGCCTCACGCCTAATTAGTCTTATTAAGCTTGGGAATAAATATCAAGTCACAGTCAAGTCTGCTTCGATCGGGTGTGTATCCGTCTATATAAAAGAGGAGGTACGGGCGGAAAAGATAGCCCACATTCACTCCTTCCCTCTATTTAGAAGCGCTTAGAAAAGTCTTCTCCGAAAACAAAGTCAATTTCTCCCTCTGCCAGATCTTTAGCTCTCTCCTTTTTGCACGAAAATAGCTGTGCTAGTTTTGCCTGGGTAATTTTTGCGCTGTTAGTTACCACTTGGCAATCGAATTTTTCACTACTCTCCCTATCAACAGAAACAATTTTCGTGCCTAACACTTCGATCACCTTGCCCACTTGATCATTTAACAAACCATTCCCGGACTTATTAACAATCCTCACTCTAGCCCTCTCTTGGGAAACTTGTATGTCGGAAAAAAATCTTAACAAGCTTTTGGGGACCTCGTCCTTCGGTTCATACCCACTCCCTCCGCCTGGCAAAGTCACATTTTTAAGAAACCCAGTTTCAGTCGCGTTAATCGTGCGCTTACCGCTCTCACCTATCCTAAGATATGCAAATAGTAGCTTTGCTCTGTCTTTAATAGTTAAATTTGTTTTTCTAGTGACGATGATTGATATAAGCGATCCATTACTCTCCCCCCAAGCCTCGATAGGCAATCCAAAGGTCTTCATTAGCGTATTCACAAGAAGCTCCCCTTCTAGCCCTTCAGAAAATCCTAATTCCCAAATGCTCCCCAATTGCCAAGTCCCAAAATTATTTGCCGCATTAACCGAAGTATTTCCAGGGAAAATAACGGTCGTAACTGTCTCGGCAGAGGGATCAAAAGTAACTAAATAGACCTCCTTTTCTTTACCAGAAGCAGCAATCGTTAGCTTCCCGTTCCCACTCCAAACTGAAGGATAGAAAAAGTAAAAGGCTAAAGCCATCGTAAAAAACAAAGTAACTACATAAGGCCATGGCCTTCTTCTCTCTTTCTTTTTTACGTGGTTTCTTCTTCGGGCCGGCATATTATAATCAAGCAGAATTTACAGTATGTAATCTCCTGAGGGCACGGAGCATGTTCCCTGTCTCATCATGCGACTTCCCCATCGAAGTAAAAATATCCCTCACCACGGTCACTGCGGCTTCAAACTCCGGTTGGACAACCTTTTTAACTCTAAGATGGGAAAGCTTTGCTACGTCCTCATCAAGATGTGCTCTTGCAATAACTTTGACCTTTTTTGCTTGATTCTGACAATAAGAAATGATCTCCTCCTGGACAACAAGATCCGGGATCGCAACCACCACGGCTTTTGCCTCTGAGACAGAAACCGAATCCAAAACATTTGGCTCAGCCGGGTCGCCATAGATAATCCTTATCCCCTTTCTTTGAGCCTGCTTGACAACTCTTTGATTATAGTCAATCACCACATATGGGATCTTTTCACTGTCAAGCGCCTTCCCGATCCAGCTTCCCATCCTTCCAAATCCGCAAATTACAACATGATCCTTAAGCCCACTCTCCACCTTTCTTGCCCTTACTCCGGGACTAACAATTGATCCGATCACAGGCCATCTTCCAGACAATCGCTTTAGTCTCCTCCATAAGGGAACAATAAGTTTATAGATAAACGGTGTAGCGATAAGTGTCGCCAAGGCGGTCGCAATCCCGATGGAAGCGTATTCTTCACTTAAGATATTTAAACTTCGCGCGGCAAGAAAGATCACAAAAGAAAACTCCCCCACCTGCGACATGCCAAAAGAAACGATCATCGCGGTTTTACCCCTATAGCCCAAAAATAACATCAACATCAAAATCACCAAGGCTTTGATAAGGATCACTAAAATTGCAAGACTTAGAATAAACCCAATTTTATGAATTAACACCGCGGGAGTTATGAAAAAACCCAAAGTAACAAAAAAAAGTATCACAAAGACATCCCTCAACGGTCTTGTTTCAGAAAAAATTGCATGGTTTTCCTGAGTGTCGGAAATTACTACACCTGCTAAAAATGCCCCAAGGGCTGGAGAAATCCCAAAATTAGATACTAGAAAGGCAGTTCCTAGGGCCAAGGAAATCCCGACCAAGACCATAAGCTCCCGAGAATTTGTAGAAGCTACTATATGAGTGAGGGCTGGAGCAAGCATTCTCCCTAAAAAAAATACCGCTGAGACAAGGAAGGCTGAAACCAAAAGGCTATTCACTGCCGTACCTCCCCAATTTGCCATCCCGTCAGTTAACGTCGGAAGAATGGCCATTATTGGTATAACCGCCAAATCCTGAGTTAAAAGCCAACCTATCATTATTTCACCATGGATAGAATCCGTTTCTGCGCGGTCTTCCAATATTTTGACTACCAAAGCCGTTGATGAGAGCGAAAAAGCAAGGGCAAACACCATTGCCGGGATGCCTTCAAATCCGCTGGCCGTAAGCATCGCCCACACCACGCCAGTAACCACAGCCATTTCCACTAGGGCCCCTAAAACAGCAACATATCCAACCCGCACAAATTTTGAAAGAGAAAGCTCTATGCCGACAGAGAATAACAGTAATATCACCCCTATCTGGGCAACACTTTCCACGCCCCCATGGTCAATTGGTAAGACTACATTAAGAAGCACCCCGATCACGATGTACCCCAAAAGAGTTGGGAGCTTTAGGATCCTCGCCGCTACTCCTCCTAAAAGAGCCGCCAAGAGAATAAAAAAAAGATCCCCGATAATTGCCTTGTCCATATGCTCGCATTCAGTGTATCATGTTTTCACGAGGCCAGTCATCACACTTTTCAGGTCATCTGAAAGAGGCGCCGTCACGCTCGCTTTCTGGTGCGTCACAGGATGCCTAAAAACCAATTTATAAGCATGCAAAAATAATCTCGGGCACCATGATCGGTCTGCCCTCGCTCTTTTGCGGCCAGCGTACTTTTGGTCTGAAATTACTGGATGATCAAGATGCTTCATATGAACTCTAATTTGGTGGGTCCTCCCTGTTTTTGGCGACACCCTTAAAAGAGTATAAATTTCCTTTGGGCCGCGATACTCCCCTTCAACTGCAAAATTTGTTTGTGCACTCTTGCCGCCTGGGACCACCCCAAATTTTTCCCGATTCCAAGAAAGTCTCCCAAGGGGAATAGAGATTGACCCTTCTTTATCATCAAACCGTCCATGGACCATCGCTAGATATGTTTTTTCCACTAAACGATCTTTAAACTGCTTTTGGAGATAATAAAAAGAGTCTTCGTCCTTGGCAACCAAAAGCACCCCGCTTGTTTCCTTGTCCAAGCGATGAACTATCCCATTCCTAAACACCTCTGAATTGGAAATACTAAAATTAAAATTTTCCGCTATCCAATCCTGGATCGTCCTCTGGCCTCTTGTAGATACGGCGTTATTAACTACCCAGCCTGAAGGCTTATCGATAACGAGAAGAAATTTGTCCTCAAGAATTATTTTTGGTTTTTCTTGATTCACATTTAACACACAAGGTGGCCTCGGGATAAACCATCAACCTATCCGTATCAATCATCTCGCCGCAATGCTCACAAATTCCATACTTGCCAATTTTCACCCTAGCCAAGGCTTTCCAAGTCTGGATAATTTTCCGGTCTAACTGCTCTTTAATCGCCGCCGACCTGGCATGACCAAATTGCTCTTCAGCATCAGCATCCGGGGAGGCATTATCGGTCACCCTGTTTATATTTTTAAACGGATCATCTGCTTCAATTTCTTTCCTGCGTCTTTTAAGGCGTGCAAGCTGAGAACTAAGAAAATACCCCGCCGGGGAAAGAACCTTCGCCGGGAACCTTACAATCTGAGCGCCTCTAGTTAATTTACTTTTTCGTTTTGCCATTTATGTTTGAGAAAGATTATACAGTGCAAAGAATAATAAAAACGCGACCGACGCAGAAACGATTGAATCTACTCTTCCAACGAAGGATAACATAGTTGGGAAAAATACCGCAACAAGAGAACGCAGTAAGAAAACTAGTCCCAGTGTGGTTAACCCGGAAAAGCCCACCCTACCCGATTGGTACCAGTTAAACCGCTTGTAATACTTATTAAGAATTAAGTAAAGAATAAAAAACATGATTAAAACCAGTGACAATGGCCAGTACAAAATGCTTGCAAAAATCGCAAACCAGACAATGATCCCCATTCCATACGCCTCAAATGTCTCAAAAAAACGAAGCTTTTTTTTCCTCACACCAAATAAAAAAAACACAAATGAGACCAAGACCGATCCCCAAAACCAAGTCCCCTGAGGCACAAATACCCGATTTTCCATTAACACTTTTGAAAGTAAATTACCGCCCACTCCTCCGGCTATCGATCCGATCACTACAAATAAGCCTGTCGTGAACACCGTGTCCCTGGAATAATCATCTCGAAGTTTTTTCCAATATAAAAAAAGAAAAACCAGGGCGCCAATAATTACAAGGAGGATTAAAGGTATTACAGTTGACATAAGGGGCTTGGTGATTATAGCATGAATAACTGTGCTAGAAACACCTCATGTAGCGGTTGGAGCGGCCATTGCGGTATCCGTCGCCAATCCATTTTTGGCTATCCCTTTGGCTTTTGGGAGCCATTTTGTGCTGGAAACTGTTCCCCACTGGAATCCCCACCTTAATTCCGAGCTTAAAAAACACGGGAAGATAACTAAACAATCCGTGCAAGTGGTAATTTTTGATTCATGCTTAGCGCTGGCTCTAGGGAGCTTTATCGCCTATCAAGCGCTCCCGAACACAGCGCATGCCTTAACGATTTTCTTCGCCTCTTTTGCTTCCGTCTTACCCGACGTTGTCGAAGGACCGTACTTTTTCCTTAAATATAAAAACAGGTTAGTTATGAAATGGATTTCATTTCAGAAGTCTATCCAAAACGACGCGGATGTCGTTCTTGGCCTTTCCACTCAATTTATCACGATCGCGATCGCTCTCTGGTGGATTTTTGGCTAACTCTTTCAAGATACTCCCCGGTCCTGGTATCAACATTTACAATGTCGCCCGTTTTGATAAACAGCGGAACTCTCACCTGAACGCCGTTCTCGCATTTTGCGGGCTTATAAACATTAGTTGATGAATTGCCCTTTACGCCGGGATCCGTCTCGGTAACCTCAAGGGCCACTTTGGGAGCCAGCTCAATTGAAACGGGTTCGTCATCACGGAAAAGCACATCCACATTTTGTCCCTCATTAATGTATTGAAGTTGCCCTTTAATAAGGTCTATATCTATCTCTGACTGGCTGTAATCAGTGGGGTCAGCAAAGACCGCCCTATCTCCATCACGATATAAATATGTAAGTTCCTTTTTAGATGTAGAAACTTCTTCAAATTTTGCAGTGGATGGAAAAGTTTTTTCCTCCATCTTGCCATTTGACAAATTCCTGGCACTCACCCGCACCGTCGCCCCTCCCCTGCCCATTTTTATATGGGTATATTTGATTACCTGCAAGGGCTTCCCTTCGTACAAAAAACAGGTTGAATTTTTTAGATTAGTTGCCGAAATCATGGTAAAATATACCATATTTGCCGAGGTGGCGGAACTGGTAGACGCGCAGGTCTCAAAAACCTGTGGGCCCTAAAGCTCGTGAGGGTTCGAGTCCCTCCCTCGGCACTCAATCAGTAGTGCCAATAAAGCGGATAATAGGCCGATGTCGCGTACGGTAATCGCATTAATTCCGGAAACCAGTAAAACACTCGCTAGGTGAATTACCGCCAAACTAGCTGGTACCCAAAGTTTATAATCCAAAAGAAGCCATAGCCCTACAACAAGATCAAAGATCGCCGTTGTCTGCATCATCATTTTTATATCAACCGGAAAATAAGTTAAAAACGAATCATTTATATACCCTCCCCACCCCACCGGGTCTTTCAAAATTAAAAGTCCGACCCACAAAAAAGTAATCGCTAAACCAACTCTCAGGATATGAAGGCTACTTCCTTTCATATGAATAAATATATCAGAGCCATCAGCCAAATTGTCACAGCACTCATCACACACCAAAAGCACCATTTCTTAATTACAAATTTCTGAAGAAAAACAAAGTACACCGAGACTAGCGAACCAGAAAAAAGCATTATCCCAGATAGATTCTGGATCAAATTTTCTGAGCCAATTCTAAGGACCAAAAGCGAGACGATAAACCCAGTCAACAAATAAAATACGAGCCCCCAAACATCATTGTGAATCCCAAGAAGCTTATTATATTTACTTTCTAAAACGATGTGGCACTCGCTTCCCAAGAAGCATGCCGGTTTATCGCTTTTTAACCTTTTCTCTATCAAATATCTCGTCTCGGAAACTCCGATGGCGGCAAGAGTAAAAATAAGGGCAAGGGACGTCATTATTCAACTATAAGCACTCCTTCCATCCCGGCTTCTCGATGCCCCGGGACAGAACAATAAAAAACATATTCACCAAGCTCACTAAAAACAACTTCGATGGTCTGAGACTCGCCGCCTGATATTGAATTTGTCTTAAATTCCCCGCCTTCAAACACTAAATCATGCCTCATTTTCCCATTATTTTTAAAAGTAATCTGTATTTTTTCTCCTGCCTTTATCTTAATTTCTTGGGGATTAAATTTAAATTCCGAGGCAGAAATAACAATTTCATTACTCACCACCGTATCCACCGCATCGGTCTCAACAGGGGTCGGCGTTAAAAAATAGTAGCCCAACCCGAACAACGCTATTACCACAACTAACCCGGCGACAATATAGACTAGCATACTTCTCGATTTACTCTTTATCTCCTCTTTTTGCGTCTCTTCCATAGAACTTTATTCTATCACCCCTAAAGTGTAAGGCAATTTGGCCAAGCGGTCCATTCCTGTGTTTTGAAATATCCAAATACATATTTTCAAGCTTTTCCTCATCTTCCCTCCATAAAAACATAACCACGTCTGCATCCTGCTCTATGCTACCGCTCTCGCGGAGATCTGCCAACTGCGGCCGCTTCGTACCCCTTTGTTCAACTGCCCTTGAAAGCTGGCTTAGGGCCAAGACTGGTATTTTCAGCTCTTTGGCCAAGTTTTTTAATCCCTGCGAAATTTCGGAAACTTCCTGCACGCGGTTCTCAAGGTTCCGACTAATAGCAAGCTGTAAATAATCAACAATTATGAGCTCCACCCCTGATTCCACTTGGAGCCTTCTTGCCTTTGTCCGCATTTCCAAAATCGAAAGCCCCGGGGAATCATCAATAAATAGCGGCGCTTCAGCAAGCTCACCCATCGCATTTGAAAACTTAGTAAAATCATCCTCACTTAACTTGCCTGTCTTTAATTTCCAGGCGTCAATATCCGCCTGCGCGACAAGAAGCCTATCCACCAACTCTTCACTGCTCATCTCAAGCGAGAAAAACCCAACCGGGATTTTTTCGTTAACCGTCAAATGCTGAGCCATGTTAATTGCCAAAGTTGTCTTCCCTACTCCTGGCCTGGCCGCGAGAATCAATAAATTTGAGCGCTGCATCCCGGCAAGCATGCTATCTAGATCACTAAATCCAGTTGGCAATCCGCGAAGCCCGGTATCAAGCTTACTTAGTTCATCAAGCCGATCAAACGAATCAGCCAGTGCGGCCTTTACTGGTCGAAAGCTTTTTGCCAGATGCTTTTGGGTAAGCGAGAACACTTCGCTCTCGGCTTTGTCCAACAGCTCCCCCGCGGCCAGTCCCTCATCAAGCGACAGATCAAACAACTTTGCCGCCGCGGCCATAACGCTTCTTTTTGTAGCCTGGTCTTTCACGATCTGACCGTAGTGCTCGACATGGGCGGCAGTGGGGACTTTGTTGGCTAGCTCCGCCAAATAGCTCGCCCCTCCGATCTCCTTCAAGGATTTATTCTTCTTAAGTTTCTCAGAAACCGTTAATACGTCGACGGGGACCCGGTCTTCGTAGAGCGCCAAGATGCTATCGTAAATTTTTCGGTGCCGATCATCATAAAAATGCCCCGGGATCAAAAACTCCGCCACCGCGATAATCGCATCTTTATCCAAAAGCAATGCTCCAATTACCGAAGCCTCGGCATCATGAGAATGGGGCGGGATCCTTACTTGAAGAGAGGGGCTCGCCATATAATCTGATCTCCGTTAGTATAACTATCTGCCTTTATCGAAAGTTTCGGAGCAGATTCGACCTTGATACCAAGAGCGGAAATAAACGGCTCAACTGGTTGTAGTTTTGAAAAAGACTCCGAGTTTAGACCGGGCATTTGATAGTGCATCGGGACAATTACGTTGGGCTCAATTAATCTTGCCACCTCTGCCGCTTCATTTGCGCCAATTGTGTACTCTCCTCCGACAGGGATCATCAAAACATCGATGTCGCCAATTTGATTAACGATTGATTCGGAGATTACGTGCCCAAGATCCCCCAAGTGGGCGATCCTCACCCCGTCCATTTCTATTACATACATCGTATTTTGGCCTCTTTCTTGACCTTTTTTGGCATCATGGAAGCTTGATATTCCGATCACCGAAACTCCCTCAATTTCATATTCACCCGGTCCATTAATAACTTTTTTCACATCATTAACTGCCGCAAAATTATTATGGTCTTTATGATCATGACTAATTGTAACGATCGTGGCGCTTACTTTAGGGAATTTTAACCCGACCACGACTGGGTCAAACGGATCACAGACTACGCTTACTTTCCTATTAGTCAGCCTAAACGAAGAGTGCCCGAGGTATAAAACATCCATCGCGTCATCCTAACAAAGACTGCCTTCCTTGACAAGTAACAGCTAATTTAAGTATATTTGGGAACCTCTGCCACAAGGCATGCGGAAAGAAATCCTATTAGCAATCATTCTTGGCAGTGTCCTTGGCGGCGCTTTGGCTTTTGGGATCTGGAGAATGAATGATTTTTTTGACCGAAAACCAGATCAGAACGAGCCCCCACCTAGCGATCGCAAATCCCCACCCAAACAAAACACCGGGTTTTTCCTTGAAATATCCGAGCCGGCAAACCAAGCCGTGATACCCGCCACAAGCGTCTCTGTGGAAGGCTACACTTCCCCCAATGCACTCATCACCATTACAACTAATGATGAATCATCTCTCACTCTTTCCGATACAGAAGGCAGGTACCGCTCAGAGGCAGAACTTAGCGGGGGGGTAAACCAAATTGAAGTCACAGGATTTGACAATAGCGGGAAATCGCTGAGCAAAAGCCTTTTATTAGTCCATTCGACGTACTTAAAAAACGGCGAACACGGGATTTCCTTAATCGGGACAGTTACAGATTTGAGCGAATCAACAATTCAAATAAAAACTTTATCCGGAGAAATTGAACAAATTTCGGTCAACAAAGACGAAACCACCTATGCAAATATCATGAAATCCTCTCGCGAAATTGAATTCACCGATCTTGCTCTTGGTGACTTTATTGTCGCTATCGGAAAATCAAATGGCAATGATATTATCGAAGCCCAAAGGATTTTAGTTACGACGGCTCTATCCGAATCAACCATCCGGGCAGTATGGGGAGAAGTAAAAACTTATAACACCAAAGAATTTATCATCAAGGATATTGGCGGCAATGACTGGTCCATCGACGCCAAAGGAGGAGTGGAAGTGACCAAACTAGTTGAGGATGAGTTCAAAAAGGCAAAGCTAACAAGCCTCAAAGAGGGAGATACCATCATCGTCATCGGAGAATTTGATAAAGAAGAAATCGACGCAAACCAAATCCACCTGGTTACAAATAATTGACAGGTTTAAACAATTAAAGTACAATTTCTTAATATGAAAATATTATTTGTTTCTAAGGTTCATCATACCCTGGCCTAAAGGCTGGTGGTTTTTTGCGTGAACTAAAACAATCACCAGCCGGAGGGCTGGTTTTTTAGTGGGAAAAATTTGGTGGGCGTGGCTTAAAGGATAAAGCGTTCGCTTGTGAAGCGAAAGATTGGGGGTTCGAGTCCCCTCGCCCACCCAAAGTCCAATTGGTGAAAGGAGCAGACAATGGAACGCACGATCCTAAGATGGATTTTGTTCCACGGCCACTGGACCCACAATGAAGGAGATTTTTTCTCCTTCATTGTAATTGAAGTAAAAATGACAGAAATGGATAACAACTATTTAAATCAAGAGATAGAGCGCCTGACAAATTGCGCTTTATCTGTGTTGGAAAATTATGACCGGGTGCAAGATAACCCTGATCGGGACATTCTCCCATCAATTGTGAGTCAACAATTATCTACTGAGGGGAAAATTACTTTATCGCTATTTGCGTGCCCGTCGTATGATCCATCTGCATTAACTTCCAAAACACAGGAGAACTATATCCGGACGGAAGTTAAGGGAACCGATCTATTCACTCCAAGAGTTCCGAGAATAAATAAACTAAGAGACGATCTTCGTAAATTAGGAATTCAAACTGATATCGTAATCTTTCTTGGAGATTCTGATCCTAATACATATGTATTACCAATTCTAAGTAAATACGGAGTGGTAGCCGACCAAGCTAAATTAAACGAACGGCAGGCGCAATATGCACAAAGTTTCGAATCAAGAGCCAAAAGCTTATTGGGAGAAGACGTTGTTGTGTTTTCCTTGGCGAAAGAGTGTCTTCATTGAAAATTTAAATCCAAACTACACCACCAAAGAACTTAATAACGAAGTAGATTTCTTAAGGAAGCTATTCTCAACTAAAGGCCCCTACAAGGGAATATTTAATATTGCCGAGGCTGATCTTGAGCTTATGGCAAAAGAGAAGTTTCGGTCATACGGAGAACAGGGAAAATTAGTCCAGGAGATTGGCGGCGGGATACTCCTCCAAACTGAAACTCCTTGGCTTTTGAGAACCAAAATGCTAAAAAGCGGCGGATCATCCTTCGCCGCAATTTATCCCTGGATCAGGAAGGAAGAGCTTTCCTGAAATTTTTTTGATAGTATAAATCTACTATCTATGTCGAGAGCTCGCTATAAAGCTTATCTATATATGCTTATTTCCTCAGCCATATGGGGAGTGGCGGCGCCGATGATCAAATTTACTCTTGAGGGAATCGACGTCTTGCCATTTCTCACTTACCGCTTCATTGTTGCCGGTCTATTTTCCCTCCCATTTGTATTGTTCACTAATCTTAAAATCCCAAACAAGTCCAGAAATTTACCATTGGTTATTCTTTATGGACTTTTTGCTTTTACTATTGCCCTGGGCTTTTTATTCGTAGGACTAAAACAATCCACTGTTTTAGATTTAACTCTGATTACAATTATTTCTCCCTTAATTGCGGTGGTGGGAGGAGCGCTCGTTTTCCGAGACACTATCACCAAGCGTGAGAAAATGGGGATCGTAATCGCGCTTTTGGGAGTCATCACCGTGACCCTCCTTCCCCTTTACAAGGGCGAGGACGGCGTCCATTTTTCCGGGAACATTGCCCTTTTGACCTTTTTGGTCATCGACGTGGTCGGAGTATTAATCGGCAAAAAGCTTTTAAAAGATGGGGTGCATCCTGCCGCTCTGACTCACTGGGGATTTTTAGTGAGCGGGCTTGTGGTGACACCCTTTGCTATCGCTACAATTGGAGCAGGTCCACTGTGGGGCACAATCACCACACTTGAGCTGCAGTACCACCTCGGCGTCTGGTATATGGCGCTCATTTCCGGAACACTGGCATACTATTTATACGTCCTCGGTCAGAAAACAATTGAGGTCAGCGAAGCCGCACTTTTCAAATACTTACAGCCGATTTTTGCTATTCCTCTGGCAGTCTTGTGGCTTGGGGAAAAATTCACACTACTTTTTGTAGTAGGGGCTGTAATTATTACTATCGGCATATTTATTGCCGAGAGCAAGCGCCAATGATATAATCGTAAGTTCAATGAAAGCAAAAATCCACCCGAAATGGTATCCGGAAGCTAAGGTAACTTGTGCCTGCGGGAACACTTTTACCCTTGGGGCCGCCGTGCCGGAAATTAAAATCGAAGTCTGCAGTGCCTGTCATCCTTTTTATACAGGTCAAATGAAATTCCTTGACGCCGCAGGGAGGGTGGATGCGTTCATGGCTAAAAGAGCCAAAGCAAGTAAAAAAGTACTATCCAAAGCTCAAAGGAGGGAAATTAAAAGGACCAAGCGCATCAAAGAAGAACTGGCAAAGCCGGCATCACTCAAGGAACTTCGAAAAAAATAAATGCAAACAGCGTACCTTGAAATTAGAGGCGCCACAGGGGGCGACGAAGCAAAAATATGGGCAAACGACCTTCTTCGCATGTACCACAGGTTCGCAATCAAAAAAAATTGGAAGACTTCCCTGATTAATGAATCTGTCCTTAAAATATCCGGAGAGGGAGCCTTTGATCTCCTGAAAGGGGAATCAGGCGTACACAGAGTGCAAAGGGTCCCGCAAACTGAAAAGCGCGGCCGCATCCATACTTCTACCGCTACAGTTGCAGTCCTCCCGGAAATCACGGAACACGAGATAAAAATAAATAACGGCGATATCGAGTGGCAATTTATCAGGGCCTCCGGCGCCGGAGGACAAAACGTAAATAAAGTTTCCACTGCCGTAAGGCTCACTCATAAGCCAAGCGGGATCGTGATAGTTTCCAGACAGGAACGGGAGCAACTAAAAAACCGAAATATCGCCCTCTCCCTTTTGCGGTCAAAGCTGTGGGAGATAGAAGAAGAAAGGAAATTAAAAACAATTGAAGGCTACCGCTCGGCGATCGGGCGCGGGATGAGATCAGAAAAAATAAGAACTTACAACTACCACCAATCACGGGTCACCGATCACCGGATCAAAAAAAGTTTTGGGAATCTTGAGAGCATTGTCGATGGAAACCTAGATAAACTTATCTCTACTCTGACGAGCCAGACAAAATAACAGAAAGCTCAAGTGTTTCTTCACCCCTCCATAATTCCACTTCCACACTGTCGCCAACTTTCTTTTTCTTGATCGCGCTTGCCAGATTATTGTCTTCATTTAAATCTTCCCCACCAAACTTGGTAATGATGTCCCCCTCTTTTATCCCGGCCTTGTCCGCCCCGGATCCCGCGACAACAGAAGCAATGTAGGCACCCTCCGGCACCTCATTTACTATTGCGCTTCTTTTGCTTATCATCTGGTACTCCACCCCTAAAAACGGCTTTGAGGCAAAAGATCCATCCGTTTCGAAATGGTTAAGCGCTTCCTTTAGAACATTTATAGGGATGGCAAAGCCGATATTTTCTGCCCCATCGGCAATGGCCACATTTATCCCGATCACCTGCCCGGCAGAATTTAGAAGCGGCCCGCCGCTATTGCCCGGGTTTATCGCCGCATCTGTTTGAACCACATCATCTAATTCCTCGACGTATCCTTCAAAGGCGCTCCCGGCGGTTATCCCCCGGCCAAGCCCGGAAATTACTCCGGTCGTAACCGTATGCCTAAATTCTCCCAAAGCAGTCCCGATAGCCATCACATATTGCCCAACCTTCAGGTTTGAAGAATCCCCCAACTCAACCGGTTGAAGCACTTGCCCCGCTCCCGCGAGGTCAATCTTAATTATCGCCAAATCATTTGCCGGATCGCGCTTAATATCGGTGACTTCATACTCTTTATCATCACTCGTGATAACTTTATAAATTGCTCCTTGTACCGAAACAACGTGTTTATTTGTGACAATTAATCCATCGCGGCTAACAATAAATCCTGACCCGATATCCTGAGGCTTTCCTCCTTCAAAACGCGAAGTAAATCCTTGAAAAAAATCAAAACCCATTACCTCTCTCTGGGGGAACTCGACAGAAACTGTCACCACAGACGGAGAAACACGCTCGGCGATATCTATAGTCACAGACTCCTCCACCAATACTTTCTGTCCGTTTGCACCAACCGAAGTTCTCGGGAGCCAACTATCGAGGGTATCAAATCCAAAAATCCTATCCGCGATCGCTCCGCCTACCACCGAGGATACGATCACCACCCCCACCGCAAGTCCAAACATGAAACTTCTCAAATTAAATAATTTCATTAGAGAAATTAAATCAGTTAGTGATTAAGTAGTCAATCGCTTTGGCAAGCTGTTCATCTTCCGGGGTATCAAAATCATCTTCAATTTCCACATCCGGCAGAAGCCCCTGGTCATTTACCCAATTCCCCTTTGGTGTGAGCCATTTGGCGATTGTCACATGGAGCCCTGCGCCGCTATCAAGATACATCGGCTCCTGGATCGTTCCTTTCCCAAAAGTAGTCATGCCAATAATATCTGTCCCAAGATTTTCTCGCAAAGCACCCGCTAAAATCTCGGAGGCCGAAGCACTCCCGCCATCAGCTAAAATAACAAGCTTTTCGCCCTTAAGTCTCCCAGGCCCATTGGCCCTAAGTTCCTCAGTATGGGCGTTCCCGCGGTCTTCGATCACGACCAACTCATTTACATCCATAAAGTCGCCGCTCAAATCAACCGCTCCCTGCAAGTAACCCCCTGGGTTCCCCCTTAGATCAAGGATCACGCCGCTTAAGTTATTGTGAAGTAAAATCTCCAAAACCGCCTTATCCCACTCGGCCTTGGTCTCAGCCCCAAATTTCATCACGCGAAGGTGAGCAATATCTTTTGTTTCCCCCACAAATGCCAGACTGACACTGGGGACATCAATACTCTTTCGAACCACATCCACAATGATGGGTTCATCGCTTCCTCCACGAAGAAGGGTAAGATTCACCTTTGTACCAGCTCTCCCTCGGATAAGCTGAACTGCCTCGGGCAGTGTGATCCCTGTGGTCCCGCGCTCTATGTCCTTTTCTTCATCTTTTATCCCGACGATATAGTCCCCAGCTTTAATCCCTGCCTCTTCGGCGGGAGTGCCCGGAAGAGGAGAAATGACGGCAAGTTGTTGGCCGCGAAAGCCAATCTGGATCCCCACTCCCTCAAAATTTCCACTCAAATCTTCCTGAGTTACCTCATTTTCCCTGGGCGTCAAAAACACGGTATACGGATCCCCCACTGCCGCGACCATCCCCTTGATCGCCCCATAAATCATATTAGCTTCATCTAGCTGGGAATTATCATAATAATTAGCGTCTAGGGTGTCCCAAATATTCCAAAATAATGAAAAATCTAAATCGCGATTTTTGGGAGATTCTCGATTAATAGTTATTTTGGGGACACTTGAAGCAGCTATTGAATATCCTAGTAAAAAGAAAAAAGTCCATGATGTAAGGACAACAATCAGCTTTCTCACTTTTGGTAAAGTTAATTTAGGGATCATCGTGCCGAATACGGAAGAAGGCCTAAAAACCTTGCTCTTTTAATCGCTCTAACAAGTTGCCTTTGACTCTTTGGGGATAAGCCAGTTTTTGCCCGGCCTAAAATCCTCGCACGATCGCTCATATAGTGAGCCAACTCCTCATAATTTTTATAAGAAAACTTTTCTTTTTTCATTTATTTAAAAAGGGATGTCATCCGCCGGCGCCTCTTTTTTAGGCTCTGCCTTTTTGGCGGGCTTAGCTTCATCAACGCTCAAATCCTCCGGAATATCTTGGGGAGTGGGGGCGCTAGTTCCCCCACCTTCGCCAATCCTTTCCAGAAGGAGCATGTCGCTAATTACAATTTCTGTAGTCGTCCTTGGGTTCCCGTCTTTGTCTTCCCATTTTCTGGTTTGGATCCTTCCCTCTACAAATACTCTCTTCCCCTTACCCAAAAGCTGGGAGCAGATCTCGGCCAATTTATCCCAAGCCACAATCCGGTGAAATTCCGCCTCATCTTTGGTATCGCCAGATTCAGTTTTCCACTGCCTATTCGTCGCCACGCTAAAAGTGCACACGGCCGTCCCTTGAGGAGTATAGCGAAGCTCGGGATCCCGAGTCATATTACCTATCAAAGTTGCCCTATTTAAACTTCTTGCCATTTCACTCTTTCACTTTTTTACCTTCTTGCTTTATCAGCAAGTATCTAATGATATCCTCATTTAATCGAAGCTTCAAACCAAGCTCGCGCGCGGCGTTTGCTTCCAACTCTAAATCATACAATAAAAAGACACCTGTTTTCGATTTACCGATTTTATAAGCAAGAGTTTTAACACCCCAGTCGCTAAAATCGACAACTTTTCCCTTGAAAACCTTAAGAGTTTTTTCAACAGAAACACGGACGGACTTTTTCTTCGCCGCCGTAGCCTCTCCATCCAGGACCACCACTAATTCGTAGCTCATGACGGTAGTAGTATACCAGCACTCTGCCTTATCTTCCAATTCTGAACTCGATCACATCTCCATCTTCTACGATGTAATCTGCTCCCTCGATTTTCACCTTTCCATTCTCTCGGCACTTTTTCCATCCCCCTCCGCCAGCTGGCGGACCGACAAAATCCTCAAATTTCACCACATCGGCTTTGATAAATTTCTTCATAAAGTCTGTGTGGATTACTCCCGCGGCATTTTGGGCATCAATCCCCTTTTCTATAGTCCATGCCCTCACTTCTTTCTCACCAGCAGTTAAAAAAGTGATCAACCCTAAAGTGGAAAATGCCTTTTTAATAAGCCTTTCCAATCCAGATTTCGCTACCCCCAAGGCGGCTAAATATTCCTTTTGATCCTCTTCAGATAACCCCGCTAACTCTGACTCTGTTTTGGCGCAAATTGCAATCACTTGGTCTTTATTAAGATTATTATCACTCGCAAATTTTCCCTCAAGCCTCGCTGACCCAGGCAAGTCTTCTTCATCTACGTTCAAAGCTATCAAGATGGGTTTTTGGGAGAAAGGCAAGGCATTGGGGTGCTCCAAATCGGCTAAATCCAGCTCTATTTTTATGGTCTCAAAATCTTCGCGGGGACTTTTACTCCCCTCCCGAACGACGTTATCATCACTAAAGCCACGGAGAACATGACAAATTGCATCAACCTCCCTAATATGTGCCAAAAATTTATTTCCAAGCCCCTCCCCCTTATGCGCTCCTTTTACCAATCCCGCGATATCCAGGAACTCCACTGTCGAAGGCACAATTGGAGGTTTCCTATGTTCTTTGTCCTCTGCACTTATCACTTCGGCGAGAGCATCGAGCCGATCATCCGGCACCGGAACCATGCCGATATTTGGCTCAATCGTCGCAAACGGGAAATTTGCAACATAGGCTTGTTGTTTTTTAAGAAGGGCATTAAAAAGGGTGCTCTTCCCCACATTGGGCAACCCCACTATCCCAACAGATAATGACATAGTGGTATTTTAACAGGATGCTAATTATTTTTCTTGATGATGCAGATAATTTCTAGCAATCTTCCCAGCGATTATAGCTTTAACAGACGACTTCTCTATCACTTCTCTTACATTTTCCCACTGGCCAGGGAAATTAAGATATGTTTCAAGGTCTCTATAATCAACCCAAATGTGAGCTCTGATTTCCTCATCTTGTGTTTTTATCTCGGTATTCGTGCCTGAAAAACGAACAATAAATTGTATTTGCTTTTGCCCTTTATATTGGTTTCCTTTTTTTATCTGCTGAACCACAACAAAATCCGGGAACTCATATTTGTTTATAATTTTTGATTTTTCTATAATTTCAAATTTATCAGTACCCAATTCTTCTTTTAATTCACGAAAGACTGCTTCTTCGGGGGTTTCTCCTTCCTCGATACCTCCACCAGGCGTGTTCCAATCAGTATCGCCATAATTTATCAACTGAAGTAAAAGTATTTGATTATTACTATTCAAAATAACAGTATTAACTTTCTCCCGGTAAACCAAGCCCCCTTTAGCCTTCAAGTAGTTTGCGTAAGCGTTTTGGAAAGCCTCTTTGGCATAAATTCTGATTGCCTCTCCAAACTGGTTGCCATTCTTAACTTCATCAGAAACATTTTCGGGAAGGTGAACTTCAACTCCCTCTCCTATAAATTCATCACCGCTTTGGTCAACTAAACAGCTAAAAGTCACTAGGTGATACCCTTCGCCGTAATCATGAAGCCCTCCCTCCAAGCCAATCCAGAAGTCAGCATCAGGCTTTGCTTTTCTAGCATTAGTTGCCCGGTTCCTAGCACCTTGCTGGGTTGTTTCTTTATCAAGCGGTTGATCAATAACTTGAGAACTTACCCTTATTTTTTTTACTTCAGCACGTAAATTAAGTTCTCTCAATGCCTTTTGAACTATATTTGTTTTTATGTCGCTCGATGAACCGATAATTACTTTCATCCATCTATTATATCTCTGCTTTCATCTCTGAAGCTATTTTACTATACCGAAGCTGTTACTGGAGCGTCATCTTCGAGATAAGCTAAATCAGCCAAGAATTGCCTGCAGTATTTTTGCGTCGCTACTCACATATACAGCATATT
This sequence comes from Candidatus Woesebacteria bacterium GW2011_GWC1_42_9, assembly GCA_000995185.1. Classification (GTDB taxonomy): domain Bacteria; phylum Patescibacteriota; class Microgenomatia; order UBA8517; family UBA8517; genus GWC1-42-9. The sequence continues at coordinate 99,686 of LCET01000005.1, forward strand.
AAAATGGTGAATTCAATTCAATAGCATATCTCACCGCGTAACCACTAACAAAAAATGCGGATAAGGTAAAAAACTTTTTAGGTTTATGCGAGTTTTTACACCAAACCCCAACTCCGTAAGCATCCTCTTATATCCATCTCGGGAAAGAAAATGAAGGCCTTCGTATTTGGTAAAGGTAAACTTAAATAATCGAGTCATGATCGTTTCCTCGATTTTCAGGACTTTATAAATAAAGCCTGATCCGTTCCCATTTTCAACTACAATCAAACTGCCGTTTTTTTTCAAAAGCTTCCGGCATATCTCAAAAAATTTACCTTTCTCCCGGCGCGGGAAAAGGTACAAAACATCGATCACAATAATGCAATCAAATCTTACCTTCCTATTTATTAAATCGGATAGCTCGCATACTTCAAATTTTAAATTTTTTAGATGGCTATATTTACGCGCATGCCGGATCTTTATCTCTGAAGGATCAATCCCGGTTACTTGCCTATCTAAAGATCTTTCCGCCAATATTTTCGAAAACAATCCATGGCCACAGCCAACGTCTAGTATCTCCCCCTTTGAGGGCACAAATTTTTCTATTTCACCAAAGGGGCAAATGAGTGGACGGACAAATTCATAAAACATAATTAATTTTCTACTTTTTTTCTAACAAATAAAACGCAGGCTCGCCTGATGGAAGAGTTATCACTCTCACTAAATGGAGGCCCGCAGGTACTCTGCTTGGCTCGGAGATTAGATTTGGTGCAATTTCCCGTTTGGAAGCGATATAAAGAGTGTCTTCATCCATCACGAGAGAAAGTTTGTCCATCCCGATTTTTCCCTCCACTTGTCCGAAATAAAATTTTCCAACCTTTTTTAAATCCCCGAAACCAGCGACATATCCTTCTCCAAAACCTCTCTGCCAAACATTGGGGTCATAAGGATAATATGAGGCCAAAAAAATGTACGGCCTCTCCTCCGCATTGGTAATCACAATTTTGTCGTACTGATTTTCATATTCTTTAACTGCTTCGATTGCTTCTTTGTATCCTGCATACCAGCTCTTTTCTGAATACCACGGATACCGTACCCAATAGTTATACTGATAAAAAAACAAACTTATTAACAAAAGCACGGCGTAACTAAGGATAAATATCTTTTTATAAAACCTATTTTTGATGAAATTTACAGTTTCTACTAATCCAAAAGAAATAAGAAAAATTAAAGGCGGCAAGATCAGTATTAATCTAGTTGCGTGACCTCCCCCTTCAATTGTCAAAGAAGACGGGACTGCGCCAAAGATCACCCAAAATGAGATTAATGCCTTATTTTTTTTTGACTCAGCTCCTCCGTCCAATTTGCTTTTGAAAAAAAGAATTATCCCCAATACCAAAAAAATTGCGTCGAGTTTGTAAAACTGGCCAACACCAACTACAGAGTGCCTTGAACTTATGTCCCCTTTCAAAAATAAAAATTGCGTTGAAAAAGACTCTAAATAATTTGTTGATATTTTTGAAGTCCAAACAACAAATTTATTATTAACTATTCTTGAAGCAATTTTTGGTACTATTCCACCGTTATAAGTATTTCTTACTTGGGCATCGCTTAAGCGAGCAAGGCTAATTTCGGAGATAGTACTCTGGTCGCCAAGCACGCTAATATTTTTAAACCGATACGCTCCTCCCCCAAACACAACAACATAGATTAAAGGTAATATTAAAACCAACAACACCAAAACTACCCTGATCAAATGTTTTCTGGGGAACTTCACCAAGTCTTTCGACCAGACAAATGCTAAAAATATAATAAGCGCGGGGGCAAATAATTTAGCGGTGCTATATGTCCACGGGGCCAAGCCAAGTAATAATGCCGAGACCCACAGGAACTTGGGCTTTTTTATACTTTTCAAAAAAAAATAGATCGCGCCGAGGATAAGAAACAATAGTTCACTTACTTCAAAACCAGCGCGGCTATAGTGGATGTGCCACGGAGAAAGCGCCATCAAAAAGGCACTCGTTAAAGCCAATGTCTCAGATTTGTCAATTTCTTTAACCAAAAAATACAGCATTAATACCCCAAGGATTCCAAATATCGCGGCCGGCAACCGCACGCCGTAAGGGGTAATACCAAAGACTGCAACAGAGGGAACAGTCGAATAAATATATAAAGGGGCTCGGTACTCAACGTACGATTGAAAGTGCAGGGGCCAGGGATTCCCAAAATAATCCTTGCCAGTTTTAAGAATAGAATATGCTTGATAACCCACATCTAGCTCATCGGTAAAGAGTGAGACAGGGACTCGATCAAGCCTCCATAAACGAAGTAAAGATGCAAGTAATAAAATTACAATCAACAATTTTCTACTCTGCACAAAACTGGACATAGGTCATTCTACTATACTCGCCTTATTAAATTAATCTGTGGCCATGCTTGAACTGATACTTGCAAATTGAATAAAGATAAAAGCGAAAACAATTGCCATAACAACTGGTGCAAATTTAGCTAAATAATCTTTCTTGCCAGGAACAAATCTCCTGAGGAGTAAGGAATTCCCAACAACCGAAATCGAAGAAAATGCCATCGCCAAACCCGCCAGCTCTGGCTTAAGAATCAACCCAAACCCTGCAAAGACTCTTGCGGCAACTGGAATGCCAATGACATTGTAGAAAAGCGCGAAAAACATGTTTTGCTTAATCTTTGACATTGTGGTGCGAGATAAATCTATCGCGCCGACAACATCTCGAAGGTCGTTTTTAATAATTACAATACCACCAGTTTCCATTGCCACATCAGTTCCGCTCCCCATGGCTATCCCTAAATCCGCCTGAGCTAAAGCCGGGGCATCATTAATTCCATCTCCTACCATCGCCACTTTTTTCCCTTGTTCTTGCAACTTTCTAACCTCGTTTGCTTTATCTTCAGGGAGTACTTCAGCTAATACGTTTGTAACGCCAACTTGTGCAGCAATTGCCTGCGCAGTACGCTCATTGTCTCCTGTAATCATATATATTTGAATCCCGAGCTTAGTCAACTTTTCAATTGCTTCTTTTGTCGTGTCTTTAACAATATCAGCTACAGCAATCAACCCTAGTACTTCTTTTTTCGTGGCAAGTACCATCACTGTTTTCCCTTGGCCCTCAAGGGACTGAATCATATTCATCTGATTAAAAAGCGGTAACCCCAATGTGTCGCTTGCTAGTTTTGGCTTTCCAAAATAATACGTATTTCCATCCATCTGCCCTTCCACGCCAAATCCAGGGATTGCCTTAAAACCAATCACATCACTAAATGCTACGCCTTTTCCTGAAGCATATGCGCAAATTGCTTCCGCCAACGGATGCTCTGATTGCTTCTCCAGTGAGGCTGCAATTTCCAAAACAGCGCTGTTGCCAATAATATCCGTTACTTCAGGTTTCCCCTTTGTAATCGTCCCCGTTTTATCAAACACAATCACATTAATCTTGTTTGCCTTTTCCAGAGGCTCTCCCCCTTTCACCAAAATCCCATGTTCAGCTCCCTTTCCGGTCCCGACCATAATAGCGGTAGGCGTCGCAAGTCCTAAAGCACATGGACAAGCAATCACTATTACAGCTGTAAATGCCATCAGAGCAAAAGAGAGTGTTGCGCCAAATACAAAATACCAAGCGATAAAGGTCAAGACTGCTGTAACTATTACTGCGGGTACAAAATAAGCGGAAATCCGGTCCGCAATGGCCTGTATTGGAGCTTTTGATCCCTGGGCATCTTCGACTAGCTTTATTATCTGGGAAAGGGTAGTTTCTAAACCAACTCTTGTTGCAATAAACTCAAAACTTCCAGTTTTATTTAATGTACTACCGATCACAATATCTCCTTCATTCTTCTCAACAGGCATGCTCTCTCCTGTTATCATTGATTCGTCGATCGAAGAAGAACCTTTGATAATTTTTCCATCCACCGGAACCTTTTCTCCGGGACGAACAATAACAACATCACCTTTCATCACATTCTCTAGGGGAATATCAATCGTCACTCCATTTCTTATTATTCTTGCCGTTTTGGCTTGGAGCCCCATTAGTTTTCTTATTGACTCAGAAGTCCGGCCTTTAGCCTTTGCTTCCAACCATTTTCCCAAAACAACAAAAGTAATTAAAAACGCAGCCGTTTCAAAATAGAGCTCAGGAATTTTGGCCCCCATAAGGCCAATTACGGAATAATTAATCGCGTAATAAGAAAAAAAATTAACAACACTATAAAAATATGCAACCGAAGTGCCAATCGCAATCAAGCTATCCATGTTGAATGTCCTCATGCGAAAGCCCGACAAAGCCCCTTTATAAAAACTAGCCCCCACAATAAACTGCACAGGTGTTGCCAAAATAAACGAAATAATTCCTACATAAGGAAGTAAAATCCCACCGAGAGGGACACTAGAAAAGAAGTCAAAAAGCATGAAATATACCATCGGCGCACTAAAAGCAAAACTCCATAAAAATTTTCTAGACAAACCCTTAATCTGCGCCAACTGTTTCTCGGCATCTTCTTTGGTGTTTGTTGGATCTGAAACTACAGCTTTATATCCAGTTTTCTCAACGGCGTTAATTAAATCGCTCTCTTTAATTTTAACCTGATCAAAAATCACTGTTGCTTTTTCGGCGGTGAAGTTTACTTTCGCCTCGCTTACTCCCGGAACTTTCTTCAAAGATTTCTCTATAATCCCCGCACAAGACGTACAGTGCATCCCATACAATAATAATGATGTTTTCTTCTCTCCTTCTTTATTCTCTATACCTCCTTCTTTAAGTTTTATTTCACCGTCAAACTCAATTTCTCCCTTCTCGTTTTTTGTTATTTTTCCACTTATTCTTAAAGAGTCTTGCGCTCTAAAGATAATTTCTTGAAGTGGGCTTCTCCCATTACTATGCAAAACATTACCACTATTACTAACTATTGCTGTATAGCCTGCCTTCTTGATCGCATTTTTTATAACGTCTGTCGACAGACTTTTACTAGCCCGAAGACTACCCTTTCCTGTCTCGAAATCAACTTCTACATGCTCCACGCCATCAATTTCACCGATCTCATCGCGTATAAGCATCTCGCATGACTGACAATGCATTCCGTTAACCTGAAACTTTATTACTCCCGCAGTTTCACTCATTTACAATTTTATACAGGGTACCCGATAATACTTCATCTATGTCTTCGCTTGTGACATCCCACCCAGCAGTTACACAAACTGCTCCAGTTTTATAATTTACTTCCACAGAATCCACTCCGGGAATAGTGCCAATGCGTTTCTCAATTATTTTTTTACAAGCCGGACAATGAGTTCCTTGAATTTTATAAACAAATGATTTCATATTAGTTAACAGTAATGCTTCCTCGAGAAATTCCCATCGCACAAGTAATGTTATATGTACCGGTGCTACCTGGTGTAAATTCAAAGACAATCGTCTGCCCCTTAGTAAACACCTCAATTTTCTTGGTGAGACTTGGGATAGTCACACTACCCATACAGCCCTGACCGTCATCCTTTGCCTCAATTTCAAACCGTACAGGTTGGTTAACTTTAACCGTGAATTTATTAGGAGAGATATCCCCGAGAGACGTATAAGTAGATTTCAACACTTGAATGTTTCCTTGTGTGATGGTTTGACCAGCGGGTTGATTTGAATTCTGTGTGACTGCTGATTTAGCCCCGCATCCGCAGCCACCCCCATTTGCACTGCACGACGAAGAAGCACTCAGCACCGTATTAGCAGCTAGAGTCGAAGGTGTAGCCACGTTTGAATTTTCATCGACCACATTAAATGAACCAGTATACATACCCATAGAACACGAGAAACGGATTGTGCCGGCTTGGGCGGGAGTAAATTCAAAGATGTTTTCGCCTAATTCCAGTCCTCTGCGAATACCTAATTGTTGCGATACGATGCTACTGGCGCATGAATAAATATCTTTTGAAGTAACAATCCATTTAACAGGAATGTCCTTCACAATCGTAAATTTATTTGGTGAATATCCAGATGAACTTTGTATCATCCGAACTTCTTGAACTCCATTGACAAGTTTGACATTAGGATCCTCTATGGCACTACTCGTAGAGGCGCTAATGGTAAATACTCCGAGTACTTTGGGGCTGATACCCAATAAATTTAAGCCATTTGAGACATTAAATAAAGCCAGCAAAATCACTACCACGCCAGCAGTTTTGAAAAATAGTCTTGCCCCCCGGCCCTTGACAACTGAAGTTAGTCCACCGACTCCAAGTAATCCCGGAGCAGTCCCAAGGGCAAAGACACCCATTGTTAAAGAACCTGAAATGGGACTCCCGGTACTCATTGCATATAACTGCATTGCTTGTGTAAAGCCACAAGGTAAAAAGAAAGTCATTGCACCCATGACTACTGAATTTTTGTTACTATATTCGCCGAAGGATTTCTTCTTAATCCCGAGCTTGCGGGATAAACTCTTAGGAAGAGTAAAAGATGCTTTTTTCAAAATAGGAAAGATGTCGATTAACTGTCCGCCAAGAAGCAGCATGACCAGCCCAACGGCAACAATCAGCATTCCCAAGACTGAAGTCGAAAGCTGAAATAATGAACCTGCAAAACCAATCAGTCCCCCAAGGGCAAAAAAGGATACGATACGTCCTAGATTAAAGAATAGATGGGGCTTAAACTTTTCCAAGGAACTGGCATAAGGGTTTTGAGCTGAGAAACGAGCGGAGGCGCCAAGCACAAGACCGCCAACTAGTGCCATGCATGTCGAAACTCCAGCGGTAAGGCCAACTAAGAAGACAATTGGCAAACTGCTAAAACTACCAGAAATTGAGCTACTTAGGTTAAAAATTCCCAATGTCTTGGCAACTAAAAACAAAGCTGTAGCAATAAAAAAAGCAATTCCTAGATCGAGATAATCTCTACGGTTACGGGAGAAAAAATGAATTTTCCCATCCTGGCCGATTCCATACCCTGCACTTTCTACCGCTTTTGCAACTGCACCTTCATCTAATTCACATTCACAGTCAATGTTTGCGATGCCTGTTCGATGGTTAACAGAAACTTTTTTCACTCCCGGAACTTTCTTTAACTCATCCTCAATTAATATTTCACAAGACCGACAGTGCATGCCCTTAATATGAATTTTTTGATTTTTCATGAATCTAAGCATACAAAATCACTCATTAAGATTTTATTAGGATCGCGGGGTCAATCTGTCCTTTCTATCACTCCATCTTTATATTCATAAACAAGCGGGTGGCCCAGAGGAAGATTTACGAAGGAAATTTTATCATCCCCAATGTTTTCTAAAAATTTAATAACTGCTCGCAGAGTATTACCATGGCCGACAATGAGATTTGTTTCCCCGCGTTTTAACCGGGGGATGATCACTTTCTCAATATACGGGACAACTCTATCATATACATCCTTCAGGCTTTCCCCATGAGGAGGTCTATCGAAAAAACCTCTTCTCCACTTAAGTACCTGCAATTTGCCATATATTTCCGCAACCTTTTTTTTGTTCATCCCTTGCAACGCCCCATAAGCTCGTTCATTTAGAGCTCTGTCCGTATACACATTAATAATTTTCTTGCTTAAATGAGGATTAGCATCATCAGGAATATCGTATTTTTTATCACTTTGATGCTGAAAAACACCTATCTTATTTTGTTTAGACAGGATTACTGCCAAGGTTTCGTGTGCTCGTTTGAGATGAGAAGTAAAGATGGCATCATAGTCAAAATTTTTACAGTGCTTCGCAACTTTATGTGCTTCTCTAATACCCTTCTCCGACAGAGGTACATCTAGCCAACCGGTAAATATATCCAGCTCGTTAAATCTAGATTGACCATGCCTCACAATCACTAATATCCCTTTCATACAGAAACTAAGTCTTTTTCGGCTCTATTAAGTAAGATCGCATTTGTCGCAACGATAATAGATGAAATACTCATGAGGAGAGCAGAAAACTCCGGCCGAAGCGTGATGCCAAAACTTGGGTACAGAACCCCTGCCGCAACTGGTATCGCTAGAAGATTGTAGACACTCGCCCACACCAGATTTTCCTTCATCTTTCGTACGGTTGCTTTTGAAAGTTTAATGGCTCTTAAAACGTCTGCCGGGTCAGACTTCATCAGTACTACTTTGGCAGTCTCAATTGCCACATCAGTTCCCGCACCAATCGCGATCCCGATATCAGCCTGCGCCAATGCCGGAGCATCATTAACTCCGTCACCCACCATTGCAGTAAATTTACCCTCCTCTTGAAGTTTTTTGACGTATGAAGCTTTGTCTTCCGGCAGAACCTCAGAAAAAACCCTATCAATATTGAGCTCTTTGCCAATGGCTTCAGCAGTTTTTTTATTATCACCAGTAATCATAGCCACCTCCAGCCCCAATGCTTTCATTTTGACGATAGCTTGCTTGGCATTCTCTTTGACTGGATCTAGCGCAGCCGCAACGCCAGCGATTTTATTATCAACCGCGAGTATCATGATTGTTTTGCCTTCCAAAAGCAGCCTGTCTATATCATTTTGTAGTGGAGAAATATCAACCTTCGAACTATCCATTAATTTCACAGTTCCGACAAGCACATGCCTGCCGTCGACAACTGCTTCAACACCATGACCAGCCAGGTTTTTAAACTTCTCAACATTATTTGAAACAGAGATTTTTCTTCGTTTGGCTTCTTCTAAAACCGCCGAGCTTAAAGGATGAGAAGACTTTTTTTCGGCCGCAGAATTAAGTTGAATAATTTGATCTTGAGTAAATCCATTAGCGGCAACTACATCGGTAATTCTAGGCTTACCTTCTGTGAGAGTTCCTGTCTTGTCCATTACTACTGCTTGTATTTTTGATACTTGCTCAAGAGTCGCAGCATCCTTAATAAGAATATTGTGTTTGGCTCCTAACCCAGTGCCTACAGCAACAGCAGTAGGAGTAGCCAACCCTAACGCATCGGGGCAAGCTATGACCACTGTCGAGATGGCGAAGGTAAGCGCAAACAGGAGAGGTTGTCCTAGAACAAAAAACCAGACGACGAAGGTAAGTAATCCTCCACCAACAGCCACAACCACCAAATATCTGGCAAATCTGTCGGCGATTTTCTGTCCCGGAGCCTTGGAGTTCTGGGCAGTTTCTACCATTTTAACTATCTGGGCCAGTGCAGATTCTCCAGTAACAAGTGATTCATCAATGGCCGTTTCACCCTCAATGATTTCTCCATCAACCGGCACTTTATCACCAGGCTTGAGGATGAGTATGTCTCCAAGCTTCACTTCTGATGTAGATACCAAGGTCTCTTTCCCGTCCCTCCAAAGTCTTGCTTGTGGAGGAACGAGGTCAAACAACGCTTGAAGAGCATCGGTGGTTCCACGTCTTGACTTCATTTCCATCCAATGACCAAACAGGACAAAGGTCGTTAACATGGCTGCGGCTTCATAGAATGATTCCTGACTACCCAGAAGTGTTAACACCACACTAAATACATAGGCCGTGGTAATACCCACCGCAATCAGAACCGCCATATTCAGTGTCTTGGCTTGCAGGGCTTTATAGGTTGAGTATAGAAAGATCCAGCCTGAATAAAAATAAACAGGTGTAGCCAACAAAAACATGATCCAACTCGCGGGAATGGGTTCGGGGAGCCTCAAACCCAAGATGTTTGTTCCCAAAGGTGAATAAACAATAATCGGTAGGGTGAGTATGAGGGCAACAAGAAATTTGTTGCGGATATCTTCTTCCATGAGTTTTGCCATCTCGCGCCCCGCCAGGCCCGCATGTTCCATCCCCATGGCCATAGTCATACTCATCTTAAATTTTTCCCAGAAAGACCAGCCTTCGCCAAGGCTTCGGCCGGCAAGCATTTCTTTATGACCCACTTCTTTTTCAACAGGAACCAAAGCCATGCCGCATTTAGGACACTCCCCAGGATTTTTCTCTTGCACTTCGGGGTGCATCGGACATGTATAATATATTGTTTCTTTCATATATTTTATTGTAATACTTTTTTAGTAACCACACATACAGTTGAAATTACCGCCGTCAGTTACTACAATGAGTAATAACTTTTGTGCTCTACACGCAGAATAAAAATTTACTTATTGCTCTTATAATTGGAGCAGTTGTTGTTGCCGGATTGAGTTGGAAAGTGCTTTCCAGTTCTAACTCTGGCGCGAGCGCGGCCAGCGAGGCAGTAACATTGACTACTGATCCTAACCCATTACGAACTGGGCCGGCGACTCTTATTATTGATGTAAAAGACAAAGCTGGCGGATCAATTAATGATGCAACCGTATCGTTCGATCTCAATATGACCACTATGGACATGGGGAGTCAGCGGGGTAACGCTATTTTTCAAGGTAACGGCAGATATATAGCCTCTGGAAGAATAAGTATGCGTGGCCCCTGGAAAGTGACAATAAAAGTCACCATGCCGGACGGCGTTGTGGTCAATAAAGATTTTACTGTGAATGTTCCTTAATGTTTGTGGCCGCCACTTTTCATCATCCAAAGGTGCATTAACGGGCAAGTCAGTAGCGGAAAATAATCACCGCTACAACTGCTAGAGCCATCAATCCTAGGCAAATACCAAACCATTTTAAGAGTGAATCATAATTATCCATATTCACCTCCATTATAAGAAAAGAAGGATTAGGAAATCATTAGGAGGACATGGTGGATTTCTGAAATAGAGGCAGGATAATGGTTACTGAGGTTCCACTTTCGACTTTACTTTTGATTTTGATCTCTCCACGATGAGCTTTAATAATTCCTTGAGAGATAGCGAGCCCTAATCCCGAGCCTAGGGTTTTTGTTGCCTTGGACCCTCTATAAAAACGCTCAAAGATATGTCCAAGCTCTTTTTTAGGAATACCAATTCCAGTATCTTTAACTTCCAGTCTCGCGTTTCCTTTCTCTTTCCGAAGCGATATAGTGACAGACCCGCCTCCAGGTGTATATTTGATCGCGTTATCAACAATATTGAGTACTGCGCGCGATATTTTATCTTCAGCACCACCAACGACAATCCCTGGATCAATTTCACTTTCCAAAACAATGCGCTTTCGAGATGCTAGTTTGATAACAATTTCTTGAAGTTCAATCAGAGCATTTGAAAGGTCAAAATAGCCGTCGACCAACTTAGTATTTTCAGCTCCAGTCCAAGCTAAATCAAGGATATTTTTTATTATTGCCGATAGCTGATTGATATCTATAAGTGTCTCGTCAAGTGCTCTTTTATACTCCCGATTTGTCCTTTTTTTAGACATAGTTACTTCTACCCCCCCCTTAAGCGTCGCTACGGGTGTCTTTAATTCATGCGCGACATCGCCAATAAATTGTCTTTCGCGAATAAAAGCATCATTTAGATGGTCCAATAAACTGTTAAATGTTTGCGATAACTCCTCAATCTCATCTCCAGTATTAGGATTTGGGACACGCTCTTTTAGATTCTCTGCACTAATCTTCTTGAGTTGTTTTGACACTTGAGAGATAGGGCTCAATGCCTTACGAGCCAACAAAAAACCTCCAGCAACGATGATCGCAAGCAACCCAACGTACACTGAAACGAGGGTTAAAGTGAGAGTATTCAAAGATTTTTGGATAACATCCATGGGTTGACCCATTAAGACAATCGCTTGCCGCTGATCACTGCGCTCCGCTGGAAAAATCCCGAACCGCAAAGGAGTTGTTCCAATATTTCGATTCACAAATGTTGGTCTAATTATATTTGCCGATTTTTCAAGCAAGTCGATGATATCAGACTCGTTTATCCCAAGATCATGCGAGCTATAAAGTATATCCCCATACGGATCGCCAATAATCAAAAGCATGCCTGGCATTTCACTAAATTGTTGTGCAAATGTTTGACTACTATTGATGAATGACTGATTCATCACTGCATCTTCTTGAGTGATTATTTCAACTATTTTCTCATTGTGAGCAGTAATTGCCGAGTCGGTATGAGAGAGAAGAGATCGCTGTGTAAGGAGATAAAAGGCAATGAAAACCAATGCCATGGCGACGGAAAAAACGAGGGTACACCACATTGTTAATCTAAACCTAATGCTTTTAGTGTTCATACTCTAGTCGCCGACTTTATAACCTACACCATGAATTGTCTTAATCAGATTCTTTTTAGAATCTGTGCCAATTTTCTTTCTTAAAGCTACTATAAAGACGTCCACAACATTGCTCATTCCATCAAAATTATAGTCCCATACGTGTTCAGTGATCATCGTTCTCGTCACCACCTCTCCTTTGTGTCTAAGCAATAGTTCTAAAACTGCAAATTCTTTAGGTGTGAGATTAATGATTTTTCCATCTCGCTTTACAACATGCTTAAGCGGATCTAGTTCTATACCATTGAGTGTAAGAACCGGAGAGATTTCTTGGTGGCTTCTTCTAATAAGCGCATGCACCCGAGAGCGAAACTCAACAAAAGAGAATGGCTTGGTAACGTAATCATCAGCACCGCTATCAAGCCCGGAAACCTTATCTTCAGTTGTTGATTTAGCTGTAAGCATTAGGATTGGGGTTTTAATGTTTTTCTTCCGAAGCTCACGGCAAAGCTCTAAACCACTCATTTTAGGAAGCATAATGTCCAAGACAATAAGATCATATTGTTCACTTTCTGCTAAGTATTGTCCCTCTTCGCCATCAAAAGCCTGGTCAACTGCAAATCCATCTTCAACTAATCCCTTTTTAATAATATTCGAAAGCCGGTGTTCATCCTCAACAATCAAGACCCTCATGGGCCTATTATATTAATAAATTATTAAAAAATCATTAAGACTTATATTTTTATTAATTATCTCTTGCTGAAATAATTGTAGGACACCGCGAAAGCGTACCCGATGACCCAGGCAAAAATTACCGATGATGCCAAACCCACAGTAAATGTCCCAAGCGATAAATTCCAAGATCCAAGCCGGGTTAGTTCAATTCCATGCAACCATGACTGGCCAACCGAAAACATCAGATCAGGAAACAAACTAACTAGAATGCGACAAGCAACATAGACAACTCCCGTCGTAGCGGCCAAAGCATTTGCTGTGGCGGTAGGGTTATTCTTCATCATTTCTCACCTCCTTCTTAGATACTTTATATTTATATCACTTTATACTCCACAACCACCACTTTTTTTGGGGGGCTGTTGAATAAGTCCTTTATCAGTTAACCATTGTTTAACCCTTTGCCAGCCTGAGGCAGATGAGTAATCCTTGCTCAATAAAATTTGAGCATCGATATCTTTGAAAGATTTGCCCTCTTTATTAGAAAAATAGAGTGCTATGTCATAATAGTTTCCTGGAAACCAAAATGCATTAAAATATTTCCCGACTTCATACATTTGACTTTCGGTGGCGTCATTGCCGGCCATTAATTGAAGTACTCCTAAAAGGGCCATGCCATGGTTGCAATCAGGGAAAGCGGTAGAATTATTGCAACAGGGTCTGAAAATATTTGAGGCGACCAGATAAACTCGCGCTTCCTGCTCTTTGGTTAGAGGAATAAGTGTGGATTTTGAGTAATAAGTCATTGCGTCGCCCTTACCCAAGGTCCAACCGCCAGTTGAAGCAAAATTTCCGGCACCCTTTTTACCTCCATATTTCATCATGTCACCGTCATCCAAAATCTGTGACTTGTTGGCCAAACCTACTGCCCAAAAAAAGTTTAGTAAAAAATAAGAATTATCACGGGTGATTTTAATTTTTTCGTTTGATTCTTTGAGAAGTACCCCCTCTTGTTCTAATGTGAGGGGTTGACTCGATTTTTCATAAATAGCTTTAAACTTCTCCGGGTCAATAACCCCCATCGCTATCATTTTAGGACCTAAGTCGCCATATGTAGCGCCAATCTCAAAACCATCCACTGGATTAATTTCGTTAAACAAAGTGTCTTTACTAGTTGCAGTCGATATGGTGGAAGTGTCCTCAGCTGTCTTGAATCTGCTCACTCTAAGTTTCATGACTTGTGGAATATAAAGTACAACTACCAATATTAAATTAGCAACTATACTAATTATAAGGACTAACAACAGTTTATTTTTCTTCATGGCCTTTGTATTTCAACAACTTATAAAAAGTAAATAAAACAATCCCAAAAACAAACAGATCTACTATTGGGTTTTGGAAATACTTAGCAATTTCAAAAACGATCAGGCGGATTTTTTGGCTATATAGCTCCATTTGATTCATCTGAATTTTTCCCTGAAAGTTATACACAGCAATTAAAATCCCTGTAAAAAAGAATATTCCGGCGCCCAAATAATTCAGCACGTTATAAATCTTATGCCTATTAGGTCCAGCAATTTTTGCCGTCGCTTTTTCATAAAATATCGACATAACAAAAAGAGGCATCACGATGCCGACTACATAGGCCAAGGAAACAATTAATGCTTGGAAGAGGGAGGGCGATAAAGATGTAAGCGTTACTGCAACAAACAATACTGGTGCACAGCAGGCTGAGGTCAAGCCAGACATAAGCCCCAGTCCAAACACGCTCGCGGCATCAACCTTCTTGCCCTGAAGGCTAGTTACATGGAATATTTGCGGCAAATGGAAGATTGGCTTAAGCGTCATAACCCCCATTAGAATCATGACTAACGCACCAAAGTAATAAATAGCTTCGTGATAAGCATCGAAGAAAAAAATGACAGATCGAACACCTAAGGCTATCGGCACCAATACAAAAGCCAGGCCTAAGGCAAAAATAAAAGTATAGTACATGACCCTTTTTTGCTCTCTAAAAATTGTCCCAAGATAAGAAGGAAATAGAAACGTAATGCAACACGGCGCAAATAAAGCCATTACTCCGGCCAAAAAAGAAGCGGTTAACGATATTCCGAATAGAAAATTTGAATCCATAGTTATTTTACTTTTGCTTTAATACTAAAAACTAATTTCTGATTCTCCGGATCATTGGTAATTACATATACTTCTCTCTCAACTAGTCCATACACAGGCATAGTAGCTGGTCGATAAGTAAGTCGGACTGTAGCGGTATCTCCTGGTGCAATTTCAGTCACAAACCCACTCTGCGAGTGCATACTGTACTCTTTGCTCGTTTCGCCTTTGTAAATAATTTGCCCGGTTGTACAACCACAACTTGAGTTAACGTTGAGAATTTGTAGAGGTTTCGTTCCAATATTTTTTAGAGTGTAATCTTGCTGTTTTACATCTGATACTTTAATTTCACCTATGTCAAAAAAGATCTGTGATGTTTCCGCCCTCGGACGATCAGAATCTGGTACTGAAATGTTTCTAGTAAAAGCCAATCCAGCGATGGCTCCAAATAAAAGAATAAGACTAATAATAACCGCCTTAAATGACATCTGATAACCAATCTTACAATTGAAGGAGTTAAGATTTTATTAAGATCTGTAAATACATCACAAGAGCTCCCAAAATCACCAAAAAATATTTTCTAATACCTGGAATCCTGCTATCCTCCTCCACCTGCGGCAAAAAGTCGCTTGCACCCAAATACAAAAATATCCCCGCCGAAATTGCCAAAAATATCCCTATCTTGTCTGGGGTATCTTTAAAATAAAAATAAACCAGGAGCGCTCCCGGAAAAGTAGCCAAAGCTGAGAATAAATTAATTAGAAATGTTCTTTGTTTTGTATACCCTGCTTTGATCAATATCCCAAAATCACCTATTTCGTGAGGTGTCTCATGTAAAAAAGTCGCAAGAGCAACCACTAATCCAAATTTAGGCTCAATCAAGTAGCTTGAGGCAATGGCGATCCCATCGATGACATTGTGGATCGTGTCCCCAACGATCACTAGAGGGATTGCCGATTCTAAATCGTTCCTCCTCCCCTCATGATGGTGTAAATGACAAAAAAACTGCTCAAACAAAAAAGAAGCAATAAATGAAACTAAAACGACCGTAAAGGCAATGTCCCCTGCCAGCTCACTCGCCTCAGGTATCAAATTAATAATCGAAACAGATAAAAGCACCCCTGCCGCAAAAGGAACCGCGTTATGGCTTAGTGCCCTCGCCCAAGAGTTTTTGACCAAAAAAAACACTCCGCCAATCAGCCCTGCAATACTCCCAAGCGCCGTGAGTAACAGTATTTCCACTAACATAATATTTAAATATTAACATACTTATGTTAACCTTTTTGTGAACAAAAATGGCCCAGCCAAAATACAAAGAGTATGTAGAAAAGATGCTTACTGCAAACACTGAGCTTTTTGCCGCCTTCAGAAAAATCCATGATCGATATGTCCTTAACCCAGAAAAATATCAGGAGGAATTTAATGAGGCTGGACGCGAAGTGATGAGCGTTATAAACGACTTTGAGGATCGATTATGTTCCCAGAGTGAGCGGGGGGGCTACGGAAGCTTTACTACTAAGCTTGCAGAAAAATTTAGAGCAGAGATAAAAAAGCATTTTAGCGAGATTGATAAAGTGGGTATCGTAGTCTTCAAAGTTCCAAAAATTAATCTCTAGAGTCCCCAAAAAATTGACTTTTTTGGCATAAATTGTTACTATAGGCCATCGACAATTAACAGGAGATATTTTCATGCCGATTGAAAATATTATGTTCGCGCTCATTATCGTTTTTTTGGTCATGCTCAGCCTGAGCGTCATTTTCGAGAACCGTTCAAAGGCGTGCCCGCCTATGATCACTCCCTACAAGGAAGATCTCCCCCGTACCCACTATGAACACGGCGAGCGAGCGGCCAGGCGCAAAAGACGACGGGTGAAAGCATAATTATTTTTGGAGGGTGAAGCCACCTTTGCCCTCCTTAGGTCTTTACTAAAAGCTCACTTCAAAATCCAAAAGTGGAATATTTAGAGCGTCCTCGCGAACACGGGTTTCATCAAACTTCTTTTCAAGCTCTTCAAGTGCCTTTCCAATCGCCTGCACTTCCGGATCGCTTGCATATTGGGACAGCTCCCCCTCTTCCAGCCCGTCTCCACTCTCCTCTGTAGTCTCAGGTGAAGGTGTTGGCACAACAGTAGCCGGCTCACCATTGTTCGCTACCATGCTTGCCACAACTGCCAATACTAATAATGCCATCAAAATTCCCACAATAATCATGATCAATCTAGCTCTGCTAAATCTCCGCTTCTCCGGCGGCGTTTCCACTGGCACCGGCACTTGCCCCTGTACCTGTACCTGTTCCTGAACTTGAGTTTGAACCTCTTGTTTATCTTCTTGCATTATTTTGTTCTTATTCCCCTTAATATCTCACGAACGTACTGATTGGCTTCATCTAAATATTGCACCGACTCCTGCAACCGAAAAAGACCACTGTTATAAGCTTCGGATGTGTCTTTAGTTTTGGGGTTTTGGATTTCCGCTAAATGAGTCATAGAATCATCATATTTCTCTTGGCTGCGAGTGAGCTTGTACTCGGTTTCAATGATCCAGCGGTCAACCACTTGGCTATTAAAACCATCATCTGATGATAATTGGGCAACTTTAATTTTTAATTTTGTAAAGAGTTCCTCGACCTGTTCGCGCAGATCAAGAACTTTTCCTTGAGAAATCACAAGAAGAGCTTCATAGCTTAGGCTTTTTGAAAGCTCGAAATGGTCTTTAGCTTCATCGGAATCTGCCGTTAAATCTTCCAGCGTACCGGCACTATGGATCCGCGATTTATGATCATTAAACCAAGCTACATCGGCATCAAGTCTAGTTAACAATCCAGTCTCGCCTAACCTCATCCTAATTGCAGTCAGATAAGTAGCTACCGCATTATCACGGGCTTCGAGTATTTTGGCAGTTGCATCGCGGGCGGCAGTTTGCGCAGTCAAAGTCTTTGCTTGCTGATACTGCGAACGAGCAAGCAGATACTCCGAGTGCGACTTCCGATAAAGATCAAGAGTATAAACATAATCGCTATATGCGCGATTATAATCAAACCCCTCCTGTGCAAAAGTAATTTGCGTACTGCTAAAAACAAACAAAAATCCAACGAATAAACTAATTAATTTCTTGACCATAACTAATCTTACAATATTATCCTTTTTAATCCACAATCTTTATCCTCCCGCCGCTGTAGGTGACCAAAAATCCGTTTAATGACTTTATCTGAACTTTATACAAATTTCTTCCCCTCCAAAGGGCAAGATTTGTGGAAACTTTTTGTACATAATCAGAATTATTGATCGTTGAAATCTCGCTACCTGAAACGCCAATTTTATTAGTATCATCCCAAAGCCTCGCAAAGGCCTGCCCGTTAGCATGAGCTACTTTCAAGGAAGCCTCCCAAGTGACATACGCGTCAGCACTGTAATCATTCACAAGATCAATATAGACCGCTGTGTCGTCAATCGTTTTCCAGTCTGTGTCCGTAGTGGTTGCGGTTGAACCAAGAGAGATAAAATCCGTCCCGCCTGAAGTACTCACTTCTTTGATGATTGTTTCCGTGCTTTTACTTCCAGAAATTGTCGCCACTGCCGCACTCACTGCTTTCTCGATCTCTTCTTTACAACTCTCCCCGCAAACATCAACCGTCTTTTCAACCACTTGCCCACTATCTGTGACAACTCTTTCTACCACAGGGGCCGGCGGGGTGGACGCAATTTGAAAAAGATTAAATACTGCAAAGCTTAGTCCTGAGACAACTATGACTAAAGCGGCCAAAACAAAATATACTAATTTTACGGGCAGATTATTCATTACTTTTTTTGCCGAAGGCACTTCTTCTACTTAACTTGGCGCCACTTTCTCCATCTTTAATTATAAACCCTTGATTCTCAATCTTTTCCCTGATCTTATCAGCCATTGCGAAATCTCCTTTCTGTCGATACTCCTCTCTTTTCTTTGCTAATTTTATTAGATCTTGAGGTATTTTCGCCTCCTCCACTCCCCGCAGGTTAAGCCCTAAGACGTCATCAAAATCATAGAGCAAATCTAATTTATCTCGACTGGGGAGATTACTTTTAAGAGTGCTCCAAACTACCGCCATTACCTTTGGCATATCCAAATCATCTTCCAAGTACCCCCTAAATTCCGACCGAAAATTATCAATTTTATCTAATTTTTCGGAAGAGAGCTCATCACCTAGACTAGCTTTAAGTTCCCTCACACGTTCATAAAGATTATTTAGCGCGTTTTGACTTCCCTCCAATGCCTCCCAAGTAAAATTAAGGCTATCGCGATAATAAGCTGAATAATAAAAAAGTTTGAGGGCAAGAGGGTCAATACCTCGCTTTTTAATATCACCCAAACTATACGCATTTCCCAAGCTCTTTCCCATTCTCCCGCCATCTACCTTCAAAAATGCGCCATGAACCCAATACTTCACAAAAGGCTTTCCTGTCGCGCCCTCGCTTTGTGCTATTTCGTTTGGATGGTGAGTGCTTCTCAGGTCCTCGCCGCCAATATGAATATCCAAAGTTTCACCTAAATATTTCATGCTCATCGCGGAGCACTCGATATGCCACCCCGGAAAACCAACCCCCCACGGGCTCTCCCACTCCATCTGTCGTCCTTCTCCTTTTTTAGAAAACTTCCAAAGGGCGAAATCGCGCGGATTTTTTTTCTCAACATTCTTTTCAACCCTCGCCCCCTCCTTAATTTTGTCCAAATCAGAAAGCTCCCCATACTTTTTACCAGTAGCCCTCTCATATTCCTTTGTATCAAAGTAAACTCCATCACTTGTTTCATAAGTAAGCCCATTTTTCTGAAGCTTTTCGATAAGCGCAATCTGCTCCGAGATATGATTAGTTGCCTTGGGGTACTTATTTGGCTTAATTAAATTCAAATCGCTAAACTCACTCAAAAACTTACCACCATAAAACTTAGCAATATCCCACGCGCTTTTCGCCTCGCGCTTGGCGGCCTTTTCCAATCGGTCCTCTCCTGTATCGGCATCTCCAAGATTGTCCCCCGTCAAGTGCCCTACATCCGTCAAATTCATCACATAATTAGTTTCATACCCTAAATATTTAAGCGTCCTCACTAGTAAATCAGAAGTCACATAAGTCCTCCAGTTCCCTATATGAGCGTAATAATAAACAGTCGGTCCGCAAGTATAAATATTAATTTGGGGAGGATTAAGGGGAGTAAATCTTTCGATCTTTCTTGAGAGCGAATTATAAATCTTCATTTAATTGCGTCTTTTCAACAATTCTCCGGTACCGGGGATATTTGACCCCTTTTTGTGCGGCGGCTCGACAGGAGATGTGATCGCCGACTCGTCCATCTTCTTTGCTTCTTCAGCGTGGGCTTTAGTGATCTCATCTTCTTCTCCACGGCGAACATCGCGCTCCTTCCTTTCTTTTCTTAAAATCTCCATTTCTTCTTCCAAGCGCTTCAATCTCTCGCGATCAATTGCTACTTGGTCGACTTCATTCACTTCCCCCTTTACGCTTTTCTGCTGCATTGCCTCGGTAATCGGCGAAGGACCAGAACTTTTTGCAACTTGTTTGGAAGCAGACTTCACCAGCTCACCTAACTCTTCGATTGCTCTTTTAGTTACCACGTTCGTTCTTTTTTTCATAATGCTCTTCTCCCCTCCATTGCCTCCATTAGCGTAGTCTCATCTGCAAACTCCAAGCTTGCACCTGTCGGGATGCCGCGTCCAAGACGAGTAATCACAAGAACATCGCCATTCACAGGGACTTCTTCCCGCAGGCGCTTCGTCAGATACATCGCCGTAGCTTCTCCCTCCATTGTCGGGTTTGTCGCAACTACAACCTCTTTTATCTTTTTACTCTCTTTCTTTTTCACTCTAATTACAAGATCCTCAATATATAGCTCATCTGGGCCGATATTATCCAGTGGATTTATCGCCCCATGCAAGACATGATAAACCCCATTATATTTCCCCGTCCTTTCAAAAGCCAGAATATCCAGAGGCTGCTCGACAACTAAAACTTGCGACTTGTCGCGGTTATTATCATCACAAATCGGGCAAGGGTCGGTTTCGGAAATATTTTTGCACACTCCACAAAGCTTAGTATCGCGCTTCACTCGCAAAACGGCTCTAGAAAAACTATCCAATTCACTTTGGGGGACATGAAGCAAATAGTACGAAAGCCTTTGAGCGGTTTTTGGGCCAATGCCAGGAAGCTTTTGGAATGAATCGATCAAATTAGACAACGGACGAGCAATTTTCATAATCCCATTTTAACAGAATAATTCAAACCATGTTACAATTCCTAGAAGCTTTATGCCGTCCGCACCTTGCAATAAATAGGAGAGAACTATGCTCACAGGAGTACGCTTCAATTGGATGGGAAAAGGTATTTATTTTGTACACGATCCTGGATGCATCACTCTAGCAAATATCGACACCGACAAAAAGAGCTTTGAAGAGATTATAAAAAACTTCGAAGCCGAAGTCGTCTTAAAAAAGCCTTCTGTCGGCAATGTTATCTGCAATCGTGTAATCAGTGACGTAAAAGACTTTGTGGATTAATTTCCCTACAAACAAAAACCTCTTGGGATACCGAGGGGTTTTTTATTGCATCCCTCCAAGAAGTCCGGAGAGGCCGCCGCCCGATTCCATCATCTTTTGCGCGGCTTTTTTCTGAACTTTCTTGAAAGCTTCATTAATTGTTTTAACAACATCATCCTGCTTTTCGCCCGCTTTTTCGATATATATAACCTTCTGATCTGCCGAAACCTTTACGCGCACATCGCCAGATTCCACCGTCTCCGTAACTTCGGCAAGCTCCTTTTGAAGCTTTTTTGCTTCGGAGCGCATTTTAAGTAGTTGTTTTCCTTGTTTTACTTTGTCAAACATCGCCAAATATTTCCTTTGCTGCCTCAAGTATATCGCCATCATCCGTATCGGTCAAACTAGTTTCTTCTTTCACTTTTGGCTCAACTTCCCGCTCTGTAAGCGTGCATTTCACTCGCACCGGCACCCCCATCACGCCAGCTATCACTCCCTCTAAAATTTTCAGATTTTCCATCGCTTCCAGACGCTCTTTATGAAATTGATAATAAACCCCGACATTAATTGTTTGCCCGTCAAACCCCAAGGGTCTAGCAGCGCGAAGAAGTGCCTCAATGGAAATATTTTTATCCTTTACGCTTCCGATTATTTCCGACCAAATTTTATCATCAAGTTTTTTTATCTTTTTAGGGTCCAAAACTGGTTCACTTTCTATTTCCTTTTCCTCCTCATCTTCGCTAATTTCTTGACTATGCCCACACCACTTAATTAGGGCAAGCTCCAGTGGAAGTTGTGACACTGCCGGCGGAGCAAGCTGATCGCGGGAGGCCAAAAGCAAATCAAGCAAAAAAATTAATTCTTCTTCAGGAGAAGTAAGGCTCCCCTTCTCTCCTTTATATTTATCCAGTAATTCGCTGCGAACATAAATTATAAGTTCTTCCAAAATCGACTTGGCAGAAGTTCCGATACTAATCTCCCGCTCGACTTCCGCCAAAATTAGTTTTGCGTCCTTTTGAAAAATTAATTTAAAGAGACTCGCGATATTCTTTGGACGATTTTGCAAAAGATATCCTTCTGCTTTTTTAACCGTGATTTTTCGCTTGTCGACGGCAAGCCCTTCCAAAATTTTCACGGCTTCCCTGAAAGACCCTTCTGAATATCGCGCAATTATTTCAATTGCTTCTTTATCAATATTAATCTTTTCACTTTTCACCACACGGGCAATCTGCCTCGCAATCTCTTCCTCGCTTGCTTTCGGAAAAATCACCGTGGTTGCCCGAGAGCGAACTGTATCAGGAAGCTTCATCGGCTCAGTCGTTGCCAAGATAAACATCACGTGGGCAGGAGGCTCCTCTAAAGTCTTCAGAAGTGCATTGGCCGCTTCTGTTGTCAACATGTGTGCTTCGTCGATGATATAAATTTTTTTGTTTGCACTGCTTGGCGCAAGATTAACGTTCTCACGAAGTGATCTCACATCATCAATCCCGCGGTTGCTTGCGGCGTCCATCTCAATGACATCCAAGTGGTTTCCGGCAGTAATGGCTTTACAGTGAGCACACTTATTACATGGCTTATTTTTTACATTCGCTGAGCAGTTAATCACTTTTGCAAGGATCCTTGCGGCGCTTGTTTTACCAGACCCCTTTGGTCCAGAAAACAAGAAGGCATGAGGAATAGATTTAGAAGCGAGGATATTTGTTAAATTCTCACGGACACTGGTAAGATCTAGCTCTTCCAATTTTTGGGGACGATACTTAAGGTACAGTGTCATCGCAAATCACCATAACACGCAAGGGTGATTGTGAAAAGAGAACAAAATATAGCAACCTACTTATGATGGATGCCCAGGAGGTGAAGAGTCGCGTGGGCGGCGTAGTCGCAGACTATATCCTCCGCCGAACGGTCAAACTTTTTGGACTCGATAACGGCCTTCTCCCACGAGATCATGATCTCACCCAAGTAATTTTTACTCTCCTTAGGCACTATAAAATCTTTAACCTCCTTTGAAGAAAAGGACAAAACTGGATGACTTTTTGCTTCCTCCCCGCTTTCCCCCATATATCTCGCTGCAAGTTCCTCCAATTCCTCGTCGCTCGTGATAGCAGTAGAAATTTCTGAATCTTTAGGAGCCCCGTTTTTCATTAAAACTATCTTCACCGATTCCTCCACTTTCTCCACATTCACATCACAACTTATCTTCTTAATTACGCTTATCTTCACTGAAGCTTTGATTTGACCACTTCACTAACTCTCGCTCCGCTTGCTTTTCCGTTAGCTTTTTTCATAACTAACCCAATCACTTTTCCGATATCAGCCACCGAGCTGGCGTTTGTCTCGATAATTGCCCCATCAACAATTTTAACTAATTCATCATCCCTCATCTCCGTTGGTAAAAATCCCTTTAAAATTTCCAGCTCGCGTCTTTCTGTGTCTGCTTTGTCCTTTGCGTTAGCTTTGTCATATGCCTCAATTGCGTCACGACGCATCTTCGCTTGAGCTCTCACTACAGCAATTTCTTCCTCGTTTGTAAGACTACCCTTTTTGTCAATCTCCTTATTATGAAGCTCAGTCGAAAGCATCCGAAGCACAATTAACATATCTTTATCTTTTGCTTTAAGCGCTTCAACTAATTGTGATTTAATGGTGTCCGCAATCATTTCGCCTCCTTTTTCATTTCTCCCCCCAATAAATGCCAGTGAAGATGCGGCACAAATTGATACTCTCCTCCATTGATTACCAATTTATATTTTTTTTCAAGCTTCTCGCTCTTTATTAAGTCTTGAGAAATTCTCAACATCTGGACCAAAACCTCATTATCTTCCTTATTTATATCCATAAAAGTCTCGATATGTCTTTTGGGAACTACCAAGATATGTGTGTCAGCTGAAGGATTTGCATCTTCAAAGGCGATTACGTTTGTCATCTCAATTATCTTCTTTGCCGGTATTTTACCCTTTATTATTTTACAGAAAATGCAATCCTTCATCTCTCAATTATAACAGCGACATGATCGCATTAGCGAGCTTTTTACTATCGTGCCTTACTAAGCTTCTTTTTAATTTATCACTTCCGGGTTTATCAAATATTTTTTTTGAAGATAAGCTTTTTCTGATAACTGTTAATTTTTTAGTACTAATAAGATCATCTTTGACCGGTGTTGCTTGCTCCTCCTTATAGCGGGTAAGAGCTCCTTTAGGATAGGAACGGGCCTTGTTTATTAAACAAAAATCCATAGCATTGTCATCCAAATATTTCTCTAATTCTGCCAAATGGTCCTTTGCACTAAACCCTTGAGTTTGGCCAAATTTAGTCATCAAATTCATTATGTAAACTTTTTTGGCCTTAGATCTGATTATTGCACTGGCAACGTCCTCAACAAGTAAATTACTGATAATGCTCGTGTATAAATCACCTGGCCCTAAAACAATCAAATCAGCCGCTTTAATAGCGTAAAGCGCTTCTTTATTTGCTTTTGCGGGAGGGAAAATTTCAAGATCAACAATCCTATGCTGGCCAATTTCCTCACCCGGCTCATCGATATAGTGTTCACCCATTACCTGTTTCCCATTATCATATCGAGCAACCAAATGAGAGTCATTCAAAGTGACCGGGATTACTTTCCCTTGCACTCTCAATATTTCACAAGTCTTTTTAATTGCCTTCTCCTGCGAGCCATAAATATCGGTGAGTGCCGCCATAAATAAATTCCCAAAGCTCATCCCGCTGATCCCAGTTCCACGGGCATAGCGATAAGTAAATAATTTCCTTAAAGTCTCATTCCCATTTTCGCTTGCCAGAGCGACAATGCACTGCCTTATATCTGAAGTTGGAAGAAGACCGAATTCATCCCTTAATACCCGATTACTGCCGCCTGAATCAGTCATCGAAACAATCGCGGTTAATTCAACCGGATATTTTTTTAAACCGGACAGTGCAGTAAACGTTCCCGTCCCTCCGCCAATGCAAACAATTCTTTTCCGCCGCATGGACCCTAATTCTAACTAATTTTCACTAAATTTGCTAAAATATAGGCATGGATAAAGATAGACTTTATGAAAGAAGAGAAATTGAATCCATCATAGCAATCGAAAGAGAAATAAGAAACGCCGAAAACACGTCCCAGCTCTGGCGGTATCTCAGTGACTTAAAAACCATCTCCATCTCACGAGGACACGATAAATTGCTCGAGGAGGATAATATCGTAAATAAATTATTAGACACTTTCAGCAATCTAGAAAAAGAAGGAAAGAGATTTCCAATCCTTTCACCAGAAGAAATTACCTCACTAGCAATTGAGATTCATGACATCAAGTTCCGGATATCACCAATGTTTTGATTAATTTTCCTCTTCCCTGTTTGGTCGTTCCTCACCAGGTCTTTTCTCAAGTCCAGCTTCTCTTAGCTGACCCGTAAACTTTTCAGGGGCTACATCGGTCCCTGCAGTTGCAGCAGCAGCAGCCTCTTGGGTCACCCTCTCTTGAGTTAATCCTTCCTTTTTATCCCCCTTATTGGCTTTAATTCTATCTATAATTCTAGATAAATCAGCTTTCGTCGGGCCTGTTTTCTCTTCGCTCATAAGATCACCTCGCTTTCAATTTGTTTATAACCTCATCAATTGCCATTAGCTTAAGTTTATCTGAGGACCTTAATTTCCACTCAAGTTCACTCCCTGTTTTTTCTGACACAACCAATCTTATCGGAATACCGATCAAATCACTATCAGCAAATTTCTCCCCTGCCCCCAATTCCCGATCATCCCACAAAACGTCAATTTTATTTTCTATTAGAGTTTTGTATATTTCGGCTGTCTTTTTTGCACCTGTCAATTCCACTAAGTGAACATCAAACGGCTTTATTGCATCAAACCAAATGATCCCCTTATCCTCATTAGACACTTCAACCGCCGCCCCCATCACCCTTGTCGACCCAATGCCATAGCTCCCAAACCAGACTGGCTTCAAACTTCCGTCTTTGTCTGTAAAATTAACTCCCATTTTCTCGGCATACCACTTCCCAAGCGGGAAAATATTCCCCACCTCTATCCCCCGTGAAATTTTTACCTTACCACTTTTACAGGAAGGGCAAATATCCCCTTCCTTACCTTTAAAAATCTCCTTATTGGACCCCCATTCACAATTCTGACAAAAATAAATTGTGTCCTCGCCATTCTCTGCAATAACTTGAAACTCATGAGTATTTCGATCTGTAAACACCCCTCCGGCCGCTTCAGTTATCCGAAAATCAAAACCAATCCGCTTAAATATTTTTGAGTAAGCCTGCTTCACCTTCTCGTAATAGCTATAAAGATCTTTCTCGGTCGCGTGTGTGCTATAGAGATCCTTCATCATAAACTCGCGTCCTCTGAGTATCCCACTTTTCGCTCTAGGCTCATTTCTAAACTTAGTAGAAAAATGATAAACGGCCAAGGGCAAATCTTGATAGCTATTTATATTTTTGCGGATCAAGTCCATCACGATCTCCTCGTGCGTGAAGGAAAGAACATATTCCTTGCCGCGGGGATCTTTAAGTTTGTACATTATTTCACTGGCTTTATCCCAACGCTCAGTTTCATTCCAAATTGATTTTGGATGAAGGAGAGGCATGAGCATCTCTTGGCCGCCAATAGCATTCATTTCTTCACGGATAATTTGGTTAATTTTAGAAACGACCCGGAAGCCCAAGGGAAGTAAGGTCCAAGACCCCGCCATCAATTGATCCATAAACCCAGCTCTTACTAATAATTGATGGTTTATGCTCTCCGCGCCCTTCGGAGCAGTCTTCCTTGTTTTTGGAAATAATTCTGATTGCTTCATGGTAGGAGGGTTTCTACAAAGGCGGAAAGGGAACCCGCTGCAATAATTTTCGGGATCTCACTAATGGTGATTAGAACCACTAAAATTAAGAGTATCGCCATCCCTACTGTGTAGCTTTTTTCTTCAATCTTTGCAACATTTCCTTTCCCGATCACGCTCTCAAGAATTACAAAAACGACTCTTGACCCATCTAGAGGAGGAAAAGGCAAAATATTGAGAAGAGCCAAGTTGATCGAAATAATCCCCGTCAATTCAATTAAAGGCAAAATGCCCTGCTTTGAGAACTCAGCGATTATTCCCCCTATTCCTAACGGCCCGGCGACTCCTTTGGGAACTTCCCCAGAAAGGGATTTTGAAAGCACGCCAATTAGTCCATAGCCGACCGCCTTGGTCATATTTATCGTGCGCTGAAATCCTAAATAGGTATATACAAACGGGCGCTTCCATAATGGCGGGAAAAACTGCTTGATATTGGTTGGCTCAACCACTACTCCCAAAGCACCCTGATCTTCTGGAGGATCTTCTCTAGGAGTAATTAAGATGCTTATTTCTTTACCTCCTCGATCAAGCACCAACTCAATTTCTTTGCCTAAATTGGAATTAACAACAGTCATAAAGTCCGCCATATTTTGAGGCTTTTCGCCCGCAATTTCTTTGACCAGATCGTCTGGTTTTATCTTTGCTTCCTCCGCTGGAGAATTTGGCGCAATTTCAACAATTCTAACTTCTTCAGTAATTACCCCGACAAACCAAAAGATTACACTGAAAGAAAATACCGCCAAAACCAAATTCATAAATACTCCGGCGACCGCCACAAAAATCCTCACCAAAGGAGGCTTGTTTACAAAAGACTCACTGGGGACACTAACTTCCTCACCCGTTGTTTCCCCATGAAGCTTCACAAATCCCCCGATGGGTAAAGCATTTATTGAATAATCTGTCTTGCCAATTCTTTTTGCCCGGATCCTTGGAGGATATCCAAGCCCAAACTCTTCTACCCAGATACCAGATAACTTGGCGGCGAGAAAATGCCCAAATTCATGGACTAATATCAAAATGGATAAAACCACAAAAGCGATAATAATTTGAAAAAATATCATAATTAAACAGAAAGCAACTCGTTTTTCTTTTCCTCACCAGACATTTCAATTTTCTTTATAAATTCGTCAGTAAGTTCCTGGACTTCTTTTTCCTTTCTGGAATTTTCGTCCTCGCTAATCTCCTTTGCACCAAATGCATTTTTAATATCTTTCATCGCCATTAATCTCACTTGCCTGATCAAAACACGCCCGTTTTCTACTTTTTGACTCAATAGCTTCACATATTTTTGCCTATCTTCTAAAGTCATTGGAGGGATGATAATGCGGATAATTTCACCATCTACTTGCGGCGTGAGACCAATATTGGCTTTGTCAATCCCTTTTTTAATTTCACCGATAATCGATTTATCCCAAGGATCGATCACAATCGTCTCAGCGTCGCTTGCGGAAACCGAAGCAAGCTCAATAATTTTTAATTTTTGCGCACCGCCGTAAGCACTGACAACAACATTCTCAATTATTGACGGCTTCGCTCGACCAGTTCTAACTGAAGCGATATCTCCCGCGACAAGATCATAAACTTCCTGCATCTCTCCTCTTACCTTGTCTTTATCCATTTAGTACGAAGTATATCAGAAAAAAATTACTCTCCGACTGCAATCCGGGCAATTCTCCCAACTTTAATGTTCTCACCAGTCTTTGTGATCACCTCTTTAACAAGCTCTTCTATTTTCCTACTCGGATCTTTAATGAAATCCTGGCGCAATAGCTCTTTTTCATTTTTGGGATTCATTGAAGCAGTCTGCATGGCAATTTCATTGGCAAGTTTCTGGAAAACATCATTTTTAGCCACAAAATCAGTCTCACATAAAAGCTCGATAATACTTGCCACTTTACCATTGTGGTGAGTGTAAGTAGTTACTATACCCTGAGCAGTGGCTCGCTCGGCGCGCTTCGAAGCTTTTTCAAACCCTTCTTTGCGAAGTATTTTAACTGCCTTTTCTCTATTCCCGTTAACCTCCTCGAGAACTTTTTTGGTCTTTAATATCGGCGCCCCAGTCGACTCTCTGATATCTCGGATCAAATCTGCTGTAACCTTTGCCATTATTTCTTCTTTAATTTACCACTCGCAGCCTTGCGCGCGGGGCTTTTTCTCCCTGCCATTACTGCCTCTTTAAATAAATCTAGCACATATTCCAACGCCCCTGCCGCATCATCATTCATAGGCACCGGCCAAGTGACCAAAGATGGATCAGAATTAGAATCTACTATCCCAACTGTATCCACTTTTTTGAAATTTGCCTCTCTTAATGCGGAATTTTCCCGATGGATATCAAAAATTATCATCAGATCAGGAAGACTTTCAAGCCCACTAATCCCTCCGAAACGCTTGTCCATTTTCTCGATCTCTCGATCTATCAAAAGTCTCTCCTTTTTGGTGCGATCTTTATATTTACCTTCCTTTTGGGCCTCTTTCATTTCCCCCATGCGCCTGATGGACCTTCTAATCTGCTCAAAATTAGTAAGCGTGCCTCCAAGCCAGCGCAAGTCCACATAGGGACAACCTGTCGCAAGCCCCACCTCCTTGATCTTATCTTTTATTTGCTTTTTGGTCCCGACAAATAAAATTACTTTCCCGCCTTTACTCGCTTCTGTAACTACTGCCAGAGCTTTTTCAAGCGCGCTCACAGTTTTAACAAGATCAAAAACGCGGACACCGTCTTTCAAGCCATAGATATAATCCTCCATTTTTGGATTCCAACGACGATTCTGGTGCCCAAAATGGGCCCCAAGTTCGAGTAATTTTTCTATGTCGACTTTAACAATTGCCATGAATTATTTAGAGGAATACTAACTAGTGTGTATTATCGCCTGATTATAGGCGGCCTGGGCTAAATTTTCAAGTAAATAGCTAATCCCAACTGGTCCAATCCCGCCAGGAACTGGAGTAACAAATTTCGCTTTTTTATAAGTACCTTTATCAACATCACCTTTCGGAGCACCTACATCTATAATGAGTACACCTTCTTTGACCATATTTTTTTTGATTAAATTCGGCACGCCAGTGCAACTAATCAAAATATCCGCGCTCTTGGTAATTTTTTCGAGATTTTTAGTATTTTTATCTACACCAACGGCTTCGTAATTCTTTATCAATTTACTCCCAACCATGCCTTTACTTCCTACCACCACAATCTTTTCTTTACCAGAGAAAACTGCTATATCCAAAGCACTCAAGATTGCCTTCACTGTGGGATGAACAAACCCTCTGTCTTCCCGCAGGCCATCCACATCTTTATTTTCAGCAATACTTTGCACTATGTGCTTTGTACTTTGTGCTAAATTCGCTGGAAGAGGAAGCTGGACCATTATCCCATGTGTTTTGTCGTCTAAATTATTTTGGGTAATATACTTCATTATCTCGCTCGCTTTTGTATTTGAGTTGAATTTTTTTATCTTAAATTTCACCCCGACCCGCTGCGCCGCTTGTTTTTTTAATTTGGTATATAAAACACTCGAAACATTCTTTCCCACTAAAATTGAAACTAATTTTGGTGTAATATCAAAGTCATTTTTCAGATCACGGACTTTCTGCGCCACCTCATTCTCGATCCTTTTTGCATATTCTTTTCCATTAAATACAACTGTCTTCATATTTCAGAAAATATCAGGGATGGGAAACTTTTTTGTTAATTGCTGTACTTCTTTTTTAACTTTTGAGACGCTCCCGGGATCGCTTGAAACCTGGTAAATAAATTCTGCGATCTTTTTCATTTCAGCCGGGCCCATCTTTCTTGAAGTAACTGCTGGCGTCCCAAGCCTTACCCCCGAGGGGCTAAATGGCGGATAAGGATCATGCGGAATCGCATTCGCATTTACTATAATGCCAGCTTTTTCAAGTTTCACCGCAAACAGTTTGCCAAGAATCTTCTCGCCAGACAAATCTAACAACACCATATGGTTCTCGGTACCGCCAGTTACCACTTTAAAGCCCTTGTCTGAAAGCGAATCCGCTAAAGCTTTCGCATTCTCGACAATCCTTTTACCATAAGTTTGGAATTTCTTTTTACCAGCTTCCTCTAGTGCAATCGCGATAGCGGCAATTTGATTGTCATGCGGTCCACCTTGAAGTCCCGGAAATATCGCCCGGTCAATTTTCTTGCCCATTTCACTATCCTTTTTCAATCCCTTACTGGTAACCATAATTATCGCTCCCCTTGGCCCGCGAAGCGTCTTATGGGTAGTTGTCATAACAATGTGAGCGTAATCTGTGGGCGACGAATGGACGCCGGCAACTATAAGCCCGGCAATATGCGAAATATCAGCTAAAAGATAAGCCCCCACGCTATCTGCAATTTCCTCAAACTTTTTAAAGTCCAAAACACGCGAGTATGCCGTGATCCCTGCAATAATTAATTTTGGTTTTTCCCCTTTGGCTAGTTTATAAACTTTGTCATAATCTATGAAGCCATTTTCATTAACTTCATATTGGACGCTTTTAAAAAACTTTCCTGAAAAAGTGATCTTAGGATGACCATGAGTTAAATGTCCACCAGAGCTAAGGGACATCCCCATGATTTTGTCCCCCGGGTTTAATAATGCAAACAAAATCGCCGCGTTAGCCGAAGACCCAGAATAGGCTTGTACGTTGGCATGGGGAACACTGAAAAGCTTTTTAGCGCGCTCAATAGCTATTTCCTCAATCTTGTCCACAAATTTATTTCCCTGGTAATACCGCCTCCCAGGATAACCTTCTGAGTATTTATGTGTGAGGCAGGATCCAAGTGCCTCCCGAATATCCTTAGAAGTGTAATTTTCCGATGGGATCAACATCAAAGTCTCCGCCTGCCGTTTTTCTTCTTTTTTAATTAAATCAAATATTCTCATTTTTTTTACTTTCCAATATCATGTTAAGACATCCTTTTACTTCTTTCGCGACACCTTCAATTGGTTGACTGGCATCAACCACATACCATCTCAATCCTCCCCAGTCTTCCCAGGCCATCTGCCGATATCCTTTAACAATTTTATCCCACTCTTCTTTTTCAGCCTCGTCAAATGGGTCGCCATCATTATTGTTTGTTCGCCGTTCCATGGCTACTTTTGCATCAAGATCAAATAAAATAATTCCATCTGGCTTATGTTCTCTCAAAATATAATCAGCTAAATTTTTAATTACTCCCATATCTGCACCCCTACCAAATCCTTGATATGCAGCTGTTGAAGTATAAGTCCTATCGGTAAGCACTAATTTTCCTTCTTTAAGCTCAGGCGCCAACAAATCTTCTACCCAAAACATTCGAGCGGCAAAAAACAAGGCGACTTGGTGATCGGGACTGATTTCATCCCCCAAGCTAAAAATCAATTTTCTAATTCTCTCGGCCTCCGGTACTCCTCCAGGTTCTCTAGTGGCAACAACTTCAAAACCCCTAGATTCCAAGTATTCCTTCGCACCGTCAATTTGAGTGGATTTACCCGATCCCCCGACTCCCTCAAGAGCAATAAATAATCCTTCTCTCTCCGCCATCAAGAGTATTATAAACACCACATCAAATTCTTCACATAGACATTGTGCTTTAGATTCTATATTCTTTCTCAGAACAAAATCGCTTAGTTAGCACCTTGAAAGGAAAGAAAATGAGACAGTATTTGGATCTATTAAAGGATATTCTCGACAACGGCTCCAAAAAAGGAGACCGGACAGGGACTGGCACTTTGTCAGTTTTCGGAAGACTGCTCAGATTCAACCTATCTGATGGTTTTCCCTTAGTGACCACAAAACAAGTTGACATGGATCTTGTCATAAAAGAGCTTTTGTGGTTCATTTCTGGAAACACGAATATTCGTCCTTTAGTTCTGGCGGGCGTAAACATCTGGAATCGGGATGCTTTTCGAAGATATTTAGAACAACTCGCGCTGGATAAAACACTCGAAAAATATTCATACGCTTGGAAGCTTGCGCTAAAGCACTATGCCCAAGAGATCAAGGATAACGAAAAATTCGCGGAGACGTATGGCAACCTAGGGCCGGTATACGGTGCTGGATGGAGAAATTTCGAGGGTGTTGATCAGCTTGCCTGGGTAATCGATGAAATCAAATCAAACCCGGATAGCCGCCGCCTACTTGTCTCTGCTTGGCAGCCGCACCGGATAAAAGAAATGGCACTTCCCCCTTGCCATGTGATGTATCAATTCTACGTCTTTGACGGCAAGCTTTCATGCCAGGTCTATATCAGATCATGGGACGTCTTTCTTGGCGGGCCATTTAACATCGCCTCATATGCATTGCTTACAATGATGGTTGCCCAAGTTACCGGAACAACCGCGCATGAACTAGTGATCTGCGCTGGCGATGCCCACTTGTATCTTGACCATCTTGCGCAGGCAGAGGAGCAAATTTTCAGAAAACCATACCCCTTGCCGACGATGCTAATGGAATACACCATTGACGATATCGAAGAGTTCAAAATCACGGATTTTGAATTAAGAAATTATGTCCACCACCCCCCGATCAAAGGGGAAATGTCGACATGAAAATTGCCATTGTCGTTGTCACGTCAAATAATTGGGTAATAAGCCCGCCTGCTTAACCGCTTGCGGGTTTTTCTTTTTCGCTCTTTTTCCTTGGGTCTTTCCAAGAAGCGTATTCACAATCAGGATATCTAAAACAGCCAAAAAATGGCCGTCCTTTTCTAGTTTTTTTAATAACTACATCTCCCTTTTTACACTTCGGGCACTTCATCCCAATTTTTTGAACAAATTTTTCTGTATATTTACAATCTGGGAAGCGTTCGCAAGAAATAAACTTTCCAAACCTCCCTACTCTCACCACAAGCTGGCCTTTCTTACATTCCGGGCATTTTCGATCAAGCTTCTCGGTCCTGATTTTTATCCGTTTAGCCTTTTTTTCTACCGACAAAATCTTTTTGTTAAATGGTCCCCAAAACTTCTTAATTTCACTCGTCCACGCTAGCTTTCCTTCAGCAACACGATCTAAGTTATCCTCCATTTGCGCGGTAAAGCCATACTCAAAAACAGTCGGAAAATTACCGACTAAAAAGCTATTAACTGCTTCTCCGACAGGTGTGGGTAAAAACTTCCTATCCTCTTTTTCAACATAATTCCTTGCCATTATCGTCGATATCGTCGGAGCATATGTCGAAGGCCTACCTATCCCAAGCTCCTCAAGTTTTTTTATTAAAGAGGCTTCGTTATACCTTGCGGGAGGCTGTGTAAACTTTTGTTCTCCATCGGCTTTTATAAGAGATAAATCCTCTCCTTTCAAAACATCCGGCAGTACCACATCGTGAGCACCACTAACTAAGACTTTCCGCCATCCGTCAAACTTCACAATTTCTCCGCTTGTTTTTAAAAGATATTTTTTCTTTCCGTTTGCGAGGACGTCAATCCTTGTCCGGTCAGAAATCGAAAACGCCATCTGGCAAGCAACAAAGCGCGTCCAAATAAGTTCATATAGTTTCTTTTGATCACCAACTAATTTGCTTTTATTGTTAGTCACTTCGGTTGGCCGAATTGCCTCATGCGCCTCTTGCGCGCTTTTTGATTTCGTCTTATAAACTCTCACCCTTTCTGATAAATATTTTTCCCCATAATTCTCCACGATATACGCTCTGAGCTTGGCAATGGCGCTAACGGCAATATTCAAAGAATCGGTCCTGTGGTATGTAATCATCCCCTGTTCGTACAATTTTTGGGCCACACTCATCGTTTTTTTTGCCGGCCAGCCAAATTTCACTGCCGCAGACTGTGTCATTGTCGAAGTGGTATATGGCGGGTATGGGTTCCTTTTGATTTCCTTTTTGATAATATCGCTAACTATATATTTAGCGCTTCGCAGGTGAGTAAGTACCTCATCTGCTATTTTTTTATTGTTTACAAGCGCTTTTTTACCATCAACTTTATCAAGCATCACATTAAAACTATTTCCTTGTTTGCTATTTGTTACCTTACAAGTAATTTCCCAATACTCTTTTTTGTCGAATGCTTTAATTTCCTCCTCGCGCTCGATAATAATCCTTAGTGCAACTGACTGCACTCTCCCAGCAGAAAGTCCCCTCCGCACTTTTTTCCATAAAAGCGGCGACAATTTATATCCCACGAGCCTATCAAGCACACGCCGCGCAATCTGAGCATTAACCAAATTTTTATCGATTTCTCTCGGGTGTTTAATAGCTTCCTCAACCGCCTCTTTAGTAATCTCATGAAAAGCAATTCTTTTTACGACTGCTCCTTTTGGAAGAATCTCATTTACATGGGCCGCGATCGCTTCTCCTTCCCGGTCCGGGTCAGTTGCGATAAATACATTTTTACTTTTTTTGGCTAATTTCTGAATGGACGCAATAGTATCCTCACGGTCGCTCACAACCTTATAATCAGGCCTGAAATTATTTTCAATATCGACACTTATCGGAGATTTTGGGAGGTCCATTATATGGCCGTATGTCGCCTCAACGTCGTATTCCTTAGGCAAAAAGTTGCCCAGTGTCTTTGCTTTTGTCGGACTTTCAACAATTATTAAGGTCATCTTCAAAGAAGAACATAGTCTACACGAACGCGTCAAGTATGTCCTTTGGAGTTCTCACCATTTTAGCTCCATTTTCTATTAAAAAATTTGGAGCAAACGAAGCCGGATTATCCACTCTTCCGGGGATTGCAAACACTTCTCTACCTTGGTTTGCCGCATGAGCGGCGGTCGAGAGCGTTCCGCTTCGATTTCCTCCCTCAATCACCAATACCCCCAAAGATAAGCCCGAAATAATCCTATTCCTTGCTAAAAAATTTTTGGGCAACGGTTTTGTATCTTCTGGAAATTCGCTTATTAAAGCCCCATTTTCTAAAATTCTGTCAGCAAGTTTTCTATTTTCCGGAGGATAAATAATATTAAGTCCTGACCCAAACACCGCAATTGTCCGGCCGCTTACATCCAAAGCAGTTTTATGAGCGATCGTATCAACCCCGCGAGCCAGCCCAGAAACGATGGTCACCCCATTACTTGCCAAGGCTCTCGTAAAAATTTTGGCCATCTCCATCCCATATTTACTGGGATTTCTCGTCCCGACGACAGCAATTGCCATCTGATCCTCTGCTCTTATCTCACCCTTCACATAAATCTCCGGCGGATCAATCAAGCCGCTCAAGTTTTTTGGATAGCCACTCGCTTTTTTATCTAGTAAACCAGTAATCAAATATTTCATAGGCAATTGGTGCGGCGACTTTTGAACCTTCTCCCCCTTCCTCAACCAGGACTGTCACCACAATTTCTGGAAAATCCTCTGGCGCGAAAGCAATAAACCAAGCATGGGTCTTTTCCTCATTGAAGGTCTCTGCTGTACCTGTTTTACAGGCTACCTGCGGATAAAAACCAAAGAATGGATAGGCTGTCCCCCCAATGGAGCAAGCGGCTATCATCCCCTCTTTAACCATCTGGATTGAATCCTCCGAGATATCCAGATTTCTACACTCACTATGGTCACCCACAAAAAATGGCTGGCACAAGGCTCCTCCGTTTGCGATAACCATAGTCATAACATTCGCCTCGATCGGGGTTATTGCTAGATCTCCCTGCCCTATGGACATATGGTAAGTATTACCTAAAAACCAATTCTCACCTTTCACCCGCTTTTTCCATTCCGGGGTAGGGACAAGTCCTGAAACTTCTCCAGGAAGATCTACCCCGGTAGTTTGCGACAGACCAAATTTATCTGCCCAAAAAGCTAATCTTTCAGCCCCGATAAACTCACCAACTTTATAAAAAAAAGTGTCTGTGGACCGCGCAATTGCCTTTACTAAACCAATTACTCCCTCAACCGCACCATACTGGGTGAAATACCAGTTTGTGTACTCAAACTCTTTTACATTAATTGCCCCCGTATCTTCATAAGTAAATTCACGGTTAATTTTCCCATCTTCAAGAGCAGCGATCGCTGTCACAATCTTAAAAATCGACCCTGGATGAAAAGTCCCTCCTATTGCCCGATTAAATATCGGTAAATTCGGATCATCCAAAGAGTCCACCACAATTTCTGGATCAAACGAAGGTGAAGAATAAAACGCCAGAATCTCTCCTTCTGGGCCTGAAACGATAATTACCCCTTTTTCGCCGTGAAGAAGGCCCGATACCTTTTTTTGAAGCTCGCTATCAATTGTCGTTTTTATGTCTTCCCCGGGGATTACAGGCTTCCTTCCCAAGGTTCTTATTTTCTCCCCACGGGTGTTTACCTCCACAAGTTCTTCACCATCAATCCCTCTCAAAAGACACTCATAATAACCCTCCAATCCACTCCTTCCAATTAAATCGCTAAGTTTATACTCCCCCTTTTCTACACAATCGGGATTCACTTTGCCCACTTCAGTCTCATTAATTTCTCCCACATACCCCGTAATATGGGCAAAAGATGAACCATTATAATATTTTCTCTTATGCTCTACTATTGCTTCATCACCTTGATAATCCCCGCCGACTTCTTTTTTGACAAGCCCAGCTTCAGGCAAAAATTCAACTATTTTTTTTATCTCCTGATTTCCCACTATTGCTTCTCCGCTTCTTCCTAATATTTCTCCGCGAGGAGCTCTGATGGGTACTTTCCTAATTCGATTTTCCTGAGCAAGAGTTGCATAATACTCGCCTTTAACAATCTGAAGCTCAATGAGGCGGGCGGTTAACGCTATGCTTGCTAAAACCAATATCCCCCTAAAAAACCAAGACAACCAGCTTTGCTTTTGAGACGCTGTAAGCGATTCCATCTATGATGGATATTATATGAAGAAATTATTTGATGCCACCTGAAACATGAATCTTTTCCAATAGCGCCCTATCTGTCAAAAGCTTCCCGCAACCTCTCACTACACATGTGATCGGATCTTCGACTAACTCGGGAGGGGCTTCTTCCAAAGCATCCTTTATATGCCCTACTATTTCCTGAACAATCGGAGAAAGCGCTTCCCGCACTTCACCTTCCGAAAGCCTAACTGATCTTGGAAGCCCAGACTCTAGGTCTCTTCCCCGCACGACAGCATATCTTTCTTTCCCTGTGGCTACCGCAGAGCCGATACTATGTTTAAGGGACTCAGCAGTTGGCTGTCCCAATAAAAGAGAATATTTTAACCGAAAAAAATTAATTAACGCCTCATCCATCTCGTCCCCGGCAATTCTGACTGATCTCCCAAGGACAATGCCTCCATAGCTAATTATCGCAATCTCCGTGGTCCCGCCGCCAATATCAACTACAAATAATCCTCTTGGTTTTTCTACGGCAAGCTCTGCTCCGATAGCTGCCGCCATCGGCTCTTCGACTAAATATGCTTTTCTGGCACCGGCTGAGATTGCGGCATCAGCGACAGCCCTTCGTTCTACCTCTGTCACACCAGATGGGATACCGATAATTATTAAGGGCCTCGGGATCTTTGGGATCACCGTACCGCTTTCGTGTACTTTTTTGATATAATGATCTAGCATCGCGGAGGTGGCATCAAAATCCGCAATCACGCCATCTTTCAAGGGCCTCACTGACTCAATCATTGCCGGCGTCCTCCCTACCATTCTTTTAGCAGAAGTACCGATTGCCAATATTTCCTTAGTCTTTTTATTACGGGCCACCACAGAAGGCTCTCGGATGACAATCCCTTTTCCAGCTACATAAACCAGGGTGTTCGCTGTCCCTAAATCAATCCCGACATCATGGCTAAAAAGCCCTAAAAATCTATTAATCATAAATGCCTTTCCTCTCTACGACGCAAAGTATATCATTGGCTATGATTCCCTTTTTATTTAATTTTTTGGTCTTCATTACTCCATTAATTTTTTTTCCAAAGACGTCTGAATTATTCGAATTTAACAAAATTATCGCGGTTTATTTTATCACCATTCTTATAATCTCCTCTTGGATAACCAAAGTAGCTCTCCAAAGAAAAATTAGGTTACGCCGCACAATCCTGGACGTACCCATCCTAACATTTTTAATTGCCCTGACAATATCCACATTTTTTTCCATTGACACAAGGACTTCGCTATTTGGATATTATTCCCGTTTTGCTGGGGGTCTCGTCCCGACCTTCACATTTGCAATGCTCTATTTTGCTTATGTCTCAAATATGGGAGCCAAAGAGACCAAAAAAGTTATCACGACAATCATAATCGCTTCAATTATAGCAGGAGTTTATGCCTTCCTTGAGCATTTCGGGATCGGGATCAGCTGCTTAATAATTAACGGAAAAATGGACACTAGTTGCTGGATACAAGACGTACAAGCGCGGGTATTTGGCACATTTGGTCAGCCCAACTGGCTTGCCGCTTGGATAGTGGGGGTGCTCCCGCTCATTTGGAACTCAAAGCTGAATTTCAAATTAATAATTTCAAGCATAATGTTTGCCGCTTTGTTATTCACCGGCTCAAAATCCGGCCTCTTGGCCTTCTCGGTAATTTTCATAATCTACTGGGGGATAAACCGCAGGCAAGTGAAATTAATCTCCAAATTATTACTTACTATTTTTTTTATAATAGTCTTATCCAGAATATCAACACCAAAAAATAATCTCCCCCCTGGTAATAACGACCTAATCACCCCATCATCTGAAATAAGGCAGATTGTCTGGCAAGGCGCCTTGGATGTCTGGAAAAATAATTTTCTAGTCGGGACAGGGCCTGAAACATTTGCCATGAGCTACTATCAGTACCGGCCAACGAAGCATAATCTTACTTCCGAGTGGAACTTTACTTACAACAAAGCACACAACGAATATCTAAATTACGCGGCAAATACTGGATTAATCGGTTTAGCGGCATACTTAGCTCTTTTACTAACATGCCTTTTCATTTTTATTAAAAACAAAAACTATGACCTTTTTGCTGGCTTCACTGGGATACTTATAACAAACTTTTTCGGCTTTTCCACTGTTCCCATTTTTCTCCTCTTGTTTATGCTCCCAGCATTCTCAATAACGCTTAAGAGCAAGGAGCAAAGCACAAAACACATAAAATTAGATCGGCTTCCCGTCAAGCAATGGTCATTAATCATCACAATTTTGTGCACTATGTCCTATGCACTTTTCACTGTCGCTAAATACTGGTATGCCGATTATTTATACGCAAAAAATACCACTGAAAGTCTCAAGCAGGCGGTCCGATACTTCCCAAATGAAAGTGTATTTAGAGTATCTTTGGCCGAGCACTACGACGGAGAAGAAAAAACCGTGGAGGCTTTTGAGGAGGCCCAAAAAACAGTTCACCTCTCTCCAAGAAATGTTAAGTTAATTAAGCAAGTTGGAATAGTTTATTTAAGCCTCGCCGAGAAAGATCCTAAATATTATGATTACGCTTATAAAACATTTAATTATCTTGCCTCCCTGGCACCAACTGACGCCTGGGTCTTCTACTACCTTGGGAGAACGAGCTTACTTATGGGGAATACTGAGGACTCTCTAAAATATCTAAATTTCACCCTTGAAATCATGCCCAGGAATAAAAATGCCAGAAAATTAAGGGCGTATATTTATTTAGAGCTCAACTCCAAAAAAGAAGCCAAAGACGACCTTCTGTATATTCTAGAAAATATTTCGCCGGATGATCCGGAAATTAAGAAATTGATGAGCGATCTTTGATATAATTCAATATATGATCAAAAAAATAGTCGATGTAAAAGACCCAATCTTGAGGGCTAAAGCGAAACCCGTCGCAAAAATCGATGCAAAAATAAAAAAATTAATCCAGGATATGAAGGATACGCTATATTCACAAGATGATCCAGAAGGTGTTGGTCTCGCCGCCCCACAGGTCGGAAAAAGCCTCCAAATATTCATCACAAATTACGAAGGCAAAAAGATCACAGTCATAAACCCAAAAGTATTGAATACAGGAAAAAGCGAAAAGATTAAATTATCTGAAAAAGTATTAGAGGGATGCCTTTCACTTCCCCATTATTACGGCCCGCTATCACGAGCAAGAACAATCAAGATAAAATATCTTGACGAAAACAGAAACACACAAGTGAAAGAATTCCGCGACTTTATGGCTCAAATTATCCAGCATGAAATTGATCACCTCAAAGGGGTCCTCTTCATCGACAAACTAATCGCCGAAAAAGAACCTCTTTATAAATTTGACGGAGAGGACTGGGAAGAAGTAGAGCTATGAAAATCATCTTTTTTGGAACTCCAGATTATGTTTTGCCAATAGTTAAGAATATTCCTGACTTAACGGCTCTTGTCACAAAGAAGTTAACCGAATCATCTCTCGAGAGGTGGGCCAAAAAAAACAAAATAAAAATAATTTATGACCTTGAAAATATTCCTAAAGCTGATCTTGGGATAGTTGCCGCCTATGGCAAAATTATCCCCGACAAAGTAATAAATAACTGCAAATTTGGAATTATCAATATTCACCCCTCGCTACTTCCTAAATACCGAGGCGCCTCTCCTGTGCAGGAAGCAATTAAAAATGGCGATGAAGCTACCGGCGTGACATTTATCAAAATGGACAAGGAAATCGATCATGGACCAATTATCGCTTCATTCAAAGAGAAAATATTAAACACAGACACCACCGATAGCCTAAGAAAAAGATTATTTAAAAAAGCTTCAAAATTTATAATTGATCTAATTCCTAATTATGTAAACAAAAAAATAAAACTAACGCCTCAAAATCATAAATTGGGAAACTACACCCCGCCACTTACAAAAAAAGACGGCTTTATTGATTTAAATAAAACCACACCAGTTGAAGCTGGTAGATTCATAAGGGCTATGAATCCCTGGCCGATTAGTTGGACCCTCCTTCGCCTAAAGGCTACGGAAGGGCAAACTTACAGGCTAAAAATCTTAAGTGCACATATTAGTGAGAACAAAAAGCTGATTTTGGACGAAGTCCAGCTGGAAGGGAAAAAACCTGTTACTTGGAAGCAATTTAAAGAAGGCTATCCTGATTTTTCTTTCTCCTCTTAAGGCACTTGGCACAAATGCGCACACGCTTTTTGCGGCCATCTACGACTATTGTTGCCATCTGTAAATTTGGAATAAAAACACGCGGAGTTTTTGCCACACGATTTTTCCAGCGCTTTCCCGCCACACCCCTACGGTGCTTCTGGCTTGCGCCTATCCCTGTACTTTTACCGCATATTTCACAAACTCTTGCCATAATTTTAAAATTGTAATTACCTGCGGGCTTGATTATACTATTTCTAGTTCAACCACTGCAAACATGCTAATATTTTTTGCGGCTTTACTCGCCGCTATCACAGTTCACGAGTTTGCCCACGCCTTTATGGCGGTGCGCCTCGGTGATCCAACTCCAAAATTACTTGGCAGACTTACCTTTAACCCAATCGCCCATCTTGATCCTTTCGGGACACTTCTTCCTATCCTCCTGATCCTAACCGGATCACCAATTGTTTTTGGCTGGGGAAAGCCGGTCCAGTTTGACCCATATAATTTAGAAAGCCCCAGGCGTGATTCTGCCTTGATCTCATTTGCCGGCCCTGCCGCTAATTTATTACTCGCAAGTTTGCTATCGCTAATTTTAAGGCTCTCATCAGGTCCGTTCTCACCTTTCTACTTCCTCTCAAGCGTTCTTCCGTCATTTATCGTTATCAATGTAGTTTTGGCAACATTTAATCTGATCCCGGTACACCCCTTGGATGGAGGGAAAATATTAATTGGCCTGCTTCCAAATAAAGAAGCCTACAAAGCCGAGCGCTTTTTAAGCCAATATGGGATGATTATTTTATTATTCTTAATATTCCCGATCCTAAACGGCAGAAGTCCGGTTTTCATCATTCTTTCTCCTCTAATTAACCTCCTTTTATCCGTTTATCTTCCAAGCGGTTTTTTGGTCTAGCATGGTATAATGCAGTGACCCCGCCAAGGGGAAATGAGAATATTTTTCCTGACCGATTACGATTTCGGGAAAGCGGAAGTTCCCGGTGACCCGTGGGTACCGGGACAGCTTACCCACCTGGAGTATCTTCCAGGAAATCTTTCTCAGCACCCCGCAAGGCGGGGTTATGGTTCGCCGTCTTAGCTCAGTGGTAGAGCAGCTGTTTTGTAAACAGCAGGTCGTCGGTTCAAGCCCGACAGACGGCTCAGTTATAAGTCAGGGTGGCAGAGTGGTCAAACGCACGAGTCTGTAAAACTCGCGCCCGAAAGGGCTACGGGGGTTCGAATCCCTCCCCTGGCACAACATATCATCGAAAGATTAAAGGAAAAGGAGGAACGAAATGAAGCCTTACTTAGCTAAAAGTAGCTATAGGGCAACAAAAAGGAACAGCCAAGATAACCAGCTTTGCTGGTTGATCCTAGGACTGTTCGTGTTCATTGTCATCCTCTTGCTATTTTGAGGAGGAGACAATGGAAAAGTTAAAGATGTTGGCAAAGACGGTGCTAGGAGTGTTTTTCCTGCTAGCTTTCTTGGTATTGCTTTTCATCGTTTTTCCTTACTTCCCTTAGGGGATTTTTGATCGAGAGCCCGCGGCACTCAAAAGCTTCGGGCTCTTTTTTTAATTCACCCAAGCGGGTTGAGCCCAATTTTCGATATAAACCGGAAGACTTTCTTCTTTGACAATTTTTCCGTCCCTAAAAGTTAACCTAATTGCTAGCCCTTCACGGGTTTTCTCACTCCACATCTGATCAAATACAAAATTGCCAAGTGAATAGTAAACTGGCTTACCGTTGATATGTTCTACCTCCTGCACCCAGTGCGGATGATGCCCCGCAATCACATCTGCTCCATTAAAGACCAATTTTTTAGCGATTTCATTTTGTTTATCAGAGCGATTTTCCCGATACTCCGCTCCCCAATGCACCCCGACAATCAATACATCCACTTTAGAGTCCGACTTAGCCACTAAATCATAGTCATCTTGCACCGGCCATTTGTCGATAAATTCAAAGCCCAAAAACCCAAATTTTGTACCTTTAATTTCCTTAATTACTAAATTGCCCAGTCCCGTGTAGGCGATGCCATTCTCATTAAGCACTTTTGTCGTCTCAGTAAGCCCTTTCTGCCCGTAATTTAAAATATGGTTATTGGCCAAGGTAACCACATCTACCCCCGCGTAAACAAGCCCCTCTGCCATTTTAGGATCAGCACAGAAAATAAGACCCTCATAAGTCCGGGGGCAATTAGTGGCTACCGGGCTCTCCAAATTCGCAAACACCACATCGGCACTTCTCAATCTGTCGTTAACTTTTATAAATGGATAATTAGGGTCGCTTTTCTTGTCCAGCGAAGTGGTCGCGACAGTTCTTCCAAGCATTATATCGCCAGTCAAAATAACTTCGACCTCGGAATTAGTACTTGCAACTTTCATGATCGGAGCAAAAGAAAAGATCATAAGTGAAGAAACGATTAACAGCAAATGCTTCCTGTTCATGATTTTAGTTTAACAGGAATTAGATTACTGGTATAATTCGGGCACGGTCAGGGGTGGTTATTTGCCTGGGTAGCTCAGTGGTAAGCAAAGCTTGGCCTTCGGCTAAAGCAAAGCTTGGCCTTCGGCTAAAGCAAAGCTTGGCCTTCGGCTAAAGCAAAGCTTGGCCTTCGGTAGAGCACTTTCTTGGTAAGAAAGGGGTCGGTGGTTCGAATCCACTCTCAGGCTCTGGTATAATACCGATTATGGCAAAAGGATCACGCGAGGTCGTTGCAATGAAATGCAGAGACTGCAAAGCGCAAAATTACATTACTACAAGAAATAAGGTCA
Source organism: Candidatus Woesebacteria bacterium GW2011_GWC1_42_9 (assembly GCA_000995185.1). Taxonomy (GTDB): domain Bacteria; phylum Patescibacteriota; class Microgenomatia; order UBA8517; family UBA8517; genus GWC1-42-9. The sequence goes on from LCET01000005.1 coordinate 144,589, forward strand.
ATATTGAAGGGAAATTAGTGGTGAAAAAATATTGCAGAAATTGCCGTAAAATCACTGAGCACAAAGAAACGATAAAGCTCAAATAAGCCTCTTTTTAAAACCCCATAGTCTTGACAATTCGGATATCTTTTGATATGCTTTTTCAGTTGAAAATTAGTGCTTAAAGGAGCACGAAATGACCATTTACATTAAGGTCAAAAAGTCGTCTGGGAACGGACGGCAAAAATGGTCGCAGGTTAATTTAAAGGATCCGTCGAGGATAAGGCCCACGACATTGCCTTATATTTCTCTCCCTGACCCAGGACTGAGTCCTGCAACGGATCAGCGGATCTAAATTTGAAAAACCTGCGCGCTTAAGGGGTAGCCTTTTTTTACTAGACTACCCCTTCCCTCCCCTCATGACTTCCGCCACCTCAAATTATGTTATAATAACTCAGTATTTTTCCAATTACCTTAATTTAATTAAAAAGGAGTACTGAAATGTCACTGATTGGCAAGGTTGATCCAAAATTGGGACAAGCTCCCGAAGGAATGGTTTGGTACAAGTGCGACTGTAGGGGGCGCGACTGCCACAGACGCTTTGTTGTTAGCGATAAAATCACTAAGGAGTCGGACACCGTATTATATTCCACCGATTGCGATCCGAGGATGATAATCACAGAAAGGATGGTCGTTTCTGAAGACGACAGAGGTCAAAAAACATATGGTCCTTTGATCGTCTACCAAAATCCTGTCCCAACCGTGTAACTTGAATAGGGTCTGTCCTCCGGATGGACCCTTCTTTTTTCCCAATATTGTGGTATCATCGTCCCAAGCAGTTTGAAATGTGGGATAGGATAGAAAGGATCTCGTGATGGCTACTGAGAATATCCCTAAGCCAAAGCCGACCTACCCCGAACGGAATCCTCTCTCCCAAGACGCGATCGACAAAGGGATCAAATGGGCACAATGCAAAATATGCGGCGCGTGGATTATAATCGGCCCAAAAGCATATGACCTCCTTTGTGCAGTCTGCATGATCAAGGAAGATAGGGAAAAACCGTTCATCGAATAGCCCCGCTGGCAATACCGCAAAGCGGGGTTTTTTTATGGTAAAATAGGGGTCTCTTAGGCCTGTAGTGAAATGGCATCACAAGCGTCTCCAACCCCGCAGTTGCGGGGCGAATCCTTTAGGCTATAATAATTTGTGTATTACGTTTACGTACTATTAAGCAAGAAGGACAACAATATTTATACCGGTTTTACTTCAGATTTAAGAAGGAGAATTAAAGAGCATAAACTTGGCAAAGTAAAATCTACTGACAAGAGACGTCCACTTGAACTCATATATTACGAGACTTACAAAAACAAAAATGACGCAAAACATAGAGAAAAATACCTTAAAAGTGGTGGTAAGGCTAAAAATACGCTAAAATTGCAGATAACAAAATCCTTAGGCCTGTAGTGAAATGGCATCACAAGCGTCTCCAAAACGCTTATTCCAGGTTCGAATCCTGGCAGGCCTGCCATACGGCTCTGATACAATGTAAGCTGACTTGAAGAGTATAAAGAGAAAACTCAATAAATCTTCTAGGAAAGTATTGCTTGGGTGGGCCGCTATCCTCTTCTTGGCCCTTCTATTAAGGTCGTATGGGCTCAATCTAAACCCGGTTGGAATAAGCCACGACGATGAACTAAATGAAATATTAAATGCAAAATCAGTGGCTCTAACTCAAACTCAGCGACCAGGTTTTGTTGCCGGAATATTGACGCAAACCGATCAATGCAAATTTATTGGCGACTGCGTATATGGCGAATTAGGAACTTATATTCAAGTTCCGTGGATGTATTTCTCCCCGCTTGGTTTAGCTTTTTCTAGAATATTTTTTGTACTTATCTCTCTTGGGTTGGTTATTGCTACAGGCAAGTTATTTGAAAACTTTTCTAAAAGTACCACGATTGGCATGATTACAGGATTATTTGTCGCGATTAATCCCTGGGCGATTTACTACGGGAGAACCGCGCACACTATTTTGGCATCCCATTTATTCTATTGTCTAGCCGCTTACTATTTCACTCGCCCCAATTCCTATAAATCTAATCTAATATTTGGGGGTATAACTGCATTCATTGCATCTTTAATTTACTTTGGAGCAAAACCAATATTACCGCTAATAATTATTTGGGGAGTCTCATACAATTTATATCAATTTGGATTTCGCAATATAAAGTTTACTTTTCAATTCCTTTTGGTAGCAATGATCGTGATTGGCGGGTATTTACTGATACTCTCTAATTCGTATGCGGGAAAAAGGTTTACCGACATAGAGAATGGGCGGCAGGAAAATGTGGGAATAACAATTGAGCTTGGCGGAAGTACTTCTTGGAGGGTAGGCCGACAAGTAGACAAAGTTACCCCGCGAATAGATAGTTTTCTTGGCTTCTTTTCTGCCTCGTCTTTATTTTTGACCGGACAGAGAGCATCTGACAACTACTATCTTTCGGGGCATGGATATTACTATTTGGCAGACTTTATATTTCTAATACTTGGAATAATGGCAATTTCGTCCAGATTTGGGAGGGCAATGTTTATTTTGCTTTTGATTGCGATTTCTATCACCCCAACTGCGATTAAGATCTCAGGAACTAGCATTTATTCACACAGGGCTTCACTAGCTTATCCCCTGATTAGCGGCATAATGGCATGGGGACTTTATTTTTGTTGGAGCAAGGTGCCGGCGAAGCCGTTTCTTGCCAAGATATTTTTACTATCAGCAGCAATCGTCTATTCCGGGTCTTTAATTTATTTTTTGTTTGTTTATTGGTATCGAAGTCCAGTCGAACAAAGCACGCGCTGGTTTTTCCACGAAAGAGTATTAGCAAGCTATATAACCAGAGTTCAAAAAAATAATGAAAATAAAAAACTAATAGTAATCTCGGGACGCCCGGATGGGATTTTTAATTCATATGTTTTCTATAGCGGTGTTTACAATAACAAAGAAGGAATTATAGAAATAAACAGTAAATACTTAGAGCGCGATTATGCGTATCGAGGAGCGATGTTCACTGATGATTGCAGTAAGATTGCCCAAGAAGACCTAGCCGAAAACATTATTTTTATTGACAAAATCAATAATCCGGAGTGTGAAATTAACTTAGGCAACACCTCCAGAATTTCTAACCCAAGAGACGCGGGGGTGATCTATAACATCGTAAATGACTCCCTTTGTAAAGATTACTCGATTGGCAGATATCCGTACCCAAAAAGTATTCACGACTTTAGCGTAGAAAACCAAACAGATGAAGTCTTTTGTAAAACTTGGATAACAAATCCAGAAGTTAACTAAATCCCAAGAATCACCTCCTTCTCTCTATGGGCTAAACGATCCGCATATTATACACTGATCGTGCTATAATCCCCTCAAAGATGGCGAGAATTAGCTTCCCGAGGACTATAAAGAAATACAAAAAAACATTTTCTCTGATTGCTGGGATTATCGCTTTAATAGTTTTATTTTTACTGCTCAAACCAAAACAGGCAGAAGAAATAGTCGAAACTCCCAAAGAAGACATTGTCCCCACTGCGATCATTGAAATTTTCGAGGGTTCTCCAGAAGTAAAACTTCCAAACAAAGAATTTAAATTAGCACAAAACGGGATAGAGATCCCCGCCGGGACCATTGTTAAAACTGACGACAAATCCCGCGCACAAATCCTTTATGTAAATAAGTCCGTGACCAGGCTTGATTTCAACACCGAGATCACCCTAATAGATCTCGACAACGATGAATTTAAGGCAAAAGTAAAATTAACAAACGGAGGGATCTGGTCACGGGTAGCCAAACTTCTCGGAAAAGAATCCTATGAAACCGAAACAGATAAATTAGTAGCGACTGTCCGCGGGACTTCATATGGACATATTATTACCGAGAAGGGCAATAAAATTATCACCACAAAAAGCGAGGTAGAAGGAGAATGTATTAATCTCTCTCAAAAAGCAACTGTCCCTTTTGATAAAAAATTAGTTTTTGACTGTACAAACAACAAAACGCTTTTCCCGTCCACAATCTTATACTCTGACAAAGATGAATGGTACATGTTTAACCTAGAAAAAGATGAAGAATTAAATGAAAAATACGGGGAAGGGACTTATGATGACCAGAAAAAAGTATTGGGGACATCAACCCCAAAGTCCACGCCAACTCCTACCCCGACCAGTACTCCTACCCCAGCACCTTCAGTGACACCAACACCAACTCCCAATCCAATTATTACATCTCACGATGATAAGAATTGTTTTGAATATAATTGCTCCTTAATTATATTCGGAAACAACTTCATGAATCTAAAATCTGTTGAACTCATTAACGCAAAAGGCGTAATTGATACCGGTAGAATTAGTTTCTCTGATACACAAATAGATTCATACTTCTCAAAAGTGCCCTACGGAAGCTACTCCGTTAAGGTAACCACTGCTTATGGATCAGTGACTGGTGGACCAATATCTGTAAAGCAACCGCTTCTCAGATGACAAAAAAATTAATTCATACTCTCGCCATAGGAGCGGCAATATGGATTGCTCTAACAACACTGTTTACACTTGGCTTTTTTGAGACATGGCAACTAAAACTTTCTGATACTCTCTTTTCCTCCCGGCCAGTAAGCTCCGATATTGTCATCATCGCAATAGACGACGCTTCAATCCAAAAAATTGGTCAATGGCCATGGAAGAGAAGCACACATGCCGCTTTAATCAATAAAATTACTGATGCTAAAGTTATCGGCCTTGATATCTCTTTCTCAGAAGAAAGTGATCCCGCAGAGGATCAGGCTCTCTCCGATGCTATAAATAACGCTGGCAATGTAGTTTTGGCGGCTCAGAAAAGAAAGAATGAATCGCTTTTTCCTATTAAAGTACTTAATAATAACTCCAAGGTCGGCTTCACTAATACGATCGCCGGTACCGACGGGATCACTCGGCATATTGAAATAGATGATCACTTCATTTGCCAGATTTCAGACTGCACCAAAACAATCGTTGAAAACGGTCTTATGCGCATTAATTTTGTTAGCCCTCCGGGTAGCTACCAGCGCTATTCTTACGTTGATATCGCTAGTAGCGAAAACATAGACATTTTTAAAGACAAAATTATCCTCATCGGGGCAACAGCCCCGGACCTTCATGATAATCAGATGACCCCGGTTTCTTCCGGAGTCCCCATGGACGGCGTTGAAATTTTGGCCAATGCGATCCAAACAGTTAATGAAAATAATTACCTATCAAAGGAAAGCTCCGAATTCACAATCTTAGAAATTTTAATTATTACCCTTTTACTTTCACTACTACTCTCTAATATAAAAATCACTCTTGCTCCTCTTGCCAGCGGACTGCTTTTCGTGGGATTCTTGATCTATGTAATTTTGTCTTTTGACAACGGGGCGATCAAAAATATCATTTTTCCATCTTTTGCAATATTGATAACAACAATCGCCGACATAATATACAAATATTTCTCCGAAGCCAGGCAAAAAAGATTCATTAAAAAAGCTCTTTCATACTACTTATCAAGCTCCGTGATGGATGAAGTTCTAAAAGACCCAAACAAATTAAAACTAGGCGGGGAAAGAAAAAATATTTCCGTTTTATTTAGCGACATTGCTGGGTTTACGACCATTTCCGAAAGGCTTGCTCCCGAAATTCTTTCTCAACTATTAAATAATTATCTGACGAAAATGACCGATATCGTCTTTAAATATGACGGGGTACTAGATAAATATATCGGTGATGCCGTGATGGCCTTTTGGGGCGCTCCGATAAAAACTTCCGATCACGCGCTGATGGCTTGCATCACGGCTCTTGATATGAAAGAGGCACTTCAATCAATTAAAGAGCTCTGGGCCAAAGAGGGGATTAACGGGTTTGATGTACGCATCGGCATTAATACCGGAGAGATGGTCGTAGGAAATATGGGAAGTGAGATGCGCTTTGACTATACCCTAATTGGCGACAACGTAAATTTAGGGTCGCGCTTAGAGGGAATAAATAAAGTCTATGGCACGAGCATTATTATCAGCGAGTCAACATACAAAAGAGTGAAGCACAAAGTGGTAGCAAGAAAACTTGATAAAGTCGCCGTCAAAGGGAAAAAACAAGGTATCACCATTTACGAGCTCCAAAGGCTCGGAAAGCCAAGCGACAAAGAAATTGAATTTCTGGACCAATTTGAAAATGCCCACAAATTATACGAAGACGGTGATTTTAAAAATGCTCTCAAGGAATTTAAAAAAATAAAAAATGACAATCCTTCAAAAATATTTGCGGAAAGATGCTCTGAGCTTCAAAAAAAACCAGCCGTCTGGCTAACGAAAAACTGGGATGGTATTTTTAAAGCAGAAGCAAAATAATTACTTCAATAATTTGGAGAAATCCTCTATTGCCAATTGTTGCTGTTCGCTAGATTTTAGATTTTTGGCGGTGATTTTTCCGTTTGCTTTTTCCTCCTCGCCAATGATCACCGCATAATCAAATTTCTTTTTATTGGCATATTTCAATTGTTTTGAAATGTTATCGCTATAGTCGGAATAAAGCTCAACGATAAGCCCTTTCTCGCGAAGATAATCCGCCGTCTTCACCGAATCCTTCATAAACTCCTCTCCAAAGATAGTTACCAAAATCCTCTGGCTATATTCAAACTTTGGTCTTATCTCTAGTTTTTCCAAAACAAACAAGAGCCGCTCTACCCCAAAGGAGGATCCACTTGCCGGGACATCCGGGCCGCCAAGATCAGAAATTAGTTTGTCATATCGGCCTCCGCCTGAAATACTCCCAATTTCACTATCCTTTACAACTGTCTCAAATATTGGCCCGGTGTAGTAGCTTAAGCCCCGTGCCAACAGTGGATTGAAGCGAATATTTTTATCGGGCACTCCCATATCATTAATCAAATCCAAAAGATCCGTAATTTTCTGCAAAGACTCTTTTGAATTTTTTGATGTAAAAAGATCAGATACTTCAGTGCCACTAATCATCTCCGCTGTAATCTTTTGAAACTCTTTCCCTAAACTTTTAGTTGCCTCTTTAGTGCCAATTTTTTCAATCTTGTCCCAAGCCCGAAGAGCTTTGTCCTTTTCCTTTTTATCTTTGAAGCCAATCTCGTTCAAAGCGGCATCCAAAAAACACCTGTCATTTACTTGGATTTCAAACTTGCCTGCCAAGCCAAGATTATTCAAAACATTATTAGTGATGGCCGCAATTTCAGCATCCACCAGGGGAGATGTCGAACCAAGCGTATCGAAATCACATTGCACAAATTGTCTAAGTCTCCCAGCTTGAGGATTCTCGCCGCGAAAAACCGGCCCTAAGGAATAGCGCTTATAAGGCTTTGGCAATTCATTCCACTTGCTTGCAGCAAACCGCGCCAGGGGAACGGTGTGATCATATCGAAGCCCGCCTTTATTGAAAGGTCTATCTAAATAAAAAAGGAGGTTCTCGGCTTCCTCTCCATATTTACCAGTAAGTGTGGATTTAAGCTCCAAAACAGGGGTCTCCAAAGGCTCGAAACCAAAAGACTCGAAAACACTGCGAATTTCGCTAATCACAAAGTCCCGAAGGCGGACTTCCGTGCCTGAATAATCACGAGTGCCTTTAAAATTGCTCGCTGACTTCATTGAAGTTATTTTAACACAGAAAATTTATCCTAACACACAGCTTGTATACTCCTGTACGATTTTTTTCATTTCTTCAATACCTTGGCGTCTATCACCGGAAAACGTCATATTTTTTATCTGCCTAAATTGCTCATCGTGCAATGATTCTTCAAAATAATTGTCAATCTCATGAGGGACGATAAGATCATCCACCAAAAGAAAAACAATAGTCCTAATTGTGAAGTCGTCCTCGTCAGATAATCTCGGATCAAACAAGTGATTATATAGCGGCATTGAAGTTTTTTTCATTACGATATCCCACCATTCAGGATCGATTTCGTTCATGGCGACTTTTGGCCAACCAGCCCTGTCATTTCTTTCTGCGCTCATTCGTGGTATTTTATCACGCAAGTGTGATATCTTATCACTAGTGAGCGAAGACAAGATTAGTGAAAGCAGAAATTCCCTAAAGCCACACCTTGGAAGATCTTTTGTAACAACAAGACATGAAGGCAGATCGGCCGCACATAATACGGAGAACTTGGCCAGCCAACGCCTTGGCAAGGCTTTGCCCAAAAAAGAAGTCACTAAACAAGAATGGCAGACGCTCACAGAAGATTATCCCAGTGACACTAAAATAATGCTTGGACAGGGCATGAGCAGACAGGAAATATTTGACGCGCTTAATAGACGCGAAATTAACTAAACCTCGCTGGAGTAGCCTCTGGGGAAAATCCGATATTCACTCAGCCTGTTCTCACTTTTAATTATATTCGTTAATTTATCAGCGACCCAGTCCGGCTTGAAATAGCTTTTTCCCCGTGACATTTTCCGCTTCTTATCAGAAACCGTCAGGGGACCGAAGTCCGTCAAAGTGCTCCCTAAAGTAATTAGAACGATTTGCGGCCGCTTACCGCGGATTTCCTGCGCCAGAGACAGCATCATCCCGCGAAGTGCAAACTTCGTCGCACAATATACGCTACGCATTTCCCGCGGAAGGATACCCATCCCAGATCCCAAACTGATTACTACCGAAGAACTGGATTTTCTCATCAAAGGCAATAGGCCCTGCGTCACCCAGAAGGGGGCAAAGACATTAATATAAAATGAATCGCGAAGCTCATCAAAGCCCACATCGGGAAATGGTTTATACACTCCGATGCCAGCAGAGTTAATCAATACGTCAATTTTCACAAGATCTTTTTTCATGGACTTGATCAGATTTTGAATAGATTTTTCATTCGTGAAATCTGCAATATAATATTTATGCAAATTACCGTATTTTTTAACCAATTCTTTGAGCTTTTCCTCGCTTCTCCCGATAAATATGAAGTACACTTCTTCCTTGGCAAGGCGCTCGATCAAGGCATTCCCTATCCCCCCGCTAGCACCCGCAATCACCACAGTCTTCCCGGACAGCTTCATAATTCACTATAACAGAAAACAAAAAAGGCGCCCTCACGCATTACACGAGAACGCCCAAATTACTATCTATTGACTACGGTAACGGCTCAAGCGCCGATTCGATATTAGCTTTGGTACTAATGAGAAACTCGCGAACACTTTGCACTCGTGTACGCAGCGCTCCAAGATCTTCCTCATCGCCAATTTCAAGATCTTCAATAACCAATTCAAGAATATCTCTGACACCCCGCAACATATCGTTACTTGATGCCAAATTGCGCTGTAGAGATTTCATCTGTCGTTGCCATTCTACCAACGTATCCACCATATCATTGCTCACTTCGACCTCCTCAAGATTAATGGAAAAGCGTCTCCGCGATGGAAACGCTTTATATAAAAATAATTTCTAAAAATTCTACTCGTCCGGTTCCTTAGGCTCTGTGGCAACAGCCCAATCAAGTTTTTCACCAAGTCGTTTTATGCGGAAAGTATATGCTCGTTACGAAAATTGTAAATTAGATTTTATTCCTACACCCCTCGACATTAATAAACCAATAAAGAAAGATAATTTTCTGCTAGAAAAAATTTTAAGAAAGCTTCCATCGAAACAATATATTCTCTATTTTGGCAGCTTAAGTCGCATAAAAGGTGTTGATCTTATGGCAGATGTAATAAACAAACTTTCTCCTAAACATCCAAAACTAGGTTTTGTCTTTGTGGGTGTTGATTATGGTTTACCGGACGGAAAGCCACTATCAGAATTTATATATGGGCAATGCCAAAAATATAAGAAACAGATTCTATTTTTTACTTATCAACCACGAAAAAGGCTACATCCTGTAATTAAAAACGCTTACGGTATAGCGGCTCCATCAAGAGTGGATAATTACCCTAACACATGTCTGGAGGCTCAGACCCTTGGTATACCCGTAATCGGGACTAATAATTCAAGTATTGACGAGATTATAATTGATGGTAAAACAGGGTTTATCGCTGAAAATTCTTCTCCTACAAGCATAGCCTCAAAAGTTGAGTCATTACTTGAGATGAGCAAAAAGGAAAGACTTGAAATGCAAAAAGAAATAGCAAAGAATATATCCTGTATATTGAAAGAGGATAGAATAAAAATACTAATAAAGTACTATGAGAAAGTCATTAAAGAATACAAAGAGCAAAATAAATAACCCTCAGGCAGTGTTAATTGATTGGAATGGCACGCTTTCTCCAACTAACTTCTGGTCACACTTAGAAAAGTCAGAGAAGAAAAGCCAGCGTGGTTTCTTTAAGCTTTGGACTGACAGTTTATTTATTAATCACAAAGATAAAATCGTACCATGGATGAGAGGAGAATTTACGAGTGAAGATATTATCTCTCTCGTATCAAAAGATACAAATACAGGTTTTAACACAATCTTAAGAGAATTCGTTATTGGGTGCAAACTGATGGAGTATTCTTCTCCTAACATACCCAAATTAGTAAAAGATCTAAGGGACAAAAAAGTCATTGTTACGATAGCGACAAATAACATGGACTGTCTTACACGATGGACTGTACCTTTTATGAAACTTGACTCATTGTTTGATGAAATACTTAACTCGTACTATCTGAAAGCACTAAAGCATGATTTAGATGTAAAAGGCAAAGCTCTATTCTTTAAAGATTTTTTTTGTAAATACGCCATTGAACCCAGCAACTGTATTTTTATAGATGATGGGGAAGACAAAATGAATGTGATTAGCAATCTAGGCATAGATTTCAGAAAGATTGGTGCAGACAAAACACTAGAACAAGAACTCAGAAAAATATTAACAAATCTCTAGCCTCTTGAGCGGGTAATAACGAAGATCAAGCCGATTAGTGCAACTAAAGCGAAAAGTGCGGCAATTCCGGCTCGTCTTAAGGCAATTCCCAATTTTTGGCGGGTTGTGAGTTCTTGTGTTGGTGCTTCTTCAATTTGCCCTTCTTCTTCGCCAGCAGTAATTTCTTCGCCTGCTTCCGTTTCGGGCGTGGGAGTAGTTGCCTCCTTCAAAAAAGTAATTTCATCAATATCTCCTCTCATGACAACTCGCCCGGATGGAGTTTTAGTGTCTTTATTACTTTCTGTGGTAACAAAAAGACTGGAAAAGCTAGTTTTGGTCTTGTATTCTCCTCTTCCCAATCCCAAAGCTCCAAGCTTAAGAGGATTACCTCCGGCACTTGGGGTTGCCCATAAAATATAATTAAAAATATTTTCATCGGCCGGATATATTAAATTTATACATGTCATGGGAATTCGATATTCGAGGTTCTGCATTCTTATCGAAGCGGCAAAACATCTGTATGGTGCACCGGTTACGCTTTCCAACTCAATTGTGCCCTCGGAAGCAAGAGTTTTTCCTGCAAATACTAGAAGGCCGGTAAAGGATATTTCGAGAAATAAAAACAAAAATACTTTTTTCATAACGTTTAATTAATTGTAACTTAACATTAACCAATTTAACAAGATATTAATGGTAAAACCATTTTTGTGATTGAAAAAGATATGGAATTTACGTAATATCTAGGATATGGCAATACCTACACAAGACGACAGCCAACAAGCTGCTTTATCCCAAGACAGCAAACAAATTATCTTAATTGTAGAGGACGATCCGGTACTTCTGAAGATGTATACAGAGAAATTTACCTTTGAGGGATTTAGCGTATTGAATGCCAAAGACGGTGAAGAAGCCCTAAAAACGGCAACCAGTGAAAAAATTGATCTTATTCTTCTGGATATCATGCTTCCCAAAATGTCGGGAACGGATTTTTTAGAAAAACTAAGACAGGACACAAAAGCCAAGAATACACCGGTTATTGCCCTAACCAATCTGACGGAGGAAAACGAAAGGCAAAAGGCGATGAAGTTGGGAGTAAAAGAATATTTAGTTAAAGCGATGCAAACTCCGGAGCAGGTTGTGGAAACAGTTAAAAAATATATCAAAACTCAGTAAAGCTTACTTTTATATTCTTTCAGAACATGCTCGGTGCTGAATTTTTCTGCGAGATTTATGGATTTTCGCATTTTTTCGACCCATATTTTGGGAAGAGCATTGTCTGTTCTTGTGTAATACTCGGGCGCGATTTCATTTTCGAGTAGGTTATAGAAACTTTCAGAAACATTATTCGGATCCAATACCCACCCGATTTCATCCCAGTTGGCCTCATACGTCCAACCATCAAGTACCGTGCAATTTAAAACTCCGTTTGCTATAGCCTTCATTCCCGAAGTTCCGCAGGCTTCTAAATTTCCTTTGGGAGTATTTAGCCAAACGTCGGAACCCGAAGTCATGTGGTTGGCTAAGGATATGTTGTAATTAGGCACAAATATTGCATATCCGTTAAGTTCAGCGGAAAAGATTTTTATGATTTGCTCAATTAAGTTTTCTGAGTTAGGATCGGCGGTGTGGGTATTTCCTGCAAAAAGAATTTGTATAGGTCGTTCAGGTTTCGAAATAATTTTTTTAAGCCTGGCGATATCTGACAAAATTAGAGTTGGTTGTTTATATTCTGCTAGTCGCCTGGCCCAAGTTATGACCAAACGGTTCGGATCGTATCCGAATCCGGTTCTTTTCTTGACGGACTCCATAAGCTCTTGTTTTTTCAGTAAATGTTGAGTCCATATTTGCTGATCGCTTAAAGCCGGATTTCTGAAGTCGGAATCTTGCCAACGCAGCATGTTTACCCCGTTTGTAACTGATATCCATTTATAGTTTGGCCATGTTTTCTTTGCATATTCAGCGTGTACCTTACTGACACTCGATTGTTTTTTTGAGATATTTAGAGCATAAAGAGTTGTTGAAAAATTTCCATTGTCGGTAAAGCCATCTTTAATCAACAAATTAGGATCGAGGTTTTTATTTTTTGCAAAAGCATATGCCCATTTATCCATAACTTCTTTGGGATAACTGAGATTTCCTGCGGCAACGAGGGTGTGATTTGTATATACTATTTTTTCGCGGGCAGATTTCCAAGCTTCCTCAAACGAAGCACCCCCGTTATTTATGCTTTCTTTCACCAGCTCCCAGATAATAAATTCAGGTCGCCCTTCGTTTATATGATACAGGCGGGGTTTTATGTCCAGAGATTTCAATAACTTGATGCCTCCAACTCCCAAAAGAATTTGTTGGCGAATCTGACTTTCAGTGTCTCCGCTATACAAAGCGTTCATATCACTTATCCAGTCGGGTGGATTGCCGTCTACATCTGTAGACAAGAAAAACATTACTGATGTATCGGATAGTCTGACATGATAGGATTTTACTTTTACAGTCAGATTTTCAAATTCGAGAGTATTGATTAGAGGATTACCTTCGATAGTGGTTGGTCTTAAGAAAGATGTATCGTGGTCAAATTCCGAATCGCGTGTTTCTACCCGACCCTTATCTGTAATATGCTGCATGAAGTCCTTTCCTTTATACAAGATGCCGATACCAATCATCGGAAAATGTCGGATTGCCGCTTCGTTCATGATGTCTCCCGCTAAGATGCCCAATCCGCCGGAATAAGTCGGAAGTTCATTATCGATTCCGAATTCAGCACAAAAGTAAGCGACTGGATCTTCGATATGTGAGAGTTTCATATTCACTTAGCATGACAAATTTTTTTCGCAATTACCAGATTTGAAATGATTAATAGTGTAATATTATTTTATGCCGGTTGATTATGTCGAAAGTTTGCTGAGGGTGTTTAAGGTAATTGCATTCATATGTTTTATTGCAACAGGTGCAATGGCAACGGGAGCGGTTTATAAAGTTCTCAAAGACCATTTTCCTGATAAATTTGAGAAAAAACATTGGCCATTTATACCGATAGCGATATTGATATATCTCGTCTTACTTTATATTTACAATCTGATGTTCTAAGGAGTAGGAGATATTGTTTCCGATGGAGTTGGTGTGAGTGTTTGAGTCGGTGTAGGGGTAGGAGATGGTGTTTCTGTTGGAACCGATGTTGGATTAGATGTTGGTGAAGGTGTTTGAGTAGGGGTATTTGTTGGAATAGTCGTTACAGTTGGAGTAACTTTTTTTGCTACTGTTGGAATTTGCACCGTGGTCGGAGTTGGAGATACCTTTTCCTCTTCTCCTATATCCATTACTTTATCTCCTTTTACGTTTCCCAAAAAAAGTTCAGGCTTGTCTTTTTCTTCTTCCTGGCTATCCGCGAATAATTTCGGATATTTTAGATTGGCAATAGCCACGCCCACAAATACGGCAAGTCCGCTGAAAAATATAAAAATCGGAAAAAAATAAGGTTTTTTAATTAAGCTTTTCAACTTATTCAGCATATTTGAAATTATACCTTAAATCGTATGTATTTTACTGCTATATTTAATCGATGCTCGCGAAGATCTCTTCTGGAGCCACCGTAGGAACTCAATAGGAAACTTTGAGTTCAGTTTCAAGTTTTAGTTGTCCCATATTACATTACACCATAAAGTTCATGATTTCGATATAGATTTTTTCAAGATTTTGAAGATTCTCCTGTTATCTTGCCATGACAAAAAACTACCATCGGTCCACATTCTCCAATTTGGATAAAGTCCTACGCTCCAGCTGACACTGAAATATAAAATATAAACTTCTTCTTTGTTGTTGTCCGCATATACTACTTTTACCCAGTTGGATAATAGGTAATTAAAACAAAAGAATATAGATAAAACAATTAATAATAAAACTAGATTCAATAAATCAAATTTTAAATTAGTTAATAAAATTAATAATAGATATGCTATTACTATTAAAAAAGGATAAAATACACGAGAACCCATTTTTTTACGTACTAGGGCTATATCTTTAATATCGTTTTTCGAGATAACTAAATTACCCTTTTTCCCAATAAATTCGATACCGCTTTCGTTTACTTTTATTACTCCCCAATTATCATATGAATGGTATCGAAACCAATTTTTAAACAGCGATTCAGTAGCATAGCCTCCATGCGATTGTATTTCATCAACCATCAACCTAATAATACTAATTTTCTAATTATTTTTAAAGTAACAAGGATTTGTTCAATTAAAGTGGCTTCAATTTTCTGAGTATCAAATCCCTTTTTACCTAGGGGCAAGTGGACTTTGCTGTGAACTGGTTTATTTGTTAAAGTAATGCAGTATTTTAAATAATATTATTTAAAATACTAATTGCCATCTTATATATAATCAGAACAGCGTGGAAAGTAAAAAAGAAAGAATAGTAGAGTTATAAACATTTTTTTAATACCTTCAAATTTTCTGATCAGAAGGAGGAGTATTACCATAAAGGGAACTGTTAATAAAAAATAGTAACTAAGAATAAGTCTGCCAATTGCGGAGCAAGTTAATCCTCTACAGAGTTCTACAGGAGCATTTTCAATAGCTTCTAGCGTGATTTGACCTAATTTGTTATTCACATATTAAGTATATCATTACATTATCCATTTGAGGCTATTTTACAGGGACTAGCGAAGCCGAGTTTGACTCGGTGGATGATGTTAGGAACTTCTTCTAATAATTTCGAATTTAAGATAAAGATAAATCTGCTATATTTAATCAATGCTTGCGAAGATCTCTTCTGGAGCCACCATAGGATTAAATGCTACTTTGGTTGAAGTCGAGGTCGATATTCCGGGAGAAGGTTTGCCGGCTTTCAACAAGGTAGGGATGCAATGGGAAAATTTGAATTGGAGTTTGTGATTAAGTAACCTCTTTTTTTCTTAGGCCTTCGATTAAATCCGAAGCTTTTATTCAAACTTCGCGAAAACCGTGGAATCTTATTCCACGGATGAATCGAAGCAGTGAACAAACTCTTCGAGCTTGTGCGAGAAAACCGAGGACTCTTAGTCCTCGGTTGTTTATTTGGCTTATATGAGGTTCGGAATGATATAAACTGAAGTATAACCAACTTCAACCTGGACCAGAGCGAACTTAAGTGGGAGAATTTAACTGATAAGGAAAATCAGTTTTATATGGTATGGCAAAATGTATGGTAATATGGTAATATAGTTATGAACACGTCGTTTGAATGGGATGAAAATAAAAATGAGGAGAATCTAAGAAAGCATGGCGTTAAGTTTGAAACAGCTCAATACGCATTCATTGATCCAAGACGTGTAATTGCTAAAGACTTGGCACATAGTAAGGAGGAAAGGCGATATTATTGTTTCGGTAAAGTAAAAAGTGGCATATTAACCGTCAGATTTGTTACTGGAGAAAGGGTAAATTATTATATGAAAAAGAAAATCAAATATAAAAATGAACCGATTGAAGCACGAGTTATAAGTGATTTTTTACCTAGTCCGGAAGCTTTAAGTTTAAAAGAAAAAAAGACAAAGGTAACCTTAACACTTACGCAAAAGAGTCTGGATTTTTTTAAGTACAGGGCTAAAAGACACGGAGCTTCTTATCAGGCTATGATTAGAAGCTTGATTGATTATTATGTTGCAAATCAGAGAATATAATCAAACGTGGAAATTATCGACATTAATCTTCATTATCGCTAATATTAATTTAGCATGCTTGCGAAGATTACTTCTGGGGCTACAGTCGGTTTGAATGCTACTTTGGTTGATGTGGAAGTCGATATTCCGGGAGAAGGTTTGCCGGCTTTCAATATCGTAGGTCTTCCTGATAAGGCAGTCGAGGAATCAAAAGAAAGAGTACGCTCAGCTTTGAAAAATACGGGCGCAGAGTTTCCCGAAGGGCGAATAACCGTTAATCTCGCTCCGGCTGATATTCCAAAAATCGGTCCTGCATACGATTTACCGATTGCGCTGGGAATGTTAATAGGCTCCGGACAAATAGCGCCTGATGTGTCTAGTTCACTTTTTTTCGGCGAACTTTCATTGGATGGTAATTTGCGGCATACAAACGGAATTTTGCCTTTTGTCTATCTTGCCCGTGAGAAAAAATTCAAAAGCGTGTTTATTCCAAAGGCAAACGAATTCGAAGCTGCAGTTGTTCCTGGAATAAGTGCGTATCCGGTTGAAAGCTTATTGGAGTTGATGAGATTTTTCAGGGGAGCGGTGGAGATAAAACCGGTCAGAAAGATATCTCTTAATACTTTGTTGGAAATCTCTGATGCGGAATTTGATTTTTCCGAAATTATTGGGCAAGAGCATGCCAAGCGTGCAATGGAAATTACAGCCGCCGGTTCGCACAATATTTTCATGAAAGGGAGTCCCGGGTCCGGTAAGACTATGTTAGCGCGTGCGTTGCCTGGTATATTACCCAGATTAACTGAAGATGAAGCTTTAGAAGTAACCAAGATATATTCAATTACCGGCAACTTGCCGGTAGGTCAATCGATCATTACCTCACGCCCTTTTCGAAGCCCACATCATACTACATCTCGAATCGGCCTAATCGGCGGAGGCAGTAATCCCTCTCCGGGAGAAGTTTCTTTGGCCCACAGAGGAGTGCTTTTTCTTGATGAATTTCCGGAGTTTCCAAGGCACGTATTGGAATCCATCAGGCAGCCGATGGAAGATGCAGTTGTAACAATATCCCGTGCAAAGGGAACTGTTACTTATCCTGCGCAATTTTTATTGGTTGCAGCGAGTAATCCTTGTCCCTAAGGATTTACATAACGACACATTAGCCTCAAATCTCCTCTTTGACTTTCCACAACTATATCTTTCTGATGCACCCCTCAAAGGGGTATACCACCCTCTTTTTGCGAACCCCAAAAACACTTAGACCCCGAATAAATCTGCGGAATATTTTTAAGAAGTCGTACTTGCCGAAGTAGAACTATCATTTAGTATGTTGAATAAATCTTTGTATGTTTCGGGGGAGTTCTTTCTTATATCGCATTCCCAGATTATAAATACATTCCATCCTTCAGATGTTAAGGCCTTGTTATTCAATATGTCACGCTCTTTATTCTTTGAAATCTTAGCATTCCAGAAATCAAGGTTAGACTTTGCGGTGTGGTCTACTTTGCATCCATGACCATGCCAAAAGCACCCGTTTACGAAGATTGCAACTTTCTTTTTTAGGAATACTATGTCTGGTTTCCCTTTGAGGTTGAAGTGGATTCTGTATTTGTATCCATTAGCGGATAGGTACTTCCTTAGAATAAGTTCTGGTTTAGTATTTTTGGCCTTAATTCTGGCCATGTTCCTGCTTCTTCTTTTTGCATCTATCGTATCCATTCTATATGACCATTGATGTCGTTCTTCTCAAAAACTTCTAATATCTCTGTGCAAAACTTTAATAGAGGTTGATTATCTTCAGACTTTGCTAAATCATAAAGACGTATAAAGAGCTTCTTCCCTGTCTCTGTCTGCTTAAAGTTCTTTTTT
>LCET01000006.1 GCA_000995185.1 Candidatus Woesebacteria bacterium GW2011_GWC1_42_9
AGTGCTAGAAAGGTCTGAGGCGATTAAGCTTACTGTGAATGAGCCAACGTCAGTGCTCACTGTTTGAGAGCTAAATCCTGATCCTGGGGGAACATTGCTTGCCTTTGAAGGTAATGGTGCGGGCAGAGTTTGGGTAATTTTGTCTTTCTCAGCGTTTATTTTTTGTGTGAGCTCATTGAGGGTTGATTCCGCTTGGGAATAATCCTGCTTGGAAAGCTCGGTGAGCGCTTTTGTGTAGAGGTTATCAAATTCCTCTGAGATATCTGATGATTCTTTTAGTTTCAATAGCTCTTCGTATGACTCAACAGATTTTAAATACACTGTCTCAACGCTTTTTATTTTATTTTTAAGTTCTTCGTTTACTTTGTATGGATCTTCTTCTTTTAATTGCTCTAATTCGTTCTCGATTGATAATAACTTATTGTTTGCTGTAGCAAGGTCGCCACCTGTTTTTGAAACAAGCAAAATAGAATTAATTATAATAGCCAGCACGAAAGAAAGGACAATAATAAATAAAATGGGTCGTGTGGTTAGATTTTTAGTTTGAAGTCTCACTTATGTCTACTTTAGCTAAATTTGCGATCGTTTGGAAGTGGGGGAGATAGTTCCCAGTTTTATCTTTCCATGAAAAGACATCAAAAGGTGCTGACTGGTATGAAAGCAAGAAAGGAGTCACTGCCATGATCCGGCTATCGCTCCAGACATTATTAAAAGCGTATAAATACTTGCCTGAAAGGTCAGAGTTAGTATTTATCCACCCGGTTTCGGTGATAAATACTGGAATGTTTGGATAAAGATCATATTTTTTGAGATGTTCAAGCTCCCATTTGTATCCGGCAATGCTCATTTTCCCAGTATCGTATTGACTGCCTGAATAATTTGGGTTTGGATATGAATGGCTTGTTAGACCATCAAAAATAGTGAAAATGAGTTCATCGCTTTGGTGCATTAAAGTATAAAAATCATGTGCATCCATGGTGGTAGAGGAGTTATTAGCTGCTAGATCAAGTCCTGCAGGTAGGACAAAAAAATCGGTTGAAGCTTTTTTAAGCTCTTCCCAGTAGGTTCGGGCAATTTCTGCATATTCTTGAGGATTAATTTCCCCGCCCCATTCTTTGGCGTGGTTTGGTTCATTGAATAAAACCACAAAGCGATCATTCGTTGGCCAATCGAGCGAGTTTAAGAATTTTGCCCAATTTTCTGCCTCGTTTTTGTTTGGTTTGATCCAATGGTCTCCCTCAGTGCGCGTTGCGATCCTGATAATAGGGATGAGTTTTAAGCGCTTCATTTCATTAAAGACTCCTTGCCAGCGGGTATGATCACGCTCGTCTTCACGGATTACCATGGTCACAAAGCCATTTTCTCCAACCAAATTAGAGGCATCTATTAAATCTGCCTCGCTTACGATATGGATCCCAAATTTATTGTTTGTTTGAGCCTCTACTTGTGATGTGAAAATAACTGTAAGTACCACAAGCACCGCTAGTGATTTTTTGATCATGAGAAGGTATTATATCAAGTATTGTATACTCAAGCATATGAACTTCGTTAGTGCGGTTATACTTGGCTTTTTGCAGGGAATGACGGAGTTTTTGCCTGTATCATCTTCGGGCCATTTAGTGATCGCCCAAAGCTTTATCCCAGGCTTTACCCAGCCCGGAGTATTGTTTGATGTTATTTTGCATCTTGGGACAACTGTTGCAGTCCTCTTTTATTTTCGAAAAAAAATATATTCAATCTCTAAAGAAAAAATTATAGTATTAGTTATCGGGACGGTACCGGCGGGGATAATTGGTGTTTTATTTAATACCGAGATAGAGGCTCTATTTAGTAGTGTAAAGCTTGTTGGTCTAGCGCTTTTGGCTACCGGACTTATGGATTTTGGGACTGACAGATTTTCCGGGAGGAAACAAGTAGTGAGCAAGCTGGACGGCTTAATGATTGGGATAGGGCAAGCCTTTGCTATCCTTCCTGGGGTCTCGCGCTCCGGAACAACGATTTTTGTGGGCACTTCTCAGGGAATAAGAAGGCAAGAAGCGGCGGAATTTTCATTTTTACTTTCGGTTCCGGCCATAATTGGAGCAGGGGCTGTAGAACTCGTCTCTCATGGGGCGACTAATAATCTCTCAATATTTGTCTATCTGGGAGGGCTTGTAAGTTCGTTTTTGACCGGAATTTTGTCGATTTCATTAGTTTTGAGGCTATTGGCTGAAGAAAAATTCAAGTATTTTGCGGTCTACTGCCTTATCATTGGCATTGCGGTGTTGATTATTTGAGCTATTTTTGGCCCAAAAAGGACTATCCCCACGATTATAGCGACTCCGGCTGCAAGTAAGACCGCCGCCGCCGCGACGTCTTTTGCGATTTTGGCGAAGGGATGAATTCTTGGGCTAACTAAATTAACGATTGCCTCAAGGCTTGTGTTGATTAGCTCAAGAATTATCACAAAGGAGATGGTAAATAAAAGTATGAGGCTCTCGATGTGGTCAAGGCCGATCGTATATCCCAAACCTAGAAAAAGCACCCCCGCAATGATGTGGATTCGGAAGTTTGGCTCACGTCGATATGCCGTTTTTAGCCCATCGAAGGCGAATCTGAAGCTTTTGGATATTGGTCGAACTTTACTCATTAGTTAAACTTACCACAGAGGGCTTTCGATATGCTACGATAATCTGATGAAGCATAAATATTTTGTTGCTCTAGCAGTTGTCATGATCAGCCTCATATTGATCGCTACATGGAGACGGGCAGTTCTGATTGAGTCGTCTTATCAAGCGTCAATCCCGTTGGACTTCTCCGGAGAATTTGATATGAGTGATTTAGTCGGGGTTTATGAAGGAGAGGCTTCAACTGTTCCAAGCTCTGTTTTTGCTCTACATCCTCAAAAAGCGGTATTGGGCGTTGCCGAACCGAGCGAGCGTTGGGTGGAGGTTGATCTTAGTGAACAAAAACTTCGAGCCTGGGATGGAGGCAGTTTGTTTCTTGAGACGCTTGTTTCTACGGGTTTGCCTGGGTACAAGACCCCGACAGGAGAGTTTCGAATTTGGATTAAGTTAAGGGCAACCAAGATGGAAGGAGGAACGGGGCGTCTTTACTATTATCTCCCGAATGTCCCTTATGTGATGTATTTTGGGAGTAACAATGTGCCAAACTGGAAGGGTTATGGTCTGCATGGGACTTATTGGCACAATGATTTTGGAACCCCTCGCAGCCATGGGTGTGTCAATTTGCCGACTCCTATGGCGGAGAAGCTTTATTACTGGACTAGTCCGGTGGTCCCCGAGGGGAAGACAATGGAATATGCTTCGGCAGACAATTTGGGGACACGAATCATAATTCATGACTAACCCATTCATCACTTTTGTAGCTAGTTTTCTTCTTTGGTTTATGCTCGGCGGAGTTATCGTGATGTGGTCGATTGGGAGAAGGGTGACTAAGGAACAATTAATTAATGTTTTGTTTGCTTGTCTTGTTGCCTGGGTGATCGCTGGGGCAATTAAGACAATTATTGGGAATGATAGGCCTTTTGTAGTTGAAAACCTTGAGCCGCTTACTCTTACTATCCCCAGAGATGGGGCGTTCCCTTCGGTGCACTCAGCCGTCGCTTTTGGGATGGCCTCAAGTGTTTGGATTTATGACCGGAAGGTTGGAATAGGATATTTTTTGCTTGCTTTATTCGTGGGGGTAGGAAGGATTATGAGCAATGTGCATTTCCCGCTTGATGTGATCGGAGGAGTAGTTATCGGCGTTATGAGCGCTTTTGCGATTAAGAAGATTCGTGCTTGACTATTAGCACTTAAAATTATAGACTGCTAGCCATGCGTACAGTTCCTGTAGTAGCTATTCGAGGGTCGGTTGTCTTCCCGCATACCGACTCTATTCTCACTTTCGGCAGAGACAAATCTGTTGCCGCAGTCAACGCTTCATTTCAAGATAATCGTACAATAGCCATATTTAGCCAGAAAGATGCTCGGGTTTTGGACCCTGTATTTGAAGATCTTTACCCGGTTGGGACTATTGCTACGATAACTCAAATGATGACGACAGAAGGAGATATCCATGCTATGGTCCAAGGACAAGAAAGGATTCGCTTGGTAGAAAAGATTTCCCATGACCCTTATTTGGTGGCTAAAGTCGAGGAGATTACCGAGATAGAAACTGAAGGGAAAGAAGTTTTGGCATTATCTAAACAACTCGAGGAGCTTTTTAGAAAAGCTATTAATTTAGGGAAAGGGGTGGAGGTAACAACGATCATGAGAATTCTCTCTCAGCAGGTTCAGCCAAGTGAATTGGTTGATTCCATCGCTTCATTGTTAAGCATGAAGACTAAAGATAAGCAAAAATTGCTTGAGACATTTTCAGTGAAAGAACGCCTTAAGAAAGTTGTTGAGCATTTATCTCATGAGGTTAATGTGTTGGACTTGGAGCGGGTGATTTCTTCAAAGACCCAAAAGAGGTTTGAGGACCAGATGAGAAAAGCGATGTTAAGGGAGAAAAAACGTACGATCGAAGCGGAGCTAGGTGAAGGTGATGACGAAGATGGTACTGAGATAGAGGAATATACAAAGAAAATAAAATTAGCAAAAATGCCTAAAGACACTGAGAAAAAAGCATTGAAAGAGCTTGGAAGGTTAGAAAAGATGAACCCTCATAATCCCGAAGGAGGATATATTAGAAATTATTTAGATTGGCTTTGCGATATGCCTTGGCAGGTGAGCGCCGAAAAGAAAGTATCGATTAAAAAGGCCCAGAAGATCTTAAATGATGATCACTATGGTATTGAGCGGGCAAAAGAGAGAATACTTGAATTTATTTCGGTAATGCAGCTGAAAGAGGGGAAATCAAAAAAGAAAAATGCCGGCACAAGTGATGCACACCCAACCATTTTGTGTTTTGTCGGAGCACCCGGTGTTGGTAAAACCTCAATTGGAAAATCCATCGCCAGGTCTCTTGGGCGTAAATTTGCTCGTGTTTCACTCGGAGGGATCAGAGACGAAGCTGAGCTTAGGGGACACAGAAGGACATATGTCGGAGCGATGCCGGGGAGGATTATCCAGAGCGTTAAAAATTGCGGGATCAATAACCCGGTTTTTATGCTTGATGAGATAGATAAATTAGGGGCTGACTTTAGAGGGGACCCGGCCAGTGCCTTGCTTGAAATTCTTGACCCTGAGCAGAACAGAGAATTTTCGGACCATTATTTAGAAGTTCCTTTTGATTTGAGTAATATTATGTTTATTTGTACGGCGAATGTTTTGGATACGATCCCCTTGGCCCTTCGCGATAGAATGGAAATAATTAATTTCCCAGGGTATATCGAAGAAGAAAAATTTAATATTGCAAAGCGTTATCTGTGGCCAAAACAACTAAAACTTCATGCAATGGATGATCGAAAAATAAAAATAAGCGATAGTGCCTTGAAGCTGATAATAAAGAGTTATACAAAAGAAGCGGGTGTAAGAGAACTTGAGAGGAATTTGGCACGGGTAATTAGAAAGCTTGCGAGGCAGATAGCGGAGAAGAAAAAATATTCTAAAATGATCGAGGAGAGAGAAGTTGTAAAATTGCTTGGTCCGAGGAGATTTAGCTCGCAAATTGTGGGGAAGGAAGATGAAGTAGGGATGTCTACAGGATTGTCGGTTACTTCTTTTGGGGGAGAAATATTATTTATTGAGGTTGCCCTAACTCCAGGGAAAGGGAAAATGCTTTTAACTGGGCAATTAGGCGACGTAATGCAAGAATCTGCTAAAGCGGCTTTTACTTGGGTGAAGGCCCACTGGCAAGAACTTGGTCTTAGAGAGGGATTTGGAACGTCTTTAGATGTTCATATCCATGTGCCTGAGGGGGCGATCCCCAAAGATGGCCCATCAGCTGGGACTGCACTAGCAACGGCATTGGTTTCTGCTTTGGTTGGTTTGCCTGTAAGGAGAGATGTTGGGATGACTGGCGAGGTGACACTTCGCGGGAGAGTTCTTGAAATTGGGGGGGTAAAAGAAAAAGTGATTGCGGGGCACAGAGCGGGGCTTTCTACAATAGTTTTACCGAAAGATAATAAAAAAGACATGGAGGATATTCCTAAAAATGTTAAGAAGGGCTTGAAGTTTATATTTGCGGAGAATCTTAGTGAAGTATTAAGAGCTTCCTTGGGTAAATGGCCGATTAAAAGGGTTTCTCGCGGGCGCTCTATACCCGGCCCAACTTTCCTAGCCAGTGCATAGTTATTTTATACAATAAAAAACCACCACGGTGATTTGTGGTGGTTGTTTGTGTTTTTTCGCTTAGGCGTTTTCGATTGGGAATTTTCCTAAGCCAGAAACTTCAAATTCTCTACATTGGCAGTTGCCAGTGTGATCGTTGATGACGGCTTTCATTGCGTTAGTGATCAACCTTGCTGTTATTGGTGCACATTCGCGATAGAAATTGGCCATTGCATCGGGACAGTCCCCAATCCATTCATGTCCATTTTCTGCGAAATTGCTGACGATGTTGATGGACGCGAAATGGATTTCGGCATTCCTCATCGCAACAGCTTCATGAGCGACAGTTTGCCCGACAACATGGGCACCGTTATTTCTGAGAATTGATATCTCAGGAACAGTTTCAAACCGTCCCCATGGGGTGCATGCGTAGACGCCGCCGTCTTGGAAAGATAGACCTTCTTCCTTACAGGCTTTCATTAGCGATCTGCGAAGCATTTCACAAAATGGTTTGGCCATTCGGAAGAAAGTTTTGTCCTTGTCCCTTGGCACCCTACCGACAGAGCTTGCAAACATTGGTATTGTCGGTGCCATAAAGAAATCATCAGGAATGACTATACTCCATGGCGGGAGCGGACCACCTTCAAGATTTTGGATTCCTCCGACCGAGGCATCAACCAGGGCGTATTTCACACCAGCTTGCTTGAAAATCCAAGCCGTTTGCTTCGCAGAGATATTTGGTGGGATCATCTCCTGATCGTTCGGATATGAACCATGCATGGCCACTCTCAAAACGTGCACGCCGTTTATCTCCAAAAGCTTATATGGAGACGAAACCCCAAATGGGGTTGAGAATCCTTTGATGTGTTTCACTACCCGAATGCCCTTGTCGGTTTCTTCAGGAAATTGGATCGCCCAAGTGTTTGATCCGCCGATAAGTCCATATCTTGCTTCTAAATTGCTCATATTTGTGCCTCCGTCATGGCTGAGCTAAACACTTCGGGTGCCTGGTGAAGGCTTGTGATACAAGCACATTGACTTCCATTTGGCACTGAAATGTTTTCCAAAAGATTCGCTTCCATTTCAAAAGCGACCTCTGGAAAGTTGTTGACATATAAACGATAGAGACTTTCGGTGATGGATTCTTCCATAGGCAATCCCTGGGCGACATTGGCCACCATGTGATAATAGGCGACATGGATCCCAAGGAGTCTCGCTAAAACCGGGTTAATACAATCTCCATGCAGACTGACGATTGGCGGCTTGTCAGGTTCAAATGATGAAGCCATCTTGTTAATGGCCATCCACATGAGAATGTCGTAGTTTGTCTCAAAAGTTATCCCATCAGGAACAACTAGAGCGACCCGTACATTGTCAGGTGTATGAACTTTCCCAATTTGCCTGAGATGTTTTTGTGTCTCTTTCTGAAGATCCTCGGCGAGAACGGTGCAAAAAGGATCGTCAAGGGTGAGATCGTATTTCGGCCACGAAGTCTCATATTCGGTTCCAGGAAGCCCTCGATGATTAGGCGAAGTTCTAAAGCTCCAAGGAAGAACAATGTCTCCAGGGAGGATTTTCCCCTCTTTTCTCCAATCGGCAATTCCCGAAGTTCCGCCGATGATGAGGACTTTTACGCCCGCTTTCCAAAGGATCCAGAAGACTTTGTGTTGAGTCTCGTGTAGGTGCCAGTCTTGCCCGCTTACACCTCCATATGAGGGTATCCACAAGATGTTTCTACCCATTGTGTTAAAAAC
The DNA here is from genome assembly GCA_000995185.1 of Candidatus Woesebacteria bacterium GW2011_GWC1_42_9. Classification (GTDB taxonomy): domain Bacteria; phylum Patescibacteriota; class Microgenomatia; order UBA8517; family UBA8517; genus GWC1-42-9. Next base: position 7,952 of record LCET01000006.1, read on the forward strand.
TATCGTCCTTGGGCCGATTCCGTATGGTGTGTCTGGGCGGCCATCAAAATTGCATTCCCACCCCCTTTGAATGTACCCAAGCTTCACTCTATTAACAGAAACACCCCAAAGGGGACTTCCTGTTATAGAGGCGAAATCTGCCTTTCCTAAGGTGTTTTTCATGAGCTTATCTCCTTTCTCCACCGATAGATTCGCTTTTCGATGAGTTTCACAGATAGGTATGCACAAACCGATAGAGCACTTGCGATTAGAGTAACCGCAAAAAGCATATCGGTTCGGTATTGAGACATTGAGCGCACTATAAGGAAACCGAGTCCCTCTCTTGCGAAAAGCCACTCGGCCACAATTGCGCCGATGATACTGCCAGTAAAGGCAATTTCATGGGCGGCAATATAATAGGGCATCGCCGAGCTCCAACGCACTTTCCAAAATACTTGCCACTTACTGGCATTTAGAGTTTGCATGCGGTCAAGAAGCACTTGGTCGACAGATTTTAGTCCCTTGGTGACGTTTGCCAAGATTGGGAAAAATGTTACCAAGACCACGATAATTATCCTAGGCAGAGGTGTATCCCCAAGCGTTATGACTAAGATACTTGCTATGGCAACGAATGGTACGTTTTTGATTACGACGGTCCAGGGAGTGAAAAAATCCTCCAGCCAGTTTACATAGATGAAGGCTATTGATAGCCCTACAGCTATGAAATTTGAGACCGCATAACCTGTCAGCGCGCCGATAAGTGTAATTTTGGTGTGATGCCAAAATACACCCTTGTCCTCCGCGAGTACCCTTATTACCAACTTTGGAGGAGGTAAAAGGAAAGACGGAGGATGAAATAGACCGATGACGATTACCCAAAATACAGGCAAGGAAATCATCATGATTAGGTACGCTTTCCACGGCTTCATATTATCCTCCGTTTACCATCTCATATAGAACTTCGCGAATTTTCCGCTCGTATTCCAGAAAACAGTCGCTGACTCTGGTCATACGATTCCTTGGCCTGGGGAGGTTAATGGTAAATTCCATATAAATTTCCCCAGGTGTTGGCGAGAGTACAATTACCCTGTCGGAGTGAAAAATTGCTTCCGGGACGCTGTGGGTGATAAAAAGGACTGTTTTGTTTGAATTAAACAGCACCTTCTTTTCAAACCACTCCGAAAGTCTGTCGCGGGTCATCATATCCAGTGCCCCAAAAGGTTCATCCATCAGAAGGATCTTTGGATTGTGGATCATCGCGCAAGCGATATTAACCCTTTGTTCCATCCCGCCTGAAAGTTGTCCGGGGTATGAGTTAAGAAACTCTCCAAGGCCAAAATCGTTCAAAATTTCCTGTGGCGATTTTGCCCCGTTTTTCCTGCCGGTTATCTCAAGCGTGAGCATCACGTTATTAAGCGCGGTTCTTGACGCAAGTAAAGCCGGCTTTTGAAAGGCCACTCCAATTTCATGGCGCTTGCAAAGCTCAAGAGGTGGGTACCCGAAGGTCTCCACCTCTCCATTACTAGGTTTCTCAAGGCCGGCAACTATTCGGAGGAGGGTTGTCTTGCCGCAACCAGATGGTCCGATAAGCGAGACAAATTCTCCTTCCCGCACTTTGAGATTAATATTGCAAAGTGCATGCACGCTGCCGAACCATTTATGTACTGCGGTTAGCATTATTGCGGTCACGGCTAACCTCCTTTATATGTTAGTCACCGCATTTGATCTGGCCGTATTGAACAAGCATTGCCACCATATCATCCCAAACGTCAGGGCTTGTGGCCATTAGACCCAGACCGTCATTGCCGATAACCAAATGTTCCTGCTGTTCGAAGCGCCCGACCGCGATTTCAGCGGATTCTTCCGGGTTATCCAAAAGAAATTGAATGCCGCGGTAGGTCGCGCGCAGGAAACGGTTAACGATGTCTCGGCCTTCTTCAGCCTCAAGCATTTCGGGGCGGATGATTATGACGTCGCTATACTCGTCATAAACCCAGTCGCGGTATTGCAGGCCATTCCATTCATGTCCTTCCTGCTCAAGCATCCGCGGCTGGTTCATGATCCAGCCGGAGTAGAAATCACATTGACCGACCAGCAGACAATCAGATGTGAATCCGGCGTATGAGACTTCCACCTGATCTCTGGGGATTTCGTACATATCCAGAAGCATGTTCAAGTAGACATCAGCATCAGATTGGATTGCCACTGTTCGACCGATTAGGTCCTCTGGAGTTAGTTCGCGCCCCAAAAGTTCCGGGTCAATGGTAATGTAGGTATATGGCATTCCTTTAAGGAATGTGCCCACAACTACTACGTCCACTGGTGTCTCTGACATGATCGCGCGGGGAACTGCTGCTCCTCCCGGGACGACGGCAATATCAATTACTCCGCCGCCGAGGGTGAGCAGGTGATTGATTCCTGGTCCGCCAGCGACGAGCTCGATTTCGAGTCCTTCTTCCGCAAAATACCCAAGCTCCTCCGCGATGTACCATGGGGCCTCTTCGTCGTTTAACACCCAAGGCATCCCGACCCGCAGGTGAACCGTTTCATCTAAGGGTACGATGTCAGCTAAGTCTTCGTCAGTGGGGACAAACTCGTTGGTGGTGTAGCCTGATGCTGGAAAATTCTCCAGAACACAGGCCATTGCCTCCTCATAAGTCATTGGTTCTTCATCCTGCGCCTGAACGGCGAAAGACCCGAAAAGTAGCGCGATAATGATTAAAGCCATCCCGATTGTGAACTTCTGCGTGAACATTTGAAACCTCCTTTAAGTTGTGTTTGTAAAGTGAGCTCTTGATTATAGTAATCAACAGCATGGCTACGTGCCGCAAAGGCGACACCCAACCTTCTGTCGACTACCTGATGTTAAAGGGCCATTAAAAATCCCCGCCTCGGCGGGGTATGCTTTTTAAACGAAAAACACTAATTCTGGTTAATACTGTCTTTTTATTCATTTTAGTTCCTCCAAAGACAAGAGGTATTTCTCTGTATCTACACCTTATGGGGTAATTGGTGCGTTGTCAACTGGTGATTATCTTTAAAAATGGGGAGAGTAGAGATATGTAGGAGATTATCGAATTTATCAAAAGTTTCTCCTTGTTTTATTGCAACGGAATAAACCACTACTTTTGCCCCAACTTTCTCCATCAAGTGGGAGATCATTCTCATTGTTACCCCGGTAGACAAGACATCGTCGATGATGGCAACTTTTTTGTTTTCCAGGAGCTTGGCGTCCGGACCATTTAAGACTAAAGGCTTGATGTGTTTAGGAAAGTGGCTTAAAGGCTTTACGATCACTGGCGAGGTCATGTAAGTCTTAATGCTTTTTCGGCAGACCATAAAGCGCTTGTGTCCTAAAATTTCGGCAATTTTTTGGATTAAAGGGACTACTTTTACTTCGGGGCCAACCAGATAGTCAAATTTATATTTTGTTAGATCCTTGGCCATCTTTAACGCAAGCTTGTCGACAAGCTCTACGTCTCCGAGGATTGAGAAGCTCGCAATCTTGGTGCTGCGCCCAACTTGGATTAGGGGAAGCTTTCTGGTTAATCCAACGATTTTAAGAGTGTGGTACTGCACTAAGGAAAATTATACTAAATCGGCTTAAATTGGTATAATTCCGGGTACAAGGCCCCATCGTCTTAGCCTTTGGTTAGACGGTTGGCTTTGACAGTGTATTACACATGGCCCCATCGTCTAGTGGCCTAGGACAGTAGGTTCTCATCCTACAAACCAGGGTTCAAATCCCTGTGGGGTCACAAAAGGGTATACTGAAACTGGTTATGTCGACAAAAATAACATCCTTGCATCGACAAGCTTCAGATTTAAATGTAGCAGATGCTCACTTTGCAAATGAAATAAGAAGAAGAGTCCCTTGGATGCTTTTTTCTGTTCTGGCAGGAATTGTAATGATTTGGATAGGTCAAGCGTATGAAGGGGTATTGTCTCAAAAAGTCCAACTGATATTTTTTATTCCGATGATCGTTTATATGAGCGACAGTATCGGAACTGAAACTTTAGCGCTCTTTGTCAGAGAATTAGCTTTAAAGCGTTTAAGTCTCAAACATGTATTTCTCAAGGAAGTGCTTGTCGGGTTTTCCTTGGGATTGGCCAGCGGCATTCCACTTGGATTATTTGGTTACGTTTGGCTCAGAGATGTCACTTTATCTATAACGATTGCAATTACTTTGATAATCAATGGCGTGATCGCGGTACTAATAGGCATGCTGCTTCCAATTATTTTTGTGAAATTAGGAAAGGATCCGGCACTGGGCACGGACGAAATTACAACTGCTATTTCAGATAACCTTAGTATGGTTGTCTACTTGCTTGTGGCGACTTTCATGCTGTTTGGCTGAAGAGAGTAGTTCTACTGGCTATTTTTAGATAATAATGTATACTCAAACTAATATAAAGATATGAGAGACTTTAATCGGGGAGGTAGATCAGAAGGAGGACGCGGTCGCGGCAGGAGGTTTGACGATAGAGGCTCGCGTGGTCCAGTTGAGATGCATAAAGCTATTTGTGACAACTGCGGCAAAGAATGTGAAGTTCCATTTCGTCCTTCAAAGGATAAGCCAGTTTATTGCGATGATTGTTTTGGGGAGAGGCGTGAATCTCGCGAAAGAAATGGCGGAGGGAATTCAAAGCAACTCGATCTTATAATTGAGAAATTAGACAAAGTCCTCGAAATAGTTACAAAAGAGTAAATCTTCTTTAGTGTTTCTCGGCAACTTCAGCCTCAGCCTTTGTTTTGTGGACTGTCCCTTCGGGGTGATTCGGTGGGCTATATATTGTATATAATTTTAAATCTTTAGTCTGTGAGGCATTAATGACGTTGTGTTCTGAGCCTGAAGGGATAACTACGGCATCTCCATCGCTAACTACATATTCCTCTCCATCGATAATTACTTTTCCCTCGCCTCCCTCAAATCTAAAAAATTGATCCAAATTATTATGCACCTCGGCACCAATTTCTTCACCTGGTTTAAGCGACATGACAACCAATTGCGAGTGTTTACCGGTAAACAAAACCTCTCTAAAATTAGTATTTTTGAGAGTCAGCTTTTCAATATTGTCTTTATACCCCTTCATAATTTTTTTCAACTTCTTGCCAATTAACGACATTCCACCAAGCTTTAACGTAATCAGCTCGGCGATTTTGATATTTCAAATAATACGCATGTTCCCAAACATCTATTCCGAGAATTGGCATGTTCCCATAAAGAAGCGGGCTATTTTGAAAAGATTGCCTGGTTAGTTCCAGTTTATTATCTTTGTTAATTATTAGAAATGCCCAACCTGCCCCAAAAACGCCAAGCGCCTTTTCAGTAAATTTTTCTTGGAAATTGTCGAAGCTTCCAAATTCAGATTTCAAGGCTTCAAAAAGCTTCCCTTCTGGACCTGCTTTCGGTTTTGGTCCCATTATTTTCCAGAAAAAAGAATGGTTTGCGTGACCGCCGCCACTATTTACGACTGTCTGTCTGATTTCTTCAGGGACACTTTTTATATCCCGTAAAATACCTTCAATATCTTTCTCTAAAAGCTCTTTATTGTTTTCCAGTGCCAGATTTAACTTTTCAACGTATCCGGCGTGATGTTTGCCGTGATGCAATTCCATTGTTTTTTTGTCGATATATGGCTCCAGGGCATCGAATGGGTAAGGAAGATCCGGCAGCTTGTGCATGGATTTCACTTTAGATGATTTGTAATTAATTTACAAGCCTTTTAGCCTGGGCTGGTGTGTTCGTGTCACCTGTTTGTCGTCAAAATTAAGAAGCCAGTTTTCTATTTCAGGTAAGTCTTCTTCTCTAGTTGAGATTTCTAAATATGAAAATTCTGGTGAGTTTTTTTCTCTGTCAAGATATCTAATGAAAGACCTTGCCCGCCCTGCGGGTCGTAAGAGGGTTTCCCAATTGACTTCAAAGTAATTATTCCCATTGGACCTTGAGATCGCTTTTGCGGCGCCAGTAACAAGAAAAGTTTGCACTTTTGCAACTGTATCTTGTTCCCAAATTTTTGGCACATATTTTATGAGAGTGGGTGGATCGAATATAAAATAAGGTGGGTAAAAATGGAAATAAAGCGTTGTATTGGGGAGTTGTATGTGTACACAGCAATGTCTGTCGAAGTTGGTTTTATTTTTGGGTTGTGTCTCAATCAGAGGGTTATTGGAAATTAATGCTTTTTCATGGGCCGTTGAGAGCTCCCATTCAGATTGCTGTGCTTTTTCTCCGCTCCACATTTCCCTAGCGATTCTCGCAGATCTTACCCCCACCAATTTTTCAAAATATTTATGATCCTTTTTGGTGTAATCCCACTCAAGCGCTGCCCCCATTACCGCTCCTTCGATCCCTGATGGGCCATTTGCGCGAAGCGTGTTGTAAATCCCCTTTGTAAAGCACCTGTCACAGTTGATGGCATGATCGCGAAGCATTTGGTGTTCAAAGTCGCGCCATTGATATTCGTTTGGCCTCAAAAGACCAGGTGACATTTTGATTCCCCTCTCTGAGTTAGACACTTTGAGCCCATAATAGCTATAGTTGTGCCATCTTGACAAGGGGATATTCTGGTAATAGAATACACAAGCTGTTTAATCTCTCCATGGAAAAATCATCGCAAATAATTACCCCTTTTGTAGTGATTGCCCAGGCAACAGATTGATTTTGACCCATTCGTTGTGGGGTTAGACAGGTGGATAAACTTATGAGTAAACAAATAAAAGTTACTAATGAAGCGCTTGCTGCGCTGGCGAAGGAGCTTGACGAATTGGCCAATAAAAAGAGGCCAAAATTAGTCGAGAGGTTGGAACGTGCCCGAAATGAGGGTGATTTGTCTGAAAATAGCGACTATTCTAATGCAAAGGATGAGCTTGAGTTTTTAGATGGGCGGATAGATGAGTTAAAGCATGTTGTAGAAAATGCCGTTGTTATTCATAAAAGAAATAAAGATGGACGTATTGGCGTGGGTACCAAGGTAACTATTAAGGCAAACAGCAACAAGGAGCACATCTATGAGATTGTTGGTGATTGGGAGGCTGACCCAGTTAATAAAAAAATTTCTCATGAATCACCTTTAGGGAAGCAGCTGGTCGGCTGCCAAGTGGGAGATAAGGTTGAAGTTGAGGCTCCAGCAGGGAATCTTGTGTACGAGATCGTTGCGGTAGATTAACCCCGCGTTTATACTTAAGCCAATGGTGAAGAAGCGATTGACTGAGATCATGGATTTGCGCCGTGAGCGGGTTGAAAAATTTCGTGAACTTGGTGTTAATCCTTATCCATCAAAACTGGAAAATAAAAATGTTTCTATAGCCAGTATTTCGGACAAAGTTGGTAAATTGGGATCAGTCGCAGGGAGGATCATGGGATGGCGGGGACACGGCAATAGTATCTTTGCAGACCTCAAAGATGACTCAGGGAATATCCAGATATTTTTTCAGAAAAAGAATTTGGGTGATAAGTTTTCGATACTTAAATTAGTGGACGTCGGAGATTTTATCTTAGTAAGTGGAAAAATATTTAAAACCCAAGCTGGAGAGGTAACTTTGGATGTCGGAAAATATCAGATTCTTTCAAAATCAATCCGGCCATTACCTTCTTCTTGGCACGGCTTGAAAGATGCGGAGGAGCGCTACAGACAACGTTATGTTGATTTATTATTAAATGATTCCCTCAAAGAATTATTTCGGAGAAAAGCGATTTTTTGGCAGTCGATGCGGGAGTTTTTAGTCAAGAAAGGCTTCTTGGAGGTGGAAACTCCAGTCTTGGAAAATATCGCTGGCGGAGCTGATGCGAATCCTTTTGTGACGCATCATGATGCGCTTGATATTGATCTTTACCTTCGGATTTCAATGGGGGAGCTTTGGCAAAAAAGACTTATGGTCGCGGGCTTTGAGAAAACCTTTGAACTTGGAAGGCAATTTCGGAATGAGGGAATTAGCCGTGAGCATCTTCAAGATTATTCCCAAATGGAATTTTATTGGGCATTTGCTAATTATGAAGACTCCATGAAACTTGTTGAGGAAATGTACAAGTTTGTTGCAAAATCTACCTTTGGGAAGCTCCAGTTTAAAATTGGAAAATTTGAAATTGATCTGTCAAAACCTTGGAAAAAAATTGATTACGTTAAGACTTTAGAAGAATACGCCAATATTAATGTTATTAACTCAAGTGAAACTGAGCTTAAATCGAAATTGAAGGAATTTAAAATTGTTCCGGAGAAAAATGCATCGAGAGCAAAATTAATTGATCAAATATGGAAAAGCATAAGGCGACGGATCGAAGGACCGGTGTTTTTGATAGGGCACCCGGTTGAGGTCTCGCCATTAGCCAAAAGACAGGAAATTAATCCGGATTTTGTTGAGAGATATCAAGTAGTTTTGGCTGGGAGCGAGATGGGGAATGGCTACAGTGAGCTTAATGATCCGGTAGACCAGGCAAATCGGTTTAAGGAGCAGCAGGCAAAGCGAGACAAAGGTGATACGGAAGCACAAATGTATGATTTGGACTTTGTCCGTGCTCTTGAATATGGCATGCCGCCGGTAACAGGCTTTGGAGTAAGCGAGAGGCTTTTTTCGTTTTTGGCAGATAAACCAGTCCGTGAGACGGTGTTATTCCCACTGCTTAGGCCGGAGAAGTGAATGAGGTTTATAATTACCTATGGTGAATATTAATGATCTTCGGGAGCACCCCGAGAAGTACAAAAAAGCAACTGCAGATAAACAATTCGATCCAAAAAGCGTTGAGATCGCTCTAGAGATAGACGTCACCCGCAGAGCGCTTATTAACGAGGTTGAATTATTGCGTGCAAGTGCAAACAAAGCAGCCAAGGAGAAGGATATAAAAAAGGGAAAAGACTTAAAAAATAAACTTAAAAAGCTTGGTCCAGAGTTGTCGGAATTAGAGAAAAAATTTGCAAATGCCTTGCTGCAAATTCCAAACCCCGCATTAAACGATGTGAAGGTGGGTAAAAATGAATCTGGCAATGAAATTGTCCGTAAATGGGGCAACCCCAGAGAGTTTAAGTTTAGTTCCAGAAATCATTGGGAGCTGGGTGAAGAACTTGGAATTATTGATACAAAAAGGGGGGCAAAGGTGTCAGGAGCAAGATTTTTTTATCTGAAGGGCGATGGAGTGCTTTTGGAGCGATCCCTTACTCAATTTGCATGGGAAATTATTGAGAAAGAAGGCTTTCTGCCTATTGTGCCACCCGTTCTAATTACTAGAAAATCAATGTCGGGAATGGGGTATTTGGAACATAACGGTGAAGAGGATATGTATGTTTTAGATAAAGACGATTTAGTGTTAGTCGGCACAAGTGAGCAGTCAATCGGACCAATGCATGCAGGAGAAACTTTTCCTTTAAAAGAATTACCAGTTAGGTATATGGGGATCTCGACCTGTTTTAGACGTGAAGCAGGCTCATACGGCAAGGACACTAAGGGTGCATTTAGAGTGCATCAATTCAATAAAGTGGAGATGTTCTCCTTTGTTCATCCAGAAGATGGTGACCGTGAGCATGAATTTATGCTTTCAATTGAAGAAAAATTATTACAAAAACTTGGGATTCCTTACCAAGTGTCTAAAATGTGTTCCGGAGATCTCGGCGCGTCGGCTGCCAGAAAATATGACCTTGAGGGATGGTTCCCAGGGGAGAAGAAATATCGGGAATTAACAAGCACTTCAACGACTACAGATTTTCAATCAAGAAGATTAAATATTAAATTCCAGGAAAAGGGCAAAACAAATTATGTCCATATGCTTAATGGAACGGCTTTTTCTCAAAGACCAATATTGGCAATATTAGAAAATTTTCAAAATAAAGATGGGTCAGTTGATGTCCCTGAAGTACTTCAAAAGTGGATGGGGAAAGGCAAAATTAAGAGAGATTAATTTCTGAAAAAAGCGGGTAGTGGTCGGAGATTAGGGGATCTTTGATAGCCTGTGTTTTTAATTTTATCGTCTTTGATTTTGGATAGTAGAAAATTCTATCAGGATATGGGTTATAAATCCCCTCCTTATTCATCAATGCATTCACCATAGCATGTGAATATTTATTGTTTTCTGAATATGATTCGGGAATGATTTTTTCAGTGAGGAATCTTTTTAATTTATTTTTGTAGTAGTTTGGCGGAGTATTTAAGTCTCCAGCTACGATCATGGGTCCATTCTCCTTAGCTACTTTGAGTACTTGACTGATTTGATTAAGTTTAAGTTTTAGATTGGCTACTTGTCTTGAGTGGTAAATGTGGACATTGATGACCGAAACTTTCTTTCCGTTAATTTCAAATTGAACCCTTAGAAAACCTTTTCCCGCAATTCTTTCGATGGGATTATATTGTCTTTTGATTTTGAAATAATGTATTTTTTTATCGACTGGCCTGTATTTAGTTAAAGTGACTAAGCCCGATTTGTTGTAAAGCCATGATTTCGTGGAAACGAAATGGTAATTGGATAATTTATTTTTTATTTGACTTATATATGGCTTTAACCATACCTCTTGGAGGTTAACTATGTCGGGGCGAGTCTCCGAGACTAATTTTATGAATTTAGTAAGTCTTTTTTGATTGTCGATGCTCGCCGGCGGCGGCAGGAGCCACATATTGGAGCTTAATACTGAAATTTTCATCAGAAGTCATATTTTATGACAATTCTTAGATTTTTTCGAACTTAAGGGGTATCAGTAGATATTTTTAGTGTATGATGGATGGGTTTATGGACTTTTTAATAGGCAGGAAAGTTCTAGCTGAAAAGGAATCCCAAGTGAATGGAAAATTGACAGTAGTGCGTGATTTAGCGTGGGGGACGCATATTATTTCTGGGAAGATTACTCAATCAGGAGGAGTTGCCAGAACGGTGTGGAAGACAGCTCTCAAAAAAGTCGACAGGGAAAGACCAAAAGTTAAAAGTTGTCTGATATTGGGATTAGGAGGGGGGACGATTGCTACACTTGCAAAGCAACTTTGGCCAAATATAAAAATAGTGGGAGTGGATATCGATCCGGTGATGATTAAGCTTGGCCAGAAATATTTGGATTTTGATACTGAGAATGTGACCATTGTTATTGCCGACGCCTATCATTTTTGCACCGATTTTAAAAGTGAGCCACACGCCGATGACACTTATGACCTTATTTGTGTTGATACTTATATCGGCGACGAGTACCCCAAGAAATTAGAAAATAGAAAGTTTGTTTCTAGTGTTTGCGGGAAGCTTGCAAAAGGAGGAATTGTTTGTTTTAACAGACTTTATTACAGTGAGAAACGAAGAGGTGCAGATCAATTCGAAGAACAACTTAGGGGGGTATTTTCAAAAGTTGAACCAGTAAGGCCAGAGGCAAATATTATTTATTTCTGCGAAGCTTAAATCTAGAGGATTTTTTCTTTCCTGGATCGGGCGCAAGCTTCTTTACAGGCAATTGCCAGTGCGCCGAGCCCAAGAATTATGACCACAGCCCTAATGATCCATCCAACAAACGGTAGACTTCCTAGAAGGTAATAGGCGAGAGTCCCCGCAAGCAGTGACCACCCCATTGTTGCTGGCTTATTTTTGAAGTAGGATACAATCATTTTTCCTCCCCAAATGATCACAAATATCCTCCCGATATAAAGATAGAGTATCCAGAGAATAATTGTGATCAACCCAAGTGGTAAGCCAATGAAGGTAATCATAAGGAGAACAGCTAGAATTGGTGCCAAGATAAGCAGAGTAAGGCCAATGGCCAACGATATAAATTTCCTGTCCGTGATTACTTTCAGAACGTTCTCGGATAAGTTTGGAGCTAGTTTTATGATTAAAAGTCCTACCAACAAAGTGGAGAGGAGACTGGTTATGGTCATAAGTGAACCAAATTTTGCTAAAGCTTTTTCGGGGTTCTTCGGCTTCGGGAGGCTTGTGGGAGCCTTTTTCTCTATATTCCCGAGGACCGTTGCGTCACTCGCAATTGAAGCATCTTCCTCGCTCCAGTAAGTGACATTCCCACCAACTTGTGCCTTAGAGCTTAATCGGAGTGTTCCGACTCCCGCCATAAGGTTTCCAGCGACAGTATTATTAACACTGAGGTTCCCTGCTCCAATTGTCGCATCTTTGCCAATAGGTCCATTTAAATTAATATTTCCCCCTCCTATGGCGACACTGCCAACCACATTAGCATCATTTGATATCTCGATGTTTCCACCTGCGAGGGATAAATTCCTTCCAATGTTTCCATTAACTACCACTTGTCCGCCTGCGATCCTCGCATCTTGAGTAACTGTCCCAGAAACAGTAATAGCTCCTCCAGCCGCAAGAAGATCTCCATTAATGACCCCATCAATGAGCACTTGTCCGCCTGCGGCGTAAACATCCCCATTTACTGTCCCAGATATTTCTACAATCTCGCCAGCGGCAAAGTAGTCGTGGTCGATAATCTCATTCGAACCTAAAGTAACAATTTTTTTTGTTTCCGGATTGGATTTGGCAAGGACAGTAATTGGTAAAACTAGAAGAGTAACTGCAAGAACTGAAGCCAAACCGATAATTTTCCTCATGACTTATTTTTACACCTCGTTTACTGCTTGGTCAAGTTTGTTGATGGTACAATAGGCTGATGTTGGGGATTCTTTCGAGAATAGTGGATTTAAATGAAAAAGAGCTTAGACGCCTTAGGAAAATCGTTGACCAGGTAAATTCTTTTAAGCCTAAATTCGTGAAACTTTCAGGAAAAGAATTTAAGAAGAAAACTGAAGCTTTAAAGTCAAGGTTCAAAAAAGGTGAAAACCTAGAAAAGCTCCTTCCGGAAGCATTTGCCTTGGTTTATGAGGCCGCATGGAGGGTTTTGGGACTTAAAACCCATGATGAGCAGTTGCTTGCCGCAGTTGCCCTTTATGAGGGGAAAATTGCTGAGCAAAAGACAGGGGAGGGAAAAACTTTGACTGCGGCTTACTCCCTTTATCTTCGCGCGCTTGAAGGCCGAGGGGTTCACTTAGTCACGGTTAACGATTACTTGGCGCGGGTCGGGGCAGGGTGGAACGCACCAATTTATGACTTATTGGGTATGAGCACCGGAATAGTTGCACAGGAGCAAAAAAGCTATATTTATGATCCCGGTTATAGCGACACAAGTCATGGCGATGAGAGATTAGAGCATTTAAAATCCTGCACGAGAAAGGAAGCTTATCAGGCGGATATAACTTATGGGACCAATAATGAGTTTGGGTTTGATTATTTAAGGGACAATATGGTCCAGGATATTTCGCAAGAAGTCCAAAGGGGACATTATTTTGCGGTAGTCGATGAAGTTGATCAAGTATTAATTGATGAAGCGAGGACCCCGCTTATCATTTCTGCGCCAGATTCCGACCCAACCGATAAATATTATAAATTTTCTCAACTGATAGGGCAGCTTAATGCCGACACTGATTTTGTCATCGATGAAAAAGCAAAAAGCGCCACTCTTACCGAGCACGGGATTTTAAGAGTTGAAAAAATTCTTGGGGTGGATAATTTGTATGAGCGTGATTTTGAGGCGATTCATCATATTGAGAATGCTCTTCGTGCCAAAACCCTTTACCTAAAAGACCGTGAATATATTGTTAAGGAAGGCGAGGTAATTATTGTCGATGAATTTACCGGGAGACTTATGCCAGGGAGGCGCTGGAGCGATGGTCTGCACCAGGCGGTTGAGGCAAAAGAAAAGGTAACTATTAGACAGGAAAGTAAAACTCTGGCGACGATTTCATTTCAAAATTATTTTAGGATGTATGAAGTTTTGGCCGGGATGACGGGGACCGCGGTTACGGAAGCAGATGAGTTTAAAAAGATTTATAAGTTAGATGTGATCGCAGTGCCCACTCATGAGTCTGTGGCAAGAGATGATCACCAAGATGTGATTTACAAAACCGCGCGCGCGAAATATGGAGCGATTGTTAAGGAAATTGAGGATAAGCGGAAAAAAGGACAACCGGTTTTGATTGGAACTACATCTGTTGAGAAAAATGAGATAGTACATTCTTTCCTTACTCGCAAGAAAATTCCTCATAATATTCTTAACGCGAAAAACCACGAACGGGAGGCGACAATCGTGGCAGACGCCGGGAAGCCAGGTGCGGTGACCCTGGCCACTAATATGGCTGGTCGCGGAGTAGACATAGTCTTAGGAGGTGCCATGCCGGATCGGGAGCCGGGGATTAGCCCTGAAAAATATAAAGCTTCTAAAAAATATGCAGCCTGGGTAAAGATGCATGAGTTGGTGGTCGGAGCCGGAGGACTACATGTGATAGGGACGGAAAGGCACGAGTCGAGAAGGATTGATAATCAGCTTCGCGGCCGAAGCGGTCGGCAAGGTGATCCGGGATCAAGCAGATTTTATCTTTCATTGGAAGATGATTTGATGCGGATTTTTGGAGGAGAGCAGATTGCAGGAATCATGAATAGATTAAAAATTCCGGAGGATCAGCCGATTGAAAATCGTTTAGTAAGTAAAGCAATAGAACAATCTCAAGTGAAGGTTGAAGGGTTCCACTTTGATCAAAGAAAGCGCTTGGTTGAGTACGACGATGTCGCTAACCAACAGCGCGAAATCATTTATAGTCTTCGCAAGAAAATTCTTAGATCGAAAAACTTAAAAGATGAAATTCTGGAGAAACTAAGAGAGAAAGTTAAACGAGACTTGGAGAATGGTTGGTTAGAGAGTGAAGCAAAACCAGATTATGATTTGATCATTGGCTCCATTTTTGAAATTGTTCCTTTTGATGATCGGTCGCGAAAAGGTGTAGCTCAAAGTCTTCGTAAAATCGATGACAAACTTAAATTTGAAGAAGCGCTTTATAAATTGGTTGAGGATGCGCACCGGGTGAGGGAAAAACAAATTGGTGTGGAAATAATGCGCCAAATTGAAAAATTTGCATATTTGGGATCGATTGACCATTTATGGATTGATCATATCGATCATATCGATGGTCTCCGCGAGGGGATAGTTTTGAGAGCTTATGGACAAAGAGATCCTTTAATCGAATTTAAGAACGAAGCCTATGGTCTTTTTGAGCGACTACTGGACAAAATTAATGAAGAGCTTTCCCGAAGGATATTCAGAATAGGGGTGAGGGAAGCAAAGGAACCAGAAATCCCGCTCGAAGCGACAGATACTAATGTTGATAACACTGACATGACTGGACTAGCGGAAAAGACTAAGCAGAGTAGGATCGGTCGCAATGACCCATGTTGGTGCGGCTCAGGAAAAAAGTTTAAAAAGTGCCATTACCCTATGCTTGGGTAATTTTGGCTGGTGTAGAAGCTAGTTTTTCCATAAGGATTGAGTAAAATCTTAGGTTGTGGATGGTGGCCAAGCGAAGAGCAGATATTTCTTTAATTCGAAAAAGATGCGCTAAATATCCTCGTGAATAATTTTTACAAAGGAGGCAATCGCAAGCTTGGCTTACCGGTCTAGTGTCCCCGAAGTGTTCCTGTTTACTTGGTACATAATATTTATAAAATTTAGGGCTCCTGATATTAATTTTATCCATTGAAGTAGCTTCATAGATATATAGCCGTCCATGTCTTGCATCGCGAGTCGGGAGGACGCAGTCGAAAATGTGATATCCAAGTTGAACACACCCGACAATTTCTTCTGGCTTTCCAACCCCAAGTCCATAGATTAAGTAGTTTTTTGGAGCGATATCTGCAATTAGCTTTGCCACGTCATAATTAAACTTTCCATTTTCACTGATTGGCCACCCGCCGTATCCAAGACCGTCGAAACCAATCTCTATTAATTTCTCTGCGCAGATGCGTCTTAGGTCAAGATACTCTCCACCTTGTACGACACCAAACAATAACGGTTTGTCTTTTAGTTTTCTTTCCACGCATTGTTTTTCAAATTCGTCCTTCGATCTTTTTGCCCACAAAACAGTTCGTTCAACGGTTTCCCTTGCTTCATTAAAGTTAGCCTTTGGCGGGGTGAAGTCGTCAAGAACCACCATCATGTCTGTTCTCAAGCGAAATTGAAATTCGATTGATTTTTCCGGCGTGAGAAGAATTTTTTTATTATTTGTAAGATAAAAAGTCACACCTCTGTCGGTAATAGTCCCTTTCCTTGGACCAGATTTTGCCATCGACATGACCTGGAACCCTCCGGAATCAGAGATCACAAACCCATCCCAGTTCATAAATTTTCTTACTCCTTGATATTTGTCAATTATTCTTCCCCCAGGGTTGATACTAAGATGAAGAGTGTTCACAAGTATCCCTGGTGTATTTGTACCCTTAATGTCGGTGCTGTCAGTGGCTTTTAGGACGGCTCGGGTTGCGTCAGGAAAAAAGACTGGATAATTTATTTTTTTCACCTTGACTAGTATATCAAAATGTTGACAACTGCTTATTATTATGCTTACATACGGCCATAATTATGGAAGAAAATCCACAGCAAGAATATGAGAAGACTTCACCGCAAGTGGTAAGTTTCCCAAGTACTATTGCAGGCTCAAAAAATAAACCTAAGAGGTCAAGGGGGATCATTGCAATCCTTGGAGTGATAATAATAGTGGTGGTGGGAGGGTTTTTGCTTTTGAAATTTACTGGTGGTTCCGGAAGTGAGGATGCTTCTCCAACGCCGACAACGCAGGGACTGAGTACTTTTGCCACTCCAGAACCAAGTGAAGCTACTCCAGCGCCAGAGTCAAAATCAAAGGCAGATGTGGTAATTGAGGTTCTAAACGGGACGGGAAAGGCTGGCGATGCAGGTATTGCTAAAACTAAGTTGGAAGGACTCGGCTATGAGCAAATAACTACAAGCAATGCCGATTCCCAAGAAGAGACAATCACAACAATCACTTATGATCGAGAACTGGATGATGCAAATATTGATGCAATCACGAGTGCCATAAAAGAGGCGTTTTCCGAAGTTAAAGTGAAAAAGGCCAGTCTCTCGGGGGGAGTCGATGCCCGAATTGTAACAGGGCCTCGCATAGGTGCAGATACTAGTAAGGCAACGACTAGCCCATCGCCCACTTCTATACCCACGCCAACTTCTTCTCCAGGTACTTCCCCCTCTCCTTCCCCAACGGGTAATTGACAAGATTTTCTAATCAAAGCTAAAATTAGCTCAATACCATGCAAATTAATTTGGAGCGGATATCTGATATCCCAAGTAAGTTATCCCAGACGGCTCAGTATAACCTTCCAGGGGGTTACTCGTTTGAGCCGTCTTTCTGGCATATAGGGTTAATATTATTTTTGCTTTTTCTTTTGATATTGATGCTTGGTCAGTTGAGAGGGCGACTGGTAGGTTGGCAGCTTAAGGGAATAATCCCAGGGATGATGTTTGGGGCGGCAATGGTGTTAGTTATAGAGGGAGCAATGGTATACGGGTGGCAATCTGCACCGGATCCGGTTGCCGAAGTCCTTCATGTAGGCCGAGGGAAAATGGTTGACATATTGGGGGTTACTGACAGTTTAGAGTCCAAGATAAACGAGATGTCCTCTGAAGAGCTTTCTTCTCTCCGAGGTCTTGTTTGCACTGAGTAATGTTATACTAACCACAGTATGAATGAGCTCAAAAAGAAAGTAAAAGAATTGAGCAAACAATTTATGGAATTTAAAAAATCGTTTGATATTGATGGGAAAAAAAGTGAGCTGGCGATTTTAGAGAAAAAGGCATTAGACCCAAAAATTTGGGATAATCAGAATAATGCAAGGAGGGTTATGCAGGAGATGGGAGAGCTAAAAAAAGACCTTGAGGAAATTAGCTCGATGGAAGCAGAAATAAGTGCAGTGTCTTCTTTGGAGGATGTCCGTGAGATAGCTAAGAGGCTAAAAAAGCTCGAGTTGGCGACATATTTATCAGGTGAATACGATAAGAAGGATGCGATAGTTTCAATTCACGCAGGGCAAGGAGGAACGGAAGCAATGGATTGGGCAAGTATGATTTTTAGAATGTATATCCGATACTCCGAAGGGCGAGATTGGAATGTTGGCGTAATTAGTGAGACGCAAGGTGAAGAAGCTGGGATTAAAAGTGTCACTTTCAAGGTTGCGGGTACTTATGCTTATGGATATTTGAAACATGAAGCCGGCACGCATCGTCTGGTGAGACAGTCTCCTTTTAATGCCGATAAATTGCGGCAAACTTCATTTGTTTTAGTGGAAGTGCTGCCCGAGATTGAGGATTTGGATTTGCCTGATATAAAGATCCGAGACGATGATCTTAAGTGGCAATTTTACCGATCAAGCGGACATGGCGGGCAAAATGTAAACAAGGTATCGACTGCAGTCCGTTTAACTCATATCCCGACCGGGATTGTCATAACGGCGCAAACTGAACGTAGCCAGGAACAAAATCGGGCAAATGCACTTACCCTTCTTCGTTCGAAACTTTGGGCAAAGGAACAGGAAAGAAAGATTAAGGAAAAAGAAAAATTAACTGGTGAGTATTCGCCTGCAACATGGGGGACTCAAATAAGGTCATATGTACTCCATCCCTATAAAATGGTGAAAGATTTGCGCACAGATGTGGAGACCTCAGACACAGATAAAGTGCTTGATGGAGGACTTGCGGAGTTTATTGAAGCGGAGTTGAGACATTTGTGATATATTAGATTTGGATGGAAGAAGTTCAAAATGTGCCTGTGCCGCCGGTCCCGCAAACGCAGGGGGTTGATGGAAATAAAAATATGTTAAAGAAAAAGGCGATACCGTTTATAGCAGGTGTTTTGGTCATTCTTTTTGGCGTGGGGACGGGTTATGCCTTGGCACGAGGGGGCTTTGGAGGAGGATCTGGTACAGCCATCCCGGGGGCGAAGGAAACGGAAACTGAAGCGGGGGTGGACGATGAATCATTGTTCCCTGACCTGGCGGAAGGGATGCTGAAAGAAGGTGGATTTGACGGAGATGGGACTCATCACCTTGATCGTGGGATGGGCGAGGAAAAAAATGTTTATTTGACTTCAACGGTGATTAATCTTCAAAGTTTTGTCGGAAAAGAAGTTCAAGTCTGGGGTGAATCGATTGCCTCTCAGAAAGCACCCTGGCTAATGGATGTAGGAAAAATTAAAATTAAAAAATAAATTCTTGCCCCATGCTTAAATTTAGCGATGTTAATATGAGCTTTGGCTCAGTTACAGCTTTGAAAGATGTTTCCTTTGATATCGACAAGGGTGAGCTGGTGTATCTCACCGGCCCGTCTGGTGCTGGAAAGACGACTATTTTGCGGCTTCTGCTGCGGGAGTTTAAGCCAACTAGCGGGAAGATTATTGTTAATGGTCAAGAGATTCAGGATCTGCGGCGAAAGGACATCCCGGGACTTCGAAGAAGTATTGGAGCAATTTTTCAAGATTATAAATTGTTGTTTGACCGGACAGTAGCGGAGAATATAGCAATTGCTTTGGCAGTTAAGGGAGTACCAGAAAATGAATGGTTTGACCATGTTCACGATGTTTTGAAGATGGTGGGCTTGCCAAAGCAGTCGGAGCTCTTTCCCTCACAATTGTCTGGCGGGGAACTTCAGCGGGTGGCTATTGCAAGAGCTCTAGTAGTTAATCCGAAAATAATCTTTGCGGATGAGCCCACAGGGAATCTTGATTGGGAAACTGCGTCTTCAATTATGGATTTGATTTATGGAGCGAATGATCACGGGAGGACTGTCATAGTTGCTACGCATCACCCGGATGTATTAAAAAGAAGAAAGGGAAGGAAAATTGAATTAAAAAAAGGTAAGGTAGTAGCTGATACTAAATGAGTCATTTCAGTACAGGATTTAAATCTTTGAGGCGGGCGCCGTTTCAGGCGTTAGCCGCTATTAGCGTGTTGGCAATTACTTTTTTTGTGTCTACTCTTCTTGTTTTGCTGGGATATTCTTCAAATAAGATTTTGCAGTATTTTGAAACAAGGCCTCAGATTATTGCATTTTTGAAAGATGATGCCGAGACGGGAGAAATGCGTGCTTTGCAAAGCAGGCTTGAAGGTGATCTGCGAGTGAGCCAAGTTAACTATGTTTCCAAAGAAGATGCCCTAGAAATATACAAAGGGGCTACTACTGATAACCCTTTACTTGGTGAATTAGTGAGCCCTTCGATTTTCCCAGCAAGTTTAGAGTTTTCCGCCAGTGATCTTTCGTACGCAGAAGCGCTTGTCGGCGAAGTTAAAAGTGAGAAAGTTGTGGAAAGCGTGGCATTCACGGCAAGCCTTGGGGGGGAATCGACTTTGGGAGATGTTATCGCACGCCTAAAAACAATCACTCTCTATATTAGAGTGGGTGGAGTGATCGCGATGTCGCTTCTTGCGGCGACTTCCTTGGTAGTATTGATGGTGATTATCGGCATGAGAATTACTGTGCAGAGAAAGGAAGTAGAGTCCTTAAGCTTACTCGGGGCGGGTTCATGGTTTATTAGAGCGCCGATTATGATAGAAGCTTTTATGTATTCTTTTATAGGGGTAATTATTGGCTGGACTGCGGCTTTGGTATTGGTAATGTACTCGACCCCTGGGGTAATCTCTTATTTTGGGCAGATACCGGTATTGCCTCGTGATACTTTGTTTTTCTTTGGATTATTCGGGGCGATCTTTGGGGGGGAGCTATTAATCGGCATGATAATTGCGACCTTTGGAAGCTACATTGCGATCTCGCGCTCTTTGGGTCGCAAGTAGTTATATGCAAAAACTAACAATTCTATTAGGAATAGTCTTAGTAATATTGTGGGTATTGAGTCCATCATTCCCCGTATCAGCTCAAGAAGGCAGTGAATTAGAAAGGCTAAATTCTTTAATAAAAGAGTATGAAGATAAAATCAACTCTCTTCAATCGCAAGCTGGCACACTTTCGAATCAGATTGCAGAGTTTGACGCCAAGATCCAGTTAACTAGATTAAAAATTGATCAAACGCGGGAACAAATCTTACTGCTTGGCGGTAGAATAGATCAGCTTGAAGTATCGCTGACTAATTTGAATGATGCCTTTGGGACCCGCGCGGCAGAGACTTATAAAATTGCGCGGATGGGTACTCCAATTACTTTATTAACTGCCCCAAACATAGGGAAGACTGTTGCCAGATTTCATTATCTAAAAAGAATACAGGAAGCTGACCGAGAGCTTTTGTCTCGTCTCCAGATTGCTCAGGAAACTTATGAGGACCAAAGAGAGGATTTTGTGGATCTGGAGCAGGTGTTAGGGGTGCAAAAAGAAGAGCTCGATGGTCAAAAAGCCGCCAAAGCAAATCTCCTGTGGGCAACAAAAAGCGATGAAAAGAAGTATCAGCAGTTACTGTCGGTAGCAAAAGCACAACTTGCGGCCTTTCGACGATTTGCCGCAAGCCAGGGAGGGGCGACCATTTTGGAGAACCAAACGAAATGCGACAGCTGGGGGTGCTATTATAATCAACGAGATTCCCAATGGGGAAATATTGGGATTGGCGGGTCTTCTTATTCGGTAGCAGAGTATGGTTGCTTGATCACCTCTGTCTCGATGCTTGCAAGCCATTATGGGAAAAGTCTTAAGCCAAGTGATATTGCTGTAAAATCAAACTATTTTGTTCCGGATACTGGCTATCTTTATCACTCGGCTGAGGGAATGCCGTTTACTCTAACTACGGCATCAAAAAGTATTTTAGACTCGGAGCTATCTGCCGGGAGGCCAGTGATTGCAGGCCTATATTCAGGGCCGGACCATTTTATTGTTATCTTAAGAAAAGATGGTGATAATTACATCATGCATGATCCGTTTATGCCAGATGGAGCGAATCGGCCACTAACTGATAAATATAGTGTTTCTGATATCTCAACCCTTAGACTTGTCAGCTTTAATTAAAACATTCAAATTAACTTTTCTTTTTTTGTTTATCGTATTTTTGTTTCCTTTGTGCATTAATGCGCAGGTAGTGATAAATGAAGTTTATCCAAACAGTGAATGGGTAGAACTTTATAAAACGCAAAGTGGAGAAGTTTCTCTAGATGGTTGTATTTTATATTTTCATAATCCCGATGCAAATATCCAGAAAAAAACTTTTTCAGCCGATGATAAATTTTTAGAAAATGAGTTTTTTAAAAAAGTGGATAGTGGAGGAAGTTATATCAATGACGATAGCGACACAATAAGTTTAAAGTGTTTGTGGGGAGAAGATAGAATCGGATATGGAGATCAAGGAACGATTAATTCTCCGAAGGACAATCAATCAATAGGTAGGAATCCTGATGGAATTGGAAATTTTTATATCTTAGATAACCCGACTGCTGGAAGTGCAAATTCTTCTCCAGTTACTCCCACTCCCACTGCTTCGCCAACGCAAACTCCCTCTCCCACACCTTCATCAACACCAACATCGACGCCAACTCCCACCAAAACTCCCTCTCCCACACCAACGCCTGCAAAAAAATCCCCGACCCCAACACCTCAGGTGGTAGATGATAATAGCAAAAACACCGATGAGACAATATTAGGACTTAGGGAGGAGCTGAAGACCCCAACCCCCATTCCAGAGGGAGAGAAACAATCACGCAGGAATGTCCCAATAATTGCGGCAGTTTTTATATTAGCAGGCGCCGGATTTATGATTGCGGCGTTTTATCCCTTTATAAAAAAGCACTGGGATGGGTATAATAGTAGACGTGCCCAAAAGAAAAACATCCCCCATATTGGCTAGATTAGCCAAGTATTGGCTGCCGCCTATCGTGTGGGCGGGCATAATATATTCTTTTTCTTCCATACCAATGTCTGGGACAACCCAGATTTATTGGAGAGATTTTTTGTTTAAAAAGACCGCCCATGTTGTTGAGTATGCGGTCTTGGCGGGTCTTCTCTATAGAGCGTTAAAAGAAAGCGGCATGGATAAAATAAGCGCGGGCTACACAGCAATTTTGATTTGTCTTCTTTATGGGGCAACTGATGAATTACACCAATCTATTACTCCAGGGAGGCAGCCCAAAGCACGCGACATATTTTTTGATACAATTGGGGCAGTTTTTGCAATTTATTCTATATGGAACTTATTACCAAAAGCGCCAAAGAGACTTTTCAGTTTGGCAAAAAGACTGGAGCTTCTCTGAAAGACCATCTGCATGGAGGGGTGGTGCTGGCTCTCTCGGGCGCTCTTGGGAGCGGTAAGACTACTTTTGTTCAAGGGCTTGCCGAGGGGCTAGGATTAGGCTCAAGAATTATTTCCCCAACTTTTATTTTGATGAGGAGTTATAATGCCAAATCCGTTAACTTATACCATGTTGATTTATACCGTTTGGAAGGAGACATTGCTAATGATTTTGAGAATCTTGGAATAGCTGATTTTTGGGAAAAGCCAAATAATATTGTTGTCATCGAGTGGGCAGAAAAGGCAAAAGATTTATTGCCCGAAAAAGCGATTTGGATAAATTTTGAAAACATAGATGGTGATAAAAGAAAGATTAAATTAATGGATCATTATTCATTAATATGAAATTATATATAGACACCAGTGATTCTGATAAATCACAAAAGCCTCTTGAGACTATTGATAAGACGCTTAAGAAACAAGGGAAAACCGCTCATGATATTTCCGAGATAGAAATCAATGAAGGCCCTGGTTCGTTTACTGGCCTAAGAATTGGGGCGGCAATTGCCAACGCCTTAGGGTGGGCTTTGAAAATCCCGGTGAACGGACAAGATGTCTCCAAAAAACCAATCACTCCAAAATATAAATAAGTGATTTTGAGCCTTGCACCCGAAGCTGAAAGATACTATAGTTTTTGTGTGAAAAGAGAGGGGGTGAATAATAATGAAAACTTTACTTAGGGCTTTTGTTATTACGGCAGTCGCTCTCACAGCTTTGACGACTGCAACTAGTGCATACTTCACGGCGAACGTAACAGCGTCTAATAACCAGATTACGACTGGTACGATGACCGCTTATGTTGGCTCCTGGCTGAATCCTACAGGAGATGCCACAGGTCAATGGGTAGCCTACGCTGATGCAACCGGAAATTACGAGATTGGTAATTTTCCTGTTATAGCTAATGTAGAGCCAGGTGTTACACAATACGGATATGTTGTAGTAGCGAACTACGGGTCGTTGCCTTTCCAATATCAAGGAACTGCATTTGGATCTTGGGTAAATACTACTGGTGCACTTGGTGAACCATTGGTTAATAGCTTGATGACTGTTCCAAGTATTCACAGATATCCGACTGGTAATTGTGAAGGTAATCTTTATTGTGCTGATATCTATTATTGGTTAACTAATGCTGGGTACACTAACGTTTCGGCGGGTAGTAATGATTTTGCTGGACCGATAGTTGGAGGAGCAAGTTCTGATTTCCAGTTGAATTTTAAAGAATTCACTATTTACAGAGTGGATTTAACACTGGATTCATCTGCTAATAATAATTATCAAGGTCAGACATTCAATTACACATTGAATTTACAGACCAAACAAGTTAGCGCACCTGGCTTTTAATTGAGTTGGTGTGTTAAGGAATGTTGTCTCACTCTTTTGGGTGGGACAACAGCCTTAGCATATTAATATGTCGAAAGTGGGTAAAAGATTATTTAAAGTAGTTGCGTGTTTCGTCCAAATACTTCTTGTGGTGGTTTTAGTGGCAATAACGATAATTAGCTTTGCTTATAAGCTTCCAATTTTGAGCCGTTTAGGCTTGACATTTTATACAGTTGTATCAGGGAGTATGGAGCCAACTATAGCAACTGGCTCTTTGATCTATTCTGGGAAATTTAGTTTAGAGGATTTAAAGAAGGGAGATATTATTACTTTTGTTCACTCAGTTGATGGTGGGGGATCCTCGATCGTCACTCACAGGATAGATGATGTTAAAAAAGCGGATATTATTACGTTTACAGCTGACAAAAAGGAACAGAAAACCACAAAAATCTCGTTTGTAACTAAAGGTGATGCAAACGGGTCGGTTGATCAAAAAGAAGTACTCCCGAACCAAGTCCTTGGTAAATACCAGTGGGGAATTCCCAAATTAGGCTACATCGCCGTATTTACTCAAACGCAAACAGGTTTTGTTGTTTTAGTGGTATTACCCGCCTTAATCTTAATTGTATGGGAAATATTTTCTGTGGTTATGCATTTTAAGAAGAAATACCAAAAGAAATCTGAAGAAGAAGTTAAAGAACTCAAAAAAGAACTCGAAAAGACCAAGAAGAAAGTTAAGAAGGTGATAAAGAAAGTATGAACACAAAAGATTTTATAAAAATATCAATATCGAGTGTAAAAATCTTTGTTGCGGTTGCGGTGATATTTATGGTTAGTGTAAATGGTTTTCTTTTCTCTCAAGCGTATTACACAGTGAGTGTGACTGCTCATGGGAGTGTTGTCGCGGGCGAATGGAATTGGTGGGCACCTGTCTTGGTCTCTCCTTCTGATGGGACACTTGCCGGGATCAATAGTCCTTGGACAGTCAATCCTTTGATGGACTGGGAGGATGTTGCCTGGGGTAGTTCAATTACATATATTTATCAATCTTCGCACTCAAATGCAGTGAATTTAGATGGTAGCTTTGTTTCTCCGGCCTATACTTCTGGAGCATTAGCTCTCTCACAAATCCCGGCTCCCGGCACGCCTGATGGGGTATATTATTGGCACGTTAAAGCTTGCGATGCCATATTGGGTTGTGGTGATTGGAGCGAGATGTGGGTATTGACGGTTGACAGAACCGTCCAAGAAGCAAACCCGGGAGACGTAGCGATAAATGAAATTATGTGGATGGGTTCAAGCAAGTCGTATGCAGATGAATGGATAGAGTTGAGAAATATGACTGGGAACGGGATAATTTTGAAGAATTGGGTGATAGAAAATGCTGGTGATTCTGGTACGCCGAATATCATTATTCCAAGCGGGATAATCCCAGCCAACAGTTTTTATTTGATTAGTAATTATTCCGCCGCCAATGCTTCAAGCGCCCTAAATATTGAAGGGAACATGATTACTACTGGGATCGAGCTGGTAAATGTGGGAGAGCAATTGACTTTGAAAGATGCGACAGGAAAGGCAATTGATCAAACGCCGACTGGTCCTTGGTCCGAGGGTACGAATGCAACTCTCAAACAGTCTATGGAAAGAAATTTGGTTCCGGGAGATGGAATGCAAGGGATAAATTGGCACACATGTATAGCGATTGGCTGTAATGATATAACCTATTGGGATATTGAGGGTAATAATTATGGTACACCCAGAGCGGCGAACTTATCTGAAAATGATCCGAGTTTTGTAGAATTATTGGCACCGGAGGTGGTTTTTGTCCCGGATTCATCACCAAGTCCTACCCCAGAACCAGTTGCTGTCACTGACTTAATTATCGATGCTTTGCCACCATTGCCGACGATTGAACCAACGCCCGCTCCATCGCCAACTCCGGAAGCCACCGCAAGTCCTAGTCCGGAACAGACGGCTACCTCGGAGCCTACTCCCGAGCCATTGCCAACTCCGCCTTTAACGTCGCCGCTACCATCAAATGAATAAATTAAACCTAATTTTCTTCGAAACAAAAACATTATTTACCCTGCTTTTGGTTGTTTTAGCTTTTGGGAAATTTAGCCCTGTCCTGGCAGTTGATCTGACAGTTACTTGTGCAAGCGATGGCCCCTGCAGTATGGCCCCCTCTCCAAGTGCCGCCCTGTTTTATGATAATGTCTTGCCAGGGGACAGCGTTGTCCGGACTGTTACCGTCATAAATCAGGATCCAAATGATACTTGTAGTTTAGTTTTGGATGCATATTCGAATGACAATGAAGAAATTTATAACGGTTTGGCGAGCCAGCTTTCGCTTAATATTGATGAAGGTACTTCTAATTGGTACATCGGCACTTTAGATGATTTCTTTTTAGCAGGGCCAATGTCTTTGGGTAGCATGCCTCCTTCATCAACTAAATATTTTGATTGGACAGTTGCACTAAATCCTGAAGCAGGGAACGAGTATCAGAATGCGAGGACTATTTTTGATTTTGATTTGGCTTTTGAGTGTTTAGGTCCGGCGACTCCAACGCCCACTCCAAGTAGCACGGTGCTTGGACTATCTGCCGCCGGCGCGCCGGTGTGCAATGATACTGTTCCGGCTTCAGCTCCCTTTTTGAGCGTGATTACGGCCGGCTCGAACAGCATGGATCTTGACTGGACGTCAGTCACTCCGGCGACTCATTATATGATCCGTTATGGACTTTCTTCTGGAAATTATATTTATGGGGCGCCTAACGTGGGGAATATAACCGGGTTTTTAGTAGAGCAATTGTCGGGAGGGACTACTTATTATTTCCAAGTGGCTGGAGTAAATGGCTGTATGCCGGGTCCATGGTCAAATGAAGCTACTATCACCCCGACTGGCCAGATATTGGTCGAGGCGCCAGCGCCAGGGTTTGAAGAGGTTATCCTGGGAGAGGCAACCATTGAGGGGAAGCCCACCCCTATTTCTGAGCCAGCGCCCGAGGTAGCAGGAGCTTCTGTTTGTGAAGATAAAGGGTACCCCTGGTGGATATTTTTAGTTATTCAATTAATCATTGGGGGGATTTATGCTTGGATGGCAAGCTCCAAGAAGGAGGAGTCGTTGACGCTTTGGATTCCTCCAATAGTTTTTGGAGTAATTTCACAGTTGGTGCATTGGTATTTTGGGTGCAATTGCGCGACTGGCCCGTGGTGTCAGTGGTATTGGCTCTTTAATCTGCTCATTGTTATCATTGGCATTATCGGAAGAGATGCTCTCGGCAAACTCCTTAAATCAGATTAGGCTTCTTTGGTATACTTAATTTAGCTATCGTAAGTTATGAAACTGTCCACTGAAACCCTTAAACAGATACTTGTTGGATCAAGATATGTTGACGAGCAGGAATTTGATAATGCCTGGCGATCTTCTAAAGAACTTGGCAAGAAAATAGAGGACATTTTGATCTTTCGGGGATTGATTAAACAGGATGCACTCTCCAAGCTCGTCTCTCAGCACTTAAAAGTCCCCTATATTGATATTGGTAGGATTACTATTGCCCCAGAGATTCTTTCGCTGATCCCTGAAAAACTTGCCCGCAAATATCGAGTTGTTCCTTTGGCTCTTGAAGGAAGGTCGGTTAAAGTGGCGATGGAAGACCCAAGTGATTTTGAAGCCCTGGAGTTTATTAAGAGGCATACGGGGCTTTCCGTGATTCCCCACTATGCAAACGAGGAAGAGATTGTAAACGCTCTTGGTCAATACAAGAGGAATATTCGAGCTGAATTTGATAGGGTGATTGCTGAAAACATAAAAATGGCTAGCCCCGAGAGCGATCTTCAGAAAGCGGCTGAGGGGCTCCCGATCATCAAGGTAGTCGATACCATACTTGAATATGCAGCGGCCGAGAGGGCAAGCGATGTTCACATAGAAACACAAAGCAACGATGTAATAGTTCGCTTTAGGGTGGATGGGGAGCTAAAAGATATTATTAGCCTTCCAAGGGGGATCGAGGAAGCGTTGGTTGCTAGGGTAAAAATATTGTCAAATCTGAAAATAGATGAACGCAGAGTCCCTCAAGACGGCCGCTATAAGTTTAATATAGACGAAAATGTTATCGCTTTAAGGATTTCGATCATCCCAGGGTTTTATGGGGAAAATATGGTGATGAGATTATTAAGGGAGTCCTCAAGGCCATTAAGTTTGGAGGAATTAGGGCTCATGGGGAAAAATCTTGAAATTGTTCAAGCAAATATTCGCCGGCCCACGGGAATGATTTTGATTACCGGACCTACTGGTTCAGGGAAGACTTCATCTTTATATTCAATCTTAAATATCTTAAATACTATTAAGGTTAAGATCTGCACGATTGAAGACCCGATCGAATATGGAATAAATAGAGTAAGCCAGTTTCAGGTTAATTCAAAGGTTGGTCTGACCTTTGCGACGGGATTAAGAGCATTATTGAGGCATGACCCAGATATCATGATGGTTGGAGAGATAAGAGATAAAGAAACGGCGCAGATAGCGGTACATTCAGCTTTGACGGGGCATTTAGTGTTGTCCACTCTTCATACGAATGACGCCGCAGGGGCAGTGCCGAGACTGCTCGACATGGGAGTAGAAGGCTTTCTATTGGCGTCAACCTTGAATGCAGTTATTGCTCAAAGACTAGTCAAAAAGATATGTTCAGCTTGTTTACTAGAATATCAGCCCAACAAGGAGGATTTAGCCAGGTTGAGCCATAATCTCGGTGTCTCAATTGAAACTCAGAAGTTTTATAAGGGGAAGGGTTGCGGAGAGTGTCATGGCACCGGCTATTCAGGAAGGATTGGGTTATATGAGGTACTTCCTATCACCGAAAAGATCCGCAGCATGATCACGTCAAATGTGGCAGGAGATCAGATTAAAGAGGAGGCGATAAAAGGGGGAATGATTGTAATGTCGCAAGACGGGATAAATAAAATTTCCTCAGGATTAACTACTATTGATCAAGTTCTGAAGGCCGTTTCACAATACTAATTATGCCGTTATTTACCTATAAGGCCCGGGACACAAAGGGGGTCGTTATTGAAGAAACGATTCAAGCATCAAACAAAGAAGATGCGGTATTGACGATCCGAAGGAATGGTTATGAAGTCTTAGTGATTAGCGGGCTTGAAGGAGGGACAAAAAAATTTTTTAGTAGAAACATCTCCGTTTCCGAGAAAGCTACTTTTGCGAGATTTTTAGCGACAATGATTCGGAGCGGGATGTCCCTCCCTGAGGCGGTTGAAATGCTTAAGCAAGAGAATAGCAACCCGCGAATGAAAAAAATATTGACGGACGTGGCTTATCAAACCCAAAAGGGGCAGAGT
>LCET01000007.1 GCA_000995185.1 Candidatus Woesebacteria bacterium GW2011_GWC1_42_9
GACGTGCGAAAAGGCGAGGTTGGTGGCCACCCAGAAGGCCCATGCACGTTCCAGAGGTGTGCCGATGGTGGTGTCCTTCATCATCTCCTTGGCCCGGACGTAATGAACCTCCGAGTGAAGTGTACCTTGGATCATCGCTTGCAAGGCATAGAAGTTGGTTTTTGTCTGTGAGAAAAAATTGGTGACATCTCCGTTCATGTCGTTGATAACTTCGTTCTTGCTCTTGTTCTTCGAGAAGAATATCGCTCCGGAGCCAAAGAAAGGCTCTACGTACTGGATGTGTCCCGGTATAAGGGGGAGGATTTCTGCTGCGAGGTTGGCCTTTCCACCGTAGTAGCCAACTGGACTTTTTGTTTTACTCATTCCCTTGATATTTTTTAAATAGTTCGACAGTTTTTTGGTTTAAGGCGGTTTCGTAAGAATTGATTTTTTTTCCCTTTAAATCTCGTTTTATCAGCAAAGGTTTGATCACTCTTTCGTTTTCGGAGATGTAGTCTTGGATGGCTTCGGACAGCATGCGGTTGGAGAAGTTGCCTTTCAGCTTTTTTATTTCCCGGTAAACATAAATGAGAAAATGCGTATTTCCTTCATCTTGTTGTTTGTTCACCATTTTCTCCGCAATCTTGTAAATTTCTATTTCTCCGGCCAGCTTCTCTCTGGAATCCTCTATGCTGTCGAGCTGGTAGTGGTAGCGGATGATCTTGGTGTTCTGCCGCATCTTGGGGAGGATCCTTCCGATAGACTGCAGGTGAAAGACGACATCGCAGTTCCGGTGGCGGACGTTGCAGAGGAGTCCTGTTATTGTCTGCGGCAGCGAATCCCCATAGATTCTGTTCAGATCCTCAATGATGAGGGTTCCTCCCCGGTAGAACGTAACGGCCCTCGTAAGGAGAGCTTCCGCTTCTTCTGGTGCCATTGGCATTCCGTTGGCATGGAATGGGGCGATCCTTCGCACCTCCGGAACCTTGGTGTTGCCAAATTTGATTATATCGTTGTTGCCATGCCCGATTGCTTTTATTCGATGTGTCACCCCATCTATTTCGTAAGCAGCATACTCCCCGTTGGTGTCAAATATTAAAGATGATCGCTTAAACTTTGCTACGTACGCTTGGTAAATGGCCTGCTTCAGAGAAGTATAACTCTTTCCGATTCCTTGGCCACCTGTCGCGATCAAAAGTAATGGATTTCTCATGTAAGTAAATTTTGAATTTCAAAACATCCGATTTCCGGTATTCTGAAATTCTCAAGTTCAATATAAATTTTATTGTCAACAGCAAAGATTTCATAAGCCAGATTATATGCCCGAAGTTTCCTGTGGATGAATTCGACAGAAAGGTCTTTAGTGTTTGCCTTGATAAAGGAAAATAGGTCGTTGTAAATCTTCCGGGATCCACTCGGCAGCTGGCTATAAGGAAGATTTGGTTTTTTGCGCAATACCAGCGTAGGGGTTGGTATGGATTGAGAAATTTCTTTGTGTATCACCACCCTTGGAACAACCTGCTGTGGAATTGGAGGAATGCGGAATGCTACATCCTTTCTTTTTGTTTTCCTTGCCACGACCATGTAATCCTGCTCGTTAATTATCGAAAAATTGAATTCTTTAATCGTGTTTCTCATTTTTTTTATCTTTAAAAAATATTTGATAATGTAAAAAGTACCAAACAGTTACAATAATTGATGCCAGAGCCCAGATAATTGCCCTCATGAGGTAAAAAGGAAGGTTTAGCAACATTATCTTTATGGTTGGCCATTTTAGCATTTAATATAATTTATTCCGGGAAATACAAACCGCTTCCCTTCCATAATCCATCCGTAATCCTTCTCTGGAAGCAGGCAATAGTGATCAACAGGGTTTCCAAATCGCCTGATGGCGGCAGCAAGGGAGTGCGTTCCTGAATTTAAAGTTATCAATGATGAGCAGCTGTGAATTATGTCAGATAGTTCCTCAAGCCCGGAAATCTGAACAACCGGAAGCCCGGGAACATAATGCTGGTTAAGTTGGTGTGGGGATTGAAGTTGCACGAAATCTATGCCTAATCCTGCTATTATCTGCTGCACCATTTTAATGACTTTTGAATTATCGTAGTGCAATGATAAACAAGATAATTCAATAATCCCAAATTTATTATCAACTTTTTTTGGTTGATAATAAATTTGTGGGAGAGAATTGGTTGGTTCCAGCCCATGAATCCACTCCCAGTTTTTTATGTAATCATTATATTTATTCACATAAACACGGCCGTGGATGTCCCCTGCATTCCACTCCCCGGAGGATTCGCCTTTGATAAAGGGGTTTTTGCCCCACACAAAGGGTTTTATTGCCGGGTTGCGGAAAGGTGCGTCAGCGGCAAGATAAACCTCGTGGCCAGCGTTTGTGAGCATTTCCGGGATGGTTGTAAACTGGAGGGAATCTCCAAGGCCACCGAAAAATGCTTTTATGACGTATATCATATTAATGTTCTGTTTTCGTTGTGTTTGGTAAGCATCATATCCTTGTGCCTTTCGTAGAGGATTTTGGTGTTTTTATGATGGGCGCGGAAATGCCAAGGAGCTGGATTCCGTCCATCCGGGCGGGTTCCTCCCCAAGCAAGCTCCGATATGAAATTTATGTAATAACAACCACATAGCAGGCCAAGTTCCTTGTATGCCCGATGAGCGAGATCCGCATCATCCTGATCCAGGGGAGAAAATGTAGCATCTAAATAATTAAGGCTTTCCAGAACATCAAGTTTTATCATCAGCGGTCCCCTGTTAATGCTGTTGCGGATTGCAAAGGCATCCCTTGAGAGCCCGGTTCCCTTTTCGGACATATCTTCGTGCTTGAGAATGTCGCACCAGCAGTTGTCGAGGTTTTCAACCATTCCGAGGTGTTTTGTTTCTGGGTTGAATACGTAGTTATATGCAGTTCTTCCGGTAACCATGAAAACATCCGAGAATGCTTCGATTGGCTTAAGCATGCGCTTATTGTAACCATACTCATCAATAATGACATCGTCCTGAATAATCACAATGACATCCCCATTGCTTTTTTTGGCAGCTACATTGTTTGCCATTGTCTCAAAAACATTAGGAGTTTCTAAGATTTGGGTTTTGATTTTACTATTATCACGGCAGAATTGCTCCACAAGTGGCATCGAATCGTCCGTACACCCATCAAGGACAAACACTATCTCAAACTGACCAACTGTATTTTTTTTGATGGCATCCATTACTCGTGGGAGCAAGAATCCCTTATTATGGATGGTGAGATTTACGCTGGTGGTCTTTTCCATGATTTTTATTTTATCATATTTCCAAATTCATCCCACTTGGCCATTCCATTGGTGGCCTGAATGCCATCCTTGTGGTGGAGGAGGTTGATAGACAGAAATTGCCGCATTGAATTATTGACATTTATTTTATATCTCTCTACCAAGTTGCTGACGATGCTCTGATCAAAGCGATTATCAACAAATCCCGGCAGGTTGGGAAGCCCACAGACATTTCGCTCGTCCGTAATTATTCGCTTGTCTTTACAATAAAAAAGCCACTCCTCCAAAAAACGGAATGAATGGTCGCTCTTCCGGATGGCAATCACCCCATCCTCCATCTGCTGGCAGTTCCAATACCTCTCGCTGTCGCAGCCCATGTAAACAAAGGTGTCGCGCCTCGTCCAGTTTTTCTGTGGCAAGCTGGTGGTAATAAAAATGAAATCATGGCTTCCGATGTTTTCGAAGACAAAATTGCGGATCCCCTTATGAGGAATATCCCCGCAGTCCATATAAAGGAGTATATCTCCTTCATCCATCTGCTTGAGCGCCTCTAAGCAAATATATGGTTTCCAAAGCCCATACCCAGCAAGGCGCTCTCTGTCGAGAATATCCCTGTTCCCTTTATAAAAATCTGTTGTGACAAGCCACTCCCTTTGAAATGGGATTATTAAATCGAAATCGCCAGTTGCTACGGCTCTCTCGATTTGGATTTGTTGATTTGCCCGGTAATTCTCGTCAGAATAATTACAAAGATAAAGTTTCATTTTTTTATTTTGTCAGTTCAACCGTTAGTGCTTTTATGCGATTTGTATTTATTTCCATGCCATTGTTAAAGAGCCGGGAAAATTCGTGGAGAAACTGAATCCTGTAATCCCCTGTCTTCCCATATTTCTTAAACATCTCCTGCAGGCAAAGTTCGTCAAGGCGATAGACATCGTGAATCTTCTGGCTAAATACTGCCCAGTTAAGAATAAAAAACTGGAATGCCTCCGATAAGGAATCGAAGGTGTCTGGATTCACTTCTATTCGCCCATCATTGAGGTTTACCCGCATAGGTGTTTCCTTTCCTTTCATTTCCGGATTATAGTAAATCGGAAAGCCAAATCTTGTTTTAAATACCATCATTGTTTTTCACATTATCCTTTGAAAATTATTATTGCAGCATCCCGGGAATGTTCATTTGTTTTTCCATTCCATTTTGTCAATAATTTAAATGTTTGAGATTCCATTTTTGTTTTGATGTTGGCGGGAGGGATAGCCCTGAAGACAATCCCCTTATCTGTCAGGAAATCTTCCCAAATATTGCAGTCCCTTCGGATGCTTCCAGCACCAAGCAAGACCTCCTTCCCTTTCTCCGCGAAGTAGTGTCGCTGCCGGGCATCCTCGAACCAAACTTCAAAACTACTCTGCCCCATCCGCATATTATTAATCATCTCCATGGCCCGGTGAATGGTCATGCTTGAGATTGAAACGAAAGAGACAGATGCCCGACTCCACACGGCAAAGCCTGTCGTGGTACCCGGATCAATGCCAACTAAAAGTTCAACCTTGATATTTTTTGACATATTCCTGTGTTAAGTAATATTCTTTTAATTCCAAAGCATCCATTGCCGACAGCTTCCGGTAAAGCTCAAGGTTTGGATAGAAGTACTTGTTTTTCTCACCGCTGTTATCTCCCCTCCAGTGTTCGAGATGCCAGATGAAGTTTGTTAGCCACATTACTTTAAATCCAAACTTAGTAAATCGCTCCATCCTCTCGCTATCCTCCGGCCCCCAAGAGATAAAATTCTCGTTCTCCATCCCACCAGCCCTGTAAGCAGTTGTGTTAAAAAACTGGCAATGGCCACACATCGACTGCCATAGCTCTCCGGGAACCAAAACCAGCTCCGCCTGCAGCTGCTTCTTATCCCAAACGCGATACTGCGACATCCCTTTGAAATAAGGATACACAAGGTCGGCAACACCATCAACAATCAGCTGCTGTGCCTGAAAATAAACTTTACATGGGAGAAGTATGTCGATGTCGTAATTTGCAACCACCGGAGTCTTGACGTGAAACAACATCTCGTTGAGCATTTTTGTGCGATGAAAAACCTCCGATGTCTGGTTAAATTGATAAGTAATCTCACACAGCCTGTTGTTGATTTTTTTCAAAAGACCATGTACATGCTGCTCCTTCCCTGATTCCCAAATAAATATTTTAGTTTTTAGGTTGTCGCACAAGTATTGAACGGTATGCAAAAAATTAAATTCCCTGTCCGGAGAATCAATCCCAATGGGAATTATAAAAGTTGTTTGTGATAAATCAAGCATGTTTTCTGGGTTCGTGGACTGTTCTGCTTGTACTGTGATTTCCAATTTTTGTAATATAAACCACTTCATCGGTAATGGTGTTGTGCCTCCTTCTTTTGGATTGGGAAATCACGTGCCTCCCGGCAGCGAGCCTTTTTTTCTCTTTTTTTTGTGTTGCCATTGTTATTTGTTTTTATTAGATTACTATCCATTTTTCCGCATAGATATCTTTAGGATTCAGCGGAGCATTATTAAACCATTTCTTTGGGGCCACCACACGCTTGCCATTGGCAACTCCCATCCATGCTGCCCACCAGCTAAAAGAGCTGTTAGCAATAATCATATCGTCACACAAAGACATCAATGAATGATCGATGTGGTTTTTCTCCCCTTCTATAAAAACCATATT
Organism: Candidatus Woesebacteria bacterium GW2011_GWC1_42_9; assembly: GCA_000995185.1. Classification (GTDB taxonomy): domain Bacteria; phylum Patescibacteriota; class Microgenomatia; order UBA8517; family UBA8517; genus GWC1-42-9. The sequence continues at coordinate 5,953 of LCET01000007.1, forward strand.
TTTGAAGGAAAAAATGCTTTTACAATAAGGAATGTCATCACTACATATAAGGTATGTTACATTTTTGTCGTTTCCAGCAAATAAGGCATTAGCTCCAGCCTCATAGTATTCATTAGACAGCACTCCATGATATTCCTTCTCCACAGGACTGAGATCGTATTCCTTTCTGACGTGAATTGCGCATGTTTTTTGTCTGAGAACATTGCCATATTTTTCCCGTATATATTCGTAAAACTCACATCTTAATGTAAAAAAGGGAAGGATTGAGTTGCGGTGGCGCTTAAAGTATTTTTCACTCTGGAAATATCCGTCAAGGTCAATGTTCCCGGGAAAGTCCGGGATAGGAGCATAGTGAAAGTGTGGCTCCCGATAAATCTGAGATTCGCTGGTGCTGTTTCCCACCGGAAGCGGCCTCATCATAAACTTCGAGTATTCCCATTCAGGGAAAAAGAAATCCTTTTTTTTATCAAAGGCATATGCTATGGTGGCTGCTATCTGAAAAAGCTGATTGCCAAATCGACCATTTTTGCCAAGAGTAGAATAGGTTACAGAACTCATTTTTTTATTTTTAGGTATTCAAAATAAATGCCCCAGCAGGATGCACTAACAGATAATAAACTAATTAATCCCCAAGGTATAAATTTGAGATGGAAAACAAAAAACAGGTTTGCAAACATACATGATGCCCAAAAAACAAACCATCCATATTTATTTATTTTTTCCATTTCCAAGTAGATATATATTTTTCCAGTTCTTCCTTAGTCATTGAATCAACCTTGTAGTACTCCTTTTCGTTGGATGCCCAGAAAGGATTGGCCGTAGAGCTATTGATGCCACGAGGATGCGAGATGTGCCAACACGTGCCGGGAATCCGTACAATTTGGTGCCCCAGCTTGGCCATCCGGCTTCTGCGTTCTGCATCCTCCGCACCCCAGCCGATAATGTTCTCGTTTTCCATCCCAGCCTCCATGTATTTGTCGCGGTTGGCAAAGAATGCCCCTCCATAAGAATCTGTGCCATACGTGTTTGCCTCCCGGATAACTCCATCGGCAATGTAACTGCGGTCAATATCCACGAACTTCCCACTATAAGGGTATACCATCGCGCTTCCAGAACGGAGGTGTTGATATGAGTTTACGTAGTTGTCAACATAAAATATTACATCTGTGTCATAAACAGAAATGTAAGGAGTTTTACATTCCATTATGCCATCGTTGATTACCTTTGTCCGGTTGAATAAATCCATCGATCTCTTAATAAATATTGTCTTTACATCTGGATTGCCCAAGCGGTGGATGTTCATTGTTACCATCTCGCTTTCTTCCACCAGCAGTATGTTTGTTTTAAAGTTTTTTGTGAGAAATTTAACCACATGTAGAAGATTCTCTTCTCGTTCTTTTGAGTCGATGAAAAAAGGAATTACAAATGTGATTTCCGATAAATCATGCCTAAAAGAAATACGATCCTCCACTTTCTTAACTTCAAAAGTTTCTGGCATTTTAATTTGTGAAACCGGATTCATTTTGGGAATGGCCTCTTTTGTAAAATGCCATTCTATATTTTCGTATGCCCATACATCTCCGGTGATTTCACTTTTATTTTTGGCACAGCCACAAAGAAAAGGAATAAAAGCAAATGTCCTGAACCTCCGATAAACATAGTCGGAATAAAACTGATCCATTCCGTAATTATAGGTTACATTTCTAAGAATATAATCGTAGGCAGATTCTGTAATAATATAGCCATATGTTCCACCAGAATGGTCTACTCTTCTAATGCGGTCTACTCCAGTTGGATTTCCATTATCGTGCCTGCTGTTGAAGTGCCCACCCAAGATGAAAATCTCGAAATCTATATTTGTCGATTCTATATATTTTATCCTCTCACCGAAATCATCGCAAAAGACAACATCGTCCTCGAAGATGCAAATTGCCGGGAGATGAAGCCTACGAGCCTCTTTTATCAAAGAAACATGAGAAAGCAAACAGCCAAGTATGCCATTTGCATTCTTCTCGTGAATCTTAACCGACAGCTCCGGAACGACAAGCTCTTGCTTGTCAAAGGCATCGTAAAAGACAACACTGAGGTTGTGTTTATCAAATTCTTTTTGAACTTCTGCCCTACGGTCGGTGCATCGAGGTATGCTGATGCAGAATTTTGGGATTTCGCTAAATTTAAATTTCATAGTGTTTGATTAGTTGATTTAAATCGTAAAATATCTCAATGTTTTTTTGTTTTGCAAACTCAAGCTCCCTCTCTGCTCCGGGACTCTCACCGGGCAACCGCAGAACCACATCGCAAGCTGCCAGCCATTCAAAATCAAGCGACATCCACTCCTCGTATCCATGTGGCGAATGAAGATGCTGAAAATGAAACCAAAGCGGGCAGAAAGGGGCGAATCCGGAAGAGATAAGAATGTCTGCGGCAGCCATCGCATTGCGGACGTTAATGGCAACATCTCCTTTGGTATATGGGCATGCAATGTAAACCTTTATCATATTAATTTCATTTTTTAATAATTACAGCTAAATGGTCATGAATTGCATTGGGAGTTCCAAATCTTTCTGTAACGGCAATCATTACTCCATCCCATCCTGTGTTGGGGCCATAGTCGTGAAAGCAAATCAACCCACCAGCCCTTACCTTTGGAAAGAATGAATCAATGTCTGAAATAACCGAATCGTAATCATGCCCCCCATCAATAAAAACCAAATCCAAAGAATCTGAAGCAAACAACAAAGCCACAGAAGAACTCTTTGCAATAATTGGAATAATATTATTAAACTTTTTAATGTTGAATAAGAAATCTTTTATTGAAGTAAAATTTTGCATTTGATTCTGTCCCTGCCCATCTGCCTTAAAGGTGTCCACACAGTAGAGGATTTTCGCTGTCTGCGCCATGTAATTTGCAGAACGCCCCTTATATGAACCAATCTCCAAGCAAACCCTATCCTTGGCATATTCTCGCAACGCAGCACCCTCTAAAGGAGAAAGCCATCCCTCAATCATTGGATTTCCGTAGATTTCCCATAAAATTAAAGGAGACATGAATAAATCGCACTGCGTAGAGAAACCCGGCATGGAAGAAATAAGAACCCTTCCCATCTTTGCCAACTCCACAAATTTATCATTATCCCGGCTCACACCATTATTGCTATTTTTTGAGAAAAAACGATGTGTTTCAATATCCTCTTTTAAAGTAGACATCTTACAGGCATAGGTATTGCAAGTAGAGGGTATCGTCCTCCAGTGTGCCGAAGGGCTAATTAATATTCTCGACATTAACTTTGGGTAATTTGTATATTTATCGACATGGTCGTAAAGGGTGAAGTACGGGGCCAGATGCGATCCTTCAACCAAAGCCGTACACCAACCTTCGCGGTGAATATAATCATCCTCCAACAGATAAATTATTGTTTCAGGATCAAAATTCCGCTGCATAATAATATCGAGCATTGCCAGAAAGCTGCCTGCTTCATTGCCAGAATCAATCTCAACAATATTCTCACCGGGTTTGTATTGTGCTGGATTTAAATGGCCAAAATGCCTATCGTAAATTACGGTAATATTGGCAAGATCGTGGTCGACAGTATCGAGAAGGTTCTCCCACGCCTTCTCCTTGCTGAACCAAGCCGGGCGACCACGATTGGCAAGCTCCTCACAAGGAGAATAAAAACAATGTCTTACAAAAATCTCGATTTTTTTCATTTCCAATAGCTATATATTTTGTCATTAATTTCGTAATCATCCCACTTTTGCACTTTTCTCTCAGGTTGTCTCTTTGCCCATTGCCACATTTTCTTCAACCCGACAGGAAGTATTGTTTCATTCCCATATGCTAATAATTTTTCAGACTTTAACACAGTGCAGTATGCAAGTTCAACCTCGTGCCGGGCTTCCTTATATTCAATGCTGCCAACCCCAAAATCTGAAGTTGCATCAAGAACTGCTTGTGCAACATTTTTAATGCTAATGGGGAAGGCCCCACCAAGATTTATTATTTGCTTTGATGCATCTTTACTTATCCCCGCCTTAAAAAGCGGCTCAAGGATATCTCCGATGTAGGTGAAGGAGCGCATTTGACTTCCAAAGCCAAAAACAGACAAACTCTCTCCTTTTATCCTTTGGTGCATCCATATCCCCAGAACATTTCTGTATTTATCCCAAATGTTCTGATTCTCGCCATAAACATTGTGTGGACGGATAATGCACCAATCCATATCATGCTGCTCCCCGGCAACTCGAATGTCCATCTCACAGGCATACTTGGCAATTCCATAGGGATCAATTGGTGATGGAATTGACGTTTCTTCAAATGGTACCCGCCCACGGCCATAAACAGCCATACTCGAAGTAAAAACAAGCCTTACGACCTTATTGTTTATGCACTGATTGATAATATTTGCAGTTGCAATAAGATTATTGCTGTAGTTGAATTTGCGGATGAAAGGGCTCAGTCCTTCGGCAGCATAAGCAGCAAAATGATAAACAACATCAAATTTATGTTTTTTAAAGATTGGAGTAATTAAACCGCAGATGTCCACTTTGTGAAATTCAACATTCTCATTTACATTTTCAATGTAACCTCCAGACAAGTTATCGATGCCAACAACACAAATCCCCTTTTCAATTAGGTGGTCTGCCAGCCTGGAGCCAAGCAACCCGGCAACTCCGGTGATGAGAACTTTCATTTTAAATCCTTTAAATTAATGATTTCTTCAGAATTTGTAAACTGCCGCCCATGGAAGCCAAAGTGCGCATTTGGATCCAATGCAATGCGATCCTGCCAGCTGTGGCCAAACTCAAGCAGCGGATTTTCGTATGAGAATTCATGCGCCAATTCGACAGGAGCGAATTTAATACCATTGTCCTGCATATAAGGAAAACTAATTGTACACAAGAAGATATCCTCCCCGTATCTCGCACAGTCCGCAAACTTGGCGCTTGCCTTGAGAAAATTTCTGCTTCGCAGGCTAAACCCACCATTGCCAACCCGATTATAGCGGAACGTCTGCCTTATAAACATCCGGGATGGCTGCTTCTCAATCCACGATTCTTCATTGGGCCAAGGCGCCCCAATATAGTCATAGTTTAAAAAATCGTCATTCCACTTGTCCGGGTTGGTTACAAATCCATCATCCTGAATAACAAGAACGTAGTCGGAATCGATGTGGCCTATCAGCTTGAGGCATAGATCGTTGTAGCCATTCCATGTCAACTTTGGAATGCCAACGGTGCGGATATCGCTGTTTACCACTGGATGGTCGGTGAAAAGAATAGCCTCCTTAAATTTTATTTTCTTCATTGAGTGACGAATGGCACTAACAGACTGCCAAGGATTGACACAGTTAATTGAAATAATGGTGACGTTAGTTAAATCAAGCATTTTTTTCTAAAATTAACAATCCTCCGTTGTTTTCTGCCCGGTACACCTGCTTCCATTCGTGGTGGGCAGCCATAAATGGCTCAATGGCATAGCGGATGCCATTCCCTTTAGCATCCATGCCATCCTCCCAAAATCCTGCTGTGTCGTGAAAAATTAAGTATTTTCTTACCCGGCAAGAATGAAGAGCAAGTTCCCTGCTCAACTGATTCGCGGAATGAAAAGTATCGATAAATAAAAGGTCTGTCTCTTCAATAACTACATCAAGTACATCCTTGTTTATAAATTGAAAACTTACACCTTCCTTTGCGGCAATTGCCTCAACATCTGCAACATTTAGATCGTTCTTGATGTCGTAAGAAATTAGTCTTTCTGGCCTTGCAACCATAAATGCATAGATGGAACATCCCCAACGAAACCCCATCTCGGTGATATGCTTGCACCTCTCCGCATATTTTCGCAGCACAGGGAGGTGTTCGTTGATGTCGGACTGCCTGCTGCAGTTCAATAAATAAGCACCTTCTGCCGTACCATCGTGCTTTTCCCAAACACCATATGCACATTCGTGGGCATGGAATTTTTCTGCATTCGGATTGCTGGGATAATGCTTGGCACAACCACTGAATGAACTGTTGAAATAATCGAGGTCAAAATCATGAAGGTGGCCAATATCCAGAGGCTTGCAGTTTATTGGCTCAAAAAACCGAATGATTCTGGATGCAGCCTTGGACTTGGATATTATTAGTGCCGGATCCATTACGTGCTGCAGAAGATTAAAAATCCACACCTCATCGACTTCCGGGAACGGCACATCCTCTGCAACTCCCGGCAAAATTACTATTCCCTGAGTGGCACAAAGTGTCTTTAGGATATCATTCTGCTGCGGCTCAATTATATATCCATTTTTATATGAATCGCAGTAAAATAATGCAGGGTAATCTGAGCAGCCAATCTCAAGAATCGTTTTATTTGGCTGATGGAAATCCATGCCGAGATATTTGAAGTATTGAGAATATGTTATCCTATAGTTTTTTATCCATCCAAATCGGAAGAATGCATAGAATGCGCATTTTTCTCATATTCCTGAGCAATATCCCATCGTTTTCTAAGTTCTTCTTCCATTACTTTTTGAGTTTTTTTAACCAGTATTGAATAAGATCAACCAGAGTTCTTTCGATGCCAAGTTCTGCCCTCCATCCGGTGATGTCTTTGAGGGAAGAAGAATCTCCATGCTGATAAGAAATATCAATGGGCCGATAGAATTCCTTGCTGATAGTCTTTTTAATATCAATTTTTGAATACTCAATGAGCCAGTCTGTGAAAAATGCCATTTTTCGTGGTGTATCTCCGCAAACATTAAAAATCCGGCCAGAGGATTTATTGTTGAGCATCAGCATATAATAGGCGTTCACCACATCCCTTACATCAATCACAACTCGAACCGTATCCAAGTTCCCGACAAATACCTCCGGAGGTTTGTTGCCAAGCATAATGTTGGCTATTTGGTAAGCATCGGAGCTTATAGAGAAGTTGCGGCCACGTCTTGTCCCGCAGTGGGAAAATGCCCTGGTGATGAAACCATTGATCTTTTTATTCATCATCCTCTCCTGCATATAAAGGTCGATGGCAGCCTTGCTAACAGCATATGGGTTACATGGCTCCATTGGAGTGGTTTCGCGCAGGAGGTTGCCAGCTTTGCCGCCATTTCCATAAACCTCGGATGTGGAACAAAACATTAACTTGCAGTGATTAAATTCTTCCACAACACTAATTAAATTTGCCATCCCCATTATATTGGTTCGGAAGGTATCCAGTGGTTGAAGAAAACTTGTAGGCGGGTGGCTCTGCGCGGCAAGCGCAAAGCAACCATCAAACTTTGCCTCCAGAAATACTCGCCTAAGAGCCATCCTGTCCTCCAAGTTTCCATATAGAAATTTTATCTTGTCAAATTTATGCTGGGAAACAGTATCTAAGATATCGCTTTCCATTCCATTGGATCCGCGAACAAGACCGTAGACATCGTGACCTTGCTCAATGAGGAGATTTGCCATGTGGGCGCCTGCAAACCCAGTAATTCCTGTAATTAAAAATTTCATTTATTCTTTTTTAAGAAGTTAACAATTTCTTTGAGTTCTTTGTAAAAATCATTTTTTTCTTCCTGATCATCCCATTTTTCTTCTTTGTGCCGGGCCACCATTTTTTCGAGATTCTCCTTTATTGCAGGAGCCAAGGTTGTCGAGTTGACGAGTTTTTCCGCCTTGGCGACAAAAAGCTCGATGTTGAGATTGCACTCACGAGATTGTTTCTCGAAATTCATGCCTGCCGTTGTATTGAGATACATCTGCATTTCAGCGAGCTTTTCCTTCTGCTTGATAATTTTGAAATCCAAATCCACAACATGGAATTTCATTAGCTGAAGCACCATTTTGTGCAAATGGAGTAGCAAAGGAGAATCTCCTCCGGATGGGTTTTCTTCCAGAAGTTTTTGGTTTTCCTTTTGGTTTTCTTCCAAGTCGGCAACCAGCTTTTTTTGTTTCTCAAGTTCATCGTCCAGTTTCATTGTTTTTAGAATTTAGGGCGGTATTTTCTGTCCCGCTTTTTTTGTTTATAACGAATGTAAAAATGATGAAATATTCCAATGGAAAAATATCCGAGTAGCATTAGTGCCCCGATAATATAAAACATATTTATTTTTTTTGCTCAAATTTTGCGATTTCCCCTCGACAAATCATATATCCGCAGCCATAGATTTTTTTACAGCGTGGCGGGGGATATTTCGCCATTAGCTGCTTGATAATATAAGTATTCCCTTTGATCCCAATGTGCCCGGCCCACGTCACGTCCAGCCCTTTTCTGTAAGCAAACGTCCCGGTGTTGAGGCGGGTTTCATCAAAATCACTCTGAAAGGCAATCACACGGCCACCCAGCTGCGGAAGTTTATAGAAGGCATCAAAATACAGCCAATCGTGGTCTCCCGTCCAGCAGGCAGCTATATTTTTAAGGTGGTGCGGGGCAAGAATGTCATCACTGTCGAGAAAACAAAGAATCTCCCCTGTGGCGGCATCGCACCCGGCCTGCGGTACCTTTCCATCAAAAAGCTCGTGTTTGAGGAGTTCCACGAGCTTCATATTAGTTTTATTCCTGAATCGTTTTTTAAATATGGCATTCGTTTTTTCACAGCCATCGGAGACAATAACCAGTTGCTTGCGACCATATGTGTTCCTATGGAATGAAGCAACAGCCTCCATAAACTTAGCTTCCCTGTCTGTCGCACAGTTTGGGTAATCTCCGAGGTAAACAGGCATTATAACAGATATTAATCTATCGGCCATCGCAGAGTGAATAAATGCTCGAAGGAGCCGACTCCCCACCACGCATGTGCAGATGAGAAGAAAGGGAGCCAAGCTGACCTTCGAGACGCTTTAATATTGATTCTTGGTAATGGGGTACATACGTGTATTTTAAATTCGGCAGCAAATATAATTAACAATTATTCACTTTCCAAATAAAAATGATAATTTTTTAAAATTCTTCCTAAAGTAATAATATTGTAAAGTATAAGAATTTGACAGTCAAATCGTTGGATGGTTTTGGTTCTGAATTATGAATTTAAACTTTTTTTTTATTTTCTTTTTCATTATATTTTTGTGCCCACAATTAACCAAAAATCCAAATTATTTATGAAACCAATGGAATGGGTAGCTCTCACAGCCGCTGTTACAACTGGAGTGTTGTTAGGCACTGTCGTAGCTAAACAAGTTTCTAAACTGTTAAAAATGGAATAATCCTTTGAGGGATTATTCTTGCTTCCGGTTAAAAACTTGCCGAACCAATTAAATTCATTAATCAAATGAAAAAATCAATTCAGTTGCAGAAACCCGAGTGGTTCTCTGCCAATGGATGGGAAGATGCCGATGCATGGGACCATGCTGACGCATGGGCAAGCGCAGATGCTCAGCCTCAACAAGCTGAACGCCCATCGGCCCCCTACATCATCCAAATTGTTAATGCCTGCACATCGGCAATTAGCAATGTGGACATCGGGGATTCTTACCTGAACAGGGCGGCCTCCAATTTTAATGCCAATTCCAATATCACGATCACCTCAACGGTGACCGGAGTTGTATATCTGGAGTTCTTGGCACAAACTGAAAGCCAACCTTTCAAAATCGGAAGGACGATGATTATCTCGACCTCGGCCGGACAGCTGGATCAAACCGTAGCGGTAACGCACCGGGATTCCGCTGGAAACAGGTCAGACCATGTGATCACACCGACACTGGATCCTTACCAAACTCAGACAGACAGGATCATTGACGAGTACGAGTACTTGTTCGATGGTTTCACACGTCTCCGTTTCAACCAAATCAATGCGAGCGCAACCGTAACGGTTCGTTTGTACCCTATTCAGAAATTCGCTGCTACACAGCTTGTTGCTGGCCGGAACGCAAACGTTCTTTACCAAGCCCCCCACTTGATTAAGGTTGCTCCGGTTGCCGTTCCTCGTCCGAGAATGATTCAGGGATAAACCGAAAAGGTAACATCTTTTTCAAAGTACAAAAAAGGGCAGGACGTGTGTACGACCTGCCCTTTTTTTTAAATCAATCCAATTCTCCGAGATGGAAACCCAGACACTTATCAAGAGTAAAAAAATGGAAGCTGCCAATCAATGGCTGCTTGCAGACTCTTGGACTAATGAATCTGCTGTTGCCCCGGGGAAGCGCTGCCGATCAGGGGCTCCATTTACTGTTCAAATTGTCAATGCCTGCACATCTGCCATTTCAAATGTTGATATTGGAGATTCCTATAACAACAGAACCCAACCAGATACACTTGGCAGTACATGGGCAGCAACCAATGAAGGATTAGAAAATCTTGTTATTCGGGCGTTTGGTGTGAATGGTTCAAATATTTTTGTTGGTAATGGAGCTGGAGACCTGTATTTATCGACAAATAATGGTTCATCTTGGACTGACGTTCCTTATTCTCAATACGCACGGTATTGGCAGTTAGGCGCAGTTTATTCAATAGTTTTCGGAAACGAAACAAATATGTTTGTAGGTGGAGCAGGCGGAGTTCTTTTATCAACCAACAATGGGGTTTCATGGAGCAATATAACCGATGGGCTAACCAATACTTCTGTTTTCGCATTACTGACAGATGGCAGTAATTTATTTGCTGGAACAGCAGGAGGGGTTTTCTTATCAACCGACAATGGACACTCATGGACGGAAGTAAACACCGGATTGACTAATCTCGATGTTCAAAAATTTGCAATAAGAGGTAATAATATTTTTGCAGCCACACTGGGAGGAGTATTTTTAACATCCAACAATGGAACATCGTGGACAGCAGTAAACACTGGATTGACAACCTTGGATGTTTATTCTCTCGCAATAAGTGGCGATAATCTTTTCGCAGCCACGCTTGGAGGGGTATTTTTAACCGCCAACAATGGAACATCGTGGACAGCAGTAAACACTGGATTGACAACCTTGGATGTTTATTCAATACAAGTTGTAGGCAAGAGGATTTTTGCTGGCACTTTTGGAGGGGGAATTTTTGTATCAACCAACAATGGCACATCATGGTCTGCATTTAACACAGGACTAACCACTCTAATCGTGTGGGCAATGGCAAGTTCCGGCAACACTATTTTTGCTGGTACCGGAGGAGGTGGTGTTTTTTATAATACCATCAGCAATTTCGGGCAGAACAGCAACATTACGGTAACATCTCCGGTTAACGGACTGGCATTTACAGAGTTTCTGGCCAAGTTGGAGTCGTCCCCCGTAAAAATCAATAAAACTGAAATTATATCATCTACTACCGGACAGCTCGATAATACAGTTGTAATAACACACCGGGATTCCAATGGAGATCGGGTTGACCACGTTGTTGCTCCAGTAATAGATCCCAATCAAATACAGACAGATCGGATTTCAGATCCATATGAGTTTTTATTTGATGGATTTACAAGAATGCGTCTGGGGCAGGTTAATGGTTCCACAACAGTTACCATCAGGCTTTACCCTGAACAATGTGGGGATAGACCTACGATGGCATCAGATTTTCTCCCGGAAGAAACATTCTTTCTGCCAGATTTAATTAAAGCAACGACACGGGTAAGAATCGGAACAGAGAAATGGAATCCAAAAGTAGCTCCTGAATTTGAAGAGTTTAAAGTTAGAATGGATAAATTTCAGGAAAACATCTCAGTGCAAAATGTTTTTGAAGAGCTTAAAAAAAAAAACAAATTCTATACGGTTATATGCTTATCATAGCAATATCGCTAACTCTATATGTCTCAATTAAAAAAAAGTAATTAATCATTTTTAATAATTCAACAAATGTTTTATATGAAACACAGAATTCGGAGTAATTATCACAGCGCAGCTGGTGCTGGGGATGAGAAGATGGCAAACGATATCCTCTTGTCTGAGTTGGCAAAACTTATCGTTAACAATCCAACAAAGGTGGTGGAGATTCTTAATGCAAATCTTACAACCAAACTGAGCGACATTCCGGGAAGAGATAAATTGGTAAAGTTGGTGTCTGATGGAATTTACCAAAGTCAATCCTTCGCAAAGGCAATCGCTGCAGAGATGATTGCTTCTGAGATTAAAGATTTCTCTGGGGATGCAACTCCTCCCAAACCAACAGACTGGGCCGGAATCCTGAACAGCACCTCGACAATAGTTTCTGGTTTAGGTAACTTATTTGGTGGAACAAAAAAGGCTGCTGCCGCAACGGACAAAGCCAAAGCAGATGCAGACAAGGCCAGATCGGAAGCCGAAAAGGCGCTGCACGATAAGATCAGCACCATTGCCAGCATCAAAGGAGCAACCTCCAACACTGGGCTTTACATCGGGATAGTCCTTGGTGTCGCAGCAATTCTTGGAGTGACTATTTACTTTGTTAAATTCCGAAAATAATGGAAGAGGAAGTTCAGAAAACTGTCGAGGCCATTCATAATGGTACCCTTGCGGATACTCTCAAGCAAAACATGAAGTATACCATCACTGGGATAGCCGTTGGTATTGTGGCTGGAATCTTGGCCGCAACGGTGCTTGGTAAATGTCGGCTATGCTTTGGGTTTTGGGGAGCCGTTGGAGGAGGAAGTATCGGATATATCATATCCACAAAAAATAAATTTCACAACTGCTGCATTTAAATGAATAAAACAGTGGCAATAATATCTGGATCCATATTGGTAGTGTCTGTGATTATGGCATTTGTTCCAAAGAAATACTGGCTTCCGATAATTATTATCAGCCCAATACCGCCAATACCGTGAGTGAAGAATTCGGTAATATAAAAGCACAAAAAATGAATGCTCAACATGGCAATCTTGGAACATCGCCAAATGCAATGTACAAAAAATATTGTGGTTGGCATTCTGCCAACTACGGAGAAACACAGAGTCCACTATCATTTAAAAGCTGGCTTCAGTGGGCCGCAAAGAAGAATATAGTCCGGAATTTCAGCGTAGATGCAAATGAAACAAAAACAGAAAAGGAGATTCAGACTCTTTCAAAGACAGAAAGAGTTGGCCGGGCAATCGCAATAACATCGATTATTATTTCGGTTGTTGCTATAACAATAAATGTTTTTAGAATTTCTAAACAGGATTAAATTATGCTGTATCAAGTAGATAGAGAATTTAAAAACCAGACCATTCGGATTCCTGTTCGGGTGTTCGGAAGTGCGAGGATGGTTGCGAGGGCATATCATCCAAGGCGCCAATACACTGTTTATTTCGACACTGCTCCGATAATCAATGGCAGCGACACCTTTATCATAAAAATTCCCAAGATGCCATCGGCAGTGCTGATCGATATTTACAATGAGCGCAATGGCAATGTCGACAACGATGGAACATTCGCTATTGGTAAAGTTACCTCCGCCCCAATACGGCAGAGCTTTGCCATAAGTAAGATTATGAATCCAAACGTGGAGAGCTTCGCAGAGTTTTCCGATGAATTTGCAGAGCTGGCCGGTGGGCTGTCGGCACAAAATAGTGTTTATATTTCTCCTGATGGGAAATTTCGCATAGATTACAAAGATACCATCCGCGATGAGAAGGGCAATGAGCTTAAAACTCCGGCAAGAATAAATGCCAAATCCGGCCTTATTGAAATATCTAAAAAATATTACCGCACCTTCACCGTTCCCGGCCGCAAGGCAATAAACTGGCACGAGTTTTCACACATCTGGTTAAACAAGAACCCGGCAGATGAAATCGAAGCCGACAAAAATGCCATTATGATTTACCTTGGAACAGGAAACCCAACCATTGAGGCATATAATGTCTTTTTGCGAGTTTTTAATAATACTCCAAGCAACATCAACAGGAAGCGGTATGATGAGCTAAACAACTTCATTAAAAATTTCAATTCAATCGTTAATAAACAAATCAAAAACCAATGAAAAAAATTATACTTATCACACTTGGCGTAGCTGCTGCTGCCGGAATCGGATATCTTCTGTATAATAAATTCGTTGCCAAGGCTGCAGCAACGGATCCATTGGCAGGGAAGCCACTGGTGGCAAAGCCAAACATTCTGGTTAAAGTTAAAAATGCTGAAACACAAATTGGAGATGAAGCACAACCGATAAGAGTAACTGGATCAACCTATTAAACCAATAAAAAAAATTATCTATGAAAACAAAAAATATATTATTTATCGGAGCAGGAGTTGTTGCTGCTGCAGGCATTGGATTTCTGGTCATAAAGGCTCTTAAGCCAAAACCAGAGGAAGTTGACCCGGGGCTTCCAGAAAGGAAAGGAGATCCAATCCCTCCAAAGGATGCACAAACACCACTTCCGGATGGCCAACAAGTAAAACATATTGGTTTGGGAGAATTTATACCAACGAACCAATCCGGGACGCTGGCGAAGACGCTGGCGAATATTCCGAACTGGTTATCTTCAACACAAGGGCAAAAGGATAAATTCAACTTAACTCTTAAAAAAATAAAAGAAGCAATAGATTCTCTCCATGCCACAGGGATTGCAGATATTGTTTCTCTGCAATTGGCAAAGATGAAGTTGGGACAAGAGCTTGATAAGTTAAATTTAATGTCGCCATCCATCGCAATATCTGAGGCCACAAAAAAAAGCCTTTCACTTAGCAACTATATTATTTCGATTACTACAGCCGACAACGCAATGAAATCCAGAATAGCTCAAAAACTCTCGTCTTCAGGATTTTACGGAATGACTGGAAGAAAATCTGGAAGCTGGTCATTATATTAAACTATTAAACAACGAAAAATGAAAACAAAAGAAATTTTATTAATTTTTGCTGGAGTTACTGCGGCATTTATAGGATATAAGGTTTACAAAAACTTCAAAGCCGGGCAGGCTGGAGGGAAAGCCGGGGAATCTGGCAGTGGTGCCGGAGGTGGAACTGGCGGTGGCGGCCCAATGGGTGGCCCGGGTTCTTTGCCTCCAAATTTAAGACCGGGATATATTGAGCCAATTGTTGCAAATACTGTGGTGGTTAAAAAACCAGTACTTCCATCTGCAATAAAAGCAGTGGCTGTCGCTCCTGTTGCTTACAAGGCGCCAGTATTAGCCGTCCGCACACCAGCGCCAACGAATACAGGAGGCAATCCTCCTGTAAACACAGGGGGCGCTGCACCACCAGCCCATATGTTTTCTGCCAGCGGATGGACGCAGGCGAGATGGAGTCTTTAACATTTTTTTAATGCATTTTTATTAATATCACATTTATGGACAAAAGAAAACTAATCGGTGCTGCCTTGATGACGGTTGCGGCAGGAGCAATAGCATATTTTGCTTTCTTTCGTAAGGATGCGGAGGGGAGGTCATTCTTTCAAAAGTTGCTGAATGCACAACCTCCTCTGGATCCTGAAAGACTTATTCCCGATGGAGGAGGTAAAACAGCACCGAAACCATCTCCAACAGAAGGATTCCCTCTTAAGCAAGGGATGAAAGGGCCAAAGGTAAAAGAGATGCAGGACGCTTTGCGGACAAAATTTAACCAGACAAATGTTGCTTCTGACGGATCCTTCGGGCCAATCACAAAAACAGCTCTTGGGAAAGCGGGCTATCCTTCCACTTTATTCCTGACGGATTTCAATCAGCTTATAGCCGGGAAGGTTTACATGACTGGAACAGGGACAGTACTTAAATAATTTTTTCATATGGACAACAAACAATTTTTTCAACTTGCCTACGAGAGCAACCGCAACCAGTGGCTTTCTTTTGGAGGAATGAAGGTGAGCCCACTTACCAACATCCCCAATAAAAACTCTGATGCTGCCGCATGGAAACTCTGGCACGAAACGCTAAAGGACAACTTTGGCAAAAAACAGGCCAATGCCCTGTTCCTGAAGGCATGGAACAAGCAATCCGGGAGTGGAGTAAGCACCATTGCCCTTCGCAAGTATCTCTCGGAAAATGGCATCGACATCGATAAGGGAATCCTTGATTCGGCCCTCGACTCCGGCTCCGGGCTGCTGGACGATTTCGGGAATATGCTCCAAATTGGAAAATATGCAGTTTATGCCATTGGTGGAATCACCATTATTGGCTTTGGAATGTTAGTTTACAATGTAATGAAAAACCCCATCGCAGCAGCAAAGGCTGGAGCAGCATTTACTCCGGCAGGCGCAGCAGCATCGATGGCTAAATAAAAACTTATGAATAAAAGGTCAGTTTATATCTTAACATCACTTGGCATCCTTGGATCCATTGGGTTGTTCGTTGCGATAAATCGCAATAAAAAAAGAAAGATGGTCGATGATATTAATAAAATCCTCGATCAGGGAACTCAGTCAACAGGGACGACTACCGATATTGCCAATGACGAAGCCTTCGATTCAAATTTATGGAAGAAGTACTATCCGGACAAAAATCTCGATAAAAGTACAAATTCAATTGCACTGGCTAAGATGATAAAAGATGCTGTTGGTTATTTTTACGACAACGAGGCCGAGGTTGTAAAGCTCATTGTGAAGTTTAAGACCAAGGCGCTGTTAAGTGCTGTCTCCGCAGCATTTCAGAGAGCATATGGAGAGAAGATGGGTGATTTTATTGTTGAACATATCGACCAAGGAAACAATCTGGAGCAGATTTCAAATCACGTCAAATCATTGCCAAATAAATAAAAATGGCCAGTTTTACCATAGCGCAAACACTTGTAAAGAGGGCAGAAGGAGGATATAGCAATGATGCTCGCGATCCGGGAAACTACACCGGGGGGAGCATTGGCAGTGGTACCCTTATTGGCACCAACTGGGGAATCTCCGCTCCTGTGCTTAAGGCATATCTTGGCTATTCTCCCTCTGTCAGCGAAATGGAAAATTTGCCGTATTCAACAGCAGAAAAAATCTATAAAGCCCAATATTGGAATGCCATCAAGGGCGATACTATTCAGAATCAGAAACTTGCCAATATGCTCTACGACACCGCAGTGAATATGGGAGTTGGCCGTGCGTATGAG
>LCET01000008.1 GCA_000995185.1 Candidatus Woesebacteria bacterium GW2011_GWC1_42_9
GCGGAAAGCCCAAACATGAAGTACCGACGAACACAGCGTACGTAGTTGGTAGCCGTAGTCTTAGCATTGTTGTTCGTGTTGCCGTTGTTCAAGTTCACGTTCCAAGCATTGGCAGGCGTATTCGAGTACTCTGTACTAGACCAAAAGTTACTGTAATTTCCACCGACTTCTTCAATCACCAAAGGACTGGTTAGCTTTCCAGCTAAAAAATCCTTCTGTATCACCATACCCTGAAACTCCACCCAGGGTGCGGCGGAACGGACTAATGTTTGGGCTTTCTTTGCTATCCAAAACCTGTTTTAGGGATTGAAATAGTAAAATCTACCGCAAGATTATATTAATGATTAAAACGAGGATTTGCAAATAAACCACCGCTCGACTCTGTATTCACAATAATTTCTTTACACTCTCACTATCTAATAAAGACCGCATCTGAACAATAGCAATTTGATTAAGCTTCACTAAACGTTCAGATTGTGGCAAACTTTGCCGAATTAGTTCGGCATTCATCCCTTCTAAATTGGCCAAGACCACAAGTTGAGTTACATTAGCATAGTCACGAATATTTCCATCTCTACTTGGATTTTCGTCACGCCAATCTTTGGCGGTTTTACCGAACAAAGCAACATTCAACACATCAGCCTCACTCGCGTAAACCATATTGATTTGGTCTTTTGAGATATTCTCTGGAATTAAGTGTGCTTTTACAGCATCTGTATGGATTTTATAATTTATTTTTGCCAAAGTGCGTTTAACATCCCAACCTAGTGTCAGTCGTCGACTTTCATCTTCCTTAAATCGTTGAAATTCTTTGATGAGGTAGATTTTAAATTCAGGACTGATCCACATCCCAAACTCAAAAGCGATATCTTTGTGAGCGTATGTTCCACCATATCGACCCGCAGTCGCTTTCAGTCCAACAGCATGTGTCTTTTTAACCCACTCTTTGACACTAATCTTGTAGCTATTTAAGCCTACTTGACTTTTAATTGTGGCAAATTCGCCATAATTAAAATTTGGATTATGTAGCTTTTCCCATATTCCTAGAAATTCAACGGTATTTCTGTTTCTGAGCCAATCCGAAATAAAGAAATCACCATCTTTTGCTTTCAACATATCTGTCAGGGAAATGAAATCATCATTTCCTATATGAGGAATGATGCTAATTTGACTACCCTGAACAATAATTTTTTTAATTTTCATAGAACGACACCAAGCCCCACCTGATTGCTAATCTTATCATTTGTTTGATCCTAACATAAAGTAGATTCTTTGCTACGCTCAGGATGACGAAGGAGAAATAAAAAAATCGCGAAATACCAAATTGAAAATTAACTAAATTCTTAGACGAAGTCGCAAATTTCTTAGTCCCGGCGCGCGCAGCGCACGTAGTTTGTAGCAGTAACCTTAGTATTGGTGGTGGTGATGCCGACGTACAAGTTCACGTACCAAGCAATGGCAGGCGCATTCGAGTACTCTGTACTAGACCAAAAGGTACTCGTAGTGGCAAAGGTGGTGTTGGTTTGGTTATAGATACCGTCAATATAAGCTTGTTGGAGTTCTTTCTGGGTGGGCAGATACCAGTCGGTTTCAGCGCCCGCGTCACCGCCAGCTTTTAAACTATCGCCGTCAAGCGAGAGAGTCCCACAAACGTTAATGGCATTGCCGCAGTCGGCGTCCAGGCCATCATAACTGCCCGTCCGGGCAGTAGAGAAGAAAGGACAAGCCGAGTGATCTTGGTCAGGAAAAATATTAGAGGCTTGACCTTGGCTGTTACTCCAGTAAAGACTTGTCCGCCCGTCCTGCCAAACGCCGGTGGCCGCCACTCCTGCAGTCAGCGCCCAGGCGGACTCTTCTCCGGTCGTATCGCCGGCTTCATAATCGTCATACTCAACCAAAGACTGCGGCAGGTACAAGGACGTGGCCGGGTCATAGGTGCCGGTTTTTTGCGTCCGGTCGCCAAGACCGGCATAGAAAGTTTTACCCAATGTCACATCGCCAACCGCGGCCGTGCCGTCCGGCTCCCAGGCGGCGGCTTCCATAATCTGGTTCCACCAGGTTCCCCAGGCATAGGTAGCGGTATCCCAGTCGGCTGCGTCGGTATCCCCGTAGTTGTCACCTTTGGCTTCCAGCCAGTCATAGGCGGTTTTTATTCTTGAATCAGCACCCGATTCTGGCGAAGAACCTGATTGCTCGGCAAAAACAGTTATTTTTATTTGGTAAAGACCAAAAAAAGCCAGAAAGAAACAGCTGACATACAGAAGTATTTTTTTCATTACCTTAAGATTAAGATTTGTGGGCTAATTTGTCAACATTTCTCTCTCACTCTGCTTGTGAGAAAGAAGAAAAATAAAGTATAGTTAGATTGTGAATCAGTTCAATGCCAGTTTGTGGGGGGATGAAGGATTTAGCGCGATTCTTTCCATGAAATCGGTTCCCGAGATTATCCGGATAATTATCAAAGACACTTCCCCGCCGCTTTACAATCTCACTGAGCATTTTTGGTTTGGCATTTTTGGCACTAGTGAAGCGGCCATTAGAAGTTTGTCATTCTTTTATTACTGCCTGGCCGTATTTTTTGTCTTCAAGCTAGTGAGCTTGCTTTGGGATAGAAAAACAGCCTTTGCGGCAGCGCTTTTAACTTTCTTCAACCCCTTTTTCTTCATTTACGCTTTCGAAGGTCGGATGTACTCCATTATGAGCCTCGGAGTAGCCGCCTCGATGTATTTTTACTTAAAAATTTGGAACTCTAGAAAACCCAGCTCTTTCGACTTTGCCGGATACGTCATCGCCACTCTTTGGGCAATTTATTCCCATCATTTTGCGATGTTTATCGTGATCCTTCAGGGGCTCTGGTGGATACTTGAAAGCCTGACTGGGAATAGAAAATTATCCAAAAAAGTATTTCTTAGTTTTTTGACAATCGGGGTCGGATACCTCCCTTGGGTGTGGCCGCTATATAGCCAGACAAAGATGGTTAGCGGCGGATTCTGGCTGGGGACGCCATCAGCGCGCGACCTCGTCTTTTTAATGGGTGAATATCTTGCCTACGGGATTAAAAGCCCCCTCTCGGGCGTTGCCCTAGTTATCGCCTTAATTATCCTTCTACTTAGAATTTGGAACAAAAAATACAAAAGCACGCTAATTATCGCTCTCTGGTTTATCTTCCCTATTCTTGCCACTTGGACCATCTCGCAATTCATGCAATCAATTTTCTATAATCGCTACCTTCTCTATACCATCCCAGGGGCGATGATAATTTTGGCTTCCAACAGAAGAAAAGTATTCTCGAGTGTCTTAATCGGAGTGCTTCTGGGATTATTTATAAGAATTGATTATCACTACTTTACTCACCCTGTGAAGTACCCCTTCCGGGAACTAGCTGAGTATGTGATAGAAACAAAGAAGGGTGATGATTATTTAATTAATTGGAATGCCGCCAGCCACCACATTTGGGAAACAAAATACTACGGAATTGGCGCTCCGCTTTACATCCCAGGCGGAGAATCTTTGCCGTTTTTTGTCGGCACCGCCCTTATGGCTGAGGGTGATATCATCCGTGAACTCCCTCCGAAGATTAACCGAGTAGGTGTTATCACCAGCGGTGAAGTGTCGGAGATAAAACTTACCGGGTATGTTCTTGCGGAGGAAAAACACTTTGGAAACCTGAAATTCGTATGGTACAGAAAATTTTAGACAAAATTCATACCCCTAATTGGCTGGTATTCCTCCTTGGAGTGGGACTGATTCTTAGGGTTCCCTCTCTTCTTGAGCCGTATTCTTACGGAGACGAAATGATCTATCTTGCGCTGGGACAGGCCATCCGCAGAGGGCTCGTGCTCTATCGGGACATCCACGACAACAAGCCTCCGCTTTTGTATTTTATTGCCGCAATAAGCGGAAACCTTTTTTGGCTTAGAGCAATCCTGGCCGGATGGATGATGATTACCACGATAATTTTTTGGAAATTAACTCGTGCCCTCTTTCCTAAAAATATTCTCTTTCAAAAAATTTCAACAATCGCATTTTTGGTCCTAACCACACTGCCTTTACTTGAGGGGCAGATTGCCAATGCCGAGCTATTTATGATCGGCCCGACCATACTTGCCTTCACCATCTTAATCACCAAAAAAAATACGGTCAGTAATCTACTTTTTACAGGCTTCCTGTTCTCAATATCCGCTCTCTTTAAAATCCCGGCGGCATTTGATATTTTGGCAATCTTTTGCTTCTGGATCATCACTGCTCGGCCAAAGTTTACCAGCTACCTCAAAATCATCCAAAAAATGGCACTTATAAGCACCGGATTTTTAATCCCGATTGCAATAAGCCTTGTTTGGTATTACTACCGAGGGGGGTTTAGAGAATACTTTACTGCCGCCTTTTTGCAAAATGTAGGATACCTTAGCTCCTTTAGACCAGATAATGTCACTGATCCATTTTTTGTCCGCAACGCACCTTTAATCGGCAGAGGAGTAATTGTTCTTCTGGGGGTAGCAATACTGTTTATCTTTCGAAAATCACTTTCGAAGCCATACATCCTGGCCTCGTCTTGGATACTGTTCGGACTATTTGCGATTACCCTTTCAGAACGGCCATACCCCCACTACCTAATCCAAATAGTCCCCCCTTTGGCGATATTTATCGGGCTTCTTGCTACCAGCAAAAATAAGGAGCAGTCCCTGTCTCTCATCCCCCTCTCTTTAGTCCTACTCCCTGTGCTCTACTATAATTTTTGGTACTATCCAACCGGAAAATATTATCTAAGATTTTTAGAATTTGCTTCAGGAAAGATAGATAAACAAGAATATTTTAATCGCTTCGAAGGGAACACCAACCGCAACTACTTAATTTCTGAGATGATTAAGTCCATCACCAAAAAAACCGACAAGGTGTTTGTTTGGGGAAACTCCTCGGTAATCTATGCTCTTTCAGGAAGACTTCCGCCTATTAAGTACGTCGCTGATTATCACATCAAAGATTTCTCCTCGCAGGAAGAGGTGCTCGCGTCTCTTCAAATGGACATGCCTAAAATCATAATATTACTTCCAGAAAGCGAACACTTTGAAGGATTGGTTAGATTGTTGCATAATAGCTACCGTCTGATCAAAGTTGATGACGGCACCGCCGTTTGGAGCAAAATCACAAATAATGCAAATAATTAAAAAGGTCCCCTTCTTTGAAACAATCATTATTATAATAATAATTAATTTAGCTCTTTTGGTCTTTGGAATAATCGCCCAAAAAGTCCTTCCACCTCAAATCCCGCTTTTCTTTGGCAAACCTTTTGGCGAAGAACAACTTGCAAATAGCATATTTATCATCATTCCTGCCGCTATTTCGTTAATAATCACAATCATCAACATGTTTTTAATAAAAATCATTTCCGATGAATTTATACAAAAGACACTCGTCGCTGGCGCTTTATTGGCTACTGTCCTTTCGATGATTACATCAATAAAAATAATCTTATTAATTGGTAATTTATAAAATATGCTAATTTTTCAAACAACATTTTTATTACCGTTCACTGTTACCCTACTAATCTCTTTTGTCGCTACCTATGGCACGATCAAGCTCATGTGGAAACTAAAGATAATTGATGACCCTAAAAAAAATAAGCACCCCAAAGTCATTCATAAATATCCTACCCCGCGGGGCGGTGGGCTCTCGATTTTTCTGGCCGCGGTGGCTGGCGCAATTGTCTTTCTTCCGATTGATAGGCACCTTATTGGAATTCTGTCCGGGGCGACCTTAATCACTGCAATCGGTCTAATTGATGATAAATATAATCTAAGCCCATACCTAAGGCTAGGCGGGCAATTCTTGGCTGCCTCTTTCCCAATCGCCGCCGGGATCGGCATTGCCTACACCACTAACCCCTTGGGTGGAGTAATCAATTTCCCCCATTGGCTAATATCAGATATCTTTGCCTTACTCTGGATTGTCGGGCTCATGAATTTTGTAAATATGGGAGCAAAAGGGGTAGATGGGCAGATGACCGGGGTAGTAATTATTGCCTCCCTCACTATCGCCGCATTGTCTTATAAATTTTCGGCAGATATCACTGAGTGGCCGGTAATTATTCTTGCAGCGATAGTCACCGGGGCTTTTGCCGGGTTTCTACCGTGGCACATTTATCCGCAAAAAATAATGCCAAGTTTTTCTGGCTCCAATCTAGCCGGGTATTTCCTTGGAATACTTGCAATCCTTACAACTACTAAAGTTGGTACGCTTACCTTGGTTCTGGGGATCCCGATTATCGATACTTCCTACACCATCATTCGCCGAGTCTCCCAAGGGAAGTCCCCGGTCTGGGGAGACCGAGGGCATCTTCATCACCGATTGCTGGACCATGGGTGGAGCATCCCCAGGGTCGCCTATTTCTACTGGCTAATAACGGCGATCTTGGGATTAATTGCCCTTAATTTGAACGCCCAGAGCAAGTTATATACAATGTTTGGGAGCGCGCTTCTGATTGGCGGGCTCATTTTCTGGTTATCCTACAAAGATGCTAATAATAAATCTAATTAAAATATCAAGGCCGATACATTGGACAAAAAATATTGGCCTTTTTGCGGCCCTCGTCTTCTCGGGCTACTTGTTTGATAGGAACTTATTCATGAGAGTTGTTTGGGCATTTTGGGTCTTTAACCTTGCAACAAGCGCTACCTATATCCTAAACGACGTAATGGACGCCAAACGGGACCGTCTTCATCCAATCAAAAAAAATAGGCCAATTGCCAAGGGAGAACTCTCCAGTATCATTGCCTTGGGTCTTGCGATCCTACTGTCAATCACCTCCCTCATTTGGGCAGAAGCAATTTCCCATGTCTTTTTTCTTTTAATACTCACTTATTTTGTACTTCAGATCGCCTACTCTTTTGGGCTCAAAAACATCCATATCGTTGATATCTTAATTATCGCGACAGGGTTTATCATCAGAGTATATTCTGGGGCGTTTATTATCGACGCTCATCTTTCAGTCTGGTTTTTGCTATGCGTAGTTTCTGTGGCTTTATTTCTCGCCTCAGGGAAAAGAAGGGCGGAATTGGGCGCTTTGGGGAGTGCAACTCAAACCAGAATATCCTTGCAAGGATATTCTACAGAACTACTGGACTCCTACGTCACCATGTTTGGGAATGCGGCTTGGATGAGTTGGGCTTTATACACCTTTTTCGAATCACCACGAGCCACGGTCCCTTTCTGGCTAATCCTTGCTGAAGTATCCCGCACGACAACTATCGCTAAGCTCTTGATGATTACGATCCCGGTAACAATTTTTGGGATAATGAGATATCAAAGTCTCATTTTCGAAGGCCGCACCGAGGCTCCCGAGAAACTTCTTCTCAAAGACAAGGCTTTAGTGGGATCAGTTATTATTTGGGTCACTATGGTTATCTGGGTCCTCTATGGGGGTATCGCTCTCATCTAGGCGCTTGGCATAATCACCCAAAATCCACCCCAATTCTTTGTCTCCCTTTTTTATTTTGTACCACGACCCATCCTCACTTTCTTCGATAAGTATAAACTGCTCCCCCGGCACTACCTTGGCCACCTCGCGGCTTCCCGTCGAAGCTTGTTCTCTAACCCTCAAAAATCCAGTTGGAGTCTCTTTTATTTTGATCCATGTTCCAAGGGCTTCTTCTTCGTTTATATCCGCTTCCCCCAGCACCTCTTCTTTGAGATATTCTGGGTCGCTTGCCAGCTCCACTATCGCCGTTAAATTATATCCGCCCTCAGTATTAATTAGGAAACTTCTTTCTAAATATCCAATTGCACTCACCCGCAGTTCGTGCTCTCCCAAGGCAACATTAACCAATTTGGTAGGAGAAAAATCATAAAAAGCCCCATCTAAAAACACTTGAGCGGCTTGAGGGGTAGAAATCACAGACACATTGGCTTCTTTCCCTCCTTTTTTTTCAAACGAAATAACCTCCCCTGAAGAACTTTCTCTATTTGGACCAAAGTTTCTTCTAACCACCGTCGTGACCCCGGCAACTAGTTTAACTTTGGCTTCATAAGGTATCAGAGTCCCTGATTCCAGCTTAAGAATAATTTGTTTGTCCGTTAGCTCAGCCTCATAAGGGGTCGTACCAACTTCTAAATTGTTTATAATCACCTTTGCTTCAGGATTAGTTTGAATCAAAAGTGAAGCCTTTTTGGGGCGAAAGACTCTAATTGCAAAGAATATTGATATTACAAATACACCTATTGCGGTAAGAATCAATATCACAAATCTCAACTTGACGATAGAAGACATGGATGATTTTAGCACAGGTTTGAGGTAGAATACTTGTGCCAGGCTCAGTGGCGAAGTGGAAACGCGGTCGTCTGCAAAACGATTATGCATGGGTTCGATTCCCATCTGAGCCTCAAGATGGATAATATTTCCCCGCGGCTTCGGTGATCAGCCCCTTTAGGCTCATAAGCGAGGTCGCTTTGGCGATTTCAACTAACGCTTCCCCGGTATCTACCGCCAACTCATCAACAGATAAGGGCTCGCGTTTGAGGGATTTGTAAATCTTTTCCTCGAGGGGATTAAGGACCATATCGCTTAATTCTTTCTTGTTCGTTGGGGTCCCTAAAATATCTGCCGCATTTACCACTAACTTTGCTTGACCAGTTTTGATTAAATTATTGGTACCCATAGAAACGCTCGAAGTAATCGGTCCAGGGACCGCATAAACATTTCTTTTTTGTTCTAAGGCAAAATTGGCTGTGATTAAAGACCCAGATTTTCCCCCAGCTTCCACCACTAAAGTTCCCAGACTTGAAAGGCCGCTTACGATCCGGTTTCGTCTAGGATACATCCAAAGCTTCGGTTTTACTTCGGGAGGAAACTCACTTAAAACTAACCCATCACCAAGTAATATTTTTGTATACAATTTATCATTTTCTGGTGGATAACACGTGTTTATACCACTACCTAAAACCGCGACTGTAATTCCTTGATTCTGAACAACTTCCGTATGGGCTACGGTATCAACGCCATACATAAACCCCGACACGATAGTCACGCCATTGGCCACCAAATCAGGGATAAATCTTTCAATTACTTCATGCCCGTAGCGAGTCATCCTCCTGGCACCAACGACGGCGAGAGATTTTTTAAATAAATTGGATCTTAAGCTCCCTCTAAAATACAACGCCTTTGGAGGGTCAGCGATTTTCTTTAATATCTTGGGGTACTCCTTATCTTTTAGAGTTATCTTCTCTATTGGGTAATCTTCCCACTTCATTTATTCACCAATGTTCTCATAGTGATCCAAGCGCACAAGCGAGTTGTCATCACCTAAAACAATACACACCGCATCAACCTGATGGAGAGGATATTTGCTCGCGATTTCTTTATTTCTTAATATAAAACTTTGAGCAATCCGCATTATTTGACTTACTTTTTTCCGATTAATCATCTCTTCCGGTTGCCCAAATCTGTCGCCAATTTTAGTTTTTACTTCGATAAATACAAGCCTGCCATCTTTAGTGCCGATCAAATCCAGCTCCCCATACCGTGTAGAAAAATTCCGGGAAATAACCCGATAGCCTTTCCTTCTCAGAAATTTCTCCGCCAGATCCTCCCCTAGCCTTCCAGTGCTCTTGTTTTGAGTCTTATCCATTATAATTAATTATGAAAAAGTTTTTGACCCTTGCCGTGATAATTATTGCCATTGGCTTTACTCTCCACGTTATCCCGCTACTTACTAATAACATTTTCTTTACCGTAGACCAAGGGAGAGATGCTGTTTATGTTCGAGAGGTAATCAAAAACAAACACATTTTTCTAAAAGGGCCGGAAACAAGCATCAGAGGGATTTTTACGGGGCCACTGTGGTATTACTTTTTAGCAGTCGGTTATTTTTTAACCAATGGCCACCCCTTGGGAGGAGTAATTTTGATGATCATCCTTAATCTTTTTACAATCGCTATTGTAATCTGGCAGGTTGACAAATACGTAAACAGGCTCACTGCGCTAACTATTGGCATCCTCCTTCAGTCTTATTGGCCATATTTTGAAACCGGACTCTATAGTTTCAATCCCTTTCCACTCGTTTTTTTGAGCTTCGCACTCATCTTCTTACTTATTGATAAAAAATATCTCTATGGGATAATTCCTATTTTTCTGGCATTAAATGCCAATCTCGCTGGGGCAGGAGTACTGACTATTTTTTATTTGTCGGCCTTTTTACTGGCCAATAAAGGCAAGCTTGGCCTCAAAAATATCGCTTTTGCCGGAGTGTTTATCGGCACGAATTATAAATATATCTTTAGTGAATTTATCAAAATAATCGGGGGGTCGATAGTGCCGCAAACAGTTTATTTAGGGGCGGTAGTGTACTTAGCAGTAACAATATTATTTGTAAAACAAAAGAACAAAAACAAATTTATCAACGAATTTGTGCGCCTAACTTATTTACTTTTAATAATTTCTTTTCTTTTTTTCGGGAGCAACCAAGGCTATAGAGCCTGGCACACGGTTTATTTAGCGCCAATTTTATTGGTGGCAGTGATTTTAATGATTTCGCAATTTCCTAAAAAAATCATGATTATCTTGATTTCAGTTATTTTTCTTTCCCAAGCCCATTATTTTACTAACCGCTACGCTAGCTATTTAAAATCATCTTCCGACCCCGGCCTCCTTTATAACCAGATCGCAGTCATCGACCACATTTACTCCGAGGCTAACAATCAAGGATTCGCCGTTTATAACTACGTTGACACTTTTTATGATTACCCATATCAGTATTTGTTTTGGTGGTACGGACTAAGGCACTATCAATATTTGCCTTGTGAGTATGCCAATTACCCCCTTTCCCACAAGGAGCTCTATGTTCCCGGGAACACAAGCTACACTGAGCCCAAACGCGCCTGTGACCGCCTCAAATTCCTAATTATCCAAAGTACAACCAATGGTGAAGAGAACGAGCGCTGGATCGATAAATTCCGGGAATATCACACTCTCATTTCAACAAAAATTGTTGGAGATATTGCGATTGAAAAATATGAAGTGAAACCAGACTCTCCGAGCGACCTCTGCCTCTGGTGGGGGCAATGTGGGAGCTAAGCTAATCGCCGCTTCTAATTCTATACTGCAGGGCTTCGGCGACGTGAGCGGGAAGGATCTTGGATACGCCCTCCAAGTCGGCAATGGTTTGGCTAACTTTGATTAGGCGAAAATAGGTCCGCGCAGAGAGGTTGTAGTTATTTACCGCTTGTTTCAGTAAGACTAATGCTGCGGGGTCAATTTTGCAGAAGTTTTTTATATCTTTATTCCTCATGTCCCCGTTTGAATGAATTTTTGTGCCCTTGAAACGCCTTTTTTGGATCTCACGAGCCGCAATTACGCGCCCGCGGATAACTTTTGAGCTCTCGGGCTTAACAATCTTTCCTTCTTTCGGGATTAATTTCTCCACATCAACCGCTGGAACATTAACATGAAGGTCGATCCGATCCATTAAAGGCCCTGATAATTTTGCTTGATAGCGCATTACCTGCCGCGGGGAACATTTGCAGGCGTGCTTTTCGTCCCCCAGATACCCACAGGGGCAAGGATTAGCGGCGGCGACAAGCATAAATTGCGCCGGGTACTCAGCCGTGCCGGCAGCGCGAGTGATCGTCACTTTCCCGTCCTCCAAGGGCTGTCTCAAGGCCTCCAAGGTTCCTCTGGAAAACTCAGGAAACTCGTCCAAAAATAGTACTCCTCTGTGGGCCAAGGATATTTCCCCAGGGTGGGGATTACTCCCGCCTCCGATCAAGCCAATCCTGCTTGTCGTGTGATGGCTCACTCTGTAGGGTCGCTCGATAATCACTGATTCCCCCGGGGGAATATTACCGGTCACAGAATAGATTTTGGTAACTTCCAGGCTTTCATTTTCAGAAAGCGGAGGAAGAACGCCGGCAAGGGCTCTGGCAAGCATGGTTTTTCCCGCTCCAGGCGGCCCTTGCATAAATATATTATGGCCTCCACTAGCGGATACTTCCATTGCGCGTTTTGCGCTATTTTGCCCAATTATTTCATCAAAATTACAATCGATATTTTCCTCAATTAAAAGGCTTTTCAGAGGTTTCGGGGTAATTTTTGCGATCTGTTCTTCCTTTGATAAATGAGAAATTAATTGCTTTAAATCTTTCACCGGATAGATATTAATCCCCTTGATAAAGCTTCCTTCGTTAGCACTATCGACCGGCACAAATAAATTCTTTACCCCAATTTGCCTTGCTCCCATTGCCAAAAGGAAGACTCCCTTGGTATGCCGAAGTGTCCCGTCCAATGATAACTCTCCATAAAACATGGACTTATTTTTTGGAATCACAACTCCCTGAAGTGAGGCTAAAATACCGATGGCAATAGGAAGATCAAATCCGGCGCCCTCTTTGGGAATATCCGCCGGAGCTAGATTTACCACTATTTTTGCTTGGGGAAACTCTATATTTGAATTGGCAAGAGCCGTTTTTACACGCTCCTTGGACTCATCGATAGATTTATTGGGTAGCCCAATAATATTAAACCCCGGGAAGCCTTTTTTATAAAGGTTCACCTCAACATCGATCGGGACAGTTTCGAGCCCAAAAAGTGAGGCTGAAAGTATCTTTGCCAACATCCGATAACAGTCTATCATACTTGACAATTAGCAGTCTTATAGTACAATTGCTACGTCCCTCAAAAAGGGACTCTTTTTTTGATCTGATTCCCCCCCCGTCAAACGGGGGATAATCATGAGAAAAATATCCATTAGCTTGCCTATTAAGCTATACGCTGAACCTCTGTTTTCATTCACCCACGAGCTTCGGAGAGCAAGGCGTGGGCAAAAAATCTCCCGCCTCTTTAGACGCGTTTTTGAGCACAGCAATATAAGGCGTATCTTAGGCTCAAATTTGGCCGCGGCCGCAATCGTGAGCTCATTTTTCCCAGCTTCTCATACCATCTTTTTTGAAAGCGACGGCACGGTGGTAAATGCCCAAGAAACACCCAATTTCAATACTGAGGCAGGAATTCAATATCCGCTCAAAACTATCAAAGTAAATCAAGGGTATAGTCTTTTCCATCCCGGGATTGACCTAGATGGAGAAACTGGCGATCCTGTATATCCTGTCGCAAATGGGTATATTGAGAACGTTCAGTATTCACAATATGCCTATGGTAATGCCATTATTGTCGCCCACAGTGGCTCAGAATTTAGCTCTCTCTATGCTCATTTATCAAAAATTGAGGTAGAAAAAGGGCAAGAAGTGACCACTTCGACTGAAATTGGGAAAATGGGCTCAACTGGACACAGTTCTGGCTCCCATTTGCATTTGGAGATCCGGGACGGGGCGGTGCCTATTAATCCCTTTCTTATTCTCCGCTAACTGCGGAGCTTGAGCCGACTGTGACGACAATGTCGTATTCCTTGGTGGAGGCAAGCGTCCCTATCTTGCTATCAACGTCGTATGTGTCCTTCAAGGCGCTAACGGCCAAATCAGTGACACTGGTCGGGACACCTTTTTTAGCCTCAATCTTAGTTTTTTCAAAATTAAAACTCGCTGCGTTCCCGGTATATTTAATCACCAAATCAACTGCTTCCAACAGATCTTGCGCTTTCCCAGCTTCCCCTATTTTCCCACTGCCATTTAAAATACTCACCTCATATTTTGTCAAATCCACCTCTTCTTTAGCTTCAGGAGTAGGAGTGGGCACAACCGTCGACTCAGGAGTCGGAGAGGGAGTCTTCTCTGGCTCACTGGCAAGCCTTACACCTGTAAAATAAACATAAACTCCTCCTAAGATAAACCCGACCACCAAAGCAGTCAGAATCGTGATCATAAACACCAGCTTAAAATTCATTCCTTTCTTTCTAGGCTCAACCACCGGCTCGTGCTCATCTTCCATGGATACACCAGAAGGGGAGGAGACTAGCTCAGCAGGCGCTATGGTCTGTGGCGAAGCAACTTCTTCAATCACGCGACGGACTCTTGGCTTCGGAGACTTAGATTTTTCAGAGGCGGGCATTGGCTAATTATAGTGAATAATATTTTTATAGTCCACCCATCCCTCCAGGCGCTCCCCCGGCCGGAGATGGCTCTTCTTTTTCTGGGAGATCTGTGACCAATGCCTCGGTAGTTAGGACCATTACGGCCACACTTGCCGCATTTTGCAATGCGCTTCGGGTAACCTTGAGCGGGTCCAAAAGCCCAAACTTGGTCATTGAGCCAAATTTACCAGTCAAGACGTCATATCCAAAATCACTATCGCCTTTCTCAATAATTTTTTTGGCCACATAGCCCGCGTCTTCGCCGGCATTTTTAACCAACCACCTTAATGGCTCCTCTAACGAACTAGCCACAATATCAATACCCACTTGTTCGTCTTTGATAGTCGAAGAAAGCTTATTAACGGCTTTTCTGGCTCGAAGCAAAGCAATTCCTCCGCCTGGGACCACCCCTTCATCTATCGCCGCTTTGGTCGCGCCCACTGCGTCATTAACGCGCTCTTTTTTCTCGTTCATCTCAATCTCTGTAGCCGCCCCAACGTTAATCTGAGCCACACCGCCAGAAAGCTTTGCCAATCGCTCTTCAAGCTTCTCACGGTCAAAATCACTGTCAATCTCCGTTATTTGCGTCTTTAAAGAAGCAATTCGCCCTTTTATTTCGGCTTCTTTTCCCTTCCCGCCGATAATCCTCGCATTCTCCTTATCAGCCCAAACTTTATCTGCCCTCCCCAAATCCTCAACTTCAACTGACTCAAAAGTGCGCCCAGTATCTTCACTAATTACCACTCCGCCAGTAAGGACGGCGATATCCTCCAAGCTCTCTTTTCTCCTATCGCCAAATCCCGGCGCTTTAATCGCAAGGACATTAAAGGCTCCGCGCATTTTATTAACAACCAATGTGGCCAAGGCTTCACCCTCGATTTCATCAGCAATGATTACCAAATTCTTGCTGACTTTTACAAACTTCTCCAAAAACGGAAGGAGTTCTTGTACTGAAGATATTTTCTTGTCTGTAAGGAAAATGTAGGCGTCTTCTATTTCTGATTCCATTTTCTCCGGATTAGTCACGAAGTAGGCACTGGCATAGCCTTTGTCAAATTCCATTCCCTCTTTGTACTCAATATCAATATCCAGCCCTCGTCCCTCTTCAACTGTGACCACTCCATCCCGACCAACTTTTTCCAAAGCCTCGGCGATTTTCTTTCCAATTTCCTCGCTTCCTGCTGAGACCGTAGCTACTTGAGTGATCTCTTCCTGGTTTTTAACCGGCTTGGCCATCCGCTTCAATTCCCCGACAGCCGCTTCAACCGCACGCTCCACCCCGCGTTTTACGATCATCGGGTTTGCGCCAGCGGTGATATTTTTCATCCCGACTGAGCTCATAGTTGAAGCTAAAAGAGTTGAAGTGGTTGTGCCGTCCCCAGCTACATCATTAGTTTTGCTCGCCGCCTCTTTAACAAGCTGAGCTCCCATATTTTCAAAGGGATCCGCTAAATCAATATCTTTAGCTACAGTCACCCCATCGTGAACAATACTTGGAGCACCCCATTTTTTATCCAAGGCGACATTTCTGCCTTTAGGCCCAAGGGTAGTCACGACTGCGCGGGCAACAGTTTCAATTCCCACAAGAAGTGCCCTTCGGGCATCTTCGGAAAATTTTAATTGCTTTGCCATAAATTACAGTTCGGTAGCGAGGATATCATCAAATTTAGCAAAAAGATAGTCTATCCCTTCGATCTTGATCTCTGTTCCACCCCATTTTTTATAAATAACGCGGTCGCCAACTTTGACCGTCAGCTCGCGCTTCACTCCATGCTCATTAATTTCAGATTCGCCAACGGCAACTACTTCACCCTTTTGTGGTTTTTCTTCAGTAGCGCTATCTGGCAGATAAATTCCAGAAGTAGTTTTGGTTTCGGCGTCAAATGGCTTGATCATGATGTATCCAGGAGCTGGGATCAAATTAAAAGCCTTGGTACTGGCCTTTCGTTTTGTAGTTGTTTTTCTCTTTGCCGCCATTTCAGTTCAGTAATGAATTATAAAAATTTATAAACATTTGTCAAGGGGAATCTTAGCATTCCGTCTTGGCGAGTGCTATTTTATGAGAGAAGCTACTAAGAGTCAAGGGGTGAATTCTCCCTCCTGAGGGTAGATAGAGTGCCTGCGGTGTGTTATAATTTCCCTATGAAAACAACGATCTTAAAATACAACGTCATTATAAGAAAAGAAGGTAGTGATTATGTTGCCTACACACCCACCTTGGGCGTGTCTGACTTTGGAAAATCTACAGATATTGCTCTTGCAAACGTTCGGCTTGCTATTGAGACCCACCTTGAGGGACTTACTAAAACAGGCACAGAAATACCATCACCACGGCAAAGCGTAAGCGGCCTTTCTTAAAGTGCTGAAGCGTTTCTGCTCTAGTCCCAGGCCGTTAATTTGCCACCCGTCTTCCTCTTTAGTAATGAGGATCATTTGGTCCGACTGTTTATGGAAACAGTACGCCATGTCATTGCAATGGCGCACCTCCACAACAGTGTTTGGGTGCCGGAGGAGTCTCAAATACTATGTTTAGATATTATCACTATAGGCCTCTTTTGTCAAGTTCTTTTTTTACTTTCTCGCTCCAATCCACCGGGTGGAAGAAGGCGCGAGTGGAGGTAATCACCTCATTAGTTATTTTTTTTCTCATATATTGTTTCTGTAGCCAAAAAGCAAATGACTCAAAAAGAGAAAAAATAAAGTCATAATTATTAGTATTATTACTTTGTAATAATTGTTTATTATTCCTAATTGCAGTGGCCTTCGGCCAATAGTCAACAACCCATTTATTTTTTGTTAACAGCTTTTCGTATGTGCGAGATTTATTTACTAATGGGATAATCTGCGATAGCTCATGCGCTACAAACATATTTCTGAATTCTGAATTCTGAATTTTAAATTTTAAATTTGATTCATCCATCCAAATGTTTAAACAGAGTTTGTCTTTTTCCCAGCCTTCACCCGCTCTTCTCAATTTAAATCCAGTCATCAGTAATAAGAAATAAGTTATTAGTCGAGTCGTCCAAAGGGTCCCTTTCCTTGTAATAATCATCAGATCAATATCGCTCCCAAGTCTCGTATTATTCATCGCAAGAGAGCCGGTGACGGCGACCATCCTGATGGTGGGGATCCTATAGAACCACGTGGCCGCCTCATTTGCGATAGCTAGTTTCCTTTGGAAATATTTTTCTCGACTGATCCTTTTTTCAACAAGACTTTCTCTGCCCTTCAAATAATAATACTTGCCGTCATTTGCCACTTGCCGCTTGCCATTTATCTTTTTTGTAATTAATTTCCATTTATTTAATTCATCAAAAGTCAGTGGATAATCAAAAATATCGTGATAAATTATCGAAGCAATTAACGATTTATTTAGTTTCCGGCGCTGGTGCGGAGACGAGCCCATAAGTGGATAATACCTGAGTCATCCCGCTTGCAACAGTCGTGAGGGCTGAGGCGGCGTCACCACCCCTCCCCAAAGTAAGAGCATTAACGGCGTCTTCATAGTACCCAATCACCTGCGAGTTAATCCCTGTCGGTCCGTCAAAAGTACGGCTAGCCAAATACCAGGACTCGGCATTTGGAGCATCCTTAACAAATCCTCCCGCCAGGGGATCTGCAAGAAGCAGGCTTCTCATATCCACTCTCGGGTAAATCTCTCCAAACGCGCGTGTTTTGGAAGAGTTCGCGTAAAGCTTCTGAAGTGAATCCTGGCTTGATAAAAATTTCAAAAATAGCTGGCAAGCCCAATATCCGGGTCACTGGGATTATCCTTTGGAAGCTGAGGCACCGGCAACACCTTATAGCGAAGAGTGGGGCTTTGGGTATTTATCTCAAATGCGCGCCAAGAAGGTCCAAAATACATTGCTACCTTTCCCGCGGCAAAAGCCTGGGTTGAAGCCGGAAGCGTTTCATCCCATACACCATACTTCTCCGAGAAGTTTACAAAATACTTTAAAGCTCCCTCCCCTGAAACACTGGCAGGATTTTTAAGATCTGCCCCGTTTTGAAACATCATCAAAGCAAGTATCTCCGGCCAATGGTCAACATTCTCCGACCTCCCTAAAGCCACCCCCGCCTGCTCTATCTTGTCATCCTCTCCCTTTATCGTCATCTCGACAGCAAGTGCCAATAGATCATCCCAAGTGGCAGGGGGCTCTTTCCCATAAGTCTCAAAAATCTGCTCATTTATATAAAGCCCCAGGCCATCGTACATCAAAGGAATGGCAACGATTCCGGACCCCACGCTAAAATCACTTAAAGCCACCGGGTAGAAAGTCTCTCCATATTCCTGCTGTGTCATCACGCTTGAGGGAATCACGGACAATTCATTGGCAAACATCGGGACCCAAGAATTATGGATCCTAAAAATATCAGGACCTTCATTCCTCGCTAGTGCATTAGTAAGGCGTTCCCGGTAGTCCTCCTTGGACTGAGGTTTATAGGAAATTGTGACATTTGGGTGACTGACCTGGTATTCTTGCATCCTGGCTTGATTTTCCAAAAAACCTAGTAAAAATAAAGTACCCTCCTGCCAAAAGGATCATCAAAAACAAAACTATTAAGATGATTTTTTTAGGGAATTTAAATTTCTTTTCTGGCGGGGGCGGTGTTTGAACTACGCCTAGCGGCTGAGGAGTAATAGGAGCAGAGGCACCAGACGATGAGGCGGGGGCGTTAGCAATAAAGGGATTTTGGATATCTGTATTTGGATCCATGACAGTCTTAACTTATTATAATAGCATGAATAAGGCGCGGAAACTTATCAAGACAAAAAGGAGATTTATGGTAATCATTGCGGTTTTACTGTGCCTTTTAGTTTTATCTGGGAGTGCATCGATCATTCTTGCATTTTATCATGCCAAGATTTATCCCAATATTTTTATCTCAGATAAATCTTTCGGAGGACTTGGACAAGAAGAAGCCAAAAACATTTACCGCGAAAAGTTTGCCGTCCCCGAAAAGATAAATATCGAAGTAGCCACTCAAAAGGAAAAACTTAACTTTGAACTTGAGACTAATACTTTCAAAGCCAGTTTTAATGCTGATAAAGATGTCTACGACGCTTATTTATATGGTAGGGAAGGCAACATCTTTTATGATCTTAAAAACTTGGTGGAATTAATTGCAAAAAGACAAAACCGCCAACTTAGCCTCGAGTATGATAATGGAGAGCTTGAAAATCAGATTTCAGTCATCATAGGACAAGCTAATATTGAGCCTATTTACCCAAAAATATCCCTTTCCGTTAGTGAAATTGTAATTAGCGATGGGGAAAATGGCGAAAAACTAAACGGAGAGGAATTAAAGACAAATATCCTAAATGCCATCCTTAAGAGAAGCCAGGATAAAATAATTATCAATACAGAAATTATGAGCGTCGCCTTAGATAGCAATCAAAGGGAAGTATTAATAGAAAGGGCTCAAAAATTAAAAGAAAAGTCTTTGAGTTTTACTTTCGAATTTGAAGAATTTCACTATTCCAAAGACAAGCTTTTCCTATTTCTAAATCCCCTTGATTCTTACCATCTGGAGGTGATTAAAAAAGAGAGCGAGTCAATCGCCGAAAAACTTAACCGCGATCCGCAAAATCCCACATTTACATTCCTACCTACCGGAGAGGTGGGTGAAGGAGGTCGGGTCCAAGAATTTGCCCCGGCCAAGCCCGGAGTAAAAGTTAAAACAGAAGAACTCACTAAACTATTTACTGAGTCAATAAAAGAACTCGAAACAACCGAGGAAACCAGCCTCATTAAAAAAATTCCGGTTGAGGAGTCCCCGCCGGAATTTGCCACTGAAGACGTAAACAATTTGGGGATAAAAGAATTAATCGGCAGAGGCACTTCTACTTTCAGGGGGTCTATTGCCTCGCGCGTCTATAACATCGGGCTTGCCAGCTCCCGCATAAGCGGCGCGCTGGTCAAGCCAGGTGAAGTCTTTTCATTTAATGCCACTTTGGGGGAAGTAGATAAAATAACGGGGTACAAGGAAGCCTACATCATCCAAGATGGGCAAACTGTCCTTGGCGACGGCGGCGGCGTCTGCCAGGTCTCGACTACGCTATTCCGGGCGGTCCTAGATGCCGGGCTTCCAGTTCTTGAACGAAGAGCGCACTCTTATCGCGTGGGATACTACGAGCAGGGGTGGCCGGTTGGGTTTGATGCTACTGTTTATAACCCGACTACTGATTTCAAATTTAAAAACGACACCGATTCCCACATCCTTATCCAGAGAATCTATAATCCAAATACCTCAAGCCTGATCTTTGAACTATATGGGACAAAAGATGGTCGAATAGCAACGACCACCAAACCAGTGATTACTGATGTACAAGCCCCGCCAGAAGACCTTTATATTGACGATCCCAACCTCCCATCGGGGCAGATCAAACAAATTGATTATAAAGCCTGGGGGTCAAAAGTAAGTTTCTACTATGAAGTATCGCGAGGTGGAGAAATAATATACAGTAAAACCTTTTATTCAAATTATCAGCCTTGGCAGGCAAAGTTCCTCCGCGGAACAGGAGCAACAAATTAATTTTTACTAACTTCCCTTGCCCACAATAACTAAGATGTCGGCATCAGATGGCGCTTCACTTTCAGGCAAGTTGCTCCCCACTTGTCCACCAATGAGCTCCGCAATTTCTTTAACCATGTCTGTAAATTTTCCGCCCGACAAGTCAACTACCAAATTTGATATGTAATCAGTTTTGCCCGCGTCAGCTACTTTTAGAATCTCTACATCTTTTATGTTTGTTTCAATTTGCAAGCTGATACTTCCCGCTAATCCCGTATCATCAGTGACTGTAAAGGGACCAACATTGACTATTTTATTTATGGTCGGACTATAAATATAGGCAACTTTGGCATTTGGGTACACTATAATTCTATCCCCATTCTCAGCATTTTTGTAAAAATCAGATTGCTTAAGAAGCGCATCTTTGTCCGTTACGGTTGCCACAATCGGCTCCTCATCGGGTAAAACCGCAAGCTTGCCCAGTGCTTCAACCACTTGCTCCACTTCGCGCTTGGCTAATTCATCAAAACCGGCAATACTAGAAAGTCTGCGCACTTCTTGTCTGGTTTGGTAATAAAAATATCCCAACGCGGCAACACTGCCAATAAGCGCCAGAAGAATAAGCCTAGAAAAAATAATTCTGGGACTCAGGGCTTTTATTTTTAATCTAATCTTTTCCATTCAAATTTATTGGTTTCCACCATCTTACAAATCTCTACCATGTCTTCTGTCTTGCCTTCTTGAGCGAGAGTATACCAGAAAGTACCTCTTAAATCGTCTGAGCATTCGGGCCGTTCTTTCCCTGAATCTTTAAGTTTTAACCCATTTGCAATCTCAATGGTCACATCCCCCTCTTTATTAAGTTTTACCAACCCTCCCAAAAATTCAACATCACCCAAGGCCAGGGGTTGGATTTTCATAGTTCCAACCGCATCAATGGAATTAATTAAGCCATCAAGCTTGAGCGTGCCAATATTCAGGTTTCCGGTAATTACCGTATCCCCGAGGGTTGTGAGGGGGTTTGTTGAAAGAAATGAAGATATTTGGTCAGAAAAACTTGTATCAGCGATCAGGGTTTGCTCAAGAGCCATGGAGGGATTTTGATACCAAGTTGGGGATACATATACCAGGATTTGCTGGGTGGGATTAGGATTCTCCGGGTTTGTTTCTTCAAGAGCAAAACCAATCACTCTCTGAGAAAAAGTTGCCTTAATGCCGACTCCGGGGAGAATGGGTGAAATACCGACGGGGTCGCCTTTTCTCACTTCCCCGCTCACATTAACCCTAAGCTGTCCCAAAAGCCCAACCGGAACCAAAGAATTATCAGCCTCCCAGCCATCTTTCCAGTTACCAAGAGTGACAGGGGAAGTAGAATATACCCCAATTA
>LCET01000009.1 GCA_000995185.1 Candidatus Woesebacteria bacterium GW2011_GWC1_42_9
CCAACCACTCACCACCCTGGGATCAGTGGTTACCCTCTCAGGGGTAACCCTCTCCCGCAATCTCGGCGGAGGGAATGCAAATCCTGCGGAAACATTCACCTTTAACCCTGCTAATTACCTTCTCTTCCCACAATCCCTCTCTCCAGGGAAAATCATCTGGCAGGAGGTGGCACCGTGAGGAATCCGTAGTTATTTTTCTTTTTCTTTAGGACTCTTCTCTTCAGGTTTTGTTGTGGGTTTGGCAATTTTGCTGTACGTTGAGGATACCCCGGCGCGGATAATTTGCAAAGGGATCATCGCGAGGAGAGCAAGGCCAGCCAAGGAAATAGCCAAGGACCACTCGAGGGGGATAAGTTTTGAGCCGGTTGCGAGTTCTTGAAGGACGTATAGTTGGGTTAGTGCGGAAAGGATTAATAATACTACCGACTTAGCCAGATACCTTCTCGCGATATAGGACATAAGAAGGAGCGGGGATAAGAACAAGGCGACAGCGCGGATGACGATCACGGTAGTA
The DNA here is from genome assembly GCA_000995185.1 of Candidatus Woesebacteria bacterium GW2011_GWC1_42_9. Classification (GTDB taxonomy): domain Bacteria; phylum Patescibacteriota; class Microgenomatia; order UBA8517; family UBA8517; genus GWC1-42-9. The sequence goes on from LCET01000009.1 coordinate 515, forward strand.
GTAAAGGGGTAAGTCTTGATTGTCTCGGAGTTAAGGTAATGGTAAGGAGTTGCCAAAGGAAGTATAAGAGGCTCTACAGTTGCTTCCAAAAGATACGCCACCAGGAGTAGCCCTACAACTAAAGCCAAAATATACCCTTGTTTCATAAACCTTGGGGCAAGTATACAACATTCTCTTACGGAGTGGGAGCTAGTGGTTGGGAATCCTCAGGCAGTTCCAACGGTGGCTTGAGGATTTCTTTTGTCTCTTGAGGCGGCACAAGATTGGTTGATTTGGTTTCAGTCAATGGCCCTTTGCTTTTGAGGCTTTCCAAGACACTTGATGCTGTTTCGTAATCGCTTGATTCCTTGGGAACAAGCGAGAGGACGATATTGAGTTCATCTATCGCCTTGTCGATCTGGCCAGAATCTTTGTAAGCAAATGCAAGGTTGTAGTGGGCATTGGGATGATCCGGCTTTACGAGGTTGGTGACTATTCTGTATACCTCGATGGCGTCTGTATAATCTCTTCTTGCATACAAAAGACCTCCAAGTGCAATGCGGGTGTTTGGGTTTAAAGGATCCAGGGCAATAGCTTGGTTATAGGATTCGATTGCGAATTGGTCTGCGCCTTGAGCTAGGGGGATGATGCTTTGATATGTGTTCGCCAGAATTTCCCAGTTGCCTGCGCGTCCAGAATTTAGAGAAACAGTTGATTTTGCTTCTCTTATGGCTTGCTGGGCAAGCTTTCCGATAGTTGTGCGGTCTTCATCAGTAATTTCCTTGTTCTGAGCAATCCCTCCGGCGATAGCCAGGTTAATTTGCGCGTAGGAAGCGTGATATCTGTCTATTTTTGGGTTTAATGAAATTGTACGGGCGAGAAGATCATATGCGGCCTTTCCATTGTTGTTTGCGATTGCTATCAAGGCTTTGTTGTAGGTGTACTCCGCTTTAACTATATTTACTCCTTTGTACCACACGAATGCGATGGTAATAATAATAGGACTTGCGATGACAAGGAGGGGGAGCTTGGCAGTGGTCTTAATAGATACAAGACTTGTTTTCGTTGAAAGGGAAAGAACGATAAAGAGTAAGACGATAAGATAGGAGGAGCTTGGGAAAATCATGAGCGCCCCAAGGATAATTATTAGAGGTATTAGTTTTTTATCTTTTGAGATAGTTTGAAAGTGTTTGTATAGTTTTGATACTAATATACTTAATCCGATAATCCCGAACAATCCGGTTTCTGTAGTCATGGTCATAAAAAAGTTTCTTGAAGTAGTAAATCGCAGAGACCATAGATCTGTTCCATTGAAAGCAATCGGACGATACCGATTAAAAGCAGTTAGATAGTTTCCTGGCCCCACACCGAATATGGGATTTGCCTTCAAGGAATCAATCATTATCGCCCATGAAGTGGCAAAATCGACCAATAGAGGCGCCGTTTGTTTTCCTGGTAAAATGTTTATTACTGAGATGATAAGTCCTAAGATTATCAGACCAAGGGAAGCCCCTAAAATAGACTTTGCAAAGGTCTTTTCAGATTTATTGGCGAGTCCCACCCCTAAGGGGATTATCGTCAAAAGGAATATTGCTCCGGTCAAATGATCACCAAGAGATGTATAGAGTGGGTTTGAGAAAAGCGGAGGGAGGAAACTTACTATTGAGAGAATTTTTGTTGTGGATAATATCAAAACGAGTGAGAAGACTGTACCCCCTGCGATAAGAGATGCTTTAACAAGTTCTTTCGATTTTTCTTTAAGTTGGGTAATACTTAAATAGAGGATCGCTCCAAGGATCACAAAGCTCCCTGTGCCAGGCACTAAAAATGCATCATAGCGATTAGGTGTGGAGAATATACCACTCAATAGGTATGATGAGGCGATAAATATTACTGGTAGGTCATATTCTCCAGCAGAGTATTCAAGTTCATCGCTATATATAGAGCGGATAATCTTAAGTAATATAAGAAGGCATACGCCAATTGTTAGGATGATTAGTTTAGAAAGGGTGAACGGGTCTTGGAAGAAAGGCAATACTAATATGGGAATAGCAAAAACTGTTGCCAATACCAATCCAATTATAAATTTATCCATACTTCTCTCCATTTCTATCTAAAGTATCATTGAGATGGTTGAATTGCAATAAAGCGGTAAATATTGAGATAAAGTATTTAAAGATATGCGGTTATTGATTCGTAAATCAAATGAAGACAGGAAATACTAATGTTATTATTGCTTTCACTATCGTATATAACATGATTTCCGCACGTTAACTTACCTGTAATTATTCATAATTAATAGTCCCATAGCTTAAGTATATGAATTATATACCGCTTATAGATTGAGCCTATTTCCGCAAGATGAGGGAATCGTATTTTGCCTTCAGTAAACCTCTTTGTGAGTTTTTTTATATTTTCTTGGATTTACCGTGATATTTTGATAAAAGTCTAGATCGTTTCAAGAAAATAATATATTTGAGCTTATCGGCAGTCACTATGTATAACTGCTAGAAAGTATTTACCATGAATTATCTCAATTTTGAGGGCTTTTGTTGATTTTTTTGCTTATTAATTTTTTTTGTATTGAGCTAGAGAGTAATCTGTCATATACTTATTAAATGATAAATCGTGATCCATATCGGCATGGTTTGATTGAGTCTAAATGGCAAATTAAATGGAAAAAGTCTGCTGTATATACGCCTAAAATTAACGCAAAAAACAAATTTTATAACCTGATGATGTTCCCTTACCCTTCCGCAGAAGGGCTCCATATCGGCAATATGTACGCCTTTACTGGGGCTGATGTCAACGGGAGGTATCAAAGAATGCTCGGTCACAGCGTCTTTGAGCCTATTGGGCTTGATGGATTTGGGATACATTCCGAGAACTACGCCATAAAAAAGGGGATTCATCCAAAAAAGCTCTCAGAAATCACTGAAAAAAGATTTTATTCACAACTGACGGCAATTGGAGGTAGTTTTGATTGGACTAGAAAGCTTGAGACTTATGATCCAGATTATTACCGTTGGACGCAGTGGATTTTTATTAAAATGTACGAAAAAGGCTTGGTGTACCGAGGAGAAGCGATGGTTAATTGGTGCCCGAGTTGTAAGACTGTACTTGCTGATGAGCAAGCAGAATCAGGGATATGTGAGCGCTGTAAGACGAAAGTAGAGAGGAGGATAATGGCCTCATGGTATTTTAGGATCACGGATTACGCTGAAAAGCTTCTCTCTGGCCTGGAAACTATAAATTGGCCGGAGAAAATAAAGCATGCTCAGCGCCAGTGGATAGGTAAAAGCCAGGGAATGGTTATAAAATTTCAGCTGGTAGACCATAAGTCTCAGATTGCAGTATTCACTACTCGGCCAGATACGATCCATGGTGCGACATTTTTGGTGATTTCACCGGAGCTTTCTAAAAAGTATCTAAAATTTGTCCCTAAAGGTAAGCGCGAGAAGGTGCTTTTATATATCAATAAGTCTTTGAGTAAGACTGAGCAGGAGAGAAAACTGACGGAAAAGAAAAAAACTGGCGTCGATATGGGGCTTGAGGCGATAAACCCGATTACTAATAAGAAAATTTCAGTGTGGGTGGCCGATTATGTCCTTAGCGATGTGGGGACAGGGGCGATAATGGGAGTGCCGGCACACGATGAGCGCGATATGAAGTTTGCTAGAAAATATAAGATTGATATAGTTGAGATGGAACCTGATGAGAAAATGTGGGAGGAGATTAAAAAAAGAGGTCTTGGCCAAAAGACTACTACTTACCACCTTCGAGATTGGTTAGTGAGCCGCCAGCGCTATTGGGGGGCGCCAATCCCAATGATTAATTGCAAGAAATGCGGGTGGTTAACTGTCCCAGAGGAGGATCTCCCCGTTGAATTGCCAGACATTAAAGATTATAAGCCAAAAGCAGATGGAACAAGCCCATTGAGTAATGCTCCAGATAGCTGGAAATTTGTTGAGTGCCCCAAATGCGGCGGTAAGGCTCAAAGAGAGTTGGATGTTTCTGATACATTTTTAGATAGTTCGTGGTACTTTTTGGCGTATCCAAACTTGGATACAAGGCAGTGGAAAGAGGGTCCTTCGGCAAGCTCAGGACAGGCATTTTTTGATAAAAAGATAATGAATGCCTGGCTGCCAGTTGATGCTTATATCGGTGGTGCCGAGCACGCCGTCTTGCACCTTTTGTATTCTCGATTTGTGACGAGGGCTTTATCAGATATGGGTTATCTTGATTTTAAAGAGCCATTCCCATTTCTTTATGGCCATGGGCTGATTATTAAAGATGGGGCAAAAATGAGTAAATCTCGAGGGAATGTGGTTAATCCTGATGAATATATAAAAAAATATGGTGCGGACACAGTTAGGATGTACTTGATGTTTTTGGGGCCGTTTGATCAAGGGGGGGATTTTAGTGATGCAGGGATTGAAGGGATGGAGAGGTTTACAAAGAGAGTTTGGAATTTATTGTCTTCGGCTGATCATTCATCAGTCGTCAATCATCAGTTATCAGTCGTAATGCATCAAACTATAAAAAAGGTGACCAATGACCTTGAGAGATTCCGCTATAACACTGCTATTAGTACGATTATGGAGTATGTTAATTTTTTGAGAATCTCTGATCCATTATCCATTAACCATTATTCATTAATCGTCTTGGCTCAGTTGATTGCTCCTTTTGCACCATACATGGCCGAGGAAGCTTGGGAATTACTAGGCGAGAAATACTCTATCCATACATCTAACTGGCCGAAATATGATCCCGAGATGGTGAGAGAGGATAAAGCAGTCTATGCTATCCAAGTCAACGGTAAGCTTAGGGGCGAGATCACGGTACCAATCGATGAAAGTAAAGAGAAAGTAATTAAAAAAGCAAAGGAGGATGAAAGAATTGTTAAATGGCTGGAAGAGAAAGTAATTGAAAAGGAAATTTTTGTGAAGGGAAAGATTGTAAACTTCGTATTATCTGTTGCTTGAAAGGAGAGACCTTTCAAGCAGGCGGAACTATCGTCTGGTTATTAAGAAGAGGATTATTGCCAGAGCGAAGATACCGATAAAGGCCAAAGCACCACTAAGCTGAGCCAGATTGATATTAGAAGCCTTCGGGGTGGGCGTCGGAGTAATATCTTCATTTAATTCTCCAATCCCAGTATCGAGGAAATCTATATTTTGGATGGAGCCCTTCATCACAGTTTCTCCTTTGGGGCTTCTTGTGTCGGCATCCTTTTCTCGGGTGATAAAAAGGGAATCAAATGCATTTTTGGTTTTTAGGTAAACTTTACCCACCCCCAGCTCGCCAAGCTTATAAGTTTTGCCGTCTGTCCCAGACCCCCAAACGATATAACTAAAAATATCGGTCCCGCTGGTCGTCCCTGGGTAGGTGATATCTCGGCAACTTAAAAGGACGTTGTAGTTTTGGTCGCTCATAAGTACCGACGCCGCAAAGCACCGGGCATTTTCTCCAGACGTGTTTTGAAGCTCAAACGTCCCCTCGCTTGCGCCTACACTAGGTGCGGCAATTGCACCTGCCGCAAGCAATGCTGAAAAAAGATATAGGACTTTTCGCATAATTAATTATAATATAGAGACAGACAAGATGCTAGAAGAATCCCTATATAGATTCCGCTCCCAAATTATATTGGGACTTGTGGGGCTTGGACTTGCCGGCGCGGGTTTAATAATGACGAAATCAAGCTTCTTCACACCCACAAAAGTAGAGATACTAGGGGAAACTTCGGAGTCGACACCAAGTGGATCATTAGTAGTCGAAGTATCAGGAAGTGTCACAAATCCTGGAGTATATGAGTTGGAAGCCAGCTCTCGTGTGGAGGATGCATTAACGGCGGCCGGCGGCCTTACTAGCGAAGCAGACTTAGATTGGATTGAGAAGGCGCTAAATCGGGCGGCCAAAGTCGTCGACGGCCAAAAAATATACATCCCGGCAAAGGGCGAGGATGCTTTCTCAATTGCTACCAATAATTCGGGAACTTCACCAACTTCTGGAATGGTGAGCATTAACACCGCCAGTAAATCGCAGCTAGAAGCATTATGGGGGATAGGGCCGGCGACGGCGGATAAAATAATCGAGGCTAGGCCATTTTCGTCGGTGGAGGAGTTATTGTCTAAAAAGATCTTGAAGTCAAATGTATACGAAGCAAATAAAGACAAACTCACTGTTTATTAGGGATTGTCTCTTTTGGGGGTTATTACTTGCTGCCGTCATTTTCCGTTTTCAATCTACAAAGCCAGTTTACAGAGACGGAGACAAAATACGAGTATCCGGGCGGCTTTTAACTGAGCCGATCCGTTATTCAAACGCCCAGTATTTTCACCTTGAGAGATTGAAAGTTTACCTTCCGCTTTTCCCAGAAATATATTACGGAGATTATGTAGTTATCGAAGGCGTGGTGAGTGAGGATAAATTGACCTCCCCGGTTTTAGTTAACAGGATCGAGAGTAGAAATATGTTGTTTTTAATTAGAAGAAGACTAATCTCTTTTTATCAAGCTTCATTATCCGAGCCGCACGCGTCGCTGGTGGCAGGCATAGTTATCGGCGCAAAGTCTTCACTGCCTGAAGATTTTTGGAATGCTCTCAAGGCGACGGGTACCGCTCATGTTGTCGTGGCTAGCGGGATGAACGTGAGCATGACGGCAAGCTTTGTATTGGCTGCTTTGGTTAATTTTATTACCCGAAAAAGGGCAGTAATAATCGCGATCGTTTCTATATGGATATATACAGTGATGAGTGGGTTTGATGCCCCAATAATAAGAGCGGCCATAATGGGGAGCATCGCCTTTGGCGCGCAGAGCGTGGGGAGGCTTTCTTTGTCTTTGAGGGCTTTATTATTAAGCGCCGTTTTGATGTTAATCATTAATCCCAGGTGGATGACCGACTTGGGATTTGTTTTGTCCTTTTTGGCGACCTTAGCTTTGATCCTTTTTGAGTCAAAGATTAGGAGTAAGATACATTTTGTCCCAGGTGTATTCAGGGAGGGCTTATCCACTTCATTAGCCGCTCAAGTTGGCGTGGCTCCCGTTTTATACTATGTATTTGGGCAGTTTAACCCCGTTTCACCACTAATTAACGCTCTGATTCTCTGGACAATTGCGCCGATAATGGTAATCGGGTCATTGTCGGGTTTGCTTGGGATTTTTATGCCCTTTCTTGGCCGAGCAGTACTTTTATTGGCATTTCCATTAACAAGTTGGTTTGTATTTGTAGTAAATTTATTCGGCTAAGATGTTTTGGAAAAAATTTATTAGTTTATTAGTTTTAATAGTTTTTTTGATATGGCTTTCGGCTTTGAAATACGATGGTTCGAATTTGCATGTTGTAGCTTGTGATGTAGGGCAAGGGGATGCAATTTTAATTACTCAAGGAGCATCACAGGTGCTTATTGATGGCGGCCCAGATTCAAGGGTCTTAGAGTGCTTGGGGGAGTACCTGCCGTTTTGGGACAGGAAAATCGAATTGGTCGTTATGACCCATCCGCAGAAGGATCACTATGGAGGACTGACGGAGGTAATGGACCGATACCAGGTGGATTCCTTTTTAAAAACCGACGCGACGAGTAGCAGTCAAGACTTTGAAGTGCTAGAAAGGATGGTAGGGGGTGGGGGGATCAAAGTAATACAGCCAAAAACAGGTTTGGATATCCGAGTTGGTTTGATGTATTTGGAGATAGTTTACCCACCCGAAAATGTTAATATTGCTGAGGATCGTGATCCAAATGATTTTTCGGTAGTTTTGAAATTGAAGTATGGTGAGTTTGATGCGCTTTTTACAGGGGACATGGGACCAAATATTGTTAGTGAAGTGATTGGCACCGGGTTAATTGGGGATATTGAGTATTTGAAGGTCCCGCATCACGGATCAAAGAATGGCCTAACCCAAGAGATGTTGGAAGCGACAACCCCAGAAGTGGCAGTAGTCTCGGCGGGGAGAAATAATCGCTATGGACACCCTCACCAGGAAGTGCTGGGGATGCTAGATGATATTGGCGTAAATATATTAAGAACCGATCTGGTGGGTAGTGTTGAGGTAGTGACGAATGGGAGTACATTTTGGGTGGAGAATTAATGATAAAATATGCTAATGATAAGGAATGAAATAATTGGGGCGATAAGGAAAGTGGTCCGACGAGATATTCATCTCGAATTCCCGGAAAATTTCCAACATGGCGACTATTCTACTAACGCCGCAATGCAGTTTGGGTTGGATGCGAAAAAGATCGTTTTAAAGCTATCAAAAGATAAAAAACTATCTAAAATAGTATCAAAAATAGAAATTGCGGGGCCGGGATTTATTAACTTCTTTTTATCTAAGAAAACACTTTACGATAATCTAAATATGATTAATCTGGAAAAACTCAAGTATGGTAAATCGGGTATTGGGAAAGATAAGACGGTTGTTGTCGAGTACTCATCTCCAAATATCGCAAAACGCTTTTCAATAGGTCATTTACGATCAACCATCGTGGGACAGGCGTTATATAATTTTTATAAAGTCATTGGTTATAAAGTGATCGGAGATAATCATCTGGGAGATTGGGGGACGCAGTTTGGAGTCCTGCTCCGTCAATTTACAATTTACAATTTACAATTTACGGACCTGACGATAGATAAGCTTGAGGATTTATATGTAAGGTTTAACAAGTCAGCAAAGGAGAACCCTAAACTATGGGAGGAAGCCCGCGCTTGGTTTGCCAAGCTTGAGAAGGGTGATCCTGAAGCGCGAAAAATTTGGACGGAAATTAGGAAACTTTCATTAGAAGAATTTGATGAAATTTATAGTAAACTGGGAGTTAAAATAGACCATGAACACGGAGAAAGCTTCTATGAAGACAAAATAGACTCGATCGTGAAAGAACTAAGAAATAAGGGCATTTCCATCAAAAGCCAGGGGGCCGAGATAATAGAATTTAGTGATCATCCTCCGGCGATGATAATAAAAAGCGATGGTACCTCCACATACTTTACTCGCGATCTTGCCCAGGTAAAGTTTCGCCTGGACGAGTACCGTCCAAGTAAGATTATTTATGAAGTCGGTGCAGACCAGACCCTCCATTTTAGACAATTGTTTAGCGCGGTTGGGAAGCTTGGGTGGGGCAAGGATGTGGAGTTTGTGCATATTCCTCATGGTTTGATCCAGCTTGAGAGTGGGAAGATGTCGACCCGAGCAGGGAAGACAATTAAGTTATCCGAGGTGCTTGATAAGGCGATCAAGAAGGCTAGTGAATTGGGCGCCAAGACTGGGCCATTGGCCGAGAAGGTGGGTATTGGAGCGATAAAGTGGAATGATCTAAAACGGGAGCCAAAAACTGGATTTACTTTTAATTGGGACGAAATCCTTAATATGCAAGGGAACAGTGGGCCGTACATGCAGTATACCTATGCCAGAGCAAAGAGTGTTTTAAGAAAAACAAAAATTGCACTTAAGACCGTCCCCTATAGTATTTCGTTAACCACTGAGGAAGAGGTAATTCTTCGCTATTTATCCCGATTTCCTGAGATTTTAGTTAATGCGGCGGATAATTACTCACCAAACCTTTTATGTGAGTATTTATTTGCTTTAGCGGGAGCATATAACGCTTTCTATAACAAACATAAAATTATTGGAGACCCAAATGAAGCAGGACGGATCGCTCTTACAAAGGCCACAGTCCAGGTAATTAAAAACGGCCTTCTAATTTTAGGAATAAATGTTCCTGAGAGGATGTAGGGGATTGCGTGATATACTTTGATCTGTGAATTATAAAAAGTTTAAGCTTCAGAATGGCTTGCGAGTAGTGATCATTCCCATGCCAAGCCTTGAGAGCGCCACAGTGACTGCTTGGGTGCGCGTCGGTTCGCGCTACGAATCGGATCGCATTGCCGGCATTAGCCACTTTTTAGAGCATATGGCTTTTAAGGGTGGCAAGAAATATAAATCTGCCAGGGAGGTTTCGGAGCTGGTGGATTCGTTTGGCGGGGAGTTTAATGCCGGGACCCACAAACACTGGACTAACTTTTACGTCCGGGCACGGAGCGAAAACATGGAGGAAGCGTTTGATGTTTTGAGCGATATGCTTCTTGCCCCACTTTTAAAGCCCGCGGACATAGAACGCGAGCGGGGAGTAATTATCGAGGAGATCGGTATGTATGAGGACACCCCGATCGCTAAAATAGGGGAAATTTTTGAAGAGGTCATCCATGGAAAAACTGATCTGGGACGGGATGTGATCGGTACAAAAGAGACGGTCTTAAAAATCAATCGACAAGACTTTGTTGAGTACCGAGATAAGCATTATAACTCGGGCAATATGCTAATTACTATATCAGGAGGGATCACTGAGAGCAAGGCTAAATTGCTCGCCGAAAAATATTTCGGCGGTCTTAAAAAAGGGAATAAAACAAGCCATAGCAAGTTTTCGGCCACCCAAAAAAAACCACAGGCGTTATTGAAATTCAAGAAAACCGACCAGGCGCATTTGATCCTCGGGTTTGGAGGAAGCGGCTTTGGGCATAAAGACCGTTTTATAGAATTTGTCTTGATGACTATCCTTGGGAGCGGGATGAGCTGCCGGCTATTTACCGAGGTCCGCGAGAAGCGAGGGCTTGCGTACTCTATCCATGGTGATATAGATAAATATATTGATACCGGGTATGTATCGGCATATGCGGGGGTGGCGCCAGCGAAAGTGGACGAGGCGATAAAGGTGATTTTGGGAGAGTTTTATAAAATGACTGGCGGAAATCATGGAATTAGCGAGCAGGAACTAAATAAAGCGAAAGAATATATCAAAGGACGGACCTCGCTTTCTTTGGAGAACACCAGCTCGGTGAATGGTTTTTTCGGGGTCCGCGAGCTTCTAATTGAGAAAATTGAAACTCCAGACCAGATATTTTCTGAAATTGATAAAGTCACCGTAGAAGATGTTTCTCGCCTAGCCAAAGGGCTTTTTGGGCGGGAGAAACTAAATCTTGCGGTCATTGGCCCTTATAAATCTCAGGCGAGGTTTGAGAAATTATTGATTTAGTTGTAAGCTTTCCTCATGGAAAAGACGGTGGTCTTGGTAAAACCCGATGCGCTTCAAAGGGGGTTGGTAGGGGAAATTATCCAAAGATTTGAGAGAAAAGGCATGAAGCTTGTTGGGATCAAAATGATTACGTTTGATGATGAGACACTAGATGAGTGGTACGAGCATCACAAAGGCAAGGATTTTTTCGCTGATCTTAAGAAATTTATGACCTGGACACCGATAGTAGTCATGGTTTGGCAGGGTTTGGATGGGATTGCTACAGTTAGAAAGATAGTTGGAACTACAAAGGGCAGAGAGGCAGAATCAGGGTCAATCAGGGGAGATTTTGGGATGAGCGGCCAGCAAAACCTGATCCATGCTTCGGACTCGCCAGAGTCAGCCAAAAAAGAGATAAAGCTAATTTTTGATAAAGATGAGGTATTCGAATATGAATCAGCTTCAGAGTGCTTGATTTACTCGAAAGAAGAGACAAAAAGCTAGTAATTTACTTTATCAACGATAAACCAGCCGAAGCTGATATCTTCTGATACTGGAGTGAGCGTTTCAACCTGGAAACCGTAGCCGCTTTCTTTTTCGGTCACCACAAGCGGAGAAAGAGTGGGCGAGGTGGGGGTGACCATGATGATGGAATTTGCGGTAACTAGCTCGCTTGGGATATATATCTCAGTCTTACCCTTGGTAATTATCCCGCTACCGGCGGATTCGCCGCTAACATTATATTTTTGGGCCGTAATTTCTTGAGCGGTGACATTGCCCTTTTCGTCGATGCTAACTAGCCCATTCATGATCTCGATCGACCCAAGCCTCCCGGGCTGAAGCTCCAGTGAGCCCACGGCATCAATCTTATTGTTGAGGCCATCAATAATTAACGTCCCGACCGAAAGCTCGCCGCTTATCGAGACGTCCCCAAGAACAGCGCTCCCACTTACCGTAAGGTCAGTGATCTCTGATTCAAGATTCGTACTAATTTGAGTATCAATTTGTTCTCCTTGTTGGTTTTCAAGATTATTGACTCGGCTTTCAAGCTCGATTATCCGCTGAGCCATCCTGGTCATGACCCCGCCGAGCTCTTCTTCCAAAGCTTCAATCTCTTCACTTGGGGCGCTAACTTCATCCTGGGCGATAACTTGTGAATCGAAATATCCGCCGAGAGCGTCCAATGTTATTGGTTCGGTGAGTAGTGATCCAGATTGGAGTGTACTGATACTTTTTGATCCACTCATCAGTAATTGGCTAGCTCTTGTCCAGTCGCTTCCGATCCCGCCGTCCCAGTAGCCCGTCTGGACAAAAGCCATGACTTTACCCTCATTATAGACGGCAGCGTCGGTTACGCCATCTTTGTTGTTGTCGTGAGTGATGAGCTGACCAGAAGCTGAAGCCTCAGCTGCGACTTGGCTTAAGTAGGCTTTAAGTTCTTCTTCAGTAAACTTAACATCTGGGGTTACCACATCGACTATGGTCGAACTGCCGTCAAAGTCTTCCATGGCGCGGCCTACAGAAATACCCGGATTCACGCCCTTCATGGCATAGCCAGGCTTAGAAGCGGGGACCAGGTAATCACCTTTCTTAATTGGACCATTTTCTAGAGTCACTTTAACTGGTACTCTGCCTGCCAGAGCTACCTGAACAGTCTTAGCCTGGCCACTTTTGACTGCGCTGCCATCGGCATTGGTTGCTACGCCAGCAGTACTGCCATCTTCATTACCAAGCACCAGTCCAGGTTTGGTGGCGATGATACCAATAGCGTTCCTATCTTCTTTGCCTAGTGATTTAGTGACGGAAATATCATTAACTGTATCAATACTAACTACATCTCCCGCCTCGGCAGTGAGGTCATAAGTTTGGTAGTACTCTGCCAAGTCGGCGCCGATTGGTTCAGTATAGGGGCCGATGGCCAGCCACTGCATGGTTACAGCCCCTAGATAGGTAGTATATGGGGGAATACTGATATAACGATTAACATTAAAAAAACCAGGTTGAGCGCTGGACACGTAAGCCCGCATATCCCAGGCACTCGTGTCAACACCGCTGACAACGTAGTGGAAACTGATAGGGCTCGTGACCACCATCGGCGTACTGTCAAAAGTAATGCCGTAGTAAGTAGTGATTGTTTGACTGGCAGGAACAGCGCTGGCGGCTGGCAGATCAGTGGTGCCGGTCCTAATCACTTGATTTTTTAGTACGTTACCTGAACTATCGAGGGCTTTAACAGTACTCTGATTAAGACTATCTACTTGGTTAGTAAGGCTAGCAGTTTTTCTCAATAGAGACTCCCCAGTGTATTCTTTCCAGTAATGAGTGTCTGAGGTGATAAAGAGCTTGTTAGTACCCAGGGTTTGGATGGCGGTAATATCATCATAAGTGGCTCCCCAGGCGGTGCTGGTATCATCAGTCAGGCTAGCGGCTCCGTTATAGTATTGTTTGCCAATAAATTGGTAATCGTTTTGGCGCGTGAAGGCAAAAGCGCCGCCGCCATCAGAGCCGTCATTGTCGCCGAAGTAAGCATTTTGCCCTTCCATAAAAATGGCTTTAGGCTCAATCACTCCCGGGTAGACATTTTTCAGGATCCTAAAGTCTGAGGTGGTGTCGGGAGTAGTGGCCCAATTTGGAGTAATAGTTAAGACGGTGGCCGTGTTTGACTTAACAGTTCGATATTGGCCAGAGCCGGTGCCGCCGGTGATTTCTACCATCTCACCCACAAACTCATTAGTCTTCCAAGCCATAGAGGAATCGCCGATGGTTGAAGCCGAGTAGTCGGTGGCATCAGCTACACCAGTGTGGAGCCAACCCTTACCGCGGTTCATTATTGCCTGGATTTCACTTTGAGAAAGGGCTTTATCATCGATGATAAACAAGTCATCCATGCCGCCGTCAAAGTCGGCGGTGGTGGCGCCGGTGACTCCCTGAGTGCCAAGATAGAGATTGATCCCATCTGTAGGTCTGGCTCCGGCCAGGCCGGTATCAACCAGCTGACCGTTCACATAAAAACTGCCCTCCGATACATTATCTGCAAAAGTAAAAGCTACATGGACCCACTCATCAACTGGCAGGGTTTGGGTGCTGGTCATGTTGGCGCCATCGTCATAAAATGCAAGAATGCCCGTAGCTTCAGAGTAGTAGAAAATCCAGCCATCACCCGTCGCGTTATAGGTACCCATGATGCCTTGGGTGGCTTGGACGTCGGCTGAATCAACTTTTAGCCAGCCGCCCATAGTAAATGAAGCTCCGAGGATTGGCACGTCGGCGTCGGCAACAATGAAGTACTCGTTAGAAGCATTGTCAAAGTCCAAGGCCGAGTCAGCTGTCCCTTCAGGCCCGACAATCAGGGTGGGAGTGCCGGAAACAGAAGTGCTGTCGGCGCTGTTGCCGGAAATGTCGGTGGCGGCCGCGGCATTATCAAGATCATAAAAATTGTTATAAGTGCCTGATAAAGTAGAGTGGAAAATACCGCCTCTCTCTACAGTGCTTCCGTCTGCATCAATTTGGAAGACGTCAACTCCGGCGCTAGAGCCGTAGTAGATCTTCATAGCCCTATCTTCATAGACCTCAAGCGCATATTTCGTCGAGCCGGGGTTGGCTAATATTTCCGGGGTGGTAGCGGTAGTAAAGTTCTGGTCAGCGGCGGTCACATCAGCAGTATCGCTTTGAATATCGGAAAAGACCTGGAGCTGAGTGGCAGTCTCGTTGGTAGCGATTAATTCACCGCCGGTAGTCAATCTAACATTATTAATATCATCGGTTGCGGCGCTGGTGTAGTACTTTCTGAGGACATCTTCCTTTGCTTTGTTAGGATCAAGAATATAAGCACTGCCGTCGGTCGCTAGGGCATAGTAGGTGACTCCGTTAACTTTAGTCACATCAAAGTCATTAACGGCGTCGTCTCCAAGGGCAAAGTCAGTATCAGTGTTGGTGGCATAAGAGTTAGTACCGTTACGGCCGGCGATGTTCTGGTCGGAAGTAGAGCGGTTGACGGCGTCATAGCGAATCAACCTATCCAGCTTAAAGTCGATAACAAACAAACCAGTATCGCCAGAGCCGCCATTGGTAGAGACAAAGACCTGGCCGTCTTGAGCATAAATCTCGGTAATTACCCCTTCAATTGCCTCGGCGGTGGTGCCGACACCAAATCTCATCCACAAGTTATTGGTGACTTCATCAATGATGATGAGTTCGGTGGAGGAGCCAATGATGACTGCTTTTTCTGGGAAGGCGGCTTGTTCACAACGGTCATCAGAGCCAGAAACATCGCACTCGACCCCCGCAGAAGCGTCAAGTGCTTCGGTGTACCAACTACTTGACTGAGCAGTGATGGAGTTTGTCCAGGTCCCGCCATCGGAATCCTTGGAAGTATCATAAGCGAACATGTCATAGATAGTGCCGATAGAGGTGGTAATTTCAGTTTGACTATCGAGAATAACGTCGCCTTTGATAGTTAGGTCGGCTGGGTTGGTTGAAGCGGTGCCGATGTTCACATTGCCATTATTGGCGATGGTAAAGACTGAAGTGCCGCTGGCGCTGGCGGTCAAGATATCATTACTTCCGGTTTCATTTAGAGTAACGAGAGCGTTTCCTATGGCTTGGCCATTTACTGTCAATAGGGAACTGGATGAGCCTGCCGTCTCGATCACCAGCCTGAAGAGACGATCCTGCCGTTAAGTGGCGTGCAAGGATGGTGTCATATTGAACTTCATTGGAGAGGATGAGGTAGGTTTGACCAGCGCTTGCCCCACCGCCATCAATGTTTCCATATGCTCCAATCAAAATATCATCATATCCATCTTTGTTGACATCTCCGGCACCGGAGACTGACCAACCACTATTATCACTCGCAGCCTCTCCCAAAAAACTGGCATTGGCAGCAGACAGGTCAGTATCCATCGCCCAACCAGTGGCTTTCCCTAATATGAGGTAGGTCTGACCCGCACTTGCTCCGCCATCTTCATCTGCATATGCCCCAATCAAAATATCATCATACCCATCCCCATTGACGTCTCCTGCGCCAGAGACAGACCAGCCACTCCTGTCACTCGCATCTTCTCCCCAAAAGCTGGCATCGACTGCAGACAGACTGGTATCCATCGCCCAAGCAGTGGCTTTCCCCAGGATGAGATAGGTCTGACCTGCGCTGCTTCCTCCGGCATCATTCCCATACGCTCCAATCAAAATATCATCATACCCATCCCCATTGGTGTCTCCGGCACCAGAGACAAACCAACCACTATTATCGTTCAAAGCCTCTCCCAAATAGCTGGCATCAGCGACAGATAAATCAGTATCCATCGCCCAACCAGTGACTTTCCCTAATATGAGGTATGTCTGTCCGGCATTACTTGCTCCATTGTCATTTTGATATGCCCCAATAATGAAGTCATCATACCCATCCGCATTGACATCTCTAGCACCAGAGATAGAAGTGCCACTCCGATCATCTGCATTTTCTCCCCAGAAAGAGGCATCAGCTGTAGATAGACTGGTATCCATCGCCCAAGCAGTGGCTTTCCCTAATATGAGGTATGTCTGACCTGCAAGATTTCCTCCCTCTTCATCAAAGTTTGCCCCAATAATGAAGTCATCATACCCATCCCCATTGACATCTCCGGCACCGCTGACTGAAACTCCACTTTGATCATCTGCGTCTTCTCCCCAGAAAGAGGCATCAGCTGTAGATAGACTGGTATCCATCGCCCAGCCTGTGGCTTTCCCCAGGATGAGATAAGTCTGACCTGCAAGATTTCCTCCATCATCATCTCCCCATGCCCCAATAATGAAGTCATCATACCCATCCCCATTGACATCTCCGGCACCGCTGACTGAAACTCCACTTTGATCACCAGCGCCCTCACCTCTATAGGAAGCATCGGCTGCAGATAAATCAGTATCCATCGCCCAGCCTGTGGCTTTCCCCAGGATGAGATAAGTCTGTCCGGCTTGACTTGCTACATCGGCATCTAGATATGCGCCAATCGCCATGTCGTCATAACCATCTCCATTAACGTCTCCAACGTTAGTGACAAAATAGCCACTAGAATCACCCGCGTCCTCTCCCCAAAAGCTGGCATTGGCAGTTGAGAGGTTCTGATCCATATCGTCAGCGTTTGTAACGGTTCCAATATCATAGGTGTTATTTGCGCCAGGGAGGAGAGTGCCGTCGTTTGTTATCGTGAATCGTGTTGTCGCCGACGCGCTTGCTGTAAAAATGTCATTGCCGCCAGTGTCATCGAAGGCGACAAGAGCGTTCCCTCCAGAGTATCCAGTAACTTCTAATCTGTGATCGGGAGCGTCGTTGCCTATTCCAACTCTGTTTGCACCAGCGTCTACGAAAAATAAATCATAAAGGGAAGTCCCTCCGACACGGAAGTTAACATCTACCCCTTGGGCATTGACAATTATTTCAGAAGAGTCCACCCCTTCTATTAGAAGTTGACCTGTTGAGTTTTGAATCCAGGAATCTGATCCATCATGGTAGAGATGCAAATCATTACCTGCCCCGAGCCTGAGCCCCGCAGTTAACCCATCGGCTAGAAGATCAAGCTGCCCATTTGTATCAAGGCTGGCAAGCATTGTAGATCCATTGTTATAAATTGTTGAATATGATAAACTTCTTCTGTAATATTTACAAAATGCTCATCTGTAAATATAGGAACTTGAAAACCATTATATTCATTCCATTTTGTTATATCTAAACTGATTGGCAAACCTTTGACTATATATGGCAATGGTAAACAAGTCAGAGACATTCTCTTTAGCGAAGACCTAGTAAATCTGTTGGAATTACAGGCATTAAATATTAATAAGATTATATTGTTGACATATAGATTGTTCCAGTAGAGGAGAGATGACCCAAGATCGGCTCCGGAATCAACACTGGGGTTAACAGCCCCGCCTGAGCCAATGGAGAGGATGTCGGTCGTGGCATCATAGGTAAGCCCGGTGTCGCCGGCGATCGTAGAGGTGCCGGTCCAGTAAGTAAGCTGGTTTGCAATTCCAGTACCGCCAGTCCCTAGCCCTTCGGTTGTCCAGGTGCTTCCATTATAGACATAGAAGATATTATCGTCGCTATCCCAGGCGATATATCCCTCTCCGGCAGCAGGGGCAGTAAGTGATGTACTTTGAGGTAATTTGAATCCTTGTGCAGCAGTATCATTGTGTAATATCGCGGATAGATCAAGTAGGGCCCCGTCGGCTAAAGTGATTGAAGTGGAGTAGGTCGTGGCACCTGAAAAGGTATATGCCCCCGAGGCGGTATCTCCGGAATTGAAAAGGTATTTGTCGTCAAGTGTCACCTCACCGCTACTTACTCCGAAGTAGCTATCGCTAAATTTAGCAATTCCCTTGTTGTCGGTACTGGCATCCTCTCCGGCGATGGTGACTTGATTGGCGGCGCCTCGGGTGATATCAATCCCTTCTCCGGAAATAAGATTTAGGATCGCTCCATCAATTAGGGCGTCTTGAGTTGTTCCGTCGGTGGCAAACGACCATGATGTATATGTATCGATCCCAGTCAGGTTGGATCCATCTCCGAAGACTGCACCGGTTACTTCTAAATCTCCCGAAATAAATAAATCATTGGTAGCATCCATGATGTCGGAAGTCGGAAGTTCGCCTTCATTTGCAAAAGCGCTATAGATATTTGAAGTAATTCCTCCTACTGAGAGACTGCCACCTATAGTAACATCATTTTTTAGGTTTGTAGGTACGTTTACATTAAAAATTATGTCTTCTGAGGAGATAGACTCGGCTAAAACCCTCCGCTCTTGATATGAATGCTTGATTTCGCTTAAAATACTGCTCCTATCTCTGGAATTTGGGGAAAAGATTTCAAAAGCATAGTTTTGCAGGGAAGTGGTTCTTAGTATAACAAATAGTATTAAAGCAATACAGAAGGCGAGTGCATAGCCTTTTAATACTCGTAAGCTGATGTTGCGATTTTCATTAATTTCAGAAGCAGAAGTCGTATCTAGCTCATAAATACTGGGGTTGGCATGCGGAGCCGGTATAGTTTTTGCCCTATTTTTCGAGGTTTTATAGGCCTTAAGGTCATTTAGCAGATATCTTCGGTGATTGCCAGTCGTTCTTTGTGGAATTATTTTACCCTCAATTTCCCATCTACGAAGAGTCTTTTTACTAACTTTTAAAAACTCCGCAGCCTCAGCAATCGTAAAACTGTGATTGGTCGATTTATCGTTCAGCAGGTTCCTCATTTTGGCAGTATTTAATAATCTTGGACATTTGCTTCAAAATGTCTAATATCATTAATACAAAAATTACCCAATTTGTCAAGCACGAAATAAGGGAGGCTTATTTGTGTCAAGATAGAGTTTCTAGCTTGAATTCGAGCGAGCGATGTAATGGGCTGGTATTTTGTGCTATACTGAAAAATAAGTGTTAGGAAGTACTTTAGCAGAATATCTTTGCAGTGTAAATGCGGTAAATATAAAAGCCAATAGTTTTGATTACCGCAAAGCTAAATTATTTCCGCAACTATATATTTGAGGCAAGCAGATAGATACTGTCCATGATAAACAAACTGACCACTAGTATATTAAAGGCAAAATTACCGCAAGTAATCTTGATATCTTTTGTTATATTTTTAAATGCCAATCCTGTTTCGGCTCAGATTGATGCTTCAGGCGTAGCTTTTTCACTTCCAATTGATTTCGAGGTTTCTCAAGGTGATTTGCTTTGTGAATCCGATAGTAATTACAAATTGTGCGATTTTGAGTATAGTGCGGATATGTTTGGAGTGGTAGTAGATGCTCCTGCGGCGGAATTTGAAAGCAGAGGATTAGAAAATGCCAAACTAATAATTACTAAAGATAAGGCTCTTGTTCGAGCGACAGCGATCAATGGCCCAATTGAGATTGGAGACCTTGTCACAAGCTCCGAAATTGTAGGCCTTGCCCAGCTTGCAACAAGAAATGGCTATGTATTAGGGACCGCACTCGAAGCGTTTACTCCCGATAATCCTGAAGATACTGGCGAGATCCTTGTCTCTTTAAATATTCACCCATCTACTGGCTTGGGAAGTAGCGGGACGAATCTTGTCGCGGCCCTGTCCCAGGGCTTAGCATCCCCGCTATTTGAGCCATTATCATCCCTTCGCTATATATTAGCGGCTATGATGGTTTTAATTTCGTTCACTCTAGGTTTTGTATTTTTTGGAAGAGTGGCCAAGACTGGAGTAGAGGCAATTGGGAGGAATCCTTTGGCGGGACGAATGATCCAGCTCTCCGTAATTTTTAATATTTTGGTAACAATTGCAATATTGTTAGCAGGTCTTGGAATTGCATACTTAATATTGGTTTTGTAATACATTGATATGTTTTTAAATAGAATTATACAATTAGTTAGAGGTAGAAGAGGCCCTGTCGGCCCAAGCGGGAACGTCCAGTCGCCAGTAATTGTCTTAGTTCTTGATGGTTGGGGAATCGCCCCGCTGTCTCAAGGGAATGCAATTAGCTTGGCAAAGACTCCAAACATGAGTAGCTACCTG
Organism: Candidatus Woesebacteria bacterium GW2011_GWC1_42_9; assembly: GCA_000995185.1. Taxonomy (GTDB): domain Bacteria; phylum Patescibacteriota; class Microgenomatia; order UBA8517; family UBA8517; genus GWC1-42-9. The sequence goes on from LCET01000009.1 coordinate 21,018, forward strand.
AAGTATTTCCCTCACGGTGAGCTGATCGCGGCCGGCGAGTCTGTGGGGCTCCCTGCCGGTGAGGCTGGAAATTCCGAGGTAGGGCACTTGACTATGGGGGCAGGTAAACCAACTCCTCAGAGTCTGACAAGGATAAATCGATCTGTTAAAGACGGGTCGTTTCATAATAACGCCGCTTTTTTGAAGGCCGTAAATCATGTCAAGGTGAATGGATCAAAGCTCCATCTCATGGGAATGGTAGGTAGCGGAGGAGTACACTCGTCAATTGACCATTTTTATTCTTTGATTGGCGACATTAGCCGGCCGCTACTACGCTATGGACCGCGATAAACGCTGGGATCGCACCAGAAAAGCCTATGATGCCATCGTGCTTGGGAGGGGAGGACAGGCGGTTTCAGCAGAGGAGGCAATAAAAAGTTCTTTTGCCCAGGGCGTGACAGACGAATTTATTGCTCCAGTTGTGATTATGGAGGGGGGGAAGCCTGTGGCGACAGTTGACGATAACGACGCCGTAATCTTTTTTAATTTTAGAATTGATCGCCCAAGGCAATTGACGATGGCTTTTGTTCTTCCTGATTTTGAAAAGATTGAAGGAATTGAGGTGGAGGTGGCCCCGCACGAGGAAAATATTCCTAGAAGAAAGAAGGAGTTGATTAAAGGACCGACTTTTAAGCGAGAGAAATGGCCTAAAAACCTCTATTTTGTAACAATGACTGAGTATCACCGCGATTTTCCGGTTAGCGCAATTGCTTTCCCTCCCTTGGTCGTAGAAAATCCTCTTCCTAAAATTCTCTCCCAAAGTAGTATGAAGCAGCTTTGTTTAGCAGAAAGCGAGAAAGAAAAGATGGTCACTTTTTATTACAATGGGATGCGCGCAAAGGGGTTTGAAGGCGAAGATGCGGTTATTATCCCGTCCCCAAAAGTGGCTACCTATGACAAAAAGCCGGAGATGAGTTTATTTAAGATTATTGATGAGTTTAAGCGTCAGATAGCAAGGCGCTACTATCATTTTGCATTTGTAAATTTTGCCAATGCCGACATGGTTGCTCATAGCGGGAACCTGAAGGCTTCGATAAAGGCTTGCGAGTATATCGATAAAGCGGTGGGGGAATTTGTAACTGTTGCCTTACAATATAATGCGACGGTGATCATTTCGGCTGACCATGGCAATGCCGAAGACTTGCTGTCTTATCCTAATAAGTCTTTTTTCTTCACAACCCAGGAGGGCACCACCAATACAGAGCACTCTGCAAATCCTGTTCCAGTATTAATTATCAATAATTCCCTGCGCGGGAAAGCTGTTACACTTGAGAAAGGGTCTTTGGCTGATATCGCGCCAACGGTACTAGGGCTATTTGGCCTGCCGGTGCCGCCTGAAATGGAGGGAAAAGATTTATTAAAACAATGAGCGATTTTATGACGCGATTACTAATTATTTCCGGAGCAGTCAATATACTTCTACTTTATATAGCAGTGAGTTTATTTGCGACAGTGAGAATTGTGAGAAAGCGGTACAAGAAGTTAGCACGAAGCCATGTAGTCTTAAAGTCAAGAAGCAAATCTAGAAAGATTATCAGTGATGCGCGCGACACTGCCCAGAAGATCATCAATGAAAGCAGGCTCTACCGGCACGAGATCGAGGCGAGCGTGGAGGACACTATCCGAGAGGTTGTCAATAACGGACTTAAAGGCGCGATCGAAAATGCTTCGGGAGCGATAGAGAAAGGGATAATTGAGGAAATATCGAAATCAAAGGCGATGGTTGACAAAGAGCTTTTGGAATATAAGGCCAAAAAGATAAATGAGATCGATCAAAAAGTATCTGAAGTAACTAAAAAGATACTTAGAGATACTTTAAGTAAGTCATTGAGTGAGAGTGACCAAGAAAAGCTTATTTTAGATGCCCTTACCAAAGCAAAAACCAATGAGATTCTCTAATATACTTAGCCTTATTCGTACCTCAAGTGAGCTTGCTCTTTTAAGCACTGAGCTCGGGGATTTACGTGATGAAGATTTTCAAGGGACTAAAAAGAGTGATGTAAGGATGGAAACTCGGGAAGCAGTCCGTAAGGATTTTGAAGCCAGTAAATTGGAAAAGGATCAGTTTTTTAGTGAGCTTGAGGCAATTCTTGATGGGATGCCGGAGCTCGTATTAGAAGTTTCAATTCAGCCGGGCGAGGGATTAATTGAAAAAATTTACGAATGGCTTTTGGGAAATATGGAGAATAAGGTGATAGTTAATTTTGTAATTAAGCCCGAGCTTATCGGAGGAGCAACAATATCTTTTCAAGGAAAATTTGGAGATTATTCTTTATGTTCGGTGCTTACCAATGAAGGATTTTAATTATTATCTTAACAAGTTTGGAGAGATAGGGTTTATCGAGGAGTCTTTGAGCTCGGTAGTTTATGTTGAAGGGCTGCCTGAAGTACGCCCCGGGGAATTGGTGATATTTGAAACAAATGACGGCGATAGTAAAATCGACCATGTGGGCCAAGTGCTATCACTGACCGTGGAATACGCAGAGGTGCTTCTTTTTACTAATGAACAGATTAATGTGGGAACGAAAGTTGCTAGAACTGGGGAGACTTTGACCATGCCGGTTGGCGAGGAGATGATGGGGAAGACGATCGTGCCTCTTGGAAGTATGGTAGGGGAGGAACTAAAGCAAATTGATACAACCCCGAGTGGGCTATCGGCTCGGTCGGCAGTAAATAAACCGCTTGTTACAGGTGTCACCATAGTTGACTTGGTGGTTCCTTTAGGGAAGGGACAAAGGGAGCTTATTATAGGCGATGGTAAAACTGGTAAGACCATGTTCTTGTTGCAGACGATGCTCACTCAAGCTCTCTCTGGAACGATCTGCATCTATGCCGCTGTAGGGAAAAGACAGCAAGATACCAAAAAAGTTGAGGAGTTTATTAAAAAAAATAAAATAGAGAAGAGCTGTGTAATTATTGCTAGTGACGCGGCCGATCCAGCGGGACTGGTGTATGTAACTCCGTATGCCGCTATGAGTGTGGCAGAGTATTTTCGGGACTTGGGCAGGGACGTCTTAATTATTTTGGATGATCTTACTACGCACGCTAGGTATTACCGGGAAATTTCGCTTCTTTTGCGAAGATTTCCTGGAAGAGATGCCTATCCTGGGGACATTTTTTATGCCCACTCAAGGCTTTTGGAGCGGGGAGGATGCTTCAAACTTGGGAATAAGGAAGTCTCGATCAGCTGTCTTCCCGTTGCTGAAAGTAAGCTTGGGGACTTGTCCGGGTTTATCCAAACAAATCTTATGGCGATTACCGACGGGCATATATATTTTGATCGCGACCTTTTTAACAAGGGGTACCGCCCGGCAGTGAGCCCGTATTTGTCTGTTACCAGGGTCGGGAGGCAAGCGCATATCGATATCGTCCGCGATATCAGCCGGGAAATTTCGAGCTTTTTAGTATCGCAAACCAGGATGCGGCAGCATATTAGATTTGGGGCGGAGCTTGGGGAAGAGGTACAACAAAAGCTTGCCCTGGGGGAGCAAGTATCGGTTTTGTTTGATCAAACTGTCGCCTATATTGTCCCACTGGAAGCGAGCATATTCATGTTTGGAGCACTTTGGGCAGATATCTGGAAAGGGTTTGATAAGGAGGCAACAAAGTCTGAGATAGTTAAAGTAATCTCTCGGTATAACAAAGAGAAATCATTTAGAGATATGGTAATTAAGCTAGTCAATGAATCAAAGACGCTTTCTGAGCTTAAAACAAAGATTGCCAGTAATCCAGAGATGGTAAAAGCAAACTTGTCCCATGAGTAGAGGCGCTGATAATACAATTAAAGATTTGGAATCCATGAAGGAGATGACTCAGGCATTGGCGGAAATTGCCGCCAATAGGATGAGAAAAACCAGAAACTCTGTTCTTCGTAGCAGGGAATATATGGCGGAAATTAATGGGATTTTTGATGAGGTGAGGGCTTCTTACAGGCGTGCCGCGGCAAAACTCCTAAAAAGACGAGGTAAAAAAAAGGGCGGCGAATTAACCTTTTTGGCTCATAATGGAAAGACCGTTGCCGTACTAATCTCTGCTAATGCCGGGCTTTATGGAGAAATAGTCCATAACACTTTTAATTTTTTCCTAGAGAATATAAAGGGCGTGGATAATGAGGTAACGATTATTGGGAAACTTGGGCAGAAGCAATTTTTGGGCTCAAATTTGAAGTTGCCATACACATATTTTGACTTTCCAGATTATGGACTAGACAAGGAACTTTTGGTTGGGATCATTGAGCACTTGGTCCAGTATGAAGAGATCCACTTTTATTATGGTAGGTATATAAATGTGGTTAGGCAGGAGCCAACCAGGTTTAATCTCTCTGCTCAGACCCCGCTGTCGAAAGATATCGGCGAGAAGAAAGAGGTTGCAAAATATATCTTTGAACCGAGCTTGGAGAATATTTTGATGACCTTTGAGTCGAAGATTTTTGGCTCTCTGATTGAGCAGACGATTGAGGAGTCCCAGCTCGCAAAAAATTCTTCCCGGATTATGTCCATGCAGGAGGCGAGCGACAACATCGCTGAAAATATTAAGAAAGAGAAAATTGCATTTTTGCGTATGAGGCACAGAGTACATAATCAAAAAAGACTAAATTCCCTGTCAGGGATGTCGTTATGGAGTAGATAGAATGAAAGGTAAAGTAATAACAATAAGGGGGCAAGTAGTCGAGGTTCACTTTAGTAAAGAGAAGCCTAATATTTTTGATGTTTTAACTTTAGAGGAAGATAAGGACTCGTGGCTTGAAGTGCACGCATCGGCGAGCAAGGATTCCTTTTACTGTCTGCCGCTTGCGCCAGTCCAGAATTTTTGGAGAGGAGCAATAGTGGTGAGGCGGGCGATACAGATAAATTTCCCGGTTGGAAAGGAATTGTTAGGTAGGGTGGTTGATATCTTTGGGAGACCCCTAGATGGTCTGGCTTCAATCAGCACTAAGGAGTCTCTGCCGATTCATCGGATTGATGTCGCCCGCGGAGTGCTTACCGGCCAAGAATTACTGGAGACAGGGATAAAAGTAATTGATTTGTTTGCGCCACTTATCAAAGGAGGGAAAATGGGGCTCTTTGGAGGGGCGGGAGTTGGGAAAACAATGTTATTAACAGAAATACTAAATAATATTGTAAGCAGACAGCCAAATACTGTGAGTGTTTTTGCTGGGGTGGGAGAGCGCGTGAGGGAAGGATATGAGCTTCATCAATCGCTTAAGGAAAGTGATGCCCTTCCAAAAGCATCGCTGGTTTTTGGTACTATGGGTGAGCCTCCGCCTGTAAGATATTTATCGGCTTTCTCGGCGGTGACATTGGCGGAATACTTTAGAGATAGTCTGAAACAGAATGTACTATTTTTTATTGATAATGTTTTTAGGTTCGCCCAAGCCGGTAACGAGCTTTCTGTTTTAACCAACAAAATTCCGTCTGAGGATGGGTACCAGTCTACCCTTGATAGCGAGATGGCTAAATTTCACGAACGGCTTATTTCAACGAGCGACGCAAATATTAGCTCGATTGAGGCAATTTATGTTCCCGCGGATGATATCTTAGACCACGCCGTTCAATCGGTTTTCCCATATCTAGACTCGATGCTGGTTCTATCCCGTGATGTTTATCAGCAGGGGATCTTGCCTGCTGTTGATATTTTGGAATCAAGTTCATCTGCCTTAGACCCGACTATCGTGGGAGCAGACCATTATAATGCCGCGATTGAGGCCAGGGCGCTTCTTAAGCAAGCTCAGGAACTTGAGAGGATTGTTTCTTTGGTTGGGGAGGCTGAGCTTTCTCAGGGCGATCGGGCAGTCTACCAACGGGGCCGCCTTCTTAGAAATTATATGACCCAGAGTTTTTTTGTCGCTTTTAAACAGCGAGCTAAAGAGGGAAATTATGTCCCGATAAAAAAAACTGTTGAGGATGTCCGCCGCATATTAAAAGGGGAAATGGATCAGATCCCAGATGAACAATTGCTCTTTATTGGGGGCCTGGATGATGTGAGCACTCAAAATGCCGGAAACAAAGAAGGAGTTAAAAGTTAAAGTAGAAACACGCCCAGAAACTATTTATGAGGGAGTGGCGTATTCTCTGTCATCGATAAATGATGTCGGTAAATTTGATATCCTTCCTAATCACGCCAATTTTATTTCGATTATCCAGGAGAGGCTTGTTATCAGAAAAAAGGACGGAAGCACACACGAGCTGCCGATCAATCAAGGGATCCTCAAGGCTTCAAATAATGAGGTGAAGGTGTATCTCGACTAGCGTAGTGTCGGGGTGCTGGGAATTGAACCCAGTGTCTCTGCGTCCCGAACGCAGCGTGTTACCGATACACTACACCCCGCTTCCCATGTTTAGGCCTAAAAGTGCCCTGTTAACTTAACTTGTTCATTATACAGTATGCCTGAAATATTGCAGAGAGATAGACTAATCTTATAGTCTGAGTTCATCAACGAGTTATCCACAATTTCTGGGTACAATTTTTATATACTTATAGTTTGTGATAGTTTAGGGAGTTTAAGAAAGTAGGTTATAATTATTTATGTTGGGCAAGCTTTATGTAGTCGCTACACCGATTGGGAATTTGGGGGATATAAGCGAGCGGGCGATTAAGACACTAAAAGAGGTGGATTTAATATACGCTGAGGACACTCGTGTTACAAACAAATTGTTAGATCACTTTGAGATAGATAATCATGCTTTGTCATATCACCAACACAGTCATGATTCTAAGAAAGACGAAATTTTGTTGAGGCTATTAGCAGGGGAAAGTATTGCTTTGGTAAGCGACGCTGGGACGCCAGGCATTAGTGACCCAGGGAATGAATTGATAGATTACGTGATTTCAAAATCTGAGCTTGAAATTATTCCAGTTCCCGGTCCATCGGCAGGAATCACCGCGCTTTCAGTGTGTGGGTTTGATGTAAATAAGTATATATTTATTGGGTTTATGCCCAAAAAGAAGCGTTTGAAATTGTTAAAGTTTTTAAACGATTCGCGATTGACTTTTGTGTTCTATGAGTCGCCGCATAGGATCATTAAAACGCTTAAGGTTATCAGAGAAAATCTTGGTGAGAGGCGAGTATTTGTCGCTCGTGAACTTACCAAGATGCATGAGACCCTCTACAGAGGAGAGATTGATAAGGTGATCAAAGATCTTCAAGCTTCCACCCTCAAAGGCGAGATAACCGTAGTGGTCGAGAAACCATTATAGTTTGATGTGTCCCCGGGAAGAGTCGAACTTCCATTTAAGGTTTAGGAAACCTCCGTTCTATCCGTTGAACTACGGGGACTCATTATAGGAAACTTACTATCTCAAGCCCAGCCAGTATAAATTAGTGGGTGAGTCTTGTGCTCCTAAATTCGTTAGGATCAATATCCTATTGGCACTTGAGGAAGAGTAGGCATGGGGGAAGCTATAGTTCCCACTAAAGACAGTGAGGTTATTTGTGCCGTCGTAATCCATTACTTTTATTTCGTTCTCCTTAGGGGAAATAAGGTTAACTGAGTTTGGGAGCCAGTGAATTATATCATTAGAAGTGCCTACCTTGAAATTTTTATCTTCCTTAGTGTCGTATACATATGTATTGCCGTCAGTGATCTCTCTTTCTTCTTTTTGGGTAGAGGCTCCCGGCAGAGGATCAATGAAACCTTCTGGGATGCTTGCGCTTCCACTTGCTGTATAGAGGATCCTGTCTTCATCTGGAGAAAAAAGAATACCCTTCGCACTTTTTTCAAAAATTTGCGCGAGCTCATCAGGAAGCTTTTCTAGGCGAGACTCGATTTGTTTTTGATTTTCCTCTTCCCAAGCACGGGAGATATCATTTAACTCAGTGATGATATTAACCAATTGGTTTTGAGGGGTGTATTTAGACGCATCCAAAAGAAATGCCCCCTCAGAGGTAGTTAGAAGGATTTCGCTTCCATTAGGCGACCATTCCCAAGTAGCCTCAGTGAGATCCCCATTGGTTATTTGGCGCGAACTTCTATTAAATCCTAGAGGCAGATTTACAGTTTCAATGACCCAAAGCCCTGCTTTTTCCCCGTTATCCCCGTTTGGGGCAATGGCATAGGCGATGCTGGTAAGGTCCTTATTAGATACTGGATTGATGGCGCCTGAAAAGGTAAGTGCGCTTAAGTTGGGTGCGGTGGAAACTAAAAAAGCGTCAACTTGAGTAACCTCCTCTTTGGCAACTTCAATCGTTTTTTGCCAGGTTAGAAATCCCTCTTTCTTAATTTCTACTGCATGAGGCCCCGGGGACAAGCTAATAGTTGCATTTGTGGCGGTTTCAAGCTTCCCATCCACGTATACTTGGGCTCCATTGGGCTCAGAATTTGCAACTAAAAGTCCTTTGGGTAAAAGTTCCAATTTTTCTGTATCAAAACGATATCCTCTAGCAAAAAGTATACCAATAGTCCCAAACACGCCGATGATTATTAGTGTGATTAATATCATGAGTAGCCGCACTTTTGTCATTGGATATATTATACAATTAAGTTTCCTGATAGGCTATAATGCGCATGATGCGGAAGAAATTGGCGATTGATCTAGGCACAGCAAACACCTTAGTTTGGGTAGCAGGAGAGGGAATAATTGCAAATGAACCAACGGTGGTTGCCGTTAATGCCGAAGATAATAAGGTTGTCGCTGTTGGCGAGGAAGCAAAAAGGATGCTTGGGAGGACACCTGAGGCGTTAATTGCTTCAAGGCCGATGCGGGAAGGAGTCATCGCTGACTACCAGATCACGAAAGTGATGCTCAAGTACTTCATTAATAAAGTGTACGGGAGATTTCAGCTTTTTAAGCCTGAGGTCATGGTTTGTGTCCCGGCAGGTTGCACCCAAGTGGAGCGAAGGGCCGCGCTTGATGCGACCCTCGAAGCTGGGGCGGCGCGGGCTTACTTGATTGATGAGCCCTTGGCCGCGGCAATTGGGGCAAATATCCCGGTCTCTGCCCCAAGCGGGCATATGATCGTGGACATGGGAGGGGGTGCCGCTGAGGCTGCTGTGATTTCTCTGGGGGGAGTAGTGAATCACAAAAGCGTCCGTGTGGCAGGGAACAAGGTGGATGAGGCGATCCAAATATATATCAAAAAGAAGTATAATTTGATAATTGGCGATCAGACTGCAGAGGATATCAAAGTCAAGCTTGGCTCCGCCACTAAACTTGATAAAGAAGAAAAATATGAGATCTCAGGGAGGGATTTGGTTTTTGGTTTGCCAAGAAGCGTTGAAATCACTTCAACAGATATCACCGAGGCCATGCGGGGGACTCTTCTTCAAATTATAGGGGCAGTTAAAGCCGTTTTGGAAGATACGCCGCCGGAGCTTGCTTCAGACATTATCGATAAAGGGATTGTGATGAGTGGTGGGACTAGTATGTTAAGAAACTTTGATAAACTAATGACAGAGGAAACTGGCGTCCCAAGCCATGTTGCCGATGATGCGCTTTATTGTGTAGTAAGAGGGACGGGAATGGTATTGGAAAATATTGAGGTTTGGAAGAATAGCATTACCACGAAAAGATAGCCGATAATAATTGTACATTGAGAGCTAATATTTTGGGTAATCATTCAGGCTAATGGAGGAGAATTAGCCTTAAATTTTGAGGTAGTTTTGTGAACGTAAATGCTTAATTTACAGTTATTGTAAATATCTACTACAACTTATAGTTAGTGTAGGTATTTTTAATGAATCTATCGCTACTATCGGATAAAAAATTTTGTCGTTTATGCATGGAAAACTAGAAAAAAATATGAATTTATCGTACACAGAAGGCAAAGGGTATGGTAAATGATAGAAATTTGCTGTGAAAATAGGCGTAGCTTGCAGAAATCATGATTAATAAAGACCGAAAAATAGTCAAAATATTAAAAGTAAATGTTTCTAGCATTCGAAGGAGTCAAGTGCTAGATGAAATTCGAGGTAGCCTCAAAAAAAATAAGAAGATTTTGATAGTGACCCCAAATCCCGAGATAATGGTTCACGCTCAGGGGAGCAAAAAATTGCTTGTTTCTTTAAATTCTGCAGATATTTCCATCTGCGACGGGATTGGTTTATTATGGGCTTTAAAGCTGCTGAAAAAAGAAGTTCCAGAGAGGTTTCGAGGTAGGGAACTAATGATAGATCTCCTTAAAATAGCCAATGATAGCAAGTTAAAGGTATATTTCTTAGGCGCATCAGATAGTGTTAATCGTAAAGCCGTTAATCTGGCAAAAGAAAAATATCCAAAGGCAAAGATCCTTGGCGCTAGCGGGCCATGGTTAGATGATCAAGCAGATCCTGTAACTGATTTTTATAATAAGCATGAGATTGAAGTAGTTAATCATATAAACGATCAGAAACCGGCTATTTTGCTTGTTGCCTTTGGCGCACCAAAGCAGGAAATATGGGCCCATAAGTGGAGGAACAATTTAGATGTAACTGTTATCATGACGGTTGGAGGAGCTTTTGATTACTTTGCTGGTACAGCAGTGGTACCGCCAATATGGGTGGCGAGAGTGGGCTTAGAATGGCTATGGCGCCTTCTTAGAGAGCCGCGAAGATTTAAAAGAATAATTAATGCTTTAGTAACTTTCCCGTTATTAGTCTTGAAGGAAAGATTTTTGGAATAGGTTAATAGACCGATAATTTGTAGCGGGTGCTTATTGAAAAAATTACTATAAGCACCCTGCTGGTTACCAATACAGTCCAAACCAGCGCTTCTTAACCACCCGGAAATACTTGGTGGTGAAATCGCTATTTGGAACTACCACTTCGGCATATCCGCCAATATAGCGTATACGCGGAGCGCCGGACCGGTCTATATTACGCACTTCCCAGATCTTTTGGGATAAAGGCCAGTCATTCTTTTTTGGAAAGAGCACGGCAGAATGATGTTTTCTGGTTCGAATGACTAGTATCCCCACTTTTGGGAGAATGCGTTTCTCGCCCCTAAACATTGTGTTCTCCTTAATGTTCCAATGGTTATTGGGAGGATTGTAGTATATGTAGGGTTAATAGTCAATATTATGGGATGTATGCCGGATGGCGTGGTTGACTTGCCACCCGGCACAATATAGGTTAAACAATCTTGAAATGTTTCGAGCTAATGTAATTTCTGTGTAGCTCAAGACAATTGCCCAAGCTATCTGCGAGAGTTAAGGTGCCAGTAAGTTCTTCAAGATTTAACGGCGCGATGTTAACAAGCATCGTGCCTTCTTTCAATCTCGGATTTAGATCTGTTAAAGGTTCCATTTCTAGCCTCCCAGAAATCTGCTTTCGATAGGTGGGATTATATCATCCTGAGAGTTCGTGAGAGAAAGGTTTTGTTATAATCTGAGAGCCAATGAGAGATATTGAAATAAAATTACCAAAGGGTACGAAAATTCCAAACCATGTCGCCATCATCCCTGATGGTAACCGCCGCTGGGCAAGGGCAAGGGGACTTCACACTTTGAAAGGCCACAAAGCAGGCTTTGAACGCGCCGTGGAGCTAGCTCGCGCCGCTCGCAGGATGGGAGTGCATACGGTGACTTTATGGGGGTTTTCGACTGAGAATTGGGATCGCACCGAGGAGGAAGTGGGATATCTCATGAGACTATATGTAAAGTTAATCAACGATTATCTAAAAGAAGCGGATCAGGAGAAGGTGAGATTGGTACATTTGGGAAGGAAAGATCGGTTGCCAGAGTTTTTGGTAAAAAAAATTGTAGAGGCAGAAAAGTCCACTTTTAATAATCATAAATATGTTGTCAATTTGGCGATTGATTACGGCGGGCATGATGAGATTATCCGTGCCGTTAAGGGGATGATCAAGGATGATATCCCGGAAAATAAAATTAACAAAAAGCTTTTTGAGAAATATTTAGACACTTGGGACCAGCTCTATCCTTATGTTGATTTACTGATTAGGACTAGCGGAGAACAGCGGACAAGCGGGCTGTTATTGTGGCAGATGGAGTATGCCGAAATGTACTGGGAGGATGATCATTTTCCCGATTTTACGCCTGAAAAATTAAGAAATGCAATCCTTGATTACTCATGTAGGAGAAGGCGTTTTGGAGGGAATGACAACGAAGGGCACTTTAAGTTTAAACCAGAGGTGACAGCCAAATTGGAACTAGACTGGTGGAGGCTTGGGAATATCCCCGAGGGCACTAAGTTTAGGGAATATGCCGCGGCCCATATCCGCGAGCAATGGGGAGTTTCCAAATCATTGGCTAAAGAAGCCGGAGGACACTTGGTCCTTGCGACACTTGCAGGGGAGAAAAAGCACTGGAAGGAGGCCGCCGTAAGCCTTAAGAGATTTTATAGATTGATCCGGGATGAAGTGAAGCTTGCCTTTGAGCCGTCCCTGGCCGCTTCTCTTGGAGTTAAACTTTGGCAGAAACCGGATGAAGATACTCAGAGGAAATTTATCGCCGAAGTCTACCGGATCAGTGATTTCCAGGCGGCAAAGGCGGCACATTTGAGGTCCCTTGCTTCTAAAGAGAGAGTTCTTGCCGAAGCCGGGGAGGGCGATGAGCATTGGCAATTAGCAAAAGAGTATCTTCTGGAGTATTACAAAGCCCTCAAAGATCGAGTAGCCTAGGGATTTTTATGAAAAGTGGGGCTTGACGGCTCTGTCCCTGTTTGTTACTTTGTGATTAACTTAAGATTATTTTGATGGATAAAAAGAAGATTAATATTAAAAGTCTCCCGGATCTCCTTACAGTACGCGAAGTGGCAGAGCTATTAAGAGTTTCCCCTTTGACGATCAAGCGCTGGGGAAAGCGCGGAAAGCTCCCGCCGATTAGGATCAATTCTCGCGGGGATAGGCGCTATAAAAAAGAAGCGGTTTTATATCTCCTGGGAATTCAAGAAAGCTAGTTTACTTTAGGGCCTTCATAGTATAATTAGCCATGCGCAAGTTAGTTATAGCACTGTTTATATTTTGTTTAGCGTTTTTTAGTTCTTCGGCGGTATCCGCCCAGCAAATTGGCCCGCTATTGGAAACTGAACCCACGATCACTCCGCGCCCGGATATTACTCAGACTACCGAGGAGGTCGCTGAGCCTTTGGGCAAGCTTTTGGAGTCACAAAAGCTTGGGGCGGTCTGGCCATTTAACCCGATAAAATATGCCATTCGCGCCTCGGTTGAGGTGGGGGTTGCTCCGACTACAGTAGTACTCCTCCTCCTTTTGCCGGTAATCGCCGCCTTTATCGCCGCAGCGAGGCACATTATTGGTCTTCGAGGTTTTGGAATATTTTTACCGGCGTCGCTTGCAATAGTGTTTTTGGCAATTGGGCCGGTCTTGGGGATACTTCTTTTTGTTGTGATCGTTGCGGTTTCGACCTTCTCGAGGCTAGTCCTTAGGAAAGCTAAGGTAAAACTACAGTATTTGCCCAGGATGTCGCTTTTACTCCTTCTTGTTGTCATTGGGGTACTAAACATCTTGTTTTTGGCGCCGGTTTGGAAGTATCCGGACTTAACAAATGTCAGTATTTTCCCAGTTTTGATACTGGTGCTCCTGGCGGAGGACTTTTCAAAAGTACAGCTGGGAAAAAGCGCCCGCACCGCGGTCACCCTCGCAACGGAGACTTTGATCCTTTCACTTTTGTCCTATACTTTCTTGATCATGGATCCATTGAGGGTGTTTGCGCTTCTTCATCCTGAGTCGCTTCTTGTGGCAGTTTTGGTTGTGGATTTGGTACTTGGGAAATACACTGGCCTGAGGGTAGCTGAATACTGGAGGTACCGAAAACTTCTTCGAGGCAAATAACCATGAAGGCATCAGCAATATTAGGCTTAAATGCTCGTACGCAGCTCTTTTCTTACTCGCATAATAAATCTCACGGGAAGGGAGTGGCCGCTTCAAAGCTATGGACTTATCGGGTCCTATCAAAGGTTGGTATGCCGACTCCTGAGATTTGCGCTAAGTTTATAAATCCGGGAGACATTTTAAATTATGATTGGTCGCGGCTTCCTTCAGCCTTTGCCTTAAAACCAAGTCGAGGACTGGGGGGAGAGGGGATCATTGTCGTCAAAAGAAGGGCCAAGGATGGAAATGGGTGGATGACCACAAGTAGGGAAAGGGTAACTGCGGAGGACCTCAAACTTCATGCACTAGACATTCTTGAGGGGGCGTACAGTTTGAATAATGAGCCAGACATTGCCTTGGTGCAGGAGTATGTCGGGCGGCATAAGGCATTTAAGAAATATGCTTACCGCGGGACGCCTGATATCCGGGTAATTGTTTTTAATAAAGTGCCGGTGATGGCAATGCTAAGGCTTCCGACTAAGGATTCCGGAGGGAGGGCAAATCTTCACCAGGGGGCGCTTGGTGTCGGGATCGATATCGCCACAGGGATCACAACATATGCGATTTGGTATGGCGATTATGTCAAATATAAGCCTGGCACAAAACGCAAGCTTCATGGGATAAAGATCCCAAATTGGACAAAAATATTGGAGACTGCCGTGAAAGCGCATGAAGTGGCAAAGCTTGGATATGCCGGCGTGGATATCGTCATCCATCCAAGCCGCGGACCGATGATCTTGGAACTTAATTATCAGCCAGGTCTTCAGATCCAGCTTGCCAATAAAGAGGGCTTAAGAAAACGCCTCGAGAGAGTTGAAGACCTTAAAGTACGTGACCCAGAGCATGGCGTACACATCGCAAAAGCTTTGTTTGCGGCAAGCTTTGCCCATCGGGTGAGGCCGAAAGATGAAATAAAGACCATCTCGGCACTCGAGGAAATTACAATTAAAGGGGTCGCGAAGGGGCAACGCAAGAAAGTGATGGCAAAAATCGATACCGGGGCGTACCGCACTTCAGTTGAATACAAAATTGCTAAAGAATTAGGGCTTCTCAGAAAGGAAAATATCTTTTTGACTACCCGGAGAGTGAGGAGCTCTTTAGGAGTTACCGAAAGACCAATTATAGGGTTCACTTTTTGGCTTGCCGGAAGGAAAATAAAAACTTATACTTCCGTAGCCAAGCGTGATAGGCTTCGCTATTCTGTAATCATCGGAAGACGTGATCTCAGCGGGTTTTTAGTTGATCCGTTAATTGAAAGTCATACGGAGGAGGCAGAAAAAAGAGTAATAGAAGCGGTAAATAAAAAAGATGGAAAATAACTTATTGATAGTGACCGGCGGCCCGGTAAGTAAGATTGAGCCGTTTGTCGAGCAGGCTGGGAAACTCGGGGTAAAACTCACGATTGCTTCATTTTCTGATCTTGAGTTTCAAAGCGGTGGTAAATATGAGCTGAAAATATTGGGTCGCGACGTGCGTGGATTTGACGTATTATATATTCGTTTAGTCGGGAAGCGCTTGGAGGACGCCACGCTTCTGGCGCGATATGCAAAGGAGAAAGGCTTAAGGGTAGTCGATAAACATTACGGCAGTGCTCATATGATGCCGGTTTCATTAAGCAAGGCAATTGAGCTTTCGCTCCTAATTGAGAATAATATCCCCACCCCTGCGACTTATTTTGGGAGCTTAGAGAATATTAAGAATAAAGCGGGAGGGGTGGTCGGGTTCCCATTTGTCCTTAAAAGCACCTCCGGTAAAAAGGCGCGTGAAGTCTGGTCGCCAGAGACCCACGAAGAATTGGATGAATTGATGAATAAGCTTGCTAAGGAAGAGAAAGAAGGGAAGCGTTTTTTTGCACAAGAATTTACTAAGGCAAGCCAGAGAGTGAGGGTGTTTGTGCTTGGGGATAGGGCTATTGGGGCAATTACCAGGCCTACAAAGTGGAGAAAGCGGTTTATAGAGAAAGTTAATGGAGAATACCCGGAGGGGGAAAAGAAGGCTGTTTATCCAGTCCCTGAAAAGTATGAGGCGCTTGCTGTAAGAGCGGCAAAAGCAGTAGAGATAGACATCGCCGGAGTTGATCTTGCCGAAGATGAGAATGGTAAGATGGTTGTCTGGGAAGTAAATTCTGCTCCTGCCTGGAAGGCGGTTTCCAAAGACACAGGGATAAATGTGGAAGAGGAGATATTAAAATGGATTCTCAAAAAGTAAAGAAAATCTATCAGAAAAAGTTTGAAAAGCATGGGGTAGACCCTAAAAGTCTTTTTTGGGCAAGGAAAGGGGCCGCTCACCAGCGCTTCAGACAAATTTGGGCTGAGGTAGATTTTAATGGTAAATCGGTATTAGATGTTGGCTGCGGTTTTGGGGAGATGGCCAAATTTTTAGACAAGCGCTACAAGATTAAAAGCTATACGGGGGTGGACATCGTCCCGGAATTTATCGCGGAAGCCAAAAAAAACTTTCCCCATCACAAATTTATTGCCTGCGATTATTTTTCCAAGCCTCTCTCTGAGAAATTTGATGTGGTGATGGCAAGCGGGACCCTCAATTCAAATATAGAGGACGGCATGTCCGCCAATGGGGCGGGGAATATGGATTTTCGCAAAAAGGCAATTAAGGCCATGTTTGAGCATGCCAATATAGTGTGCTCTTTTAATATGCTTGGGGGTCATCCTCAGCCGGAAAATAGGGACGATAACCATGTCTGGTATGCTGATTCGTTGGAAATATTAGAATATTGCATGAGCCTCACCAGGCGGGTGATTTTGAGGCACCACTACAACCCTAAAGACTTCACGATCTTCATGTATCCGGTGAAAAGCTAGGGGAATTTATCATCTTATAGTATAATAAATAAGTTCAATAGTGATAGGAGAAATTCATGAACTTTGAAGATTGGCTGAAGGAGTTTGTAGAAACCGGGAAAGTTTGGCGAAATGGCCTGGTGGAGGTTTCGCTACAGTTTGTGTGTTTTGGAGCTGATTTCAGAAATCTTTCTGATGAAGGGATAGCCTCCCTCAGGAAATATACCAATGAGGGCAAGGCTTTGGGCGTGCGCGAGGTCTGGGGTGGTAAATTTGATGCTTATAAAGCCTGGACTAAGCAATTTATCGCAGAGTATGAAGCCGAGCATGGGATTGAGCTGCCGGCGCTTGTGCCGAGCGGGCGGAAGAACTCGGGGATGATCCAGTTTTTTGGCGAGCTCACCGCTTTTGCGGCAGGAGTAATGTCTATCTCTGAGTTTACGCTATTTATGGAGGCAAGAATTCTAAACGGCCGTCTCTGGGAAGAAGGGCGTAAAGATGAGCGTGTGCGTGTGAACGTGCCGACTTCCGATAAGCCGATCTTGTTGTCGTCTTTCCCGCCAAGCTTCCCGCTCGCGGCCTGGGAATTTACTGCCGGTGGTGAGAGATTCTCTCGATTTTACCCGCCGGCAGTAGTTATTAGGCTTGCTTGGCTACCCACCCCGTTCCTTTCAAGATATCATTGAGGTCAGGATTGCCATCTTCATGGTCAATTGACCCTACTAAAATTTTTGCTTCGTGATATTCCTCATCAGGCGTTTCGTAGCTGACGATGAAATCACCAAACCTCTCCTCTGGCCCGTGCGCAGCGGATATGTTCCGATATCCCTGCGAGGCTAACCAATAGGCGATTACACTCTTAATGCAATCTCTATCCAACATTTCAAACCCTCACTTTACTAGCCGATGGAAATATTCTACCAGATTATTTCAACTCGACTGCGGCTCCGGCTGTTTTTAAAGCTTCTTCTGCTTTTTTAGCATCTTCTGCCTTGGCATCTTTGACAATTTCGGATGGAACTTGCTCAGTCATATCTTTGGCTTCTTTAAGTCCCCAGTTTTGATTAATCTCACGAAGTGCTTTTATGACAGCAATCTTGTTTGTGCCTGCACTAGTCATGACAACTGTCTTTGTGGCGCTTTCTTCATCTTTCTTTGCTTCGCCCTCTGCTGGTGCTCCTGCTGGCGCAGCCATTTGCGGGACGACGGCTGAGACTCCGAGTTTATCTTGAAGTTCTGTGACTAATTCACTAAGCTCCAAAACACTAAGTTTTGAGATTTCATCAACTAATTTTGATACGGCTTTTGATTCTTTTTTATCTGCCATGTTTAGTCACCTCCTTTGTCTGCTTTTGATTTCAAAATATAGATTAATTTCTGTAAATTTCCTTCTAGAGTGCCGACTAGTCCATACATTGGCCCAGCAATTGCACCCACTACCTGTCCGGCTAGTACCTCGCGAGTAGGAAGCTTGCTTATGGCCAAAAGCCCTGTTTCATTTAGAAATTTCCCCTCAATGATCCCTGCTTTGAGTTTTGGAGCTTCAAATTCTTTGATAAATTTACCAAGAGCTTGGATGGGGCTAATGGCATCTTCATTTGCAAAGATAAGTGCGGTTTGACCGGTGAGAATGTCTTCACTTAAAACTTCATCGCTAATTTCGGCTTTTTTTCCAGCGAGGTTTATGAGAGTGTTTTTAGCGACGATCATTCGTGCTCCAGCTTCGGTGAGCTTTTCTCGAAGCGTTGAGAGGGCGCTCATCCCCATCCCGGAGTAGTCAACCATCACGAGAGACTTGGCCTTTTTAATATCACTGGCCAAGTTGTCAACAGCTTCTTTTTTTTCTTGTTTTATTTTAGCTACAGGTGCCATATTAATGCACAAAAAAACGCGCCAAAGACGCGCTACTTACCTCGGCGAGATTTACGTTATGAAACGACTCGCTGTCTTTGGTAAAGGTAGTCTAGCAGATTGAAAATTACTAAGCAACCTCAAGCTTTACCGATGGCCCCATGGAGGAGGCAAGGTAGGCGTCAGCTATCTGATTTTTGGTCACAGCTTCAATGATCGCCTGGGCATTATTTACCAAATCAGCTTCATCCCAGCTAACTTTACCAATAACTGTGTGCATAAGCGGGGCCTTCTTTTCAGTTTTCAGATTTATCGTATTTGCGGAAAATTTCTTAATTTCTTCTTCGGATTTTATTAGGGTGCCGAGCTTTGGATTTGGCATGAGTCCTTTTGGCCCTAAAATGTGTGCAAAAGGGATTAATTTAGGCATGAATTCGGGCATAGCAAGGAGGATGTCAAAGTCGATTTTTCCCTTCTTTAATTTCTCAATTGTTTGCTCATTGGCTACTTCCACCCTTTTTTTACTAGCTGCTTTAGGTAGCTGTACATTTACGGCTAAACCACTCTTTTTTACTTTAAGATGCATTTCTACCGATCCGTCAAAGCTTGAAAACGATGTTTCTTTAACTAATTTTATTGCTTCGCTGAGGGAATATTTTTTGCTTTTATCGATTTTGGCTTTAGCCGCCTTATATTTGGCACCGCGTACTTTGGGAGGGCGGACGCGCTTCTCGGGTTTTTTTTCTTCCGTCTCAACCTTTTCGATAATTGGGCCAGCATCCATCGCCTTGACCCGTTCGCCGCCCTTGAGGCCTGCGATGCGAACCTTACTCGTTTTGTGCTCTTTTACCTCTTCACTGATTAGTGTAGTCTTTGTTTTACCCATTTTTAATTTTTACCCCCATGCTTCTTGCAGTCCCGGCAACAATCTTCTTGGCCGCTTCAGTGTCTTTAGCATTTAAGTCCTGTATTTTGGCCTCGGCAATTTTGGTTAATTGCGCATCTGTGAGCTCTCCGGCGGATTCGCGGGGAGTGTGGCCGGAGCCCTTTTGGATATTTAGCTCTTTTTTGATCATTTCAGAAACTGGGGCAAGTTTAGTTTCAAAGTCAAAGCTTCGATCCTCATAAATAGTGATAACTACGGGGACAACCTCGCCTTTTTTATCAGCGGTCTTGTCGTTATATGCTTTAACAAATTCCATGATGGCCACGCCGTGCTGTCCCAATAATGGTCCCAGTGGAGGAGCTGGTGTGGCTTCACCGGCTTTTAAGTTTACCTTTACGATAGTTTTTACTTGTTTTGCCATAACTTGCTAGTTTACCAGCTCTTGATATTAATTTCCAATTCTGGAATACTTGAGGCATGGCAGAGGACAAACAGGAACAGCCACAGTTTGATAAGGAGGAATTTTTTGAGAGCTTGAAGACAATGTCCCCAGGACATGAAGAGGCTGAAGATAGAGAGAAGGCGAAAGAAATGGACATAATGAACAAATTGAATGTAGTGGGTATTTACTATAATCCCCGTATTCAAAGACTTGAAAAAGAAGACGTAGAACGAGCCTTGGAGATACTTCGCAATCAGCATGAGGGTGGGAAGTATGTTGATGAAGTTATTGAACGATTTAGAACTCTTACTGAATTCGTAAAGCCTAAACCTTAGCTACTTGGAGAAAATCCAAATCCACTGGTGTTTCGCGGCCAAAGATACTTACTAATACTTTTACTCTTCCTTTTTCTTCATCTACTTCGTGGATTGTCCCCAAAAAGTCCGAGAACGGACCATCAGTAATTTTAACGGCTTCGCCAATGGAAAGCTTGGTCTTAAATCTCTTTGCGGGGGTAGAAACGAATTTTTGAATATTGCTCACTTCGCCTTGCGAAAGGGGCGTGGGCTTATTGCCGACTCCCACAAATCCGGTTACTCCGGGAGTAGTTCTAACTGCAAGCCACGTATTGTCATCCAGAGACATTTTGATGAGTAAGTACCCTGGGAAGATTTTCTCTTTGATAGTGGCCTTTTTGCCGCTTCGCACGACTACTCGGTCTTGGGTGGGGACCAATAGCTCAAAAATGTTTTTCTCAAGTCCCATGGACTCAACTCTTTGCCTTAAAGTTTCGGAAACGCGCGCTTCATGACCGCTTGCGGTGTGGACGACATACCATTTGGCTTCTGGGTCGCTTGTTTCGCCAATAACGATGTGGCCCGGGATTTTTTTCTTCCCGGTCCCGCGCTCGCTAACCCCGTGATCAGAGAGATCTGCGGCTTGGGCGAGCGGAGTTTTTATTTCCTCCTTCTTTTCGACTGGTGCGTCTTTTATATTTTTCATCCTGAAATTATTGTTTCAATTAACTTGGTAAAACCAAGATCAAGGGCGGTGAGATAAAGTCCAACAATTGCCGAAATTAATAGTACTGTCGCCGTAAGCTTCACGACCTCCTCGCGTTTGGGCCAAATAACTTTGCCCAGCTCAGATCTAACTTCGCGAAAATATTGGAATAAACCACCCACAGTGAGTGATTTTATCAAAAACCCCGTCTCTTTTCAAGCTCGATCTGGTGTCTGATGCGGTACTTCCTCTCTTTTCTTCTTTCGGAGTCTTTTTTGTGGCGTTCGCGGTCCCTTAGTTCCAATAAAACACCAGAGTCTATAATCTTTTTACGAAATCGGGAAATCAAGCGATCGTCGCTCTCTCCCTTTTTCTTTTTGACTGAAATCAATTAGCTTCGCCTCCTTGTCTGTCATAAAAAACACACTCCTTGGGGGTATTATACCAAAAGGTGCAAGGGGGCATTAGGACAGAAGCAAAGTAACTAGGGAGAGGATCACAAAAGCGGCGAGCCAGGCGGCGGTGAAGGTAACCAGTTTAAGGGCGCGTCTTGCCTGGTGTTTTTCCCAAAATAAAATTACTGAATATCCCAAACCAATAAGGGATGAGATCAGAGCGGAAGCGATAAAAAGGGATAGAAATACGACTGGACCCAAAAGATTATTCATGGGGCCAAATATTTCATTGCCTTTCCAAAAAATCACCCCGACAAGGGAGCAGTAGAGGATTATCCCCAGCGCTTGTAGAAAACCAATTTGCCAAAGAGTGAGTTTTTTCATTTCAGTTCAAATGTCACTGTTGCTGTTTGATAAATTGACGAGCTTCCAGGCTCGACCGGAGTGCTAGTATCAGCCGAGCGCGCTTCCATTAAAGGATAGATTGAGGGAGATGACCCTTCGGTAACAGTGATGACCTTTCCAAGTTTTCTGTCGCTTGCTTCGGCAATTTTCTCGGCCTTTTCCCGCGCGTCATTAATTGCATCTGCTAAAAGCTCGGCCTGCTGGGTGTTGGTATCATCAAGCCTGAAATTTGGCCCATAGACATCTGTCGCGCCGCTAGCTGACAAAAGATCGGCTAATTCATCTGTTCGGTCGACATCCCGGAGGGCAATTTCAACAGAATTACTGGCTCTCCATTGCCCGGAAGTGGTTCTTGGGGGATAAATTAGCTCCATCATTTCGTCCTTATTAACGCTAATGCTTTGTGTTTCTAGGTCGCTATCATTGATCCCGAATTCTTTCAGATCGGCAATTAGCTTTGTCATTTTTTCGTTTACCTCGTTAACGGCGGTGTCTTTGTCGTCATTTTGAGCGGTGACGCCAGCCGAGAAAGAAGCAATTTGATTTCGCTCGGTTTGTTTTGCTTCACCAGTTACGGTAATAGTTGAGGTGGGGAGAAGCTCAACCTTTCCCCAGTTCATTTTGTTCCAAGGGAAAAAATAAATTAGAGCAATTAAGAAAGCGATCACAAATAAGTTGGATAAAAGCCTTTGTTTGCTCACGGGATTATTTTATCATATTATGATCTAGGTATGTTAAGGCCCAGAGTGTCTTTATCAAAGATTAGCCCGGATTGGATGAGGGTCATTATTTATACCACCCCCATTTTTTTCTATTCTTTTTCTGATTCGATCCTTTCCTATTATGCGCCAATTGCAATCCAAGCCGCTTTCGGGAGCGCGATGATAATGGGCTTGGTGATGAGTTTCTCTTCAGTTGTTGGACTTGTGACTGACTTTATCTTCCCGCAGATTTTAAAGGAGATTTCGGCGAAGCGCTTATTATTATGGTCCGGGTTTTTGTCCCTGGCATTTGCCGTGCTTTTGCTTGGGGCAGGTGATAAGCCTTTATACCCGGTGTTTTTACTAGCGATGGCTATCTGGGGGGTATACTACGAGTTTTTGGGTTTTTCGAAGCAGAAATTTATGGGGACCAAGGTCCCCAGGTCCCTTCACTCTGGAGCAAATGCCTTCATGTTCACCATGAGAGGCGTTTCATATACTTTTGGGCCATTACTGGCTGCGTTTATGTTTGGGATAAGCAGTCAGCTTTTGATCGGGGTTTCCATTGCGATCGCTGTAGTTGGAGTATTTTTGAGCATATTTACAAATCACAGCAGGGGAGTTCCGGTGGAAGTAGAAGTCCAGCATGTTCATCTGGGGGCGGAGCTTTCGCACTGGAAGGTGCTAATGGTCTCAGTCTGGCCAATGGTACTTTTGTTTATTGGTTTAGGACTGGTTGACGCCGCCTTTTGGACAACTGGTACGGTACTAAGCCAGAAATTTGCCGAGACGACGGTACTGGGCGATTTTCTGATCCCAATTTATGTACTACCCGCTTTGATCATCGGCCTTGTAGTTGCTAAATGGAATCCAGTCGAGGGCAAAAAGAAATTGGCAACATTATTTTTCTTGTTGTCGGGGATATTTTTGGGATTAGTGGGGGTAATTGAAAGCATCCCGTTGATTTTAGTGATGGTCTTTATCTCAAGTGTCTTATCCTCGATCTCATATCCATTGGTAGATGCGGTCTTTTCGGACTTGACCGAAAGGATGGGGAAGGAGAGGTTTCACTTGATCGGGCTTACAAATTCTGCGACAAGCATCGCCTATATTATTGGCCCCTTGATGGCTGGGTTCATGGCAAGCCGCATGGGGGAGGAAAAAACTTTTGGGGCGCTAGGGGTGATCACGGTTGTGTTATCGATAATTATTTATTTTGCGACTCCGAGAAAAATCAAGCTTTCGCAGGAAAATATTAAAAAATGGGATTAATGACCTGTGGGGAGAGGGGAGTTCCCCACAGGAATTCTATTGCTGACGTGCTTTGTAGATCGCATGGATAATTTCATCCATGTGTGTTTTACTGACAAAGCACTCGGCCGACCCGCGATTTGTTATCACACTAAATCTGGTGTGATTTTCAAATTGATCGATTTTCAGCCAAGCATCGGAATGGTCCTTAAAAGATGTCGTTACATTTCTAGCTAGAGCATCAATGACGGCATCGATTTGGTGATCATTCAGCCCAACTTTATAAAACTCACCATGGGCATTGGTGACATCTATCCAGAGGTATGCCCCATTTCCAGGGTTTTTGTACGGGAGGATTATAATAGATCCACCGAAAATCCCATAGAAAATGTAGCCACAAATTTCTGACATTTTTCCTCCTTGAGATTTGAAAGTTCCCCTCGAGATAGGCCTATATTATACCAAATCTTGCCAAATTCTCATAAAAAACCTATAATATTGCATCAGTAAATTTCGTTCGCAGTTTTACAGATAAGGAGTGGTAAATGTCTGACCAACAAAGTGGTGACGATATCAATCGTGGTGAGGTTAAGATTAATTTGTGGCCCGAGATCAGTCTGCGGATTGGCGAAGAAAGTGTTCCTTTCGGTGACGGAGGAGCGCTTACGGCGTTGGTCATGAAGCATTCTAGTGATATGCCGGTCATGATATCCCTGGGACTTGCTCTTTCTGATTTAGAGGATTCTCTTGAAAAATATGATGTACTTTCGGAGAGAGCTCTTGAAGTCGGGTTGCCCAAGGAGGCTGATAGGTTTTTCGGCGTGGCGGCACAAATCCGCCAGTATCGCGCGGAAATTTCTCTTTTGCGCCATGCCGTGAGTGGTGTAGTTTTTAGGGACATCACGAATGAACAAAAGAGGCAGATCGATGACCTGGAGGAGTCTAACAGTGTCCTTCATGGGGCTTTGGATCGGTGCGAGACGGATCTTAATGAAGCGCTTCGCATTGCGAAGAAGGGCGATCTTGTCGAAACACAGAAGGCGATTTGGGGAATTTTGCAATGGCTAGCGGCCGGACTTATCAAGCCTGATGATTTCGAAGAACCTGCGGGGGATGATGAGCCGGAAGAACCGGTGATTGAAGTCACCAGAGCTGAAGTGGATGCGGTAGCGCCCTCTGAAGTTGGGATCAGAGTTGAAAATCTCGAGGGTGATGATCTGCCCATCGAGCTTGGTGAAAAACTTGATTGGGCTGTTG
>LCET01000010.1 GCA_000995185.1 Candidatus Woesebacteria bacterium GW2011_GWC1_42_9
GAAGTTTTTATTTTCCCCGGGTTCCGCCCGGTCGGTGTTTCGATTTTATATGCCAAAAGTAAACCATCCGCAACCGCAAAAAAAACCATAATCGCCTAAAATCTTACATCTGTAATATTTTAGACAAATATGTAAAATTATTAAAATCTACAACTTTGTAATAAAAATATCGTATTGTCCATTCCTTTTTCTTCTCGTTTTATTCTCAGAGCAGCGCTTTTTAATTACCCTATATTCCATAAATAAAAAATTAAAAAAGATCGTTTATAAGCCCTTCTGGCGCATCTTTAAAGCGTTCCTCCTCCTTGATGCTTTCGGTATAAATTTGCGTTGTTGCGATGTTGTGGTGACGGAGGACGCTTTGCAGCCTTTCCATCTTGGCCCCGGATTTCAGCATAAGAACGGCAGCGGTGTGCCGCAGCGAGTGTGCGGTGTATTCGTGCCCATCGAGGCCGATTGCCTTAAGCCCGGCCTTAACGATTGACGAGATTGTCTTTGTGGTGAGCGAACCCTTATAATTCGAGGAGGTTGATATGAATATTGGCTCTGAAGGCAAAATCGCTCCCCGGGATGCAAGGTACTCGGAAATGGGGAAATATGCCTTGTCCTCAAGAATTACGAATTCAGACTTGTCGTCCCGGCCCTTCCCAAGGATGTGGAGAATCCGCCTGTCGAACTTCTGTGATATATCCTCCACCTTGGCGCGAGCCGCCTCTATCGTCCGGATCCCGGTGCGCAGCAGGAGGTTGACGAGGGCAAAGTCCCTCTTGGATTTACCCCGCAAATGCTCCAGCAGCTTTACGCATTGCTCGGCTGTAAGGTGCTGCTTGATAAATTTGTTTTGCCGCTTGGGGTTTTTTATTCCCTTGGCAACGTTGGGGTATATCTTGTGGCTTTCGGCCCACTCGTAAAAAATGCGGACGGTGGTGAGGTAAGCTCCAACGGTCAGGGCTGCGAGGCCGCTGGCGAGGAGATCTTCTTTGAAACGAAGTATCTCTGTGCGGGTGATGGCAGATAGGTCTATCCCATTTTTCTCTATCCATTGAAAATACTGAACGAGGGATTTCCGGTAGCGGTCTTTGGAGGATGGGCGGATGTCGGACTCGCTAATAAAAAGGTCGATGATTGAGGCGATGCTACTTTGGGGTGTAAGGTCGGAGGATTGAATTGGTATGATATTGCTTGCCGGGATATCTGTCATCTTTTTATATTTTCAACTTTGTTTTTAATACTTTTCTTTGTGAGTTTCCACGGGATGGTGTCTCCGCAATAAACAACAAAGTTATGCTCCATTGCTACTTTACCGCTCCGAATAAACTTTAGTGGGAGTAAAATAATAAATAAAAATTTTGCCAACGCTCTCCTCATTTTTTTCAAAAATGTAAAAGGTTAAGAAATTAGTTTTATTGATTTACATTCTGGACACTCCCATAAAATATGTTTTTTTGCATTTTGGTAACTAAACTTATCTCCACAATCACCACATTCAGCAATCATATCGTGTTCTTTTATAATCGGGCTAATGCTTAATTCTTTTGATGAACCAAGTGGAGAATGTTTTATGCCTTCCGTAATTCCACCAAACTTCATTTCATTTGGTTTTTCTCTTTTTTGATTTACTAATTTGGAATATTCGGCATCAATTTTTTCTTTTTCTTTAAATAATTTTTCAATCTTATTCATATCAAACCGACTGCTGTATGCGTTCTTAAAGGCATCATTAAATTTATCCTTTTCAAAATATCTTATCATTCCATTTGTTGCAGAATTTATGCTTTTATTGATATAATCTTTTTCCTCTCCTTTTAATCTTATTATTTTATCCTGCTTAGGTTCTATGTATGGCTTAGGCATTATTATTTCTGACTGGTCGGGTTCTGTCAAAAATTCATTTTGAATTAAATAATCAAGGTAGGGTATGAGTTCGTGTGTTTTCAAATAAAAAGATGAATAATCAGGCAATTTTTTACCGTCTTCTTTTTTTGAAATGTAAAAAGTATAAAATCGTTCATCTGAATATTTTTTATACTTATCTAAATTATCGCTTTCGGAAAATGGTATTGCATTTTTTTCATAATATCTATCTGAAATTAGAACAGGGTAATTTTGCTTTGTGAATTTATCAAGTTTGCCCGAATGAATAAAATATCCTTTATCTTCAAGTTGATTAAAAACACTTCTATATTTAAGTTTTCTTTTTTCTTCTTCCCTCGTTCTGTCTTTTATTTTTACTCCATATCTATCCTCAAATGAATGTAGTTGTTGGCTACTTCCATCTTTAAAACTTACTGCCATTCCATATCTACCTGATGAAACTCTTTGAATAATATTCCCCGCAATTTCATCACCAATAAAAACGGGAATTTTTATTCCTTTGCCAATCAATGCACTTTCGCCCATCATTATTATTTGTTTCAAATCTGCTTTTAGTGGCAAATCAAAGTCGGCAGGTTCTCTGAAAAAACTTGCATCGTGGTCGGACAATCTTACTAATGATGTTCGTCCTTTGTCATCAAAGAATTTATAGTAAATACTATCAGTTGAAATACTTTCCGATTTTTTGTAGCGAATATTATTTCCTGTTGTTTCCATAGTGTTATTTTTTATACAAAGTTAAGAAATGCCAACGCACCCCTCTCTAAAATTTTTATTTATTATTTTACCTTTCTCCGTAGGAAGTTTATCGCTTGATAACCCGCAACGAGAGCATAACACACGCTTTAACAAAACCAATAAAAAAGGTTTTGCGGTTAAGTCAAGTTTTGTGCTTCTAATTATCATTTGTCGGTTTATTAAACATTTGTGCTTCTAATCTTTTTTATTGGCTTCGTAAAGCGTAATCCGCTGTCTGCAATGTAAAACTGTGCATCTGCCTGTTCTTTGCAAAGGCCGGAGTAATACTCTGTTTCCCGGACGTTGGTAGGGGCATTGTCCTCGATGCAGCCCTTGATCCATCGTTCCTTGGCTTCCGTGTCACAGCCATCCATGACGATTAAAGAAGCTGTTTTGCATGTTACGAGTGAGAGCAAAACAAGGAGAATAATATATTTCATTTTTTTATTAGTAAAAGGTTATTGTAAAAAAGACTAAATACGAGATTCCACTTAAAAAAAGAATGGTCGTCTTTGTTTAGTTCTTTCATTTTAAAAAATTTAGAATAGTTGTTGTTGCTCTTCTTGTTTGTTTTCGACACCAAAGATAGTTAAATTATTTTTCTTATACTCCTTCAGCCCTTCCATTGCTTGTGTATAATATTCCTTTTCGATCTCACATCCCGTAATGTCAAACCCAAGGGAATGGCAGGCGCGGGCAATGGTGGCCGATCCCAAATGTGTGTCCAGAATCTTCCACCCCGGCTTGGCAAAATTCGTCAGTATCCACTTATATAGCTGGATTGGTTTCTGCGTAGGATGGAAACGGTTTTTTATTTCCGCCTTGGAGCATTGGGAAAGGGAATAGCTGAACTTGCGCACCGGGCAGTCGAAGTTTGTCCATGCCAGCTCGGCATCGGCAAAATCGCTGGTGCCATTACGCTTGTCCCAGATCAGCCAGCAGGGACTGTCCGGGTTGGGGATGCGGTCGATGTAATGGTTGGCGCCCCAGAGAACCACATGCTTGGCCACTCGGAACAGTTCTTTGAAATATGCCTCATCGGGTGGAGAGCAGTCCCACTTCTTGTCGCTCTTGTATTTCCCGCTTCCCAGTGGCATTGAGTTTACATCTATGCCATATGGAGGATCCACAATGGCGAGATCAAAATGTCCATTTCCATAAAGTTGGAATAGCTCATTATAGTGACAATTATAAAGAGTTTCCATATTTACGCATCTTTAATTTCAAAATCATATAATGAGATTATTTTACCATTTGCAAAATAATAATACATTCCATTTATTTTGTTTCTAAACCATTCCAGTGTATCCTTATCAACATCTTCTCTATTGAATGGGCAGTCTATTTCCCAAGTTTGCGGATCCAATCCTGCCGATGTATCTCCGTGGTCTATTATTGTCAGTTTCATATTTTTGGCATTTGCTGAATTCTTAAATGCTCTGGCCACTCTTCTATGTTGGATCCGGCCCTATTGCCCATCCCCATATGGTGGGCAGTATATGCACCCATTTGCTTGACGAAAATTGGGACATTTGTTTCTCTGCATTGTTTTATTATTATCTCCGCCCACTTCAACTTCATCTCACGGGCCGTCCTTCCGCTTTCGCCACCAACTATCACCCAATCGATGTTTGCCATGATCCTTTTTCCGGCACATGGCATTATAAAATCAGACAAATCCACCATGTCGATTAGTGGCTCCAGCGATATAAAATGAACGGCAGCCGGTGTATAAATCAGATATGGGATGCGGTCAAGATGCTTGCTGCTTTCAACCGTCACACCAAGCTGCACGTTTTTGTATCCCCTTCCCCAGTCGTCCGGCAGGCATCGGCCAATCCTCTCTGGTCGCTTGGTTAAAATTTGCCAAGTGTGCTGCGGAGTGTTTTTAATGACCTGCCATGCCACATTGCGCCATGCATCGGCCTCCTCAAGGAAGAAATCGCTCCAGCTGCAGGTAAATATACGTTTCGGATCCTTCCATTTGAGTGCTGCATAAAATGTGGCATCACTGCTCAGTGTGATCTTGTTGGGATCCTGTCCCCATCGTTTTTTATCCCGGAACATGTAACAGTCCCTGCAGCCATCGGAGACCTTTTTACAGCCAGTCCAGAAGTTGACGGTTGCGTCCGTCCACGATATGTTCGTTGTTTTACCCATTGGAGAATTTTTGTCTTAGAACTAATAATTCCTGAATAAAAAATGGATCGAAGTTCTCTTCAAATTCATCCAAGCCCCGATTTAGCCAAAGTAGAAACTTGTCGTTCCTTCTTTTTTTCGCAATGTAAACTCTGGAGCTTTCATCCTCAACGTAGTGGAGCTTCGAGCAATAAGAACCTTCAATTTTTATTTGCCCGGAGCCAGCAACAACCCCATCGTCCATTAGTCCATTTAAACATGGAGTTAGGGTTTGATGCCGAATGTCGAGCATGTTCTTCATCTCTGCGATATTTGTCCCCGGATGGGTAATAATAAAATTGAGGATTCTTGCAGTGTAAGATTTCAACTTCCCGCTTTTAATCTGTTCGAGATATGTTTTTGTTTTAGCCTTCATTTTTTTCTGTTAAGTTTCATAATATATTCATACGCATCCATTACTCCTCCATGGTAGGATTTTGGAAACAGCCAGACCTTTCGGATGAATTCGTTGTGGTCTGTTTTTGTTCTCCGGGCAAATTCGGCAATAAATGCTTCTTTATCCGGAACTACCATTTTTATGTCTTTACTCAATTTAATATGCTTTGTCGGATGATGTTTTTGGGATCCCCACAGTTGGCAATTTCCTGTTCGATCCCAATGTTTGTTGAGATAAAAGGATCGATTTTGGCTTGCATGTAGCGGTAGCTTTGTAATACTCTTGTGTCTGATACCTTTAATTTTAAATCTGCTGCGATGGCCCGAAGGACTGGCATTGCATGACTAATTTTTGCGTTCATATTGATTTGGTTTTTTTTATTTCCGGGTGCCGCCCGGCTCGGTTTTTAATTTCTGCACAAACGTAAACCGCAACCATTCTTATAAAAAATCAACATTTCACTAATTCTTGCATATGTAAGATTTATTGCGAATCTGGTATTTTTTATTTTGCCAATGGATCCTTTGTAATTTTTATTTCTTTTTTGTCCAGTTTACAATCGAGGTCATTGGCCTTTACCCACACTCCATTGTAACCCGGCTCGAAAAGCCAAGAAAGTTCGGCAACCAGAAAAAGCGATTCGTTGTTCTCATATTTATTTCCGCATACCTCCATCTCTTTCCCAATTTTAGGATTAACGAAACTGGTGCCAACAACAAACTTAGAATGGATTTCCATCTTTGTCTGGTTCATAATAGTTTTGTGGGTTTTGTATTTCCGGTGGAATTGAATCGTCCGTAAAGGCACAGAAATCGCCTTTGAAACGAAGTATGAATTTACCTAATGCGCCATGGCGGTTCTTTCCGAAGATAATCTCGGTGAGACCATCTGGGATCAAATTCCCATCTTCGTCTTGCGTGATGCCATAATATGCCGGGCGAAAAATAAACTGAACAATGTCAGCATCGTTTTCGATGTCGCCACTTTCTCGAAGATCCGCAAGGGTAGGTCTCTTGTCTGCATTCCTTTCCGCACTCCTTCCAAGTTGAGCAAATGCAATAATTGGTATATTATATTCTTTTGCTGCAGCTTTGAGTGCCCGGGTAATGGTTCCAATCTCCTGTTGCCTGCTGGCGCCCTTTTCTTTTATCCCTCGTGCAAGCTGAATGTAATCGAGATAAACTGCCCGGATGTTTTCTTCCATCACCCAGATTCCAATAGTTGTCGATATTTCATTTATTGCCAATAATCCATCATTTACCTTTAACTTGTATTTTTCCATGTGGGCCTTGGCATCATCAATTCTTCGGATGTCCTCTTCGTTTAGTGTCGATGGCCTCCTTATTTTCCATAAAGGTATTCCAGAATGGTTTGATAAAATACGATTTATAAGTTCGTTTTCCATCATCTCAAGAGAAAAAATACCAACAGCATCTCCTCTGTCGAGCATGTTTTTCGCTTCCTGAAGCAGGTACCCAGTCTTTCCTACCCCCGGTCGCGAGGCTATTACCACCAGTTCTCCGGGGCATCTTCCAGACGTTAGTTTATCCTGTTCTATAAATCCTGTTGAAACACCGATAATATCTACCTTTGATGTAGCAAGCCGTTTGATATTATTGACAGTTTCATTAAGAACTTCAATGTAATTGCTTGATTTCTTTGAATTTATTATTCTTGTAATTTCCCGAAGGGAAGATGCCATTTTGTCTATTGTTTCAAAAACATCGCTGGTTGCATCGAATGCTTCGTTTGTAATTTCACAATTTATCCGTATTATTTCCCGCATAATATATTTTTGAAGAATAATATATGCGTGAGATTCGATATGGGCATCAGAAGCAACCCTTGACGTCAGCGATGAAATATAATATGGGCCGCCAACAATGTCGAGATTTCCATTTCTCTTGAGTTTTTCGGTTACCGTAAGGATGTCAATTTTTTCTCCTTCTTGGTT
This sequence comes from Candidatus Woesebacteria bacterium GW2011_GWC1_42_9, assembly GCA_000995185.1. Taxonomy (GTDB): domain Bacteria; phylum Patescibacteriota; class Microgenomatia; order UBA8517; family UBA8517; genus GWC1-42-9. The sequence goes on from LCET01000010.1 coordinate 7,143, forward strand.
AAGTTCAATAATTGAAGAATAAATAATTTTATTCTCATCTCGATAAAAAGCACTGGCTGTAAGTATGTTGATAATCTTCGCCAGTGCTTTAAATTCGAGCAATACGGCCCCAAGCACCACTTCTTCCAAATCAATGGCTTGTGGCGGAAATTTCCCGTTCATTATCGCAAAATTCTCTGGACGTTCCATCCTTGCTCGTTCTAATTTTTTAAAATTCTTTGCATTGTTCATATTCCGTATGGGTTTTTGGGATGGCTATCGAAGGAAAATGGTGGATTTTTTTTATTTTCTTCAATCCAAAGGTAAAATGTCCGAATGTTTATAAAATCTCCACCTCCAAGTTTTCCCTTAATTCCCCGCATTATTATTTTATCGAGTTCATCCAATGTCATTTTTTTGAAATCCTTTTTTAGCTCATCTGCCAAAAAAAGCCAATCCTCTCGGACAAGGGTGCAGTGCCCTCCAAGTTTGGCCCGGTAAATAATTTTAAGAACATTACGAGAATCAGATGCTTCCAAAGTCTGAATTAAACTGCTGGTCGAGGGAATAGCCTTCATTTCCATTTTTAATTGAGTTTAGAATATTTGGTAAATTGCTGTTTATCTGTTTGATTGTCAGTTGTTTTTGGTGAAATTTATCCCATTTTAAAAAAGAGGATAAAATAAATCTCCATGCTTCTGCCGGGCTGGTTCCCTTTTCTTTAGTTGCTGTTTTTAGGTAGGAAATAATATTTTTGAGCGATTTTCCCTCTGCCCCGTCCATTTTTATTGGAAGGTCTGTTTTGCTTTTAAAGAACTCTGCGTAAATCTCCACGCATTCCCGGTAGGTTGTTTTATCTGGCTCAATCGGCAAAAAGCCGCTTTTTTGCGGCAAGTTGCTATTGTCTGTAGATAGATCTCTTTTAACAGTACCAGTAACAGTAACAGTAACAGCTTCGTTTCGCTTCGAATTTGAAGCGAAACGAAGCGAATGCTTCGTTTCGCTTCGAATTTGAAGCGTTCGCTTCGTGCCAATATCGTTTAGTGGCGAAGCGTTCGCTTCGTTTCGCTTCGAATTCGAAGCATTCGCTTCGATTTTATGCAAATTTGAAGCGTTCGCTTCGATTTTTGCTTCTTCATCACTTGGTAAATCCTTTTTTACAGGCATCGATTTTGTTCGATTCGCTTCGATTTCGCTTCGATTTTCTTCGCATTGTTCAAAAATTGGTGGTTTCGCTTCGATTGTGGGCAAATTTGAAGCGTTCGCTTCGTCTGAATCGCATTGATTATCTATCAACTCAAGTTTATTTAGCTTCGAATTTGAAGCGTTCGCTTCGATTTGCTTCGAATTTGAAGCGTTCGCTTCGATTTGCTTGCCTGTATTTTCAAATGACCCGCTTCCATTCGCTTCGAAGGCTTCGTTTGCTTCATTTTTCCGGTTTTGCTCTTTGATTTTCCGTTTTTTCCTCCTCGATTCCCCGCTTTTTATACCACCGAGATGACCAGATTTTGATGTATTCCCACTTTTTTCATTCCATTTAATCAGATCTCTTTTTAGCTGATTTTTTATTGGATCAAATGCCAATTCAATTATCAAATCGTCAACCACCGGATTAAGGTCATTTACATATCTTAAGAGTGTTTTAAATAAAACTCCGGCCTTATCGTCTGGGAGCTTCTCTATGACATTAATGTAGTCCGAATAGAGGACAAAGGATTTTTTTCCCTTCATAAGAATAATCACCCATCAGACTGGCAGTGTAAACCAACGGCTAAGAAGGAAGAACACTGCGCAGCCTTTCCGGGCTTTATTAGTTGAGATGTGAAATTGAAAAAATCATTTAGCCGTTGATTTACATGCTGCAAAACTAATCAAAGTTTTGAAACAAAAAAATTTATTTAAAAATAATTATAAATGCAAGCAGCATAAGGTCGATGAGCGAAATTACCAATGCCCACCCGGCAACACTGCTATAAGTTTGATTTCTCATTTTTTTATCTGTAAAATTATATCCGAATAAAAAATTGAATTTATTATCCCCTCAACCTGATGCCGCTTAAGATTGTGCCTTCGAGCAAGGGTTGGGGAGCTGTTATCTCCACCTTTTAGGTAAGCTCTGACCACAGAAATTATATCCTTTTCACGAACGTGTTGATTGTGTAAAAAATAATATGCCTTTAGAATATCCTCGTCTGCTAACATTTTAATAAAATCGAATTGATAAAAATTCTAAATTTACAAACGTCATCGTAATGGGTGGTTGCCATTTCTGCCTTGGAGTGGCGAAGCATCTTTTCCATAAACTCGCCAAGCTCAAAAATATCTGCCTTCGAAAGGTCGCCCGGCCGCCACGACAGCTTCTGTAGCATTCTCTTTCTCCACTCGAAGCTGTCGGAGAAGGCCTCTGCAACCTCCAGAACCTTTGCGAAATCGTACTGCCTCCGCTGCCTTATGTTATATCCACGAGCCATCAGAATGGCAAATCATCGGGAGTTGTGTGTGCAAGAACATCTGGCGGTGGAGTTCCTTCTGTCTCGGATTGTGCCTCAATATGCTCGGCCGCATCAAGTGGAGCACGTAGCTTGGGTTTTATTTGGTTTTCGATGACATCCTTCCAGAAGGCAATTACCTTCTCGTCATCGTATATTTTTTTTCCTTTGAATTCGATCTCCTCTGCCTTTGGAAGCTCATCGTACTGGTACTTCCATTTTACATCTTGATTATTGTTTTTTATGACGATACCAGGAAACTGCTTTCCAGTTTTGCCTTCGGAGACCTTTGCCTTGGCAAGATAAACCCGCATGTCGATAAGGTCGGGCTTCTCAATGGATGCCAGCGAATTAAGGAGTGAATAAACAAGGTAGGAAAAGTTGGCACCAACAACATTCATGGCCCCGTCATCGTCCTGTAGGCGAAGCTCCATCTTATTTTTTGTCTGGCCCTCGTATTCGTAAGTCGAATGGGCAATGCCAACAAGATGTCCCTTTATACTGTTAAATTTATCTGTAATTTTCCATCCATTCCCATCGTTGGTATTCAGTCCAAAGTACGGAGAAGGATCCGTGTCGCTTGTCTTGGCTTTTAAAGCAAAAAACGACAATTTTTTTCTGTCTGCATTATATGCTGCCATGATTTTTAGTTTTTAATTGTTTCAAATAAGTACATTGTGATTTCCTGCGTATTCCAGTCTGCTTCTGGATAAAATTTACGCATGAGATTGCAGGTCTCGGCAACAGAGTACCCGGTGTCAAGACCTGCAATAAACTCATTTATTTTGTTCATGCGAAAAACTCTCTTACCCCGGACAATGGCTTTTTTTACGAGCCTCTCCCTCATCGTGATCTCAACCTCATCGCCAATATTATACCTTCCGGACAACCGCATGGATGTAAAAAAATGACAGCCAAGTTTGTTATTCCAGTTGGTAGAGAAGTTGAGTGGATCCATTTTAGTATTCGATTACGGGAAGTCCCGATTTAACAAACTTTTCGATTTCTTCATTCAGAATCTTATCCCGGCCAGAGATAACCAGCTCGTTAAGTTCCACACTTTCCATCCAGAGGGTAATGGATCGGTCGGTGGCATCCATGCATATCTCTACCATGAAAGTGTTTGTGGGAAAGCCAACAAATATCGGCATTTTAAGGGCGAAGCGAAGGGGGACGTTGCTGTCGACCTTCACGTTGCGAGCCATGTTCTTGTTGCCCCTGTCGTCCTGTCCCTGCTCAAGGTCTGCACTTACCTTGGCTTTGATTGAATTAAGCTCGGTGACGATCTTGGCGCACTCGTCTGAATTGGAAAAAAACATACGATTTACCTTCAGCAGCTTGGCAAGGTCTGCGGTATTAAATGTTTTTTGAGAGTTGATTTGAAACTGAACAAGGTCGTCATTGACAAGAAGTGACCCGCTGATTTCATCTCCGTATTCGCTTTTTTCATCCTTCGTAAAAACGATTTTCATTTCCTTCCGGGAGAATCGGACGTTGTCCTTTTGGGGATCCGTCCCTCGAATGGCCGCCCATACCCAAGGGGCCTGAATGTTCCCGGCCTGTTGGATTGCCTGCGGCTCCTTCAAAGGAAGCGCCTCCCCCTTGCGAATAATGAGTTCCTTCTGCAGGTCGCTCATGTTGATTACAATTTCTTTTTCCATAATTGTTTTTTTTAAATGGTTAACTTATATTTGAATTTTGCTTCCTTTTTTATTTTCCGCCCTCGCCTACTGCTTTCAGTCGGAGTTGCCTTTCTTCCGGCACCAGCCTTCTGCTGCTGATAAAGTTTCCGTTGATATCGAAAAACTCCATCACGCCTGTTTCCTGATCATCGAAGCCATAAATATCTGCTTCTACAACCTCGTATTTTCTACGGATTTTGTCAATGCCCACCCTGCTTTCCTTTTTAAGCTTTTTAATTTCTTCCTTTATCGGAGTAATGAGGTCTTTCATTTCTTCCTCTTTGCTTTCGATAAGCTCAACAACGTGGCAGAACTCCTGCATTATTATTGCCATTTCATTTGGAGAGTAATGACGCTTTAACTCCGTCTTTGTTTTGACGCAGGCATTGGCCTCGATCATGTCCGCCCTTTTATTGGCGTCCTTTTCATTTTCAAAGATTTGTTTCATTGGTGGTTTGAATTAAGGGTTTATAATTTAGATTGGTTGCATGCTACTTTTTGGGCTTCGAAAGCTGATGATTCAAAAAAATCTTTTCCATTTTTTCGGTAATCTCTGCATCCGCCCGGTTGAGATTCCATACGGCCCGCACTAACTGCTCGTTCTCAGGAGTGTCGTATTCCGGATAAGAATTGAAAAAAACCGCCAGCGGAGACCTTTTTGTCGCCTTTTTTTTAACAATAAGAACCCGCATCTTTAAATCGATGCTATTAGTTTTTGGTGTAATTTTTTTTGCCATTGGTTTTAAATTTATAATTTTTTTCTCTAAATTCTCCTCTTTCCCATTTTTTCCAACTCGGTTTTTCTTCAATTTTAATGCGCCCATCGTTCTCGATGTTTCCCGGAAAATTGGCAAATTCCCAAAGCGAAAAGAAAACACCACACTTGATAATTTCGCTTCCAGTCTTGGTATTAATGAATTTCATGCCCCTGAAATTCAACATAAAATCCGCGTATGCATTAGCATGAATCGGGCGTGTCCGTAGGTCTTGAGCCATAATGGTAAAATATAAAGATTGAATTCTAAAGACAAAGTACGACAATATATTTTTATCTGCCAAATTTATCTAACAAAAATATTATATAAGTTATTAACAATCGTAAAAAAGCCCCTCCGAATCCAAAGGGGCCGTAGCTTTACGGAGCTACTTGGTAAAATTATTTTTTTTCGGAGAAGTACGTCAAAAGGGACATTCCGGTTGCGTATACTGCGCCAAGTGCCGTCAGGAGCAAGTTGAGCTTGGTGATGCCATGCACCCCAATATCTGTCATGGCAACAGTAATAATAATGCCTGTTCCGACAAAATTCATCACTCGTTTTGATGAAAGGCTCACACCCTTGTCGATGGCCGTGTTAACAAACTCAGTTAAAGGAGCAGTGTCATTGCTTGCCACAGCACCTTCGGCAGCGATGGTGTCCTTCTTTGCCTTCTTGTCCTTGATCAGGCTGACGGCAGAATTGAGAATCCCGGGAACCATTCCCAAGAGAACTCCTACTATTGGATTTTTGTTTTCAGACATATAATTTGGTTTTTGGTTTATGATGTAAATATAAAAGAATTCACTCGATTGTGCCAGCCATTAATGAAAACTTGCAAGGTTGGCCTTCCATCCACAAGATTTTGATAATATGCGAGCCTTTCGGCTTTAATCAGGGCAAAGAGTACTGCCGGGATTGCATTGTTCACTGCAGCAATGGTTTTTGGCCCCAAGTGGCCGTCCACAACCGCCCCAGCACATTTCTGAAGGATGCAGACAGCAGACCGCATCCCAGCATTAACACAGTGGTCGAAAATAATCTCGGCAACAGACTGCGAATTGAACTTATCGCATTGCATTGGCACCCAGTAGTCCATATAATAAATGTGACCGGCTTTCTCCATTGTCATGTTTTTGATATCCTCCTTGGGATATGACCTCTTAGAAATGCCATACTTCGTTTCTCCTCCGGGATCATTGGGATGGTTGACGTACCCACCTTCGTGCTTGAGGAGTGTTGGTAAGTAAAGTTTAAAATCTGCCATTATTTTTCAGTGAATAATATTATCACATCTTCCTGAGATGCATACCTAATAAAATCCTGTGGAGTAAAAAAAGGACGAGAAAATCGCCCTTCTGAATAACATTTTAATGGATATCCATTGCAGTATTTAAGCGATAGCTCAGAGCATATTTCCCGATTGGGAAATGGCTTTTTGAAAATGTTTAATCCCAGCTTTTCATATGCAGCAATCTTGACGATTGCGGCAAAATTGTATTTGATGCCCGGCTCAGAAAAAATAAACAGCTGCTCCAGTGCCCTTTCCTTTTCGATGGCATTCCTACATGGCTGGACAACACAAAAGTCCTCATATCGCTCCATCCTTATACTTGCCAGCTCCGGGTGTGCACCCGTCTCCGTAGCGTCAAAGATGAAAAGACGGCCAGCCTTCCAGAAAATCACCAGAGAGTGTGTATAATAGGCGTTGTCTATTTTTGAAATCTGTCTCCCTATCCAGCTGGTGTTGCGGCAGAGAACAATATCCCCATCCTGTGCAGCCTTCCGATATTCCTCATATTTGTTGGGATTGTTCATAAATTATCCTGAAATCCATTTTTGAAAAATTGCCGCAAAAAATCCCAATATTCCCCCACCCACCCAAGCGCCACCAATAATGCGGTTCTTGTCATCTTTAAGCGTCTGAACAGAAGCCTTCATGTCTGCGAGTTCTTTCTCGTGATGGAAGCATTTTGCTCCGGCATTTGATGCGGTAATAAACTTGTCTACCTTGTCCACAAGGCCCTCAATCTTGAAATCCTTGTCTCCGGTGAGGACATTTTCGATTCTTCGCATCTTTATGCCAGCTTTCTCCTGAAGAGCCAAAACCTGCTTTAATATGGCTTCCTGATCTGGTGTCATAGCTTTTATTAAATATTACTATCCAATTCTATGGTTTTGATTTGATGATTAATAAAATGTTGCCTTAATTCAGAAAACTTATTATCATTTAAAATATTTATAATAGAACTCCCAAATCCGTAATCACAAATAATTAATTTATCATACCGCGAGTTGTTGAAATTGTTTATAATTTTAACATCTTCTTGAGATAATAGTATAATTTCCATAAATTAAAATTTATTAACCAATCTGCTCAAAGGATAATTATTATTTACAGAAAGTGGTGTTAAAAGTTTTAAAACTGTTTCGGAGTCGCGCGGAATCCCATAAATCATTCCGTTTGGCGCCAAGACACCACCTTGCCATTTCGTTGCTCCTGTTAGGCTTCCGAAGGTTGATGCCGTGTCCGTAGTTGGGTCTATTTTTAAAACTGTTTCGGAGTTGTACGGAATCCCATAAATCATTCCGTTTGGCGCCAAGACACCACCTATCCATTTCGATGTTCCTGTTAGGCTTCCGAAGGTTGATGCCGTGTCCGTAGTTGTTGATCGGAATCCCATAAATCATTCCGTTTGGCGCCAAGACACCACCATACCATTTCGATGTTCCTGTTAGGCTTCCGAAGGTTGAGGATGAGTCGGACTGACTATTGCTTAATCTTTTTAACGCCTTTAAAAATTGCACACTTGTATTGGCATTAATTCTCCAGAATGGAAATTTTATAGATGGTTTTGCAATAATATTTTTAAATACAAACGGGCTCGACATATTTTTTAGTATTGTTCTGCGTTAATTGAAATCTGAAGCGTCTCCGCACTTGCTGGCGTATATGTGTTCTGAAGAACCAGAACTCCGTAAATAGTCGATGTTCCGGCAGCAGGAGTAAACTTGAATGCACTCTCGGTGGATCCATCACTTTCGCCCATTGCCCCTCTGTCAACCCATGTGGAGAAGCGAATCTTCCCAAGGTATGTCTGTAGCTGTGCAAAGGTTGGTGCAAAGGCCGCGTTGTCGGCAGCAATGGTAAAGTTGCTGCTAAAGAGAAGAAGGTCGACATTGGGAGGTGTCGCCACCCCACCATTTGAGCTTACCATCTGCCCTCCAACGATCCATCCACCCTTATCTGCTGCGCTGGCAATAGCAAAGGCGAGCATCGAAGTGACATCCGTGCCGTTCATGACATCGTTGATGGCATACTGCGTGGTATTGGTCGCTCTGGTGATATTGGCTGCCACACTCGCATTGGCGCCAACCTTCCCAATGTTTGCCGTTCCCGCACCAACGGACACCGTCTCGCTGGCCGTATCAAGGAATGCCTCGATGGCGGCAGCCACTGCCACCGCACTGGCCTCGGAGGGAGCAGTGAAATTGGTATATGCAGTCTCCAGATAAGAGGTCTCTCCCCATTGAATTCTGACGTTGCTTCCTCTCGAAGAAACGCTAACTTTGGATTTTACAATGCTTATTGTCGAGTTACCATCCTCAATGGTGATGGTTGCCCCTGTGTCTGTTACTGTAATCATGATAGTTTAGTTTAGTTTATTCAGCATTAAAAAAGTCTTTCTCAATATTAATCTCCCTTTCTTTCTTCCCGTTGACGAGAAGTACAGATTCTGGAAACTGGTCTTTTCTGTATCTCATGATTATAGAAATATCGTCAAGAGGGCAATTTAAATTTTTAGAAAATGTTGTCCCGGACTGCACAATGGTGGAATCGATCATCTCCGTGCCTCCACTAAAATCAATAACAGCACCAACGTAATCGCCAAGCACGATATTCTTCACTTTTTTAAAATTTGAATACGCCTCGTAAAAATGCTGCCCGCTTTTATAACAAATCCCAAGTTGAATGTTGGTGACATCCTCATTCAGCTCTTTTCCAAGATTATTGAAAATCTTGTTAAAGGTTTTTTTTGCAAGATAGGTTATGTGCGACATAAATTTTAGATTTATTCTTGTTTTTCTTTTAGAGCTTCTTCTTTGATGGAAATGCCAACCATAGCCTCCATCATAAAATAAAATTAGCATGGTTGCTCCGGAGCGTCCATTATTTCCTGAATCTCGCGGAGAGAATATTTCTCATTGATTTTTATCGATGATGGCACACCAAGAAGCCGTGCATTCATCACCCCATCTATACTTACGATGATTTTATCAAATTGTTTGTTAGCGAAAAACTTAAGAAGCTGTGCGCTAAATACGGCTCCGAGCGACTTGGTGTAATCGACAAGCACCGGGATCACAAGATTGCTCCTTTGCTTGGCACTTAGCCTCTTGGTGGAGCTATTTACCGCAGAAGCTACCTTTGTCCCATTGATGAAAATATCGAGGTTATATCCAAGAATGTCGACATTAATAAATCCGGGGTTTTTTACCATTATTCCAAACTCGAGATTTATATAGCGAACATCGATGCCGTTAAACTTGTAATAATTAACCTTTGTGCAAATCCGGAAGAGCTGATATGCCCCAACACCAGCAACAATCCCACCGGGAATGATAATCGCTGCAGCAATCAATAATGCTATTTTTGCAGTTTTGCTCATTTCTTCTGGTTAGCGAGGATTAGACTTACAACTCCAACAAATATCACAGTTCCGGCAATGACGATGCCGATGCCCTTTGTTGATTTATTGATTTTTTCGGCCATGTCCGTTGGTATTCCCGGAACTCCGGCAACCTTGTCTGCAACCTTCTTAATTTCTGCATCTACATTGCTAACAGGAGTACCAAGGTCTACCAACAGAAACCCCTTACCATCTCGCTTGAGGTCTTTGAGCTTCTCCTTGCGGATTTTCCGCCTTGCCGCCCGCTTCTCGCCCCTCTGCCTTCGCATGGTTTCATTCGCACTGCGAATGCTCTCCGGAATCTCCGCCTTGCCCTCTGAAGCATCATATTTCTCTTCCTCCGCATCGAAGAAATGCTGGAGATTATAAAAATAAGCTGAAATTCCACCAGTGGAGTTGTTGTGTGATCCGATTTCTTTGCGGACAAGGTCGCTCATGGTCTTTCCATTGGCCCGCAGCCACTCATCGACAGTCTCTCCTTTGTTCTTGTTAATGTAATCGTTGATCAGCCGGAGATGATTGCGGACATAGTTGAGCTTTTCCCAAAGTTTAATGATTGGCACCCATGCATCCTTTTCCTTAAAAAGGATCACATCTTCTCGAATAGGAAGATATCCATACTCTGCAAAGTTGAATGTCTGGCCCTTGAGCTGATCTGCAAAAGATGCTTTCATTTTTTGATGAATTTAACCCAATCAAGCATACATTGAATTGCCTGCTTGCGGGAGATGTTATTTCTGCGTACTCGGATTCTTGCCATTGTTAGTTATTGCTGAATCTGTTTTTTTAATCACTTCCATTTCTTCCCCAATTGGAAGGCTTGTTTGTGTGTCAGAATTTTCATCAAGAGACTTTTTATATTCCAAAGCCTCTGTTTCGTGAGCAGCCTTCATGCTGTCGATGTATCCGGGAGAGTTTTCTGAAGAAGAACCAGAACAAGCTGCCATCGTTATGGCAATAATAAATAGTATTAAAAAATTATTTTTCATTTTGTTGTTTTTTTAAATCTGAGATTATTTTTTCTACTTGAATAAAATTCTTGAAGTTGTAATACAGTGTTGCAACACCAATGCCAATGAGAAGTCCGCGAATAACAACCGGGAGGTCGCTCTTTCTGGCTCCGGCATAAATTAGCACAGGGCTTATAAACAAAACATCTCCAACGAGGCGGATAACTTGCGTTTTTCTACTCGTTCCCCTTTCTATCAAAAGAGCGTTAATTTCATCGAGATGCTTTTTGACCCTTGGAGTGTCCATGTGGCAAATATAAGCATTAACCCTTTGGATTGTCTAAGTTTTTAAACCATCTTTTCTCGTTGCTGACGATATTCTCCCGAATTGCAAGTACAACCATAAGTCCCAGAAGAATTGATGTGACGGTAACAAAAGTTCCGCCAACTACCGCTTGTGTCTTGTTTGCCATAAAAAAAATGTTAAATTATTTTTTACCTTTAGGAATTAATAGTAATGCGAGAATCCCGGAAACGGCCAGACCTCCAACAACAAAAATTGGAATCTTAAACTTGGAGAAGAAGGACTCGTCAAGCTCTGTTAATCCGTTGTCGATATCATCAAGAGCTTCGTCTGTTCCGGGATCCAATGGAAGTGTATCTGGTATTTCGGTGTTCTCATCCTCTGTAAGTGGCATTCCCTTTTTTGCCTTGTGTTGCTTTATAAGAGTAACCGTCATTACAATCAGCGGTGTTGCTGCAGCCACAGCTGCTGTTATTGCTGCGGCCGTTCCTTCTGCCACAACATTATGATATTCACCATCTGCACTAATTTTGTTTTTAATAGCATCTTTTATCCTCATTGCAGGTTTGGACTTTCCCTTCCCCTTGTCGATGCTTTCGTTGAGTTTTGCTTCAGAACCCCCCATCACAGTGAATTTCTTCACAAACTTTTTCCAGTTGGTGCCTCCGGAAGCCCTGACCATTGCGCTATTTTTTGCCAAGTTGAAGGCATTAATAACAACAAGCCCCAAATAAGAAGCCCGCATCGCAACCATTGTAGGATTAAATTTATTGGCAGTACCAATAATCCCTTGCTTCTTTATTTTGGCTCCCAGAGTCTTGGCCTTATCCTTAAGAGTCTGCGTTGTATTTTTAACAGCATCCTTTGCTTTGTCGGCAGCACTCTTTACTCCGCTTCCAACATTTTGAACTGTATGCTGAACTGTCGTTACGACAGTACTCGTGACGTTCTTGGCGGCATTAACCACGTTCCCTGCTGTTTCTTTTACCCAACTGCCAAATCCATTGTGGTACTGGTCTTCATTGGAAAGCCCGGCAGACAAATCCTGATCAAAGGAAAAATAGTCGCCCCCCTTGACCAGATGCTTGAGATATTGGTCATAGTAAACCAAGTTCATGGTCTTGGTGTATTCGAAGAGGCTCTTCGATTCGGCTGTGGCAAGGCCGATGCCCGGAATAACAAGCTCGTCCGGAAGTCCGGAAAGAAAATGCGCCTCCGAAGGAACATCCAGCTCCTTGAGGTATTCCCCAAAGGTTAGCCCGGTGTCCTTGTGATTTAAAATAAAATCATTGAGAAGCGTCAGCCTGTCGGCCAGTAGCTTTCCCCTTTTTTGTTCTTTGGTTTCCATTATAGAAAAATTAAAAGTTAATAGTTTGGTTTTCTCCCAATATTTTTCTCAGGATTTCTCCACATCACTGGTGACTCTGCAGTGTTAACTGGCCCGCCACCTATGGGCGCTGATCCGGTACCTCCAGTAACAGGATCCGACACTCCTTCAATAATCTGTTCAGATGCCTCTTCAGACTTTTTCTTCATTACGATGTAGATTGCTATGCCAATCCCTGCAGCAGCAATAACGCTGACTCCGATAATAATTTTTGTTTTTGTGGTCATGATTTTATTTGGTTTTATTAAATAATACGTATCCGGCAACAAGTGTCCCAACAGCAAAAATAAACAATAAAGCGGCATTCCGCTTCCCACCAACAGCAGATATTCCACCATATCCGAGGTCTTTCAGTCTGTTGAGCCAGCTATTTAGTGCATATCCTCCGCGCTGAATGTAAAATGCCTCACGCAGCTTGCCTATATCATTAAACAGCCTGGTTGCATTGGCACCATTGACCTTTGAGATATCGTAGGAGGGAATATTTAAACTTTTCTTAACAAACTCATACGC
>LCET01000011.1 GCA_000995185.1 Candidatus Woesebacteria bacterium GW2011_GWC1_42_9
CGGTTCTTCTCCTGCAAGCTGCACAAGGGAAAGTCCCGCAAGAGTTGGTAGAAATATATGTGCAGTTGCTTCTGCCATCGGCTCCACACAGAGCTGGAGGGGGTGTAGGTGTGGGGGTTGGGGTGGGAGTGGCGGCAATATAACAACCATTAGTGCCACAAAAAAGCCCTGACGTGCTTATATTACAACCAGTAGAATCAGCTGTACATCTGTCATTTGTTCTATTAACACAACCCCTGCAAGCATTGCCAGGTCCACCACAGACTGCAGAAAATGAAGTAGGAGATCCAATACAAAAATAACCAGAAATAGGGGCATATCCGCATGTATATGTCGTCCAGCTTATAATAGTTTGGCCGGAACAGCCGGGTGCAGCAGCTTCAATAGAAGAAGGATTAGTTAAGACAACGCCCGAAAAAATAAGAAAAAGACCTGCTAACAAAATATATTTGAAAGATGCTTTGATATTCATTGGCTGCTTGTATACTGGTGAAAAATTATTTCATCTGGTGTTTCAGAAATTTCAGTATAAGATGAACTCTTTTGGGTTGTTATCTTTTTGTTGACATAGTTGACAGAGATTGTATCTCCGGTTTTAAGCTCACTAGTTAATTCGTTGACGGTTTTAGCAGACCAATGGAATTCAGATTGATTAATATCATTTTGGATAGTAAAAATATTAAACTCTTTAAGAGGAATAAAGACCTTGCTGTTTGGGAGAAAAGAGCTGGTGCTATCTGTATTGATAATGATAGCGGGATTTGAAACAGTGTTTATAGTTTCAACTACTCCAAGCATCATTGTGAGCTTTGAATCTATTGGGCTTGAACTGTATGGGAATTTTGAGTCTTGAGGATTAGTTGTTTCTGGGGTTGAAGGGTTAACTTGTGATGAGTAATAGAAAATGGCGGATAGGGCTCCGGCGGCCACAAGAGCGACAAAAAACAAAATGAGCAGAATTCTACGCATAAACCTTCTGCTTTAAGAATAATATAAAAACGGAAAAGATTCTACTGGGAGCATTTAACGGAAGAAAACTATGTTGATAGAGGCTATTGCGTGATAAAGATGGTCGGGGTTTGGGTTCGTGCTAATCTCCTCCATGCCTTGAGTTTGTCCTGGGGTTGTTGAGAGAGCTACCTCTAACAGTGAAGCCCGCATTAAATCAGACTGATCGCCTAGTCTGGTTTGAAGGGTGTTCCTTGCGTTATCTACATCGGTTATATACAGCGTAATAAAACTTAAAAATTCTCCTGGTTGGAGCCTGTTTTGAATTTCAACAAACGGCATACTACTGTAAGACGTGCCACCAACTGATACCTGATTGTAGTCTATGTTGGGAATAGTAAGAATAAACTTCAATGGTTGGTTGTTGAACTGGGTGACTACTAAATAATCATGGAGGGTAACTTGGTCAGTTATTTGATGGTTAAGTTCAATCCCGTTTAGGTTGACATTGGAAACTGTCCTTTCTCCTAAATAACCCGCGACGACACCGTTTACGCCGGTCATAGTGGTTGCTACATCAACATGTCGATCCGGGTTGACTAGGATTTCAACTCTAGTCTGACTTATCTCATATCTTTCATCATTAACAATGATTGTTTGCGGGTGTCCGTTGGCGCCGATATCAGCAAACTGAACAGGGACATTGATATCGATAGAATTTTCGTTTGTGGTGCCTGTATACTCCCCATTAGGACCGATAGCAGCAAGATTGCTAGCTTCAAGGCTTTCCCCTCCAGCCCTCTTCCCCAAGAGCCTGGCCGCTCCCTGGGAGGGGTCTTCATCTTCAGGGTTGGGGATGGTGATGGTGAGGATCTCACCTGTTGATGCTTCATAGATATACATGTTCCCATCCCATGCTCCGGATTGATCGTACTGAACCCAGGCGACCGGCATGAGTTCAAAACTAGTGAGATCAAAGGAGTTCCAGGTGATATAGGCCACTCCACTTTCATCTGTATATGAAGACTGGAAAAGCTGGTTCCAGTTCCCATTTTCTCCGCGGTAAAATACTTTCTCACCGTTGGCATCTGAATAATAGACCATTATATTCCCGTCAATATCGAGAATATTAACCTCTTCATGGGGTATGGTAAGCTCAAAAGGAGATGTTCCCAGATATGATCCATTGGCATCAAAATTTGCCTGCAGACCGGCATTGGCAACCATCTGATTGATGATGTTCTCCCGCTCGGTTTCATCTGTGATTGGGGTAATCTCCACCTCACTGGCAGGAACTGCCTCACCTTGGGGGATTTCTGTTGGGGTGGGGTCTACTTGGCCTGTTTGCTCTGGGCGTTGACCGTGAATATAGGCATTTTCGGCGTTTCCACCGCTGGCAGCCCCCAAGGTCATCACTCCAGCCAAAGCTACCTTGGCCGCATCCTCCTTGCCGAGTCCTTTTGGTTCAGGGAGATCTTTTCTTTCCAAAGGATGGACGACTTTTTGGTCTTCGGGCTGTTTGTCGGTCATTCGCTCACTCATAATATCACAAAAAGTTAATTCACTGGATTATATCCTATAGCCGGTACAAGTCAAGTTTTTTGGCCATAAAAAAACCCCGCATTACGCGGGGGTGTCAAAAAGTCTCTCTGCCTCAAAGGCAAAGAGACCAGATATAGTAAGTGCAAGCCTCTCATTCCTCATTCTTCCCTTGATTGTACCACGGGGATCAAGCCAATATATCAACTCTTCGGCTCCAAGATTACTTTGTGTTTTTCATAATAAGCAGTGAAGTCTTTTACCGTGGTATCAATAAACTTTTGGGCACTTTCATCTCCCTCTTCTACTTTTTTGATGTAATATCCTAAATCTGCAGTGAACACTAGATTATCAACTAATTCTCGATCTTTCCAGCTTCTGATATTTCCTGTTGGAAAATTTAACTGACAATACATCATATTGGCCACACCCGCTACATCTACTAGGGTAGCTCCCCCATTTAAATGTTCCCGTATTGCCATGACAAAAGCTCTGCGGGCAACTTTTTCACCTACTTCAGCCTTCTCTGCGTAGAGAGCGTTATATAAAATTAAGGCTGGTACTATATCATTTTTTCTTTCTGTCATTTTTTAAAAAACAACAGAAGAGTGAGCAACAGCCTAGCGGGCATGGTACTTGCTACCCAATGGGCACTCTTCTGTCTGGTTAGCTAACTAACTATCGCCGTGGGAATTGTCAGTCGTGATCGACTGTCCAATGGTGGCCATCTTGCCCTTCTTGGTCATCGAGTCGACTGTGGTCTTTCGAACCATCAGCATCCCAAGATCGATGATAGTAATCCCCATCAATGCGACCACTTACAGTTGTATGGCCGTCTTCGCGTACATGGACATCATACTTACCGTCGTCCCATTCTGCGAGACCATCGTATTCGGGTGGACCTTGTTCAGACATACCTGTCTCCTTCAGTGAAAAACTAAATCGGTGTTAAGGTAATCCCATGCCTACGACATTATCACATCGACACAATGCTACTGTCAAGCACTCGATTGTACCACACGGGCTATGTCAGCATATTAGCTTTTAGGTTCCTAAATAATCTTAATTTAACAAATTCTTATAGCTCACAAGTGGAAAAGCCGCATTTTTTGCATTTATAGCACTTGCCGTCACGCACTAATTTAAGATCACAAGTAGGGCACTTCCTTAGGACATCTTTTTTATTATCCTTTCCAAAATTAATTACCTGATTATTTTTGGTTTGGTCGCGATAAACTGTCAGCCCTTTGCACCCAAGCTTCCAGGCCATGACAAACGCTTCTTCGATATCAGTAGGAGTAGCGTTTGAGGGAAGATTAATAGTCTTCGTGATCGCGTTGTCCGTCCATTTCTGAAAAGCCGCTTGCATCTTAATGTGATCCTGCCACTTGATATCATGGGCAACTCTAAAAATTTTCTGCATATCAGGCGGCACTTCATCAATGCCCTGCACACTCCCGTGGTTCTCAATAACTTTTTGGATCAATCCTTCTGAATAAATCTTCCGCCTTTTTAATTCCTCAACAAAAAAGGGGACGATATTTTTTAGTCTCATCCCGCCCAAAACATTTTGCTCATAAGCCAGGGCAAAATATGGCTCAATCCCAAAGCTTGTTTCACAAATTACGGCATTACTGGAACTAGGCGGGAAAGTTAGCAGAGCAACATTTCTTGGCTTTCTCTTTGTGTGCGCCCAAATCGAGTCATTCACTAGGGGAAAAGGTCCTTTTTCCTCCGAGAGGTCACAACTTGCTTCAAAAGCCGACTTATACATCACTCTCGCGACTTTACCGGCAAGTTTAAAAGCTTCAGTGCTATCATAGGCTATCCCCATCTTTGCCAAGGCTTCCGCCCAGCCAACCGCCCCTATTCCTATCCTCCTGTGGGCGCGCACCGACTCTGTGACTTGTGGAATCGGAAACCAAGAAGACTCAATCACATTGTCCATTAATCTCACGGCGATAGCCATCACGTCAGATAATCGTTTAAAATCAAATCTGTTATTAACAATAAATTTTGAAAAATTCACATATCCAAGGTTGCATGATTCATATGGATATAGCGGGACCTCGCCACATGGATTAGTCGCCTCTATCATCCCGCGCTTTTTAAGAAGTGGGTTTGCCAGGGCGGTCCCTTTGTTCATTGCTGACAGATTAATTATCCCAGGATCGCCAGTAGCCCAGGCCATTTGAGCCATTAATTGTAAAATTGATTTTGCTTTTACAGTATTTACTATTTCACCCGTTCTCGGATTAATCAGTTCCCAGTCCTGATTCCTCAAAGCGGCCTTCATAAACTGATCCGTGATACCGATCGAAATATTTGTCTTGGATAAGTATCCGTCTGTCTGCTTTGAAGAAATAAAATTAAAGACATCAGGATGATTAGCATTTAATATTGCCATATTGCCGGATTCATATTTGCCTTCTTGCCTAAAAAGGCTGGTCATCAAATCATACATTTCAATCATCTTAACTGGGCCAGCGGCGAGCCCTGGTATCCCTCCAACTGAGTCCCCTTCAGGGCGGACCCTGCTAAAATTATAACCACAGCCCCCTCCATGCTTTTTAATCAAAGTTGATTTGTGAAGAATATTAAATATTTCGTCGATATCATCCTCCACCGGCCACACGAAACAATTTGCTAACTGAGGGGTCCTTTTACCGGCATTTGTCAAAGTCCGAGTACCCGGAAGAAATTCAAACGATGACATTATTTTATAAAAGTCTTCCTGCCATTTTTGTTCCAATTTTTTGGTTTTTTCCGCTTGTGCTAAAAATTTGGCCACCCTCTCGACCAGTTTTTTTGGTGTCTCGACAATATTCCCTTTTTCATTTCTCTTCAAAAATCTTTCTTTCAAGATATAAAGCGTGTTATAGGAAAGGCCGATGTCATCTTCCACTCCAAGCTTTGATTTATCTTGTCTGGCATGCCTTTTGTTCTCTCGGTATAAAATAAACGCCTTGGCAGTTTTGGTATGGCCATTTTCCACCAAAACTTTCTCGGCAAATTCACCGATTTCAAAAGTTGGGATGGCCTCTCCGTTTGGATAATGCTTATTCACAAGAGTTAAAACTTGAAGACCTAATTTTTTGGCAAGCTTTTTGTCCTTTCCTCCGACATCCAAAGCGGCCTTCCATATCCCCACAAACAATTTACCAGGATCGAAGGGTTCCTTTTCACCACTTTCTTTCAAGACAACTCGCGACTTCATTTTTGGAATTTAACACTCACTGTGGCCACAGGAGTAACATTTCACACACCCTTCCTCAGCGACCAAAGAATTAGACCCGCAAGACGGACAAATATCGGCTTCGACATGAGAGCCGGTCTCCTCCACCTTTTCCATAAGAGTTATTTGTCCCGGTTCCTCCCTCCCATTCATCCCAAAGCCAAAGTGAAATGCCAAGCTCATGGCCACCGCATCCGGAAGAGATCTCACTTTATTTGGCCCAAACCCAACCGACCTTCTTCCCCCTATCCCCGACAATTGAGTAACAATTTCGCGGGCCTTCTCTTTAGCACTCACACTGCCTTTAAATCTAAAAGCAGAAGAAATAGTCCTACCCAAGGCCTCCGCCATCGCGGCAACATCGCTTCCTGCTTTCCCTACATTGATAAATACTTCCAACGGCTCACCGGCTTCTGTCTCATTAATCGTCACAAAAGCCACCCCAACCGGAGTCCTCAATTTATAGGTCGAGCCATCAACTTTAAAAGGCCGCTCAATTGTCGGATCCACTTCTACTTTTATTTCCGGCTTCTCCTTGGTCTCTACACTTTCAAGTACCCCTGCCCGCGACCCATCCCTAAAAAAAGTAATTCCCTTACACCCTGATTCATAAGCTTTTGTATACAAGCGCTTAACATCTTCAGCGGTGTATGAATTTGGCGCATTAACTGTCTTTGAGATAGAGGAATCGGTGTACTCCTGAATCTTTGCTTGCACTGCCAAATGATCCTCCGGAGATAGATCCTTAGCGCATACAAAATAAGCTGGCTTCTCCTCATTTGGGTGAGCCTCTTTCCATGACTCGTAAAGCGGGTGATAAACCACACGCTCTCCCGTCCGGTCAGTGCGCTTAAACTCAAAATCATACACCGGCTCGATCCCTGAGCTTACCCCTGACAGCAAAGAAGTGGTCCCGGTAGGGGCCTGGGTTAAAATAACTGCATTTCTAATGCCATTTTTTGAAATATTATTCTGGATATTTTTTGGAAGTTTTTTTATAAAATATCCTTTCATAAATTTATCCCTTTTGTATTCCGGGAATGGACCTTTTTCTGAGGCAATTTCACTTGACGCCACATAAGCACTATCCCTTATTGTTCTATAAATTTTATCAATGACCGCGATGGAGGACTTATCTCCATAGGGAATTTTCATTTTGATTAGAGCGTCCCCCAGCCCCATTGTCCCAAGCCCTATCCTTCTTATTTTCTGCTGCTCTATGAGATTTTCTTTGTAAAAATAAAAATTTGCATCAACTACGTTATCCATAAATCTAGTAGCCGTCGCAGCGTCCCGGGATAAATCATCATACATAAATTTCCCGTCACTGCTTACATAGGCGGATAAATTCATCGCCCCCAAATTGCATACTGACCAAGCTCCAAGCGGTTGCTCGCCGCAAGGGTTAGTTGCGATCAGTTTTTCAAAATACCAAGTGTTGCTTTGTTTATTACTTCTTTCCAAAAAATGTAGACCTGGTTCGGCGCTTGACCAAGCTGCCTCTGCGATCATTTCCCATACCTTTCTTGCCTTAACGGTCTTATGAACGTCAACCTTCTTTCCCAAGCCGATCCATTTATTAATATCTCCATCCCAGACATCGTCATATTCCGGGTCGTCAAGATCAGGAAAAATTAATTTCCAATCTCTATTTTCCTTTACCGCCTTCATAAATTTGTCCGAGATGCACACAGACAAATTAGCCCCAGGGATTTTACTTAAATCTTTTTTAACCTGGATAAACTCTAAGACATCAGGATGCCAGTCATGTAGCATTATCATGAGAGCCCCCCTTCGAGACCCCCCCTGCTGGATCACATCATGGTTTGCCGAAGAAAAAAGCGATGCCCAATTAACTGGTCCTGAAGATGTCCCATTAACTTTCTTCACTCTTGATCCCCTGGGCCGAAGAGAACTAATATTAAAACCTACTCCGCCTGCTCTTGCTTGGATTTCAACCGTCTGAGTAATCCTTTCCATGATCCCGCCCCTGCTGTCATGGGGGTCAGGGATAACGTAGCAATTAAAAAAGGTTACTTCGTACCCAGTCCCGGCACCGGATAATATCCTTCCGGCGGGGACAAATTTATAGTCCTCCATCGCACGATAAAACTTGTTGTACCACTTCCTCCTCAAGGCAGGTGTCTTCTCATATTGAGAGATTGATTTCGAGACACGCTCCCATAATTGCTCCGGATACTCCTCAAGAGACTTCCCCTCTTTATCTTTTAAAGAGTATCGATCCAAAAAGATGGTTTTGCGAAAACCAGACAATTTTGTTTTGGTTTTCAATTCTGGTTCCGGGACGAAGAATACTTTCGCTTTCCTTGGATCACGAAACGAACCATCCAAAGTTTTATCAAACCCATTTTTTATCCCAGTTGTTTTTTCTGTAAATAAACTTGGCATTTATATTGCTCTTTTAAAATCTTCCAAATCCTCAAACTCCATATAGACACTAGCAAACCTCAGCCAGGCGACTTTATCTATTCTTTTTAACCGTCTCAAAATCGCTCCTCCAATAGCCCGAGAGCTCACCTCTTCGCTCTCTTTCCTCATCATCTCGCGCTCCACTTGATTAACAAGATCCTCCACTATTGAAAGTGACACCGGCCGCTTCTCAATTGCCCGCAAGATTCCCCTTCGAATTTTCTCTGGATCAAACGGCTCGCGGCTTTGATCTTTCTTTATGACCCAAAGGGTCACTTCTTTAGGCTTTTCGATCGTTGTAAAGCGCCTTTTACACTTTCCACACTCTCGCCTTCGCCTCACTGCCTTCCCCTCTTTAATTACTCTTGATTCAACTACTTCTGTATCGCCCTTCTGACAAAAACTACATTTCATGCTTGAAAACAAAAAACGCTACCGGTGGGGCATGAGTTCTATTTAAACACCTACATGTATATGCTTGTCAACCGGAAATTAATGAATCAAAAGGGGTCAACAGGAGCACTTCCGCCCGTCTCAATGATCATATTTGAGACTCTAGTAAATAGCCTCTCAGGAATTCCCATCTCTTTAATTATGATTGGCTGTGCATCCTCGGGTGCATAGTGGACACATTCTTCCATCACTTCTCTATGTTTAAGAGAAGAAAAAGCTAGTTTTTGCAACAAATTGGTAGTATCTATTCCCCTATTTTTTGCAATCTCAGCTGAGGATACCGCTTTCTCAAGATATCCTTCTGCTTTAACTAAGGTGAGCATCCCGTCATCTGCCTTTCCGTCAATAAATTGCTCGCGCGCAAACACCAGTCGTTTGTCGGCCAACAAAGATAGCACTTCAGCTTTCTTCGCAGGATTAGTGGTAATCAAAACCCAGATCTTATCTCTTAATACTTCCATCCCCCAAGCGAAGTGGCCCGGGGAAACATTGCCGGTGCTTGGTAAATCATATGGAATTGTCACTTTCGACTCTCTAGTTTGATAATTCTCAGAGGGACGATTAAAAGAATACTTTACGGAAGCGGACCTGAGTATCGAGGAAAATAAAACTCCAAAAGAAAACAAGAGAACCGCAAAAGAATACAAAATCTTAAGCTTCATTATCTAAACAATATAATCGGCCACTGCCACAAAATATGCAGAAGAATCGGTGAAATTATATTTCTAGACCTCGCAAAAACAAAGGAACTCCCCACTGCAAAAGCAAAAGTAAGAATAAAATATATAAATAAACTAACGATATCCAATTTCCAATCAAAAATCGCCACAGGCATATGGACCAATCCCCACCCACAAGAAGTTATAAAATTGGCAGACCACTCCCTATCAAGCGCCATCCAAACCCTGTTGAAAATATATCCCCTGAAGACAATTTCTTCGGTAATTGCGGTGGCGACTGACAAAATAAAAGCTACCAAAAATAAGTTTTCCCCTAAATTTGCGTTAAATTCAAGTTTCCCGTATTTCACAAAATTAATCCCGACCGCTTCTATCGCAAAGACGGATCCCAAAATAAGCGCCAAATACACACTTTTAAATAAATTATCGGAAGATACTCCTAAACTAGACAGACCCAATCTCTCTTTTCTTAATATATATATCAAGGGGATCAACCAAACTACAGGCTTAATTAATAATTCCTCAATTGTTTCGGGTAATTGGACCAAAAGCCGGTAAAATCCCCAGACCACAAAAAGATAACCAAACAGCTGGACCGCGTACTTTAAATTTGTCTCTTTATTTTGCATTTACCAGTTAATATTAAGATATAATTAGTCTGATGGCAAAGAGATTAAAGAAACTGTTTAAAAACAAGCGCTTAAGAGCGTTTTTGGTGCTCGTCGGGATATTTGGAGGATTTTTGCTGTGGTTTCTTTGGGGGATCCCCTCTCCCTGGAATCTTGGCCAGCCCCCCATCTCCACAAAGCTACTTGATAGAAATGGAAAGTTAATTTACGAGATTTACACTGAGCAAAGGAGGACCCCAATTTCCCTAAATGATGTCCCCGAACATGTCAAACAAGCAACTTTATCAATCGAGGATAAAGATTTTTATAAGCACCATGGTTTTTCATTTACTGGAATGGCCAGAGCACTTTACAGCACAGTTTTTAAACAAAAGCTCGAGGGGGGGTCTACTCTCACCCAACAGCTTGTCAAAAATAGACTTCTTACTCCCGAGCGGACAATCAAAAGAAAAGTGAGAGAATTTGTCCTGTCTGCGATTGTAGAGGTGGCCTACTCGAAAGATGAAATTTTTGAAATGTATCTTAACCAAATCCCCTATGGCTCAACCGCCTATGGGATCGAAGCGGCTAGCCAACTATATTTCGGCAAAAGCGCTAAAGATCTGTCTTTATCTGAAGGAGCGATGCTTGCCGGAATGCCGCAGGCTCCCACCAAATACTCCCCCTTTGGGGCGCACCCCGAATATGCTGGCCAAAGGCAAGCCACGGTCCTTAGAAGAATGGTCGAAGATGGGCATATTACAGCAGAAGAAGCAGAAGAAGCAAAAAAAATGGAGCTTAAATATGCCGAGCCGGAGACTCTAAAGGCCCCGCACTTTGCGCTTTGGGTCAAAGAGCTCCTAGCAGAGCAGTTTGGGGATGCCGTTACTGAGCAAGGAGGGCTCGTGGTCACTACGACCCTTGATCTTCCACTTCAAGAACTTGCCCAACAGGCTGTGTATGACGAAGTTGGCAAATTGTCCAACTATAAAGTAGGGAATGGCGCGGCCCTCATTACCCGTCCAAAAACCGGAGAAATTTTGGCTATGGTGGGGTCAAAAGACTATTTCGCTGAGGATGAAGACGGCAAGGTAAATATAATCTTTGCCAAACGCCAACCAGGTTCTTCTATCAAACCGATAAACTATGCCCTAGCAATCCGCGATAAAAAAATTACCGCCAGTACTGTTTTGGCCGATGTGCCGACATGTTTTATCGTCTTTGGTCAGCCTCCATACTGCCCCAGCAATTACGATGGCGGGTTCCACGGTGCTCAGCAAACGCGGTTTGCACTAGGCAACTCATATAACATTCCTGCCGTCCGTGTCGTTGCTCTAAACGAGCTAGTTAACTTTATTAATTTTGCTAGAAATCTTGGGATCACCACTTTCGAAAATCCTGACAATTATGGATTGTCGATCACTTTGGGCGGCGGAGAGGTGCGCCCATTTGACATGGCAGTTGCTTTTGGGGTGCTTGCCAATCAAGGAATAAAAGAGCCATTAACTCCAATCCTTAAAGTAGAAGATAACAAAGGTAAAATTTTAAAAGAGGCTGATTTTGAAGGCTATGAAGGGGACCGCGTGCTTGATGCCGAAACGGCATTTATTATTTCTCACATACTACTAGACAATAACGCCCGAAGTCAGGCATTTGGAGATCGATCATATTTAAATGTCGCGGGACACCCAGAAATTTCCGTCAAGACAGGGACCACAAACGACCGACGCGACAACTGGACGATTGGCTACAACACTCAAATCCTTGCGCTAACTTGGGTGGGGAATAATGACAACACTCCGATGGGCGGCGCAGTGTCTGGGATATCTGGAGCTTCCCCAATTTGGAATAAAATAATCAAAGAAGCCGCTGACGATGCAAAAGATGGAAAATACAATAGTGAAGAAGACGGACAAAGCGGCTGGCCTCCAAAACCAGATGGGGTGGTTGGGATGAATGTCTGCGCCAATACCGGCCTTTTGCCAAATGCCGAGACGATAGACT
>LCET01000012.1 GCA_000995185.1 Candidatus Woesebacteria bacterium GW2011_GWC1_42_9
CCCTGGGCGCGAAAGAAGGTTAACACTTCGCTATATTGTTTGCAAGCTAGCTAGAAAATCTTCGTTGCTATCCGCTTTCTTTAGTTTCTCAAGCATCATCTGAGTACGCTCATCCTCAGGCACCATCTCAAGCATCCGCCTCAAGGTGTGAACCTTTGGAAGTAGTTTCTCCCCATATAATAGCTCCTCCTGACGTGTCCCTGATCTGCTGACATCAATTGCCGGGAAAATCCTTTTTTCGGCTAATTTTCGAGTTAAGTGAAGCTCCATATTACCTGTGCCCTTGAATTCCTCATAAATTAGGTCATCCATCCTAGACCCAGTCTCAACTAAGCAAGTCCCGATAATAGTTAATGATCCTCCTTTTTCAATTTTACGTGCGGCGCCAAAGAATTTTTTAGCAGGCTGGAGTGCGGAGGGGTCAAATCCACCGGTTAAAGTCCTTCCGCTTGTTGGAAGGGCTAAATTGTAAGCCCTGGCAGTCCTCGTGATTGAGTCCAATAAAATTATTACATCTTGCCCTTTTTCGACGAGCCTCTTGGCACGCTCTAAGGCGAGTTCCCCCGCTCTTGTTTGCTCATGAGGATCTTCGTCAAAGTTACTTGCGGCGACTTCCCCGCGTCCCTTAGTCACTGTTTCGACGTGCCGCGCGATGTCTGTGACTTCTTCGGGACGCTCTCCAATAAGGATTGCCATCAAATGAACCTTGGGGAAATTCTTGGCAATCCCCCCGATCATGTCTTTAATAAGCCAAGTTTTCCCAGCTTTCGGAGGAGAAACTATTAGCCCTCTTTGACCAAAACCAATCGGAGCAATTAAATCTATCACCCGAGTTGTTAATGGCTCTTTACCGGTTGCTAGTTTAATTTGCGCATCCGGGTATATCGCGACCAAATTTTCAAATTCTACTCTATTAGTCAGGGTTTCCGGTTTATCTCCGTTAACTTTTTCGACCTTCAATAGCCCCCAGTAGCGCTCATTTTCCTTTGGCCTTCTGGCAAGCCCTCCAATTAAGTCCCCATTCTTTAGATTAAATCTCCTTATTTGAGATGCTGAGATATAGATATCGTGATCGCTGGGGGAAAATTTGGGCCGCAAAAGCCCAGAGCCTTCATTGGCAATATCTAGCACTCCCTCAATATTTTCTGTTGGAAGGTTGCTGTCTGGCAATAAGCGGTCATCAACTACTAATGACGCGTCTTGACTATTATCTGGTAAGCTCGTCTTTGGCATTAAATGGAATTAATTCACGAATATAACGGGAAGCAGATATATCCTACTTATTGGTAGTGCTCTTGTCAACTGTCTTTGTGATTTCATAGCGAGAAATTGCCCCAAGCCCCAAAAGCAAAATAAATAAGCTAAACCACAAAGATACATCAATATCAGTGAGTAGCGAGCTAATAATCCTCCCGCCATTTGAGTCTGAAACCCCCATAACGCGCACTTCCCTATAAACAGATACCAACTTTCTGCACTTTTTATCATTTACAATGACGCTTGAAATAAAGTATCCCGGTTTTTCGTAAACATGATCTACAGAAGCTTTTTCGACCACTGCTAACTCGCTCCCATCGCCAAAATCAAACATATATTGGCTAGCCGCTTCCCCACTAATTAATTTAACTTCAAGAGGCGCCTGCCCTTCGTTTGGGGAAATTGCCAGACATTCAGCAACTGGATCACTAGCTTTAGTTTCCAAACGCGACAGCGCAAGAAATCCCAAGAAACCAACGGTAAAAATAATTACTGTCTTAAAAATCAATTTCATAAAAATATTCGAAAAAGTCTATCTTTTGGAGCGGAAGGAGGATTTTAACACAATCACAAAAAATATCAAAAGCAAAATGAACCCCGCCCACTCCAAAGCCTGAGGCCAGTAAAAAACATAGATGGTTAATGGATAATTATCAATGGATGAAGGAACCATCCAGCCGTTTTCCCAAGAATTAACTTTGACATGTTTGAAAATTGAAAATTGAAAATTTGAAAATTCAAATGCAATCCAACCTGATTCATGGCCTTGAGAAAGGGTCACTAAACCATCACCTTCAACCCGAATTTTATACAGAGCCGGACCATATTTTTTTACTTCCAAAATATCAATACCATTATCAATTCGCCTGATCTTGCCTAAATGGATATTCTGAACACTATCTGTATTTATCGGAGTAAATTCTATTTTTTCTATTATATTTTCTGATGAAATCCTTCCAAATGCGCGAGTTTCGATGTTGAGAGTATATCCAGCACCATTGATATTTTTAGGGTAAATCACAAAATACTCATCAAACTTTCCTTGAGGTAATAATTCTTCTAATTCTAAATAGCCCAATTCATTATTAAATAGATAGAGTTTAAGACCTCTACCAGAGATGTTTTCCCCCTTTATTCTCATCAAATAACCGGAATTATATTTTAATTCTGGGTAATAAAAATAATCACAACTGGCGGCATTATCAAAAGCTGAATATTTTACTCCACCTTCAAAATACTCTCTCTCTACCCTTCCTTCTTTATTGAGTTCGCAATTGTGAGGGTCTTTGTACCCATGCCCCGGCTCGAATGTTTCTGAGACTAGATCTCCTGTCCTGACCAAATTGCTTGGATCTTCATATCTCATCGGGGCATCATAAAGAAAGGCTGGAGAATATATTTCGTTATTGCTTTCCTGTTCTACTTGATAAATGGCCAAAAAACCAAAATCTTTTTGCTTACCCACCCGATTAGAATTGCGGATAAGATTCTCAAATTCCTTAATATACAAAATTTCATTTCCTCCACCAGCATTCATGACAGACTTATCAAGAAGAAGATAACGAACATCATATTTTACAAGGATTTCCTCAAATAGGGCTACCTCCTGAGAATAGATCGCAGTACTCATCACATTATAAAAGTCTTCATTAAATTCACTCCACCGATCAAAATCACGATCAAATTGAGCCTGCTCTATCCCAAACCAGCTAATTCCTGAGCCCTGATAGCCCCAATCATGGTAAACCCAATTCCACTTCGTATGTATTGGAAATTTTGCAATTCTTCCATTGGGATTATTTTTAAACCACTCATTTAATTCAAAATATTCATTTGGAATCAATATTTTCATAGGCGGACTTATCAAATTTCCTTCAAATGCAGGCTTCATGTATACAAAAAGGCCGACAAGAAGAGATATGCATAAAGCATAATATAAATACCCAAAAACCTTTCTTTTTTCCTGAAATATGGACGAAATCATATTAATCAGATACCCAAAATAATAGGAGGTGACGAAAATAAACAAAATGGACACTTTCGTAAATGGCGTTCTAAAGCCTTCCTTAAACAATCCGAAACTATCTCTTAAACTTGCATAGATATTTCCAAAAGGTAGATTCTCGTTAAGTAAAAAAAATAACGCCAACAAAAGAGGAGGGAATAACGCAACGGAAATTTTATCCCTTTTAATAAGAGAGAGAGCAAAACCACATAGAAATATTCCCGCGAATATATATCCGGCGCACCTTACAGGAGAATCAAGCCATTTTTCCCACTCATCCATTAACCCTACAAACTTCAGAGATTTAAAATCATATTCCTTCCAAGAAAACAAAAAACTCTTGTGGACAATAATGTTTCCAAATGTTCCATATTCTTTATTTCTTAAAAATGCTTCCTCACTAAATAGTTTGTTAATTTGCGAAGACTCAATGATATGAGATTGATTAATTACCGAATAAATATTCGGGAAAATCCAATATAGATTGGCAATGAGTACTGTCAAAAGTACCACCACCCCCCTCTTGATATTTCTTAAGCGAGAATAAACAATTGCAAAAAGAGCAAGAGAAACAAAAAAGGCATAAAACAAAGTGGCCGCATAGGCCTGTGGACTTGCCAGCCACGAAATTATAAGCAAGGATAGCAATGTCCTTCTTCTCCCCAAATTTAAATATTTAAGGCACAGTAAAAATATCCAAGGTAGAAGTGCAAATTGTGCCGCGAACATTTCAAAGGGTACATAAAATATCTGAAGTGTCCCAAGATTCAATAAATAATACAGCGATCCCAGAAACGCTGGCCAATTGCTCTTCCGTTTTTCAAGAGCGTAATTAATAAAGAAATATACACCTAATGGCCCCAAAATAAGCGCTGAAAAAAAATACAAGTACCTTAATAAGTTCAATGGAAAAAACAAAGATGAAAGCCATAATAGGAATATTCTCGGGAGCTCTGCCATATGAGAGTGGGCGGCAATTGCCCCCACGCCTTGCTCAGATCGCCACACGCCCCAAAAAACTCTTTTTAAATTCAACAAAAAATCAAACTCGGGATGAAGGGTATCCCAGCCGGAAAGCCAAGTCCCAGGAATGTAATTTTGCCACGACAAAAATATCCCAGTGCCAATAATCACTGTCGGGAATAGATATTTCGAGAAATTTCTTACGAAGTTTGTCATCGTACATTATTTAAACAAATAAACGCTTATTTACTTAAAAAATGCGGCGACCTTTTTCCTTTCTCAAGGAGATTTAAGGTCGCCAACATAACTCCCACAAAGAGCATACATTATCGATTCACGACGGATTCCAATATAACAAGGATCCGGTCTCCGGCATGAACAATGACTCGTATATTAACCGAATCACATCCTTCCGCTCTGCCGCAACCAGCACCAGCATTTGGTCCGTCATCACCAGAGTTCAAAATTTCACCGGTTTCGGAGTCAGCGAAGGTTCGCATATTGAGCATGTTGGCACTCGCGTGCGAGACAATGCCCCACACTGCCCAATCAAGCTCGTTCCCATTCCAATACCGACCCATGACGGTGAATCCATTGTCCACACGCTCGTCTCGCCAAGTGTAAGTTTGATCCATGACGTTTACCAAGAGCAACATACACCCTTGGCCATTCACAGTTGTTGAGCACGTCATGCCCTCAAACTCATAATCACCAGTGATAAGGCGGTAGTGCTGTGCCGGGACAACAATATCGCACCGCTGATCCTGCTCACAAAAGGGCGAATCATCTTCCGCATATTCCAATCCATTAGCAGACTCAAACTCGGGAACCAAAGAGTTCTCGACATTTGGGAATGTCTGCCAAAGATCTGGCTCCGGAATACGAAGCCGCCTAATCCACTCCTCAACAATGGGATCGTCTTCAAGATGAATCTCTTGGACATCCCAGATACGATCTGGAATCGGTAGCGTTGTCGAAAGCAACATAGAAACCGGTGTATAGATTATTAACGGCGACGGCGTCGGCGTGCTGGTCGAAGTTGCCGTTGACACAGTTGCGCTAGGTGTCACGCTCGGCGACACAGTGGGCGTCATCGTCGGCGTATTCGTCGCCGCAGTTGCCGCTTCCGGCGAACCATCGACTGAAGCCCACACCGCCGTTCCGGCAATCGCTAGGATTACCACCGCCAAAAGAATCAACATGATGTTACGCATTTTATGCTCTCCTTGGTCATCTTGACCACTAGAATTGATTGGTTGTGAAACTGGTGCCACAAATGCCGAAAGCTCTTCGTCATCTTCGAAGTCGTCGAAATCAAGGTCACTGTCACCATCGTCATCGACAATATCATCCTCCTCATCCCAGGGATCATCATCTGGCCAATCTTCCGGCTCAAGTTCTGTGCTGGGCAAAGCCGCAGTGTCGGTGTCTGGCAACACATCCGCTTTCGCGAAGTTCACCTTGGCACAAAACTCGGCTTCAAACGAAACCGGATACTGCCAAAAAAGTTTGTTCTCCTCAGATGGAAATTTCTCATACTCAGAAACGAATTTACCTTCCACTAGCTTCCCTATCTCGATCGATTCGATCAGGTTCTCTGGAAATGCCAAGATGCGAATTTCCGTTTCAAATTGAGCACGCCCTTTGTCATAAAACGGCTTGTCAACCTTTACACTACCCATTTTAGGGTCATAAAATACGTTCACCATATCCACCGTACCTGCTCCTTCTCCGCTTTTGCGGACTATAAACACGTCTAGTTTGTATGCCTATGTAAAAGTACCGCTTTGTACTAATTATTTACGCACTCGTTTTGAGCTTAAATCTGTACAAAACTGCTGAAGAAATAAGTAGTCCTATCCCAATAACTTTTAGGCTCACGTCGCCAATCCCGGCATCTACCACTTGATATTTAATTTCAGGGGTTCTCGCACCACAAACAACTCCTTGCCCGTAAGAATTTACGCAAGTAGTTTGAGCAAACGCCCCCGGAGCAGTGGCAAGTGCTATCAAAATCATTAAGCTGACCAATAATTTCTTCATGTTACAAGTATGTGTATTGTGTACAAACGTATATATTATTTTATAAACGTGTACATTATGATATAAACGCGTACATTATAAGATATAATTAGATCCTAAGCAACCTTGCGTACCGAAAGACCCTAATCTCGCTATCTAGGGCCTGGCAGGTGTAAAGAATGAGGTCAGCTGAGTAGTCAGTGATGCGATCGCTAGTACTCTCTTTATAAACAGCATAAACATATTTACGCTTATGCCAAATAATTTCCACTAAATCCCCTTCACGAAGCTTTGGAAGGTTAAAAAAAGAGTTTTCGCGCCTAAATTTGTTGCTCCAAACAAGGTAGCCAAATCGATGAGCCGCTAAGACCATCGGCTTGTCCCCCGCGCCCGGAGTCCCAGACCCCGGGGTCCTCCACACGCCATCGCGCAAGGCATCTTCGACGCTTTCAAATGACGCTTCATGGATCTCAGTATTTACTCCTATTGAAGGGATAATAATCGTGGGGACAAGGGGAAGAGAGGAATCATACTTTGGTCGGTAATCATTTGCCTTTTGCAAGCTCTCGGCCGCATTGGCTGTCTCTGTAATCCTTTGGGTAACTTGGTCGACACGGGGGTTATTCAAAAAATACCAAAAGCTTGGACCAAAAGAAACCAATAAACTCACAAGCCCCAGAGTAGCCAACACCTTCACTAATTTATTAACCAATGAATTTTTTGTGGTATTAGCGGAAGGAGCTTCGTAAATATAAATAAATTGCGTACTATTTTGACTATTCATTTGACTAAGGCTTTAGTTAGCACAGCCCCGAAAGGAGCGGGTAGTGCGCCTGCCCTACACACCACCCGTCCCTGTCGGGGCCATACGCCCTTGACAAACAACCACCTTTGTGACTATCTTTAACATGATCAGTCCCGCTTGCTGGGACATTGACGCAGATATAGAGCATTGTTACTCGTGTTTTTTTATCCGTACTCGGGTCTTTAATAACAACGGTAAACGATGCTCTTTTCTGTTTTATAGATATTATCACTACTCCATCTCTATTGTCAAACCCCATAATAAAATATATCTAAAAATACGATAATCCTATAAGGTAATAATGTTAAATTAATCCCTGTTTGCGGCCCTTTTTGAAGAAGAAAATAGATTGTGGATAAGTCTATTTAGACTAATTTCTTCGCTTGTAATATTTTTATACCCTTGGGATTTGGCTTCTTTGACACGCTTCTCGTGCGAACTAACTTTTCTTATCTCCCCCAGTAACCCAATCTCACCAATCGCCGCAAGGTTTGTCGGCATCGGCTTATCAAAAAAACTTCCGGCGATAGAAAGTGCGATTGCCAAATCAGCGGCTGGGTCGCTAACCTTTATCCCGCCTAGAACGTTTACAAATACATCGTATTCATACAAAGGGATCCCCGCCCGCCTTTGAAGCACCGCCAAAATAAGCTCAACTCGCCTAAGGTCCACCCCCTGCACGACCCTCTTAGGAAAAGCCATTTTTGACTTGGCAACAAGGGCTTGTATCTCAACCAAGACTGGCCTAGTCCCCTCCATGAGTACTGCAACCATGCTCCCTGGTGCATTTCTTGCCTTTCCGATGAATAATTTACTGGCATCCGTCACTGGCGCCAGTCCCCCTTCTCCCATTTCAAAAATACCGATCTCGTCCGTAGGCCCAAAACGATTTTTAACACTCCTTAATATCCTAAGTCCCCGATTTATATCCCCCTCAAACCAAAAAACTGTGTCCACAATGTGACTTAATGTATTTGGTCCAGCGACCGTTCCGCTTTTAGTGGCGTGCCCGACTAAAATAACCGGAATATTTGAAGACTTGGCAAACGCCGCAAGCCGTGAAGCGCACTCCCGCACCTGTCCCACTGAGCCACTCACACCAGATAAATCATCTGTCGTAATCGTCTGGATAGAATCAACCATCATAATCTTAAAATCCCCGCGATATTCACTTGCTGTACCAATAGCAGTGTCAACATTTAATACCTCCAAAACACTAAGCGCCTGCGGGCTAACCCCAATTCTTTTTGCCCTTAGCCTAATTTGTGCCATGGATTCTTCGCCGGCGACATATAGCACCTTCCCTAATTTCTGAGCAATTTGTAAAAGTAGGGTAGATTTCCCCACGCCAGGATCGCCAGCCAGTAGAATTACCTGTCCGGGAACAATTCCTCCCCCAAGCACCCGGTCAAACTCACTAATTTTTGTAGAAATTCGTTTTGAAGATTTCAGAGGGACTTTTGATAAATTTATTGGCTTTATGCCAGTTTGTATTCCTTTGCCCTTTGCTCTGTGTCCTGTGTACTGTGGAGACAAGGTTTCAACCATACTTCCCCAAGTCCCGCATTCAGGGCATTTTCCTGCCCAACCGACTTGAGAAAACCCACACTGCTGACAGACATATTTCGAGTGAACCTTGGCCACAAGCCCAATTATACACAAATAAAAAACCCTGTAAGGAAACTTACAGGGCCTTATAATGCTTCCTAATTTCCTCGATTGTGTACTTCCGACGATCAAAAAGCACTTGCTCAACCATCGGCGGACCGAATTTTATAATGACCATATCGGTAACGCCAGGTTTGACCCCCAAGCCTGATTCGATTTCCGCGCGTTGTTCCCAAATGCGAGTGTTCGTACGTGCAGTTAAAAGAACCCTGCCATCACTTCTGAAACACCTAATCTGATAATCGGTAATCCAGTTCACAGCCCACCTCCAGGTAGCTTACTCTGCGATCTATGGGAGTTTGAATAAAAATGGTTAACTTGTCAAATTTCCCACTAAAAAACCCGCAGGTCCTTATGGGATCGCGGGTTCGCAAATTCATAAACAATTAATTCAACTCTCCAGTTATGAGGATCTTTGTAATCCTCCCTTTCCGAAACAGGAAAATTGACTTGAGCAAAACCTCTCCGGCACTCCAATCTCGGAGGAGATTACGAAGATCGCGGACCTCGTCATCATAATACCAAGCACCCTGCGCTAATCCGCGCATAAAATAATGGACTCTCATGACTGATAAAATCCGCCAGTCGATACCTTGAAAAACGTCCAGTGCTTTGCTTACGCCGCGCGCCTCGAGGATTTCATCCACCGAGATAAGCATCCCAAGCTTCAAGCACAACCGAAAAACAAAAGTCGTCAGCATTGCTACCTACTCCTTGAGAAATACTAAATCAGATGAACAATTATCTCACTATGGGATAAATATGTCAAAAATATTACTTGTACCCTATCGGCTTTGAAGAGGTGACGATCAAACCAAGGGAAATTTTTCGAGATTTGGAATCAACATCTTCAATGTAGCAATTTAACTCTTGCCCTTTCTTTAAAGCCGTTCCCGGCGGGATTTTGGTCATATGAATTAGCCCTTCAATTCCCGGAGTTAGCTCCACAAACACTCCAAAATTGCTAACTTTAACAATCTTCCCCTTAAGTCTGTCTTCCGGCTTATATTTCTTCTCAATTTCAACCCATGGATCTCCTTGGGCCTGCTTCATGGAAAGCGCTAATTTCCCATCTTCAACATGAAGCACTTGCACCTCGACAGTATCGCCCTCCCTCAAAAATTCTCTTGGATCAGACACTTTTGCCCAAGACAATTCAGAAACATGGACTAATCCCTCTACGGGAACTTTATTAACCTTTATTTCTACAAATACTCCAAACGAAGTGACCGTGGTAACCACTCCTTTAAACACATCGCCTTCTTTTACGGACTTTATCGCTTTTTGAGTGCGCTTTATTTCGCTCGCTTCACTTACAGCGCGCTCGCTTAGGACAAGTCTCTGCTTTTCGGGGTCCACTTCCAAGACTTTCACCAAAAAGGTCTGCCCGACTAATTTTTCAGGATCTCGACTAGCCACTTTTCCAAGCTGAGAAACCGGCACAAAAGCGCTCATCGAATCAACCTCTACGGAAACCCCACGATCGTTAACACTAATTCCGCAAACGGTGAGAGTGCCGCCAGTCTTTTTAAGATCAGTTAATCTGCTCCAAAACTGGGCGCGGGCCGCATGGCGCGCTGATAGTAAGACATGGCCGTCAAAAGTCTCGGGATCGATCACCACGAGCTCAACAGTCTCACTCTTTTTGAGAGTCTTCAAAAATCCACGGGTTTCAGTATAATAAATGCCGCGGATAACTCCTTCTGTTTTTCCACCGATATTAAAATCAGCCTGACTTTTCTCAAGACCTATTAATTTCGCTTTCACTTTTTGGCCGCGTTTAAACCCGTGTATTTCTAAAGGAGACCGCAAAAGGAGCTCTGCCATCGTAACTTTTCCACGAGAAGCCCTCGGCTTTACCGCCTTGTTTTTAGTTACTGATTTTCTTACTGCCATTAAAAATAATCTTAAAGCTGTTGCTGATTGGATCAGCAATGAAGTATTTTCGCGGTCCGTTGCCGGACAACTATCGTCCCCGCTGCTCCGTTTTACTTCTGAGTTCGGAATGGAATCAGGTAGTTCCAGAGCGCTAGAATCACTGACCCAACCCGCAACAGCTATAGTTTTTATACTTTGATTACTGAAGAGAAAAGCTCGAAAGCCTAACGACTTATTCGTGCATGGTAAGCTTAAGCCCTTACGGGCCTACTACTGCCTGCCGATCAACCTGGTAGTCTTCCAGGAGTCTATGAGTTCTTATCTTGGAGTGGGCTTCCCGCTTAGATGCTTTCAGCGGTTATCCCTTAGGAATGTAGCTACCCGGCGTTGCGGCTGACGCCACAACCGGCACACTAGGGATTCCCCCAACCTGGTCCTCTCGTACTGAGGTTAGCTCTCCTCAAAACTCACACGCACACACCGGATAGAGTCCGAACTGTCTTGCGACGTTCTGAACCCAGCTCACGTAGCGCTTTAATGGGCGAACAGACCAACCCTTGGGACCTTCTTCAGCCCCAGGATGCGCTGAGCCGACATCGAGGTAGCGATCCGCCTCGTCGATATGGACTCTCG
>LCET01000013.1 GCA_000995185.1 Candidatus Woesebacteria bacterium GW2011_GWC1_42_9
CCCATCTTTGCCACCTTAGCTCAATGGCAGAGCAGTAGTTTTGTAAACTACGGATGCGGCTTCGATTCCTGCAGGTGGCTCAGTAAAGATGAGAGGATGAACAGAGCAACTGTTTTGCTTGCCCCGTTAAAAGTTGTTCTTTTTTACGGGGTAAACAGTGGGTCGGGGGTCCGAATCCCTCCACCGGCTCAAAAGCATAGGTATCTATGAAAGAAATCATTATTCAATCAAAAACATCGTTCAGGAGCAGCCTGAAAGAGATTTGGGATTATCGCGAGCTATTTTATTTTTTGGCTTGGCGCGATGTCAAGGTTAGGTACAAGCAGACCGTTATTGGCGTTGCTTGGGCTTTGCTTCAGCCGTTCATTACCATGGTTGTGTTTTCGGTTTTTTTCGGCCGCGTTGCCGGAATCCAAACCAGCGGGATTCCCTATGCCTTATTTACTTTTGTCGGGCTGCTTTTTTGGAATTATTTTTCTAATTCCTTGTCGTCTGCGTCTGACAGCATGATTTCAAACCGCGGCATTATTCAAAAAGTTTATTTTCCGAGGATTATCTTGCCACTGTCTTCAACCCTTGTTTTTCTTCTTGATTTTATCTGCGCCCTAATCTTGTTTTTTGTGCTGGCGTTGTTTTTTCAACAGAAAATTTATATTTGGGGAATTTTGTTTATAATTCCGGCCTTAATAATTTCTTTCCTTTGCGCTTCCGGGTTTGGTTTAGTCGCTGCGTCGCTGAATGTCAAATATCGGGATATAAGA
Source organism: Candidatus Woesebacteria bacterium GW2011_GWC1_42_9 (assembly GCA_000995185.1). Classification (GTDB taxonomy): domain Bacteria; phylum Patescibacteriota; class Microgenomatia; order UBA8517; family UBA8517; genus GWC1-42-9. Next base: position 762 of record LCET01000013.1, read on the forward strand.
TATGCATTGCCGTTTTTCATTCAAACTTTGATTTTCGTTTCGCCAGTGATTTACCCGGTTTCAGTGCTTGGGAAATACCAATGGCTTTGGTTTTTAAACCCAATGTCGGGCGTGATTGAAACCGCAAGAAATCTTTTATTCATGACTTCGCCGGTCAACTGGGGCTTATTTTTCAGCTCGGCGATTGTCAGTCTTCTGATTTTTTTAGCCGGGATCTGGTATTTCAGCAAAACTGAAAAATGGTTCGCTGACATTGTTTAAAAATATGAAACCAGTCATTGAGATAAAAAATCTGTCAAAGCAGTACACGATTTACCACAATCGTCCATCTTATTATTCATTAAGGGACGAGTTGGTTTCCATCTTTAAGAAAAAAGACAGCCAGGAGAGTTTCTGGGCTCTCGACAACATTTCTTTTGACGTCAATCGCGGGGAGATTTTCGGGGTTATCGGGCCGAACGGCGCCGGTAAATCCACTTTATTAAAGGTTCTTTCAAGGATTACGCCGCCGACAAAAGGAAAGGTGGTCTTGCGCGGTCGCGTCGGCAGTTTACTTGAGGTTGGCACAGGATTCCACCCCGAGCTTTCCGGCAGGGAAAATGTTTTTTTGAACGGCGCGCTTCTGGGAATGACCAGAAAAGAAATCAGCAAAAAATTTGATGAGATTGTGGATTTTGCCGGAGTGGAGAAGTTTTTAGACACGCCAGTTAAGTTTTATTCGTCTGGCATGTACGTTCGGTTGGCTTTTGCGGTCGCCGCCCATCTGGAATCAGACATTCTTCTGGTTGACGAGGTTTTGGCTGTCGGCGATGCCGAGTTTCAGAAAAAATGCCTTGGCAAAATGGAAGAGGTCACCCAAAAACAAGGCCGGACAATCTTGTTTGTTAGTCATAACATGGATGCGATTCAGTCTTTATGTGATAGGGCGGTGCTGTTTAATCAGGGAGTTGTTGTTTTTGACGGGGCTGCTCATGAAAGCGTCAGTCGTTATCTGAATATTGGTAACAGTGGGGATTTAAAGAACAGAGGAGATAGACGAGGATCCGGGGCGGTTAGATTCACTAGGGCGTGGGTTGAGAATGAAAAAGGAGAGGTTGTTGTTACGGTGTCGTCTGGCCAGACAATAAGACTGGTGGCCGAGTATTTTGTCTCTTCTGGAAATATCAAGGGTGATTTTGACGTAGCTTTTGCGCTTAACAGTTCAACACACGGCCAGCTGTCTGATCTTTCGCCAGCGACGTCTTGGGGAAAGATAGCCGACCATGGAAAGATAATTTGTGAGCTGCCGAATGTCCCTCTTAACGTTGGAGTTTATTCTTTTAATATTTGCGCCAGGGTGGATAAAGAGATCGCGGACTGGGTTTTAGACGTTGCTACATTTAACGTAATTTCAGGTACTCAGCCAATCTACGGGAAGATTCCCGACAAAGATCAGGGGTGTTTTCTCTTTGAACAAAAATGGGACATTAAATCTTAAAATTATGTGTGGCATAACTGGAATATTAAAATTGAATGATACTAAAGTATCAGAAAAAAGCCTGGGAAGATTTACCCATTCTCTTGCCCACAGGGGTCCGGATGGGGCCGGATTATATATAAATAAGGAAGGGAATCTTGGCTTTGGACACAGAAGACTTTCTATCCTGGATGTTTCTGACAGAGGTAAGCAACCCATGTCTTACGACAATGGACGTTATTGGATTATTTACAACGGAGAGATTTTTAATTTCATGGAGATAAGGAATGATCTTATTAAAGAGGGCTACAAATTTCATTCTGACTCTGACACCGAAGTCATTCTCGCTTCTTATCAAAGATGGGGGAAAGATTGTTTAGAAAAATTCAATGGCATGTGGGGTTTCGCTATTTGGGATGCCAAAGAAAAAAAACTGTTTTTGGCGAGGGATAGGTTCGGGATTAAACCAATCTATTTCTTGTATATTCCAAGAACAATATTCGCGTTTGCTTCCGAAACGGTTGCCTTTAAGTATCTTGAAGGTTTTAGAAGAGAGGTAAATATCCAGAACATGGCGTCAGTGATTCATGATTCTTTCAGCTTGGAAGGATATGGCAAAACTATATTTAATCATATTGAGGAAATCCTTCCCGGGCATTTTATGGAGATTTCGTTTGGGGGAGTGCCACGCCAGGTTAGATGGTGGAATACTCTTGAACATTTGGCCGAGGTTGGCAATTCTTATGATTCTCAGGTGAATGAGTTTAGGGATATTTTCGAAAATGCTTGCTTAATCAGAATGAGAAGTGATGTGCCAATCGCGACTGCCTTAAGCGGCGGTGTGGACTCGTCATCGGTTTATTGTATGTTGCATAGTCTGATGAAGAATCGTAATAATAAAGAAAGGATTCCCAGAGATTGGCAAAGAGCCTTTGCGGCTGTTTTCCCTGGAACCGAGAACGACGAAAAAATCTATGCGGAAAAAGTCGCAGAATTTACCGGAGGCGTTATCAAATATAACGAACCAAATCTTAAAAACCTTCCTCAAAAAGTGATAGAAACCACGATTAAATTTGATAGTATTTATTTCTCTCCGATTATTGCCGCTACAAATATTTATGAATCCATGCGGACCGCCGGAGTTAAAGTCTCTCTTGACGGTCACGGGGTTGACGAGATGCTGTATGGCTATCAGCCTTTAGTGGAGAATGCGTATTTTCTGGCATTGTCACAGCAAAATCAAGAGTACGCTTCAGATATTTTAAATATTTACGAAGAAATGCTGTTTCCCGGCGTAAAAGATCAAACGGTTAAAAATCTGTTAGAAAAGGGGAGAAAATGGAAAATTTTTATACCGGAGTCGGTTAATATCCTAAAAAGAATTTTGAGATTTAAATTAACGGATTCCTGGCTTCGTGAATCGATTAATCATTTTTACCGTTCCAAGAGAGACCTGGTTTTGCAATTTTCAAAAAATATTTTCCGGGTAGATTTTTTGTCTTACCAAAGTTTTCACCTGACAACTTTGCCGACCATCTTGAGGAATTTCGATAGAGCGTCAATGCAACATGGGGTAGAGGTGAGAATGCCTTTTATGGATTGGCGCTTGGTAAGCTATGTTTTTTCTTTACCGATGCAGAGTAAGATTGGGCATGGTTTTGCAAAAAGAATTTTGCGGGATGCAATGAAAACTTTAATGCCAGAATCAATTAGACAAAGGAAACTGAAAATCGGTCTGAATGCCCCGATGGTGGATTGGTTTTCCGGCCCCCTACGAGAGTTTTTAACAGATACCATGTCTTCAAAAGAGTTTTTAGAATCGACAGTGTGGAATGGTTATGAAATCAAGCAGTTCACTGATAAGAAGCTTAAAGACAATTCTTTGTCTTATTCTGACTGCATTAGGATCTGGCCCTATATAAATGCTCATATCATAATGTTAAATAATAGTAAGGATTATACTTTCCATGAAAACAATTAACTTCGCTGTATTGGGATGTGGGAAAATCGGCACGCGGCATGCTGAAAAACTAAACGGCACGGACTATGTGAAGTTGGTTGCCGTCTGTGACATTGTGCCGGAACGAGCCCTGGCATTGTCGGAAAAATATGTTTGTCGCCCATATTTCGGGATGGATGATTTACTTAAAGACCCAAGTGTTGATTTTGTTAACATCTGCACTCCTTCCGGTTTGCACGCCGAACATACGATTAGATGCCTTAATGCCGGGAAAAATGTTTTATGCGAGAAACCTATGGCTTTGACCTTAAAAGACGCGAAAAGAATGGTTGAGACGGCGAAGGCAAATAATAAGTTGTTATATGTGGTTCAGCAGAATCGTTATAACCCGCCAGTTAAATTGGCGAAACAGTTAATTAAAGAAAGAAAGATGGGGGAGCCAATTATGTGTATCGTAAATATGCTGTGGAACAGAGACGATGAATATTATAAAAATGATTCATGGCGCGGCACCCTGGCCCTTGACGGCGGCACAATCTATACACAAGCGAGCCATTTTATTGATTTAATGCTTATGTTTATGGGCAAGCCAAAAAGTCTTTACAGTTTGATGGGAACGAAAAATCATTCAATAGAAATTGAGGATACTGGTGTTATCAGTGTTGAATTTAAAAACGGATCATTCGGATCAGTTAGTTATACGACTTGTGCGACAAAGAAAAATTTTGAAGGATCGGTAACCTTGGTTTTTTCAAGAGGAACAATAAAGATCGGAGGTGAATATTTAAATACGATCGACTATTTCTCCGTAGACGGTTTTGATTCTTATCAGTTGGAGGAAACTGATAGTCTGGCAAATGATTATGGGACTTATCGTGGCTCCATGTCTAATCATGATAAAATATTCAAAGATATAATTGAAAAACAGAACAATCCGGATAAACCCACGAACCTTGTCTTTGATGAAGATGCTTTTCAAACGATTGAGTTTATTGAAACCGCTTTGAATTCTGCAAGGACCGGAAAGGTTGTTATATTTTAGCTGTTTATAATCTCAGACAATGAAAAATATTCTTTTTGCTGAAGATTTGAAGAACAAAATTAAGATTGGCATTGATTTAGTTGAGATAGAAAGATTTGCAGGCGCCCAGAGTAGAAACAGGTTTATGCTTGATGTTTTCACTCCCCGGGAAGCCAGGGAATGCAAGAAAAAACACAATTCTTCCGCTTCCTTAGCTGCTCGTTTTGCTGCGAAAGAGGCGGTCAAAAAATGCATAGAGGAAAAGAAACTCAGATTTAATAAAATAGAGGTAATTAACGCTTCAAACGGCGAGCCTAAAGTAATCCTGTTGGACAGAAAAATAAAGAATAAATACACTTTTTTCTTGAGTTTGACGCATACAGATTCTCTTGCGGAAGCAGTTTGTATTGTAATTAAAAATTGAATATGGAAAATAAAATCGATACTAAGCTAAAAAAAATCTTTTTGAATGTCTTTCAGGATCTGAAAGACGCTGACTTTTACTTAAACAAGCCCCGAAGAGATTTTGAGAATTGGGATTCATTGTCACACCTTCAGCTTGTTTCAGAGATTGAATCCGCTTTTGACATTCGTTTTGAGATGGAGGATATAATCGAGATTGAGTCTCCGGTTGATTTTAAAATCTTGATTGAAAAAAAGCTAAATAAAAATAAATGAATTTGAGCTTGGCTGGAAAGGACAGGTTTAAAATCATCTCTGATTTCTTAGACGAGACGGCTCTTTCTTTTCCCGATAAAGTCGCCCTGGTTTATGAGGGCAGTTCTTATACTTATGAAAATCTAAAAAAAAGAAGCGATAAGATTAGTGATTTTTTACTTAAAAACACAAAAAAGGGAGATGTAGTTGGAATCTTGATTCAAAACGCTCCAGATTTTGTTATTTCTTATTTTGGCGTTTTAAGATCCGGATGTTCAGTTCTTCTTTTATCTGTCAATGTTTCCGATAAAAACCTTCTGTTGCAAATAGAGAAAACCAGGCCCAAAATATTTTTTTCCGAACAAAAATTAGCTGAGAAGCTGAAAAGGTCTGGTGTAGATTCGAAGACCCTGTTTTTTGTTAACAACATAGTTTCAACTAAAAAACCAAAGACGGCTTCGGATTCTTTTCGGACCGTTTCTCCCGAAGATGTTTCCACGATTATATTTACTTCCGGCACTACTGGTGCGCCAAAAGGCATTAAACTGCAGCACAAGAATGTCGTCGGTGCGACCTTTAATATTATAAAGTTTTTGAAGTGGAGGGCTAAAGATATAGACGTGAACGTGGCGTCTCTGAGCCATTCTTTCGGAATCGGAAATATCCACTGCATTTTTGCCGTTGGCGGCACCTCAATAGCTTATCCCGATGCTTTAAACGTGAAAGGGATCTTGGATGTTATTGAAAAATACAAAGCGACAACTTTGTCGCTGACCCCGGTGACTCTTAGAATAGCGACGGAACGTTTTATGTTGAGTCTCGTGGCGGCGGCGGATTCTTTGAGATTTATCCAGACAAACATGTCTAGGCTTGAGAAAAGCTTGATTTTGTCCATAATCTCGAATCTGCCGGCAATTGATTTTCATTATTATTATGGTTTAACAGAAGCTTCCAGGTCGACATTTGTCACCCTAAATCGTCATCAGGATAAGCTTGATAGCGTTGGACAGCCTTCGCCTGGCGTTAAGATAAAGATTATTGAAGAATCTGGGAATATTCTTGGGCCGGGGAAAATAGGGGAGATCTGTGTTAAGGGCAACATGGTTATCAAAGAGTATTGGGATAAACAGGAAACTCAAAAGAGAATAAAGGACGGCTGGTTGCATACAAATGATTTTGGATATCTTGATGAACAAGGCTACCTGTACATTAGCGGCAGGAAAGACGATATCATTAATGTTTCTGGAGAAAAAGTCAGTCCAGAAGAGGTGGAGATAGTTATTAAGCGAGTTCCTGGCGTTTATGATGCTGTGGTTATCGGCCTACCCGACAAGCTTCTGGGTGAGTCGGTTTCCGCATACGTGATTGCTGAAAGGAGTGATTTTGATCTTCAAAGCATAATCAAGGAGTGCAGGAAGCGTTTGGAAAGCTACAAGGTGCCTCAGAAAATTGCATTGATTGAAAAAATACCGAAAACGGATAATGGCAAAGTTCAAAGAACCTTATTTAAAAAAACAATCATAAATAAATGATTTTCGAAGAAAAAAAACTTTCTTTTGTTCATAAAGTTCTGTTTCCAAAAACGATGTTGTTTGGAGAAAAAGGAGAGGCCCTCCTCAAAACTTTGTATACAGGGCAGATATATCTTTTTATCTCCGAGTCGTTTTATAAGACTCATTTGAATGATAGTTGGATCAATGGAAAATTTCTGGGGAAAGTAGTCTACTCAAAAGAACCGACCAAGGAAGACATTGACGATTTTGCCAAAGAGATAAAAAAGGCAAAACCAAGATTCGTAACTGCGATTGGAGGCGGGTCAGTGATGGATTTGGCAAAACTTTCAAGGGGCAGAGAAAACATAACTTTTATCGTCATGCCGACAACTCTGGGCTCTGGCGCAGAGGTCAGTCAGCATGCAGTTTTTACGGATAAAGGCGCTAAGAAATCTTTGTCTTCGGCTCTTTTCTTGCCCGATTTGGTTATAGTTAATCCAAAACATTTTGATTCGCTGACACGGGAACAGATAGTTTTGCAATCCATTGACGGAGTTGCCCATGCCCTTGAAAGCCTTGTTTCAAAGATGTCTCATCAGTTTTCCGATGATTTCGCATTGCGAGCGATCCAGATATTTCACTGTTCTTTTAGAGATCTGCAGGCCGGGAAAGACATTCGGGATGAAGTTTCCAATTTTCACCGTGCAAGTATTTTATCGGGATTGGCGCAGAGCAGCGTCGGTGTTGGTTTAGCCCATGCATTGGCTCACGTCTTAGGACCCTTGGCGGGAATCCCTCATGCAGAAGCGGTCGCAATGTTTTTGTTTGATGTTTTAGAGATAAACTTGCGTCAGACCGGCGTGTACAAAAAAATGTATTCCGCTACGGGAATATCTTTTGAAGACTTTCTGGATGGATTGAGGTTTTTTTATCAAAAAATGGAACCAAGACGGTTAGTGCTTAAGAAAGACCAGGATATTAAAGAACTGGCGCAAAAAGTCAGGCGTGAAGTTAATTTTTTTACCAATCCGTATCTTCCGAATATTTCGGAAATAATCGGCATTATTGAAAAACATCTTTAAACCCCATGCTTATAGACGAAAAGCCTTTTAGCTTGTTACAGGCAGAAAAGGATAAATTATTCAAGGAAGCAATAGCGGAAGCTGCGCAATGGCATTACGAGCAAAATGCAGAATGCCGACGACTTTACGATTCACAGGATTTTGACCCTAATAAGGATTTTGAGCTTGAAGATTTGCCGTATTTTCCGGTTTCGGTTTTTAAAAAATTCGATCTTTTATCAGTGCCCCAGGAAGACATTGTTAAAACTCTTTTTTCCAGTTCTACCACTGGTTTGCCAAGTAAGATCTTTATTGACAATAAAACAGCTGAGATGCAGGCGAAAGCGATTCGCCAGATTCTGATTGATTTTCTTGGGAGCGCGCGCAGAACATTTATTATCTTTGACAGCCCGAACATCGTAAAAAGCATTGGCGGCAACTTAAACTCCAGGGGCACCGCGATAAGAGGTATTCTTCCTTTTGCCAGAGAGGTTTTTTTTATTCTCGATGATGACCTGAATTTGAATCTGGAAAGTCTCCGCGGAATAGAAAAGTCTTTAGAAACAAACGATTCTCTTTGCTTTTTCGGATTTACCTGGCTTCTTTTTTCAATTTATACGAAAAACAAAGATAATCGGTTAGTCAGAGAGGTTTTTAAAAATATAGCAGATCGAGAGAAAATCCTACTTCATATTGGTGGCTGGAAAAAGCTTAGCGATGTCGCGGTTTCAAAAGCTGATTTTAATGCGGCTATGGGGGATTTTTTGTCGCTTAACCAGCATGATGTTATAGACATGTATGGAATGACGGAACAATTAGGAACCATTTATCCCGATTGTTCTCGTGGGTATAAACACGTTTCTTTGTATTCAGAAATAATCATACGCGACCCCAAAACGCTTGGTTCAGTAGTTGACGGTAAAATTGGTATAATTGAATTATTAAGTTTTATTCCGCATAGTTACCCGGGAATAGCTTTATTGTCTGAGGATTTGGGTCGCGTTGTCGGCGTTGATGATTGTTTATGCGGCAGGAAGGGAAAGTATTTTGTTTTCGAGAAGCGATCCGAAGAAGCAGAGCTTAGAGGATGCGGAGACGCTTTGGCGATTTAAAAAACAATTATGGCAATAACCTTGCTTTTAAACAATGCCGAAGCGGTTAAAAAGAAAGTTCATAATCTGGCAGAGATTATTGACGATCTTGGAACCAGGCTGGAGTATTTACACAAATTATCAGTTGAAGACCTGATTGATTTTTTTCAGGAAGTCGCTCTGTTTTGGCTGAAAGAAAAATCGAACTCCGGAGGAATTTATCTGAAAAATATTGAAGAATTTCTAGAAAAAGAGAATCTAAAGCGATCTTTGGGCGTCGCTCTTCGCGGCAACATTCGAGTTCTTGATGAGTTTGCGGATTTAGGAGACCCGAAACTTTTATTCCACGCGCAACCGCGGGGTTTGAGCGTTCAATGGTTGGCGGGTAACGTTCCGATGCTCGGTCTTTTTTCTATTATTTAAGCGACAAAAAATCCATGTTTGGTGAAGGCGTCTTCGACCGGTTATGCGGAGCTTGTTTCTATGCTGCTGGCGTTTTCCAAAGTCAGAACAAACAAAGTAGACGGAACAGAGATGTTGAAATGTATATCCGTGGTTCTTATTGATCATGCAGATATTGAAAACCAGAAAATCATGTCTCTTTCCGCTGGTACGCGGATTGTTTGGGGCGGACGCGAGATTGTTGAGCTAATCAATGAACTTCCGAAGCAACCTTTTTGTGAAGATGTCATTTTCGGTCCAAAGTATTCATATGCACTCATAGACAAAGATTCCTTAAACAATTCTTTTGTAAAATTAGCATCGCGGCTCGCAATTGACGTATCTGTTTTTGACCAATACGCCTGTTCTTCTCCGCACGTTGTTTTTGTTGAAACTGGCGGCGTCAAGACTGCTTTGGAATTTTCCCAAGAACTGGCGAAGCAGCTTGAGATTGTCGGCAGAACTTTACTGCCCAAAGATAATATTGATACAGGAAAGGCTTTAGAAGTTGTGGATTTGAGAAGCGAGTACAGTTTACGGGGAGATAGAGTTATTGCCCCCGAGGGCACAGAATGGACGGTTGTTTGCTCAAACCAGGAGGGCCTGCCGGCGGGATGCTATTCCCGGTTTATAGTTGTCAAGTCGATTGATGATTTTACGGATTTAAAAAAATTTAACGACAGACAAAAACAAACTCTGGGCGTAGCTCTTACTTTGGAAAACAAAAGAAAATGGCTCGATCAACTGACTGTCAAGGGCATAGACCGTTGCCCAGATCTGGGTTTTGCCACGTTTTATGAATCTCCCTGGGACGGTTTATTTTTGTTCGATCGGCTGATAAGATGGGTTACAACTTACAAATAGATAAAATGCTTAATTTTTTTAAAAGCGGAAAGATATCCAAATCGGCTTCAATAGGCAAGGGATTTAATTGCGGGGAGAACGTGATTATCCAGGAAAGGGTGAAGATAGGAAACAATGTTCGTCTCGGACATAACGTGATAATTTATCCGGATACGATAGTGGGTGAAAATGCGGTGATTGGGGATAATGTTATCCTGGGTAAATATCCGAAATTCTCCAGGCTTGGTTTGCACAGCATACAACGTGATGATTTTTCATCAGACCCATTGATAGTTGAGGAAGAGGTCGCCATAGGGTCTTCCGTGATTATCAATCGCGGCTCAAAAATAGGCCGAAGGGTTTTTATCGGCGATCTTGCGCTGATAAGAGAGGGATGTCAGATGGGGAACGACGTGGTTATTGGTAAGATGGTCGGCATTGAACAAGGGGTTTTTATCGGCGAGTTTACAAAGATTATGTCTTGCTCCCAGATTGCCGAGTTCACCAGAATCGGAAAAAAAGTGTTCATAAGCGCCGATGTCTCTACTTGTACAGATTCGAGTTTCGGCAGAAAAAAAGACAAGGAAGGCAAGAAAATAAGTGGAGCGCGCTACATCACCATTTTGGATAAAGCCGTGGTCGGCGCCAACGCATCAATAGGGCCTGGAGTGACAATCGGAGAAAATGCGATGGTCGGGATGGGTTCAGTCGTTTTGGGAAACGTTCCGCCTAAAAAAGTGGTGATTGGAAATCCAGCGAAGGTCGTTTGGGACGTGGGAAAAGAACTGTTAATTTAACATTCATGTTAAAAAGAGATCAGAAAAGAGTTCTTGATGAAATAGCGGAGAGCTATTACACCGAAGAGCATGGATTTGAAGCTACTCTTCAGAAGTACAAGATTTTGGAGGTCAGTAAATTTTGTCAAGGCGAGTCAATGCTTGACGTCGGTTGCGGCGTCGGTCAGATGACGAAAGCTCTTGCCGGCAAGTTCAAAAAAGTGGTTGGCATAGACGGATCTTTGGTCAAAATAGAAAAGGCGAACAGGGAAAACAGGCTTTCAAATACCGAATACATTCATACTTTGTTTGAAGACTTTAAACCGGAACAAAGATTTGATTTTATTGTTTCTGCGAACGTTTTGGAGCACGTTGACGATAGTGTGGTTTTTATGAAGAGATTGAGATCTTGGTTGGCGCCAAACGGCAGGGTTGTAGTTACTGTTCCGAATGCGCTCGGGCTTCATAAGAGAATCGGAAAACATATAGGGATGATAGACGATTATTATAAATTGTCTGAAACCGATCTCCGCAAAGGGCATAAAAGGATTTACGATAGAGAACTTTTAATTAATGATTTTAAAGAGAGTGGCTTAGAAATTGATTATCTCGGAGGCATTTTGCTTAAACCCTTATCGCATGCCCAGATGGAGTCGTGGGGCGGTAAAGTTGTTGATGCTTTATATGAAATAGGGCATGAACTGCCGGATTATTGTTCAAGCCTTATCATAGTCGGTCACAAAGACTGATTCTTTACGAAAAATTTATTCAAAATTTAAACATGAACATCCCTCTGGTTAATCTTAAACGTCAGTATCTGTCCATAAAACCAGAGATAGATTCGGCGATTCAAGGAGTTATCAACGACTCTGCTTTTATATTGGGTAAATACACTCAGAGATTTGAACAAGAATATGCTTCGTATTGCGGGGTTAAACATTGCATCGGCCTTAATTCCGGAACAGACGCTCTATTCTTATCTTTTTTGGCCATCGGATTGAAACGGGGAGATGAGGTCATTACCGTATCAAACACGTTTTTTGCTACGACCGAATACCTCGGCCATCTTGGCGTTAAGCCTGTGTTTGTTGATATTGATGAAAAAACTTGTCTTATAGATGTTTCAAAAATAGAGCCTTTAATAACAAATCGGACAAGGGCAATTATTCCCGTTCACCTCTATGGCCAGATGGCGGATATGGACGAAATTTGTCGTCTCGCCGGCAAATACAACTTGAAGGTTATTGAGGATTGTGCCCAGGCGCATGGGTCTGAACAAAATACCCGAAAGGCCGGAGGCTTTGGGGACATCGGTATTTATAGTTTCTATCCCGGTAAAAACCTCGGAGCTTATGGAGACGCGGGTTGCGTGGTGACGAATAACGATGAGTACGAAGAATTTTTCAGGTTATACCGCGATCATGGCAGGAAAACGAAATATGAACACGTAAAAGAAGCTTATAGCAGCAGAATGGACGGTTTGCAGGCGGCGGTTTTGAGCGTTAAATTAAAACATTTGGATCATTGGGTTGAGCAAAGGAGGCAAATAGCTGGTCTGTATAATGATTTTCTTCCAAAAAGCTTACGCAAGCCATTTGAAAAAAAAGGCAACAAGTATTCTTATCACATCTATGCCATAGAAACAGAAAGAAGAGACGATCTTTTAAAGTATCTGAAATCAAAGGGAATCGAAGCGGGAATTCACTACCCGATTCCTCTTCATCTTCAACCTGCTTACGACTATCTAGGAAAACAAAAGCAGTCTTTGTCCGTATCGGAAAATCACGCCAGAACAACCATTTCTTTACCAATCTTTCCGGAAATGACGAAAGAAGAGGTTGAGTATGTCGCCGAAAGCGTTAAAGATTTTTTCAGAGAAGATTAAATGGCGAAAGTAAAACTATTTAAAGCAAGCCCGCTTTATGATCAATATCTTGTTGATTTTTATTTAGCGCATAAAGAAATTGACAGTGTTAATTATTCACAGCAATACCGGTTGCTCATGGATGATTGTTACGGCTGGGCTGATTTTTGGAAAAAGAACCTGGAGAAAATCGGCAACTATGAGGTTTTTGAGGCAGTCACCAATGCGGAAAAACTTCAGAAGCAATGGGCTCAAGAGCATGGCATTGTCTATGGAAAAGAGTCCTGGCTTCAAGACATTTTAGAGGCCCAGATAGAGTATTTTAAACCGGATGTTTTTTTTGCCCACGATTATACCAATCTGACTGTTTCTTTTCGAGAAAGAATCAGAGATAAATTTAGGATAAAAGTGATTATCGGATGGGACGGGATTGCTCAAAATAACCCAGAGGTTTATCGGGGTTGTGATCTGGTATTAACCTGTAACGAGAACTCTGTTGAATTCTACAGGCAAAACGGCTTTCAAAGTCATTTCTTTCCCTTTGCGTTTGAGGCCTCAATCTTTGATAAACTACAGAAACGAAAACCTTTTCATGACGTTGTTTTCTCTGGCTCATTGTTTATTGGCAAAAACTTACACAATCAAAGAATAAAGTTCCTTTCTCAAATAATACAGGAAGTAAACTTAGAGGTTTGGGCATCTGGTTTATCGCGTCGCTCTTTTTTGAACCCGTTTTATTTAAGCAAAAAACTGGGCCTGGATCTTTCTGATTACCGGGGGGCTTTAAAAATTATTTTTATGAATCATGGGCCGGTTTTTGGCCTTAAAATGTATCAGTTATTGAGCGACTCAAAAA
>LCET01000014.1 GCA_000995185.1 Candidatus Woesebacteria bacterium GW2011_GWC1_42_9
TCAGATTAAAAATAGGTTCAGCTTTAATTCCGCAGAAGTTCTGACTGTGGGGATAGGAAAAAACTTTGATTATAATTGGAATTTTGAAAACGATCCTCCGAAAAACCTACCTAACGATTTTGATTTAATTATTAGTCAAGCCATGTTTGAACATTTGATTAACCCCTATAAACACCTAGTTGACCTTGCCAAAAGTACCAGAAAAGGAGGCGTTGTGCTTATCCATACCGTTATGCCTGGTTTTCCATATCATCGTTACCCCATAGATGCTGTAAGATTTTTCCCAGATTGGTTTGAAACATCAGCTGACAGATTAAAACTGAAAATCGTTCGAAAATTCCAAAGGGATTTTCACCTTTTTTATTTACTAAAAAAAGTTTAACATCTTAAAATGTAGGTTATGATAAAATATTTAAGCGTTTCTAGACTACCAGGTTATTTTAGATGCCCGTACTGTTCTCCACAATTAAATACCAAACTAAATGCTTCTAATAAGGAGCTCCTCTGTCCTAATTGTAAAAGAAAATATCCGATAAAAAATAATATTGTCCAATTCGTCATTAGCAAAGACCTGGACAAAGAGACCAAGAGAGAATTAAAAGGAAATAGCTTTTCACTTTCGAAAAAAAACATCGAACATTTTGCCAACAAGGATGTCTGGAGTAATTATTACAACCACTTCGCCAATCAAAAAATTAACTATCTAATTGCTTACCTGAACTCTATACGCCCTAAGGGCATTGTTTCTTTGGGATCTGGAACCGGTTTTGAACTTAAAGAGATATTAAAGCGAAAACACATTAATCTGATATTTTCCTCGGATTTGGCCTTCGCGGCAACTAGCGTCGTTCCCGTAACTCTCAGAGGTCTTAATCTTAAAATATGTTTATTCACTTCAGATCTAAATCATGTACCCGTTAGACCAAATGACTCTCTGCCAATTTTAATATACGAGGCGCTTCACCACACAAGAGACATACATTCCACTATTGAAAAGCTCCTTCAAAAGAAATACAAAAATATCTTTTTTATAGAACCATGCACAAACTTTATTATTAAAATTCTAGCTAAATATAACTTGGCACAGAGAGTTGAATATTCCGGGCTTAAGCCCGACTTTTTAGATATAGGTATACTTAAAAAGTTGTCTAAAAAGTATGAATATAAATTAAAAATTCGTACGCTCTGGGATATCCCTGAGGATTATATTAGGATTATCTGCAAAAAAGATTCCCTTCTCCAAACCATTCTATTGAAATTCATTGATATTTTCTCTTGGACTGGAAACCTTTTTCATTTTGGCAGTTTTGCGGTTGTTTCTTTGGAACGCAGTAGATAAATATCTAGTATGAAAACCGTAGCTATTGTAATACCAACCCATAAATCGCATTTAAACTCTAGTGATTTAATTTCTATAAGACACCTAAAAAAATATTTAAATAGATATGATAAATATTTCCTTGTTCCAGACACCATAAATACAAATGGTTATAAACAAGAGGGATTTCGTTTTATCAAATTTCCTAGCGAGTACTTTACCAGTACGAAAACTTACAACAAACTACTCCTATCGGAAAATTTTTATCAAACATTTGCGGGTTATAATTTTATTTTGGTTTATCAGTTAGATGCGTTAGTTTTTTCGGATCAACTATTGATGTGGTGTAATAGTGGGTATGACTACATTGCAGCTCCATGGTTTAAATCAATTGTAGGAGCACTATCACACAAAAAAGGATTCCCGGCAAGCGGTGGAAACGGCGGACTTTGCTTGAAAAATATTCAAAGCTCCTTAAAGGTTCTAAAAGAAGTGAAAAAACAAGCTCGGAGGTCTTCAAGCCAAGATTGGGTTCGGAAAATTTGGTTTTTCTGGGCAGTAATAATTGGTAAATCCCACAAAATTTGGCTTAACGCACCAGCGGACAACTATCCTTTTAATGAAGATGGTTTCTGGGCGTTGGAGGCGCCAAAATATTTAACTGGATATAAAGTTGCGCCATTCAAGGTCGCATTAAAATTCGCTTTTGAAAGATTTCCGAAAAAATGTTTTAATATCAACAAAAGACGACTTCCTTTTGGTTGTCATGCATGGGAAAGATATGATAAAGATTTTTGGCTCCCTTATATTAAATGAGTAGAATCACCAGTTGGTTTAAAATTATTCAGGGGCTTATCTACCATAGGTTTTATATTAATCCCAAGACAGAAAAAAACGTCGTAAGATCATTCCATGAATTGTATTACAACTCTACGGTATGGAATAAGGGCCTTGGTAACACATACTGGTTCGGCATTAAAACTTTAAAATGTCCCTTGGATTGTTGGATCTACCAAGAAATAATTTATAAGTTGAAACCAGATATCATAATCGAATGTGGCACTTTCAATGGAGGAAGCGCTTTGTACCTTGCAGGATTGTGTAATTTACTAAATAAAGGGAAGGTAATTTCAATAGATATAGCATCGGATAAGGGTAAGCCAAAACACAAAAGAATAAAGTATCTTGTTGGCTCCTCCACTTCAGAAAAAATAATTGGAGATGTTAAGAAATTAGTGAGACCGAAAGATAAAGTATTAGTTATTTTGGATTCTGATCATAGTTGCGACAATGTAATTAAAGAGCTAAGAGTCTATAACAAATTTGTTTCGAAAAACAGCTACATGATAGTCGAGGATACCAATATCAACGGCCATCCGGTTAGGCCGGAATTTGGACCGGGGCCCATGGAAGCGGTAGAAATGTTTTTAAAAGAGAACAAGAATTTTGTCATAGATAAGAGTTGGGAGAAATTTTACCTGACTTTCAACCCCAACGGATATCTCCAAAGAATTAAGTAGGATTTCCCTTTATTTACTTTTCGATGAAACTAGCCCCAAAACTAGACTAATATAATAAATCATCAATGGAGGAAAAAACATCGACATTCTTACGGCAGAATCCGGAATGGCTTTCCATTCTTCAAATCTGATACTAAACAGGTAAGTGCCAATATATACTGCCATAAAATTAGCCAATATTATTAGTAGCATTATTAGACTCTTATTGTTAAATCGGTTTTTTATGTCAAAAAAGACAACAATCAAAAAAATCATAAATATTGGCCCCCACGATTGTATAATGTTCCGATATATGTAAAGAGAGACATCCAAAATTCTCTTAAAATCGATTCCGGCCGACAATATCGTAGGAATTAAAGAAAGTTGACCAACGGTCGAAAGTGTTAGACCATACAAACGCGCTTGGAATACATTCCAAGGTTGTTGGATGACTAAAAAGGGGAAGAGGAATATCAACGCAGGATATATGCTTTTTTTATGAACAGCATAGATTAAAACTATTAAAATCTCTGTTAACCATAACGGTTCTGCCGATCTTGCCCAAGTACTAAATCCAATCAATAAAGATGAGATAAACAAATAGTCGAGTCTATTTCTGATAACGGCGGTATAGAGATATATAATCCCTATTACATAAAAGGTAGTATAGGGCAGATTGGTGTAGGCAATTGTTGAGTGTGCAAATAATATCGGGTTCGTGACCAATAGAAGAGTTGCAAACAAAGCGATCAACCGACTAGATTTTTTCCTAATAACACTATAGAAGATGACGGCAAAAGAAAAAAAGTATAAAGAATAGATAAATTGAGGATTACTGCCCCCAAACAAATAGACGATTGTATGACCCAGGGGGACCAGGAGTGGGTATTGAGCAAAATAAAAATACTGATTCGCAATTTGGACAAAATAACCCGTCTGGGCGACAATTTTCGCAGTAAAGTCATATAAGGCCAGTGCGTCCCACACGTAAACCGGATAATAAAGAGCAATTAGAAGACTAAACGAGATAGCTACCCCTATTACCAAGCAAATTATTTTCTCGGGCCAACTGAGTTTTCTAAAAATTAGCTGCACATTTGGCAAATTAATTTCAACTTTTCTCCTCAAAAAAACAAAGACGAAAAGAAGAAGTGCAATCAATCCCGATACTATTGTTAGAACACTGACTGCGGTGATTTTGATTCCCACCCAAGAAGAGAAAAACAGCAGCAGTGTGACAATCCCCATACCCAACAAATAGGACAATCCCCCTCTCTCAGCTAGGGGCAGCCCCCTAATAATAAGAGAGGAAAATAAATAACCAAAAACCACAATCAGTATAAAAATTAACAAAACCTGCATTTTTATTTCTTAACTTTAATTAATCCCCACACCTGCCTATTCTCTACTCTTTTATATACATAATCTTCTTCTATTTCTATACTTCTCCCCTCGTTTATCATATAAATTATTTTCTCTGCCCTTACGTCAAATTTGGGCCACCCATTGGTCTGACCTCCGACAGGGGCATCCAACTCTCCCCATGCCAGTAATACAAAATCTATGTCTTCTTTATTCAAATCATATTTCGGAGAGTATTCCTCCCCATTTAACAAAGTCCTTGGATATAGAAAATATGTCATATAGGGAATATTTCCTGACTGGGCCCATGGCCAAGTTGGAAATGGAGGAATTAAAATTTTTGAATCCTCGGGAGTATTTTTCTTGACAAACAATACATAATCATAAAATTTTTTGCCCAATTTTACTTCCATTTTTTGATCGTATGATGCTGTCGGATTATTGATGATAAACGAGACATCACGTGCGGCACTCGTTCCTATATCGATAAAGCTCTTTACCAATATCCACGAAAAAATAACCACTATAGGAAACCATTTGTATAAAATTCCCAGGTTTTTCTGAATCATCAATAAAACATCTTTCGAAGATATTATTATTGCGAATATTGACAGTCCCAGCGGAGTCCCCAATTCCAGAGGGTGGATATGAAAAGTCGAAAATACGTAATTAGGATAGTGGGTTTTTTCCAGTAAATAAAAAGTAAAATATCCTAGTCCGAAGACATATATTGCATAATAATTAATTTTGCGAAATAAGCGAAGAGGCTGCTCCTTCCACTTATCGCCGTATAATCCAGACAATCCTGCAATTCCGAACGCCAGGTAGAAGAAAAGTGCATCTATTGAGGTGTGCTTCAATAAAACGCCCGGGTAAAAATAGGCTTCTGCAAAACTGGCCGCCAGGGCTGCCAACCACAGGAGTGGCAGAAAAAACAAAATGTATCTAATGTGACGACCCAAAAACTTATAGAGCATTTCTTAAAAGGATTAAGCTTTTTTCCTAATAATTAAAACTATGTTGGGGTTCATTATTTTAAAATATGTTCCCCCGTTTATCACCATTATGGTCAGAAGAAAAAGATGTAAAAGTTTTTGTAAAATTATTCTAACCATGTTTACGACATCGTATGGGGGGATTGAATAACCTTTAATATCGAAGTCAAAATTATGAATTCCAGCGCCACGGATTAAATCCTTTAAAGACTGTTCCGTAAATGCCATTTGGTGTTGTAAATCTCCGTAACGTTCAACTAGACCAAGAGGATTATTTGCATTTGGAACGACAATAAGAATATACCCATTGTTTTTAACTCGAGAAAAAAGTGTTTTGATAGTCGAAAAATAAAATTTTGGAGACATATGCTCCAGAACCTGAATTAATATAACCAAATCATACCGTCTTAACTTACTCTTTATAGAAGCAACATTGTCGGAATTAAAAGCATTGGTAATATTAAAATTATTCTGCAGACTTTTCATAACGTTTTTGTCTTTATCGATAACATCGATATTTTTAATTCTGCAAGTGTGAAGATACTTGATAAATTCTCCCTTCCCTGGCCCTACTTCCAGCACAGAAATATCTTTTCTTGTTTTGAGGTTTCGAATAATCGGTCCAAAATTGTACTTAATATAATTGACTTTTCTTTGAAAAGACTTTTGGTTATAGACGTCCTCGAGACGAGATAAATAAGAATCCTTCATTCTTTTCCTCCCTTATATAAATATAGGCCCGGTATAACCTCGGTTGAATTACATATATGCTGATTGTTGACTATCTTAAGATATTCCGTAATATCGCCATCTGGATTACCCTTCTTTTGCTCTAATCTGCGGTCGCAAGGAGTAATTGAAACAAGGAGCATGTTGTCTTTTCCAATATAATTATATGATTTATTCCACGAATAAATATTTGTAAAATAACAATTGGTTAGAAAAACCCTTGATAGGCCTTCATAGCTCATCCAAATCATTTCCGGATCAAATGTAACCAGCTCCACCGGCTTTTTTTGTTGGTCGCACCAGTTGATAATATCTTTCGTCTTGGGAAAAAATTCTTCTACCCATTGATAAATGTCCATCTTCTGAAAAGCATATTTTAATTCGTTTTCCAGCAAGAAAGTATTCTCTTCCGTATAAAACTTGTTAACAAAATTTAGCGAACCAATTAAGATAAATAAAAGTAAGACAACAGAATAAATTATCAGTACCGAATCCTTAATCGTCGATGCTGAAATTTTGATTCCTCTTAACAAACTTATTTTGAAAAGCCGCCTATAACCACCTACTCGGACAACGAACCAGAAATTAACAAATAGGGAAAATATTAGTATTATGAGGGTCTTAAAAAGCAGCCTCGGCTGTAGATGAATTTTACTATAGATAAAGTTACTGTAATTAATATTCTCTACTACATTGACCGTTAGTGTCGTTAAAAAAAGCGCGAGGAAGGCGTAAGCATTTACTAAAATTAGTTTCTTAATTAGCTTAACCCGCCTTTGGCTTATATTAATGTCGACAGGAATAAGAAAAATTAATAACCCGCACACAAAAAGGGCATAAATAAAAAATTCTAGTGGTAAACCGAAGTGCTTAAGAAAAAATCCTGAATATGAGAAACTCTCCAAAAGACTAACGAGTAGGGACGACAACAGAAAAAATATATATCCAAACAGAAAAATAAAATAAAAATATTTGAGGGCTTTCCGTGTGATTTTAATCTTCATGGTTTACCTTTTTTTTGATTTTATTCCAAAGTAATGGAAATAGTTTTACGTTGTCCAGAACGGCCAGTGGCGCCACAAGGATTAATATCGAAAAAGTTGCCCAATGGTAAAAATATCTACCATCATATCCAGCGATGTTTCTGATAAGTATTATCTCAATAGCCACATACAATAAAATAAACAAAACTACATTCTTAATCTTTTTCAGTCCAAATGCTAAGGAAAGAACTATGCTCACAATTAACACGGCCTGAAGAAATTTATCATATAAGAATATTCTTGAATAGATAGTTGAAATGTTTGAAATTATAAAGGGTGTTGTATAGCCAAAAGATATTGTTTCACAATTTTCTAATCTACATTCAAAGAGAATCGGATAAATTGGGTTTCCTGTGAGAATAAGGTTTTTAATATACCAGTACCCTCCTAAGAGGAGGGCCAAGATTCCACCGGCCAGAAGTTTCTTTCTTTTTAAAATTGAAGTATCTTTTCTTTTTAATATTAAAAAGGCGGAAATCAGTAAAAACGACAGAAACTGGGTCAAGGCAGAAAACTTTGACCCTATCGCCATCCCGAAAAACGCAAAACTAAACTGTAAACTACTAAAGTTTTTATCTCGAAAATAGTCCAGAAACGAAATAAATCCTATCATCACAAAAGACATAGTGCCAATGTCGACGTATCCAAAAGTAGACCATAAAAGAAAATTCTCGCGATAAAAAAGGGCCATCACAAAATATGCCATTGCTATAGCAATACCAAACCTTTGTTTCAGGAAAGAATATGTCGTAATAAGAAAAGTAATAAAAATTGAAAAGGAAAGTAGTCGTGCAACCGAATATGTTTTCGTTAAAGAAAACAAAGAGATAAACGCTGTATCCAAAAGTCTGGGTAAATTCAGATATAAGCTACTCCCCGTATCCCATACCTTTTCAAAATAAAGGGTGTTAGGCGAAATATAATGATAGGCCATCTCGTCCCACACCCACGGCGGCTGTGAAGATTTAACAAACACTTGCGGTAAGACAAGTAAGACGATAAAAAGAGGTAATTTATTATTTCTAAGAAAATCCGACAAGCTCTTTAGGCCTTTTTCGTCGATATAATATTTCAATGAGGGAACCAACAAAACGATTAAAACAAATAATATTGTTGGAAAAGAATACGGTACAAAATAGTGAGACAGAAAGTAGATAAAAACAACTATACCCAACCCCAACAACCAAGTTGCTCCTCTTAAAAAATAAGGTATCCTTCCAATAAACAATCTTGCTAATCTATAACCAATAATTTCGCAGCAGGCAACAAAGAAAAAAAAGATTAGAAGATTAGATATATTTAGAGGGGCAAAAAAATCTCCAAGGTGTAACATAAAATTGATGATAAGCTAAAAACCCTTTACAATCAAACCAACGCTTCATCTTATCTTAATTCCCTATTTTTCGACAGTCTCCTTTCTAAATCTTCTTAGCTCCGGATACTTTGACCCAAAATAAACATTTCATCAAAAATCATATTCTGATAGAATT
>LCET01000015.1 GCA_000995185.1 Candidatus Woesebacteria bacterium GW2011_GWC1_42_9
GCATACAATCTGAGACTAGCCATAAACATACCCACATCTGCAAAAATATTTGTTTCAAATAATCCCGTATCTCCATTGTAAGCATAAATGCTTAAATTGGCACTTGTAAAATCGGCCAAGGGAATCGTTAAGATAAGCGACCCAGGGTACGTTAGTTTGTAATATAACCGTTTAATGGAATTAAGAGATCCAATGCCCTGTAATCCCTGGGGTCCGGTAAGTCCAACACTTCCCGTATCTCCCTTGTCTCCCTTTGCCACGGGCATCATCAATGTGTCTATCCCACATCCACATGCCGTTAAATTTGAACCACAACTTGAACACGCCATAACTATTTGATTTTTTAGTTTTTAATCACAATCACACGGCTCAGTATCGCATATCGCCGTCAAATATTCCATGATATTATCAAACTGGTTTTTCTTATTACAGATAGCAGCATATTCCAAAGAATGTAATAATGCCGAAGCCCATAATACGTTGTCCACATAATCTTTTTCACACTGACAATTACTGTCTCCTATCCTTGCTACCATCTTATTAACACAACACCTTACCTGACAAAAAAAATAAATATCCTGCGCCTTTGTATATACTATCGTTCCACTGGTGATAGAATAAGTAAAAGTATATTGTCCATCGTCAAAGCTATCATCTGCCACTAACCCCAAATCTGTGTTTTTTATGATGATATATTTGGAGTTGTCTGTCGTCGGCCATCCAGCAGGAAAGGTAAACGATCCAGTGGTTGCATCTGGAAATGTAACACTTAATGTGATATTGGATGCACTTGCCGTTGTTGGATTAGGAGAACCCCACCCGCCAAGATTTAAGAGCGAATCATAAACACCCGTTGTCTCAACAAATACCAGTTCCTTACAACTTTTGTCCTGACATAGTTTAAATCTTAAATCTAGCATGTTTTATAAATAAAAAAGGACTATCTCCGGGCTTATCGCATGGCGAACTGCCCAAGGCATAGCCCCTTTATTGAACTTCAAAAAACTATTATGCCGGCACAAAAGCTGTATATCCTGGAGCACCGTCTAAATATATCGCAAGAACTTCTACTATCCCAAGAGTTCCACCACCATAAAATGCTGTTCCATAGGTAGGCCCCGCAGTTCTTTGACCAGCTATAAGAATCTCATTCCTTGCAGGAGCCGGAACATTTATTGCCGTACC
This sequence comes from Candidatus Woesebacteria bacterium GW2011_GWC1_42_9, assembly GCA_000995185.1. GTDB lineage: Bacteria > Patescibacteriota > Microgenomatia > UBA8517 > UBA8517 > GWC1-42-9. Next base: position 1,186 of record LCET01000015.1, read on the forward strand.
ACCAACCTGATTTCGTAATCCCAATGACAATACGGAATAATTATTTGTTTCTACGGCTATTTGATGTGGCACGACAGGAGGGGGAACACCCAAACGTTCATTAAACCCTTCCGTCCCAACGGCAAACCACTCCGCCTCCATAATAGAAGCGCCATATCCTGAACCATCGTCAGCGGCAGTAGTATATACTAACTGCGTTGCGCCAAAATCCTGTAATGAAACATTAAAGTTAGTGTTAAAATATTTAAAAGACCCAACAGTAAACCTGCGGGCTATAGCACGACATTGAATACCTACGGCAGCAGCAGCCACCAACGCAGCAGTGATAACATCGTAAGGAGTACCGGCAGCGGTAATATCTGTTACTGTCGCTGTCGCCCCCTGGTATTCCCACCCAAGAGTCACTATATTTGCAACAGTGTTAATAGCGTCTATCCTGTAAATAGGAGCTGTGATCGCATCTCCTATTCGTAAATAAGCGCCAACAACAAATGTTGCATTTGAAATATCAGCGCCTGTATAGGATACCGTTTTGGAATTATTGGTAAACGTCCATGACCCGGTAGCTCCGGTAACATTAACTCCGGCATTATCGCATAACGCTTCAAAACGGACAATATTATCCGATTCTCTTTTAAAATTGGAAATAAGGTTAGTAACTAATCCGGCTAATATTTCTTCCCTGGTAGCAGAAGAATCCGATTTATAAATTCCAAATTTAAGCATCTGCTTATCCTGAACCATGGAAAGAGGTTGATTGAAGATCAATCTAACGATATAGGTATTGTCCGAAATGGCATCTATTGTACTTGCTCCGGCACCGGCAAATCCTATATGGGTAACCTGCTGGGCGGGGGCAGAATATGTCTGTCCACGATGTGAAACCAGTCCAGACCTTCTAATAGGAGGGGACCAGACAAGCTGCGTACCATGCCTCTGCACGATAAAACACTTATCTCTTGCAGTACCGACAGATGCTGTCGTTAAAGAAATACCATCTTCTCTGACAACCGCCATTTGGTGGTCTGTCATGTTTGCAACAGATACCCTCGTCCCACCGGCAAGTCCGGCGATTGTGTTATCCACGAAAACGTGTAAAGAATCATCTACTTTTCTCATTGTATAAAAATTTAAAGGTTAATTATTAAAAAAATTAAAAGTTGTTGTTTTTTGTCTCTTTTGTAATTCATAAATACATTTAGTAATCTCAAACAATATCTCCGTCAACATATTAACTGTCTTCAATTTATTGAACTCAAGTTTTCCCAACCGTTGTTCAATTTCTGCCGTTGTTAGTTGTGAAATGTCAGGATTCATTGGACATGGATTCTATTTTTTGAGTTTGATACCTTGCGTCACCTACCGTCTCCAACGCCAACGTTACTGCCATTCTGACAATTTCATTGTGCGTTATATCAGCAAGTTTACAATCCTGCTGTGAAACTTGTCCCTCAATGGTCATGCCACCTGTTAATGTGGCGGTGATTACCGGACTTGGCTTCGCTATATATCTTATCCTGTACTCCTCTATGGCAAATGTTCCATCCCCGATTAATTCTACCCTCTTTTTTCCGTTAAAAGAACTGAAATCCATCCTCCACAATAACCATTCATTAGACTTCTTAAATGGATTCAACCGGTTAGCCTCAAAATAATCATGTGTTACTGGTAATATGCTTGTATATTTTCCGGCCACACCTTTTATCGTGTTGATGTTGTATCCGGCGGGGTTACATAACCCGGCTCCGGTGATTATCGCCCTTTCTTCTATAAGGTATAATAAATCATCCGGTAAATTAAAAAATCTTCCATGGGGATGTGTCCCGTTCTGATTAGCCGATACAGCCGTTCTTAATGTTCCGCCGGCATCAATCCCATCTCTTATTAAATCGGCCAATTCACGCCTTCTCTTTTCACTGTCCTCAAACCCATCGCCAAGTTTATTGAGTGATGGATCATATTTTTTTTCAATGTAATTTCTCTGTGCGTTGGTTAAAAATACGCTTATCTCATAGTCGTCATATCCAGGTGCTGATAAATTTGTTATCCTGTCATATTCGACAAGAAATAGATTCTTCATTTCTGTCGCACTCATAATAGGATAATATTAAACCTCAACTTTCCTGTACTGGTCAATCTGGCCTTTGATTTTAAGATAAATGTCCTGATGCTTGCCACGCGGACTTAAAAATTCAATTAGTTCCGCCTGTGAAAACATCTGGTCTAATCCGACAACGCCATAATCTCCCCTTCCAAGTTTCTTAATCGTCCCGCATTCCATTCCATCTTCTATGAAAAGTTTCATCTCATAAAGCGGATCGTTGATTACCGCTAACAGTTCTTTTAACATTTTTCTGTCATCGGTATATTTATCCAACTCGCTTATCATCCACTCCTTCGTTGCCGCAGGTGCAGGCCTCCTTCCCAACACCCGAAGTAAATCATACATCTTGGTACGATTATCTTCTGCCCCGGCAAGGAACTTATATACCTTCTTCTTCATCTCCGCCAGCTTAACCCTTTCGCCTATTTCCACATCTTCTTCTACAAGGGCGAACTTAAACTGCGGACTATTGAATCTTTCATGCCATGACGGAGCTATCTCTGGGTGATTCTTTAATAGCCTCCACCTTAGATTGTCCATCACATCGGCAAGGTTAAGTTCTGTACCATCCCTGTTAACGGTAACATAAAACTTATGCCAAAAATTCTCACCTTTCCTATATGGAGACATCCCACCGGATTCTACTCCAAGTTGCTTCTCAAAATATGTCTGCTCTTCTTCATTTAATACCGGAACCAATGTTCCCTTGTTGGGATCCACAGGTAAACAATATCCTCTTTTACATCCGGAAAACATAAATTCTCCGTCATGTCCCTTGGGAAGCCATCCGCCCTCCCTGATAATCGGTTTCACCTTCACCTTCCGGTGAAATAATATTGTGTCGCTCATAATTCGTTTTTTTTACCTGTTAATATTTTATATCTTCCCTAACTATACAAGGATAGAGGGTACTATTTCAGCCATCCTCATCGGATTTTTTACCCTTAGCCCACCTATGTATGCCTTGTGCACCTCATAACCATCTACTGCAGATGCCGCAATGGCAGCCTGCTTTTGTCCACCTGGCGTAAAAGGATCTCTTAATCCAGGTATATATCTCAAAATTTCACCTTGTCCCTTTAATGCAATCTTTGACACATTGGATTCACCATTGGCTGTTCCAAAATCCATGATGGTATATCTCCGCGATTCTGCTAACCCACCGGAGGGATGTTGTAATTTGTTCCTCACGGGATTATCATATTCCTTAACATGCATCAACTCAAAGGTAATACCATTGACGGTCTTGTACTCAAGGAATTGTCCGATATAACTCATCTTGCCGGTTCTCTTGTCAACCTGAATCCTGTCATTACTGAAGTTGGGCGTGTAGTTGCTGGACTTATCTTCTGCGGCCTGGTGGAACTGAAACATTCCATATTCCCCGGTTCCCAACACAAATCTCCGCTGATCTTCCGGTAATTTTCCAACCGATAATCCCATCGCAATTTCCGTCAGCCAATCAAGGTTAAAGGAATTATAATAAAAGAGATTAGCAGGAGCTATCTGTTCCCGCAATCCCGCACCACTACGAATCTCATAACCAGAATCTCCCTTATTGGCATACGTGCCATCTGACTTCCGGTTAGATGTTCCATAGAAAAGCAATCTTACGATTTCTCTGCGGAACTGTGAATTGAAATCAAAGTCAAGTTTATTTAACCATGTGGTCTGAACTTTTCCGTCCACCTTCCATGCAAAAGCCACTGGTGAGTTTTTACCCTTTAAAATCATGTTACCGGGAACAACATACTGTTTCCGTATCATAGATAACACATTCTGCATCCTGAAAGGAGAAGTGTGACTGACATCTCCACCCCTGCGGGAAAGCGTCTGTTCAACTTGTGAATAGTCCTTGCTCCACCGCGTGTTAGCTGCTAAATCGGAAGGTGCAACAAATAATACAGGATCTCCGGTTAAAAGCTCTACTTCATAAAGATATTCAGTGCCGTCAGCCACTGGATCGGAAACCACCCTCAGCTTATAAAGATCGGGTTTGTTACCGACAATAACATCGGTAGCCACGAAATATTTTTCAGAAAATCGCATAAAAAACCGTGTGAAACCAAGTCCTGGCTGTGGAAAAAGAGCACTACCGGCTAAGTTAGCGGCAGAATCTTCCGCGGACACCAATGCGATATTTCTCTCATCGGCTCCCTGCAATAACCATTCATAGGGACGGTCGTCATCTATGTATTCGGTTGGAAACTTGTCAAGGAAAGAAAGAAAATCTTCCCCATAATTTACACGATAAATGTCCTCAATAAGAGGAGAAATGAGAATGGGTTCAAGTCCGAATAACGTACCAAGATGATTCTCGGTAGTAAGTCCTGTCCAATCTTTTGGCTCATACTTTTGCAGAAGATTTACAATCATAATTTCAAATGTTAAATTGGGTTAATAAATTACCTGTTAGAAATAAACTTTTTTAATCCTTTCAGAATTTCAGCAGAACTGTCAACACTTGTGCCGGCATCTGACACAGACCTTCCGTTTTCCCTTGGATGTGTCTTTGTTTTGTCTAATATATCTCTTGATATATTGTTCGTGAAAACACCCTTTAAGGTGTCCCATTTTCCCTCAAAAACACCAAAAGACGCAAGATAGTTAAGAATAATATCAAATTTTACCGGGTCTTTTGACCTTATTTTAATGATATTGTTTACCGGAACTCCCCTGTCGGTATAATCTATAATGTCTGTCATGGACTCATAGATCTTATCTTTAACCTGCTTATTCAGCAATGTCCCAGGTATGATTTCCATTGTCTTATCTATTGTCCCCTTTATTGATTCAAGCACTTTTACGGCATTGTCTTCCGATGCCTTCTTATCCGCTTGCGCCTGCTTTCTAATGCGTTCTTCTTCTTTGGTATAATGTTCTTTGAGTTCAGTAAGCGCTTCTTTGGATTCATCAAAAAGTTCGCCAATCTCTTCATATTTGGCGACCATGCTGTCAATCTTTGTTTCTTTAAATCCTTTTAAACGTAGAAAATCAGAAATAATCTTTTTTTGCTTGGACGTATCATCTCTAAGGTTGTCCTCGTCAACATTCTTTATTTCTATTTGCCTGCTTTTAACGTTAATCAATTTGTCCAAAGGAACATTCTCTTCATAGTTCTCTATCATGTCCTTAATTGTCCTCGGCAAAGAATCCTTTCTAAAGAACCATCAAAATTTGCCTTGTTGAAATTAGGCAACACACCCGCCTGTTGAAGCCCCTCTATAAATGGAAGTAAGGAATCATCCTCCGTTCCTTCACCCTCACCAGGCGTCTCACCGGCCGACTTTCTATTTTCGTCAACCTCTATCTTATTGTCTTTTCCATTTTCCTCATCTTTTTTCCTTTCCCCATCATTACCATCTTTATTAACAACTGCCGCTTTTTTGCCAGCTATACTGGCAACATCGGGCATATATAACTCCGTATTATCGTCATTGAGGATTATAACCTCGTCATCGTTCTTCATTACCGTGGTTCCACCAGCGATATTTGTTTTTTGTTCAGCCATATTCTATTGGATTTATGTAATCCACCTACAATAGTATCTACAATAGTAGAAATTCGGAAGCAAAGATAATATAAACAATAATTAAATTAATTATATTGTGAAAATAAATTCCCTTAAATAGAAATCATCACCTTTTTCCCCATTTAACAGCAAATTTAACATATAACATATCCGTTTTTTCCTTTTATCATAGAAAACATCACTTTTTCCCCTCTTTAGCGGCAAGTTCAGCCTCTAACCGTGTCTGTTTTTCCTTTTTATCAGCGTCCATATCGCTTTTCTGCCTCATTTTCTCCAATTCCATACCGTGACGCATGATTTCCATGTCCCTGTCATTAAGCATCTTCTTATCGCCCATCTGCATGGCACTTTCGGACGTCTGTGCATTAACCTTGTTCTGTTCCTGTATAATCTCTAACTGCCTATGGTGCATCTCTTCTTCGGCATTTTCAATCTTCCTTCTCATAGATGCCACAGATTCAGTAAGGTAAACATCCATCAGTCCCTTTAGGGATATCTTATCCCTCTGGTACCCCTGCATCATCACAGACCTTAAATCATTAAAGATTTGCGTATCCGACATTGATGTTGCTATGTAAATACCATATTCACTATTTATAAAATCATCATCTATGTTTAAAAAAACAGTAGAAAGATCATCTAAAACGTATTGGAGTTTCCTGCTTTTATTCTTCCACGCCTGTTTTGCCGCCTCAACAAGCGCCTCCAATACCCTGACCTTAATATTGTCGTGTACCATGTACCACCTGTCGGTAATATAAGATGATTGCACCATGGTTTGCTGAACATTACCAACGGCATCTCTTTGTTCAATGTTTCCTTCCCTGGCTTTGGGAACGCCAGTGGTTTGTCCAATCTGCTCTTCTATATATTGCAACATGGATATATGTTGCTGAATATAGTTTCCAAGTCCTTCGGACAGGTTCATTGTTCTGCCACCCACATTGGCAAAATTCCCGGCAAGTTTACCCTTTGCAGAACCCTCGTTTATCTCATTGAAGGGATTAACAATCAAAAGCCCCATCGTATCAATATAGTACATCCACTTGTCTAAATCCCATCCTGGCGGCAACATGGCAAGGTTTATCTCCGCAATGGCGCCTTTGGCCTTAGCAAATGCAAGTTCAGTCCTATACATGAAAATATTATAAAGATAAAGATATGGTTTCATTCTGTCCATAATGGACTGGGCTCTGTCAAGGTTAAAACTATAGATTGTTCCGACATACCCGCTCTTACAAGAAGAAATATTATCTTTTTTACGCATCTGAAAAGGCCTGGGCTGTATTTTAAGATATATGTCGTTTCCAAGTTTCGTTCCTTCCCACCACTGATTAACCCATATCCAATTAATCTTCTCTCCCGTTTGTTGTTTATAACCCTCGGAAACATAATCTTTTATCACGTTTCCCATCTCATCCGTGGATTCCACTTCTCCTACCCTCACCATGGACTTCCATACCACCCGAACCCGTTTCATGTTACCGTTTTGGTCATACGCGCCGCCAAAAACATTTATTCCTATATCATTAACGTATATCAGATCGGACTGATCTTTTCCGGCCACAATATCCTGTACGGAAATGTACGGCGTAAGTGAATATTTTATCACCGAAGTTTCCGGCTTTGACATGCCAGATTCAATCGTGTCTATCTCGGATGGAGTAAGCTCATCATAATAATCATCAATAAGTTGACCAGGTGAGGCATAGTCTATGTAAATAATCATGTCGGCATCATCTATATAATTACTTGTACCGCCCCGTAAAACAAATAAATTTTTCATATTAGGCTTAAACACCACCGGCTCTCCACCCAAAATATCCACACAATAACACTCTTCACCGGCAATCAAAGCATCGGCAAACCCCATATTAAACGTCCACCGCAGGTTCATCGTCTTATAAAAATAACTCAAAAGCCTGGTGGCGGTAAGTTCCCGGATATCCTGTTCCTCATAATTATAATACTTGGACAATTTTTGCATCTGCGCGGCAAATTGCTGCTGTGATGGGTTTTCCGCCCTTATCAGTTCC
>LCET01000016.1 GCA_000995185.1 Candidatus Woesebacteria bacterium GW2011_GWC1_42_9
GCAGGATAATCGCAACTTAAACAATTACATTGAAACTATACTTCTTAATCACATACAGGCGGGTGGCAAAAAAAGTAAAAAGTAACTGTTTTATAACGGTTATGGCTTTATGCTGTGGCTGATTGAAAGACAAAACTTAATAAAACAACAGAAATAAATATGGAAAAACAAACTTCAAAAAAAGCAGAAGCCAGCCATAGCATTAAAGCCGATGTTAGCAGTAGTAAAATTTATACTGTGCAGATTAGCGATGGGTGGAATTACTATTATGCTAAAAATATGACTGATGCTATTCGCAAGGCACTAAAAAAAGGAGCATACGATTGGTTTCAACAATTCCAACTTGAAGCAAGAGAAGGAAGGTGGGACTTTTGTAAATTAAAAGGCAAAGTGAAATTTTGGAAACTAATACCAATCGGAGAGAAAATTAAAATGATGCCGTGAAGTGGGGTATAAATTTTATTACTGCTAACGTACCGCAGCCTTGCGATAGTTGGCGTTCTTTTTTCACGCCAATTTTGCAAGGGTGATGTTAGCAGTAGTAGCTTTTGAGCGTTTGGAAATTAAAAAATAAAAAAAATGATGGCGTGTGTAAGCCTAAGCATTATGATAGATACAGTATTTAACGAAGATTGTTATGAAACCCTTTGCAGATTGCAACAAGGAAGTGTTGATTTACTTTTACAAGATACACCCTTTGGAGTAACGCAAAATGAATGGGATATTAAACCTGATTTACCGAAGATGTGGGAGCAATGGGAAAGAGTAACAAAAGAAAACGGAGCAATGATATTTTTTGCTACACAACCGTTTGCAAGTGAATTGATTTTGAGTAATACAAAGCTATTCCGATACGATATTATTTGGTATAAAGCATTGGGAACAGGTTTTTTAAATGCTAATAAAATGCCAATGAGAAACCACGAAAGCATTTTAGTTTTTTACAGAAAGTTACCTACTTACAACCCTGTAATGACAGCAGGTAAAATGAGAATGAAGGGTAGTAAAAAAGGAAATGCGACTACCAATTACGGAAACTATGAAGGAAAAACAAAAGTAGATGACCAATACTTTCCGCAAAGTGTAATTGATTTTAGTAACGGAGATAGGACAAGCGAAAATGACCATCCAACACAGAAGCCATTGGACTTGATTAGATACCTTGTAAAAACTTATAGTAACGAAAATGATATTGTGTTTGATGGATATATGGGAAGTGGTACAACTGCAACAGCTTGTATTACTGAAAAACGGAAATTTATAGGAAGTGAATTAAATGCAGAATACTTTGATATAACGACAAAGCGAATTAAAGAACTACAATCTAAACCCTTATTGTTTTGAAAAAACAACTGAAGTGCGATGGCTTTTTATTTTTTAATTTATTTGGCGTTTGCGCTATTACTGCTAACGGTTACTCGCTTGCTGTCAGTGGCGATAAAAAGCACAATACTTTCAGCCAGCACAAAAGAAAATTAAATGAACGAAACCAAATATTAACCAACAGCCCGCCATTGCAGCAAGCGATTGTTAGCAAATCGTTGTTTTTGGCGGTCTTAAATCTAAATTGAAATGGGCTACAAAAAAAAATATGAACGAGGCGTAATCTTCTACAATGAAGATGGGACAATTTACAGAAAAACATTTTGTCATTCAATATCCAGATGCAACAAAATGGTAAAAGCGTATATGTCCATTTACCCAAATGCAAAAGCAGAAAAATTTGATAACACAAAAAGCGTGGAGGGCTGCTCCGCCAAAAACAATGTTTGCTAACATTATATATGTAACGATAGCCACTTAACCATTTGAACCTCAAAATAAAAACCAATGAACATTTCCGAGCATACAACAAACCTCCGAAAGTACATGGAATTTAGAAAGTACTCTCCGCAGTCGATAAGCAACTACTGCAGCGCATTCACTTCATTTTTAGCATTCTTTGAAAAACGAGGAGTTCAGCATCCGGATAAGATTACGTCCAATATGGTCATCGAGTTCCTTGGACAGTTTAAAGAGCCAGCAACCCACTCCGGGTACCACTCCGCAATTAAGGTTTACTATGAGAAGGTGGCGCACACCGGGATTGAAAAGTTTAAATATATCGAGAGGCCCAAGAGAAACAAAAAACTCCCCATCGTCCTCTCCGTAGAAGAAATCCAGCGAATGTTTGATGTATGCCACAACCTCAAGCACAAGGCGATATTTGCACTGCTTTATTCCTGTGGGCTCCGGGTGTCGGAGGTGATAAACCTCAAGTGGTCGCATATCGACCGAAGCCGGGGAGTGATTAATATCCTCGCGGCCAAAGGGAACAAGGATCGGCAGGTTCCGATAAACGACCAGCTCTTGACGATGATGGAGAACTATTGGAGAGAATTCCGCACCAAAGATTATGTTTTTGCCGGGCAATGTTCAGAGCAATATTCTACAGAGAGCATCCTTCAGGTTATAAAGCAACTGGCTGCCAAGGCGAATATAAAAAAACGTGTTTATACCCATCTTATTCGCCATTGTTCATTTACGCATTTGGTTGAAAACGGGACGGATATTAATATTATTCAGAAGCTGGCTGGGCACAGTAACGTAAAAACAACGCATATTTACACACATATTTCACACAATTTAATTTCAAAAATCCAATCACCATTAACTCAAATAAACTTATGCGCGAAGAAAAAGAACAAAAAAAGCCGCCTGTCTCCTACAGGTTTTATTGCAAAGTCTGCGGAGAAGAATTCCGGGCAAAGAAGAAGCATGCCACCACCTGCTCGGTAACCTGCCGGGTGGCCTTGTCGTCCATCATGAATTTCGGCATAGAGGAGGCCGTAGGAGTCTCGGAAGAGGAGCGTGAAGAGATAAATGAAAAGATAAAGGATGTGAAGGGAAAAAATGCACCCAAGGAGGATGCGTTGATTACCAGGCTCACAAAGGGGAAGAATGGCCCCAAATCGCCCAACGTCAGCGATGAACCAGCTCCGGAGCAACCATCCGTTCCACTTCCAGAGAAGAAGGATCCAGAGCAAAAAAAGAAGAAGAAAAAATAAATAGTTGATTTTTTTTGGTTTTGTGACTTAATTAAGTTTAACTTTGCTGGAATTTTTATCTCACCATCATGGAGTCACACGAAGACAAAATCGAAAAATTCCTTTCTTTTCCCGAAAAAAAACATGTTAAACTTTGGCTACTTCACACCCTTGGGTTGAAAGATCGTGAGGTTGCTGCGCTTACTGGCACCAACAGGGGCCACGTGGGAAATGTCGTCCGGGATTACAAGAAGCATCCGGAGAAGATTGCATCAGCAGAGAAACTGCTTGATGCGGGGGACAAATTTGCAATTGTAGAATTGGGGAAGCAGATTGGGGAGAAGAAGGAAGAGATGCCCAAGCCCACAAAAAATGTGGCCGCGGGTATTCCAGAGAAAAAAGCACCAAGTTTTGATTTCTATACCACACGCAAAGTTGCCGATGGCACAAAGGATCGAGATGACGCATTAGAGATTTACAAAACGGGCGCACGGGATTTTGGAAGTTTAAACTACAGAAGAGCATTGCTTAATATGACTATCGGTGAAAGATTGAATGAATTAGCTTCTGTTAAAAAATGGACAAAATCCGACTCATTGAAGGTTAAATCAGCTCAACAGTTTTATGGGCGGCACGACAAAATGCTCGCCACGATAGCCAAACTCGAGAAAGAGTACATAGGAACATCTGAGTTGAGGTGGGGGAATAAAAAACTAATGGTTGATCCAGATGGAAAACTTTATGTTGACAATATTATTGTTCAGGTTGAGCAGAGTTCTGGTTTTGTTAAATATGGTGGAGGAGGAAGGGGATTGTCAACTGGTGCGCTTTATCCGGGAGACTATTTTAAAGGGCAGCTTCAGGGAATAATCTACGTTCATGCTGCGAAACACTTAACTGCAATGGTGTCCGAGGGAAAGTCTCCCAAAGAGATGGATGAGTTTATGATTAATAAAAGGACAGCGGTTAGTGGAACTCCGGGATCCGTTCCTTGGAATGCACTAAAGCAGCATCTCGGATTGCAAACATATCAGGCTGGCGGCATCCTCGTAGGCAACTCACACGACAATGGCGGCATCGATATCAAGACACCCACTGGGGTTGTAGAGATGGAGGGTGACGAAATAATACTCACCAAGGGGGTGGCGCGGAGTGGGGAGAAGGTGGAGTTCGAAGGGAAGAAGATGACCAAGTGTGAGGCGGCATCCAAGCTCAACGAGAGCGAGGGTGGTATAAAGATCCCATGCGAAGGCGGCTGTGGGACGGAAGGGGAGAAGGCGGAGAAAGGTGCAAAGATTGGCACCGCTGCCGAAGGCACAAAAATCACCACCCACTACGAAGAGGCAATTCGCTACATCGACAACGCAGAGGAGATGCTTGCCAAATCGCCCAACGATGGCAAGGATTACCTCGATAAAAAATATGTGAAATCCGCTGCTGGGACGGCCTATGCCGGAGTGGAGCTTGCCGCAAAATGGTATATCAAACTGAGAGGATTAACGATCAAGGGAGACAGCGCAGACAGAGTAAAAGAGGCACTTTCTAAAATCGACAAAAAAATATTAAATTCCTTTTCCTTCCTTTACGAGGTCATGCATAAGTCGATATATTATGGAGGAATGAGCAGGATGAGTATTGTCGATGAATCGATGAAGGATGCTCGACATTTTGTTTCTTATTTAAAACCTTTTAATAAGGAGGCTATTTACAAAGATGGCGGTCGTGCCGGAGACAAGGTTCTCCAGAATTACACAGACGGCACTCCTTATCGCGTTGTTGGGCAGGTGGCCCGCGCTGGCGAGATAGGCATCGACTTTGGCAATTCCCCCGGCAGCCTGCCGCTGTTGGAGTTCCCTGCTGGCGGAATGGGTTATTTTCACCCAAGCGACCTGCTGCGTGTGACGCACGAGGACTTTGCGGAATATTGGGGAGTTGATCAGGACGAGGATGACGATGATGACGAGGACGAAGATTTGAAACTTGCGGGAGGCGGACACATCTCCACCGACCACGTAATATTCACCATTGACGATGGAGATCTCGACAGCATATTTTTATCGCGCTTCGATTCGGGGCTTGATTACCTGATTGTCGGGCAAGACACATTTTATAAGCTGCCAAGGAAAGAATACGACCGCTTTATTGATTACACTACAAGCAGCGGACTCGATCCCATTGTTACGGAGTATAATGAAACCGGAAATGCGATTGTGAAAAAAGCACATTAGTGGATTTGAAACAAATAGGAGATGTTTTTTTAGTAGAGAAATAAAATGGACAAGCACAACGGATGTGAAAATGAAAATCGAGAAAGAATCAATCGGCTTGCAGCCCATTGGATTGAAAGATATTCTTGGGATAAAAATTTAAGAGCAATGCCAATGATATCGGTTGAACAGGAACTAAAAAAATACAGACCTAATGAACCAGTAAAATTATATCGGTTTGAGCGGATAGACCACGATCCATCTAAAAGAGAAACAAATAAATGTTCCGTTGAAACAAATTCATCTTTTAAAGCTACTGCTACTTTTGCAGAATTTTCTATAATTTGAGCTAAGTCGGGGGTAAGGTAAATCTGATACGAAGGTGAGAGAGTATTGCGATTCTCTGGTGACTCTGTCATCTCTATCAAATTATCAGTGAGAAGCATTGTATCTACTTCCATTTTATCTAGTATTGAAATAACCAATGAGTCCTCTTGAACAAGAAGAGCTATCAGTAAATGTAAGGAATTAACGTGATTTTGACCGCGTTCAATAGCTAGCTCATGAGCTTTACGGATGACTTCTTTTGCTTTAGTTGTAAAGTTATTGAATGGGGGCATATATTTATATGTATTTAATAATTTTTAATATACTGCGAATTATTATTATAGCACTTCCTTTCTTCTAGTAAAGCGGTACCTCGAGATTAAAATAGAACGTAAACCTTTTTAATTTAAGTATTATTGAGTGATATTTTCTTTCTCTGTAGTCACTGAAGTATCAGTCAATTCTTTATCTGTTATAGTAGAAATTTTCAAGATTGCAAATCCGTTGTTAAACTTCTTTAAAATAGTTGCATTAAAATCTATTTTATTTAAGACAACTTT
>LCET01000017.1 GCA_000995185.1 Candidatus Woesebacteria bacterium GW2011_GWC1_42_9
CCTTTCTTGTGCGCTTTTTTTCGTATTCGAAGCCAATTGGAAAAACAGCCTCTACCTGGGCATTTGCGGGGATTTTCAATTCTCTTTTTATGTGCTCTTCAACAAAGTAACCAACCCAGCATGTTGAAAGACCAGACTCCACAAGTTTAAGGAGAAAATTTTCAATTGCCGCACCAGCCTGCTGCCTTAAATAAGATTCTCCAGATTTCCCATAAGCATTGGTTGTTCTTCCGGGATTAGAGCAGGCAACGACAACGTAATGCGCCTGCGCAACAAAAGGCTGCTGGCAAGCTTCTGCGATATTTCTTATTTTCTCTGAATCAGATACGAGAATAAACTTCAAGGAGTAATTGCCTCCAGCCATAGGTGCATACCTTGCAGCATCTATGCATTCTATGATGTCACGCCAGTCAGGCTTTCTTGAATTGAATTTCTTCACGCTGCTTCTGCCTTTGATTGCCTTGTCGAGTTCCATGAATTAAATAATAGATTAGGGTATAAAAATATTAGTAGTTTATGCTAACTAAAATCAATAACCCCGCCGCCTAAAACTTGCAATCCACAGTAAAGAACAGCTGCCTGGCCTTCTGAAATGCCTGTTATTGCCTTGTTAAGAGTAATGTGGTATTTATTGTTAGAATACTTTAATTTAGAAGGCAATAACTCACCTACCTGGCGAATTCTTGCAAGAACTTTAACATTTGTTTTTGGTTTTTCATTTATCCAATGTGGATTTTTTATCATGATTTCTTTTCTGTAATTTAAAATATGGCCTTCCGGTGCTGCGACAATCTCATTCTTTTTCAGGTTTTTTGAGGCAACATACCATCTCTTAAGCCGCTGGCCCCTGCCTCTTTCAACTTCAATTCCAAACCTTGGACCAATTCTCTGACCAATAGTGTAATAGTAAATTCCATCGTGCCGGCCTATGGTTTTTCCTTCTGGGTCAAGAATTTCCCCTTGCTTTGGCTTGATTCTTTTTTGCAGAAATTTTTTAGAAATCCATTTTTTTTAGCTATCTCTCTAACTTGTTTTTTTGTTAACTCTCCAATTGGAAATAAGCTATGCGAAATATCATCTTTGTTTATTCTATATAAAAAATAAGATTGATCCTTGCTTTCATCTTTAGCCCTTAATAATTTTTCATCCTTCTTTCTGATATAATGTCCTGTAGCTATGAAATTGGAACCGAGCCTTTTTGCAGCTTTCCATAGCAAGGGGAATTTTACTCTGTTGTTGCAGTCTATGTCTGGATTTGGTGTAATCCCTTTTTTGTAAAGCCTGAACATTTCATCAACGACATGCTTTCTGTATTCTTTTTCGAAATCCAAGGTAATTAAAGGAATATTAATTTTAGAAGCAATACTCATAGCAACTCTCCTGTCATCTTTCCAGGAGCATTCTCCAAGCGCGTTTTTAGCATCGCTCCAGTTTTTCATGAAAGCTCCGATTACATTGAATCCACGGTTTTTCAGAAGAAGCGCAGCCACGCTGCTATCAACGCCGCCAGACATTGCCACGAGAACTTTTGGTTTCTTCATTTTATTCCGTAATATTTTTTTAATTCCTTTAAAGTTGGAAGTCCATATTCTTTTCTTTCTTTATCAGTTGTCTTTGGATTTAACTTATAAAGTTTTGGCCTTTTTGCTTTCATGTTTACAACCTGTGTGCCAAATTTCTGAGGTTTTCCCTGAAGTTGCAGAAGTCGGTCTGTTGCAGATGCAATCAGCCATTTACCTTTTTTGTATCCCCTTTGAACAGCCAACCCTGCATATCTAAGTGATTTCTTTGAACTTGGAATATTAAAGCCGTGCTGAAAAATCATGGCAGCAATAAAATAATCTCTTGAATTTTTTAACTTGCTTCCTTTAATAAACTTGTTAACTTTCTCCTGTAATCTTTTATTTATTTTTAGATATTCTTTTTTAGTGTAATGTTTTGCCCACTTTCTGGTATGGTATTGGTCTTCTTTGTACAATCTTTCAAATTCCCTTAACATAACTATGGAAGTGTTGTTCTGTTTAAAAATAAAACGCCCGAGGGAGGATTCGAACCTCCGACCCCATGGTTGCTGTATTTATATTTAACAGCCATGTGCTCTAACCGCTGAGCTACCCGGGCATGTTTTTCTGAGTGAGAATTGTTATTTAAAACTTATCTATTTTTTCTTCTTTGTCTTCTTAACCGGCTTCAATCCAAGGTCAAAGACGGGCTTTACCTGGTGCTTTTCAAGGAAAGAATAAACATTCGCATGTTTTGCTCCGTGAATCAGGGATATCATCGCTTCCTGAGAATTTCTCATGTATTCTGGCTCGCCTATTATTCCGACTTGGTTGTCTTTTATCTCAAAATGGCACTTTGTCAGTTCCAGAAGAGTTCTTAGGGTTTTTCCTTTTGTTCCTATTATCCTTGCCCTGATTTTTTCCAAGTCTTTTCTTTTTGTATAATCCTTTATGTTCAGGGCCTCAAACATGAAATCCTGCTCTTTGATGAGAAGAGCCACGGAAAAAGGAAAACCAAATTCCAGAGCTTCTATCACTTTTTCCGCAACATATTCGTTTTCCGGAGAGCCATGGATTGTTATCTCTTTCCCTTTGTTGGTAATTTTTATCTTAAGCTCTTCTTCAAGCCTCTTCCTGTTCTTTATTATTCTCTGTGATTTTTCGCAGATGATTGTTTCCATTTCAGCTTAGAACTCAAGAGTATCTTTTTTCAGATAGCCTTTGTTTTTCAGCCATTCTATCTGATTGGGCCTGTATTTGAAGATTATATCGCCTTTGTTTTTATCAAGTTCCCATGGCTCGACTATGACCACATCTCCCGGGCGAAGCCATAAGGCCCTCTTCAGTCTTCCAGGAACCCTGCAGTTTCTCGTTTTTCCATCAAAACAATTTACCATCATCTTGTTCCCTCCGAGCCTTTGCTCTATGATTCCTATCATTTCCTCTCCTCTGGGAA
This sequence comes from Candidatus Woesebacteria bacterium GW2011_GWC1_42_9, assembly GCA_000995185.1. GTDB lineage: Bacteria > Patescibacteriota > Microgenomatia > UBA8517 > UBA8517 > GWC1-42-9. The sequence goes on from LCET01000017.1 coordinate 2,959, forward strand.
GCCTGACTCTTGTAACAACTTCCTCCTCCTGGTTTTGGTTTTCTCTCATGCTTATTTTAAAAAGAGTTTGTTTATAAACTTTACAAAAGAACAAGCGCAAAAGGAATTCCCTGGATTTTTCCGACGCTTTCCTTGGAAATCACCCCGGCTTTTATTGCAGCATTCACGGATTTTTCCCCTGCGATATTGAAAGTGGCATCTTCTGCAGCCATCGACTTCATCATCTCTATCGCCCTTTCTTCCTGAACTTCTTCGCCTTTGTAGAAAGATTCTTTTAAATCCAATTGAAAATTTCCCTGCTCAAATCTTTTTCCAAGAATGGAAGAATCACAAACAGCAACTATATCCCTGTATGATTTTATTATCTTTATGAACATTTTTAAGAGCGGTGCAAATCTCTTAAATTAAGCCTGTCTTACCACTTATTTAAATATGCTTATTTCAGAATCCAAATTATTTTACCGGAGATATTCCTCTCCAAACCAAACTCAAAAGGCTTTTTTGGCTCCCTGTTTTATCGCTTTTTCTGCATTGTCTTTGGACATCATGGCGCTCATCCTTGTATTACAAACAGAACAGTTTCCCTGAGCCATGTAACCGCCTCTGGCAGTCTGAGCTATCTTTGGATTTTTCATCTCCCTACCCTTTACTCTGCATTTAACGCAATATCCTTGTACCATTTTTCCCTCCTTAATCTTTTAGGAAATTTTGATTTTTAAAGATTGTTATTGGGAAAATTTGATAAATCAGAAGATTGTTAATAGTTAAAATGCTAATTTTATGCTAAATATTCATAATTTATACTTATTAGAAACTAAATTTTACTTCTGACAGAATGTCTGGCCCCGCATGCAAGGCATTTGATAAAAGTTATTCTGTCCTCTCTGATGAGCTCTGTATCTGGCTTTTTGCATTCCCTGCATATGACGAACTCTTGCGCGTATTCCTCCACTTTCTGGTTTATCTTCGAGCTCGGAACTTTTATGTTCAGGACAAGCCTTTCTCCATCAAGGTATCCCGGCGCGGCGAGTTCCTTTAAAATGAATTTCTGGAAATGCCCCACATCACGCCTTATATGCCCTGCTATTTGCGCGAAATTTGTTATGATTGTTTTTTTCCCTTCAAAGTAACCCTCTACTTTTGGTATTTCAAATCTTTCGCTGTTCCCGAAATTTTCAGGATGCTTTATTTTTTTATAGGCTTCATCGAGGAGTTTTCCATATTCCATAATTTTACATAGTTGCGGGGTTTTTAAGTTTTGAGATTTAGTATTTTGTGATTAATCACAACAAAATTGTTTAAGCCAAAGATGGCGCAAATTAAGTTTGATTTAAATTAACAACAAGAATAATATTAAGTTTAATTATTATTATATCAACAAGCGAGGCGAAGCCGAGCGTGTTCTAAATATTTATAAATCTTTTATACCTTGTTTTTTTATGAATTTGAGAGGAATTATCATAGGCGTGGGCATTTTCATACTTGCGGTGTTTGTCGCCGTATACGGAATAAGCGTTTTTTTTCCGCAGCCCGATTACAATGCTTTTTGCCCTGAAGTCCGCGCAGCAGTAATCGCGGACACTTCGGGGATATGTGAAAATCTTGGAGGCAAGTGGACAGAGTACAATTTTATAAAAGCCCCTGCCAAGGATGAGGCAACGGGCTACTGCGATTTGAATTACTACTGCAACCTTGATTACCAGAAGGCGCTTGAGGAAAGTAACAGGATGAGATTTTTGGTTTCAATCCCTGTCGGAATTGCCGTAATTGTTTTTGGGAACGCGGTGTTTGCGCTTGAAACCGTGGGCGTCGGGCTGATGGCGGGAGGAGCGGGAACTTTTGTATGGGGTGCAGGGGGGTACTGGAGCTATGCAAGCGACGTTTGGAGGTTTGTAATTTCCCTTTTTGGGCTGGTTGTTCTGATATGTTTTGCGTACTGGTTTGAGAAAAGAATAAAAAAAGGTTTCTGGCAAAAGGTTTTTTTGAAGAAATAAATTATTTAAAGTTAGGTTTTGTTTTTAACAATCAATAAATGTTTGAGTTTGTTAAATTATTAGTGAGCTAAAGTTAGTAGAATAATTAATAAAAACAATCCTTCTCGTATTAACAACTTGCATCAACAAGCGATTACGCATACGCTTCGCGAAACACTGAATACACCAAGACTTCACCAATAAGCGAACGACAAAGGAGCGAGCCTTTTTGTTTAATAAGCTGGGAAAAATAAGGAGTTTTCAAACAAAACGATTTTCAAAGAAAAATTTATAAAGTTGTTTTATTATATAATTAAATGAAAAGAGGGTTGTTGAGAAGAATAGTTCCTGTTGCTTCTGCTGTTTTGCTTGCAGGAACTTTGGCTGCATGCGAGACAGGTCCGACATCTTATGCTTATCCTACAAATCCAAATGCAACTTACGGACAGGTTGAAAGAGATAGAATGGATTGTGAAGCGTGGGCAAGAAGCTAGTATGGAACAAGCCAAGGACAACAGGCAATGGACAAAGGAGCGCAGGGTGCACTTGCTGGAGCTTTGTTAGGGGGACTTTTAGGCAGGAACTGGAATAGCGCAGGATTGGGTGCTGCTGCAGGCGCTGGTGCAGGAGGGTTATATGGTGCTCAAAGAGGACAACAGAATCTTAGCAATGCATATGCAGCATGCATGGATGCTAAAGGATATAGAGTCAGATAATAAAACTAATTTCTTCATCATAACTAATCTTATAAACATTCGAGTATGATTTGAATTATGTTTCAAAAGGCAAAAGCTTCCGGCGGCGCGGCTTTGTTTTCCATGGCTCTTAGCTTTTCTCCGTCTTATTCTGCGGAAGCTCCTGACAGGTTAGGGGGGAATGTTCTTAACGCTGTTTATGATATGATTTACAGCAGGGTTTCAGGATTTAAGGAATGCATAGAAGAATCCTCTTTGTGCAGGGTGTCAATGGGGGTGAGACTGGAAAACTCATTATCTTTTAATTTCATGGCAATACCTTTTAATGAAGATTTCATTTTGATAAGAGGGAGTTATGACAAGGATTCCTGTCAGTATGCTGTTTTTTACGGGCCAAGAAGTGAAAAAGGTTTTTTTGATGACAGATTAATGCCCTATCAGATGTTCTCAATAGCGAAATCTTTTCCGGATGATGAAGTTGGAGAAATTGATAAGAAATGCAAACAGAGATTGCTCAACGGAGGCAATCCTGATATGAAAAAAATAAGAGAAATAAATAAAAGATTGATTAATGATATCGCTTACACACTAATGGTGAATGGCTCTTTGCCGCAGGCTATCAAGAATGCAAAGTAAGATTTTTAAGTTAAATTG
>LCET01000018.1 GCA_000995185.1 Candidatus Woesebacteria bacterium GW2011_GWC1_42_9
CGATTCGTTCATCCGGAGCTACAAGCCCTGTCACGTTCTCTAACAGTAGTGGTGTCGTGTTCACGCCGAGTGCTCAAACAGGGGGGTCATTGAGCGCCTTCACCTTAACAGGTGCGGCCTCCCTGGCATTAGTTGCTTCGATAGAGACTAGCGACGTGAACTTCAACCTCGCGCGAACGGTCCAGTTCGCGACCGGCGCGCTTGTGACCCAGCGCGCCTTCCGCATCCAGGCTCCTACCTACGGTTTCGTGGGCGCTTCGACGCTCACGACGGCGGCCACGGTCGCCATCAGTGGTGGCCCGACCCAGGGCGCATTTGCTACCATCAGCCAGTCATTTAATTTGCTGATGGAAGCAGGCGCCGTCACCCTAGACAGCGCGGCAGGTGCTTTTTCCAGTACGCTTGGGATGCTCGCGCGCACGGTCACGTTCACGGGTACGACCCAGATCACGAACGCTGCGAACACGGCTCTCTACATCGGTAGCATCACGTACACGGACGCCTCTGCGTTGACCATGGACAACGCCGTGACGGTCAACATTGCCGCTCCTATAGGGGCCGGATCGGTTGCGATTACCCAGGTGAGTGCTTTCCGCGTTTCCGAAAACGTGTCCTACGCGACCCACGCGGCTGGGTTCAACTACGCCGGGTACCGGCTCAATAGTCACACGGTCACGTTTACGGCCACGACGGGGATCACGTCGAGTCCTGGCATTGCGGGAATGTCTCTTGGAATAATTACTGCTACAAATGGCAGCGCCCATACAATAGATAATGGAGCAACATTGTATATAGCGGGAGCTATTACTGCGGGGGGTTCCGTTGTAATTACAAATAATTACGCGCTGTGGGTGGATGCAGGCCTCGCGCGCTTCGATGGCAACGGCACTCATATTTTTGAGATTACAACTGTTGCTGCAACGGATGCAGTCATTTCCCGTAAATTTGCAATTAAGGATGGCGCTAATACGTATTGGGTTGCAGCTACGACTAGTCAATAAGAAAGAAATGCTTATATTTACAACTCTATGTCCCGTTGTGAACGAATATTAAGGAGATTAAAGAAGATGAGATACATTAAAGTACATGCACCGATTCAAGTTATTAATCCTGTTACGGGTTTACCGATAGCGGAACCTGAACAGAAAATAGAAGCAGGAAAATTAGTATATGAGCGTGACGAACACGGAGATCCTGTTTTAAAAGCCTGTAATCCTTGGTCTATGTATGATCTTTTAGTTCGTTTTGTGTTTGCAGATAAGAAGTTAGAATTAAAGGGGAAGGGACTATCCAAGTTTGTTCGTCGTTTAACTAAAGCGTTTAAGAAAGCTCAGCCAGGAGATTCTGTTGTGGTTGATGACGCTGATGTTGAAGTGTTAAAAAAAGTATTAGAAGATAATGAGTGGGGTTCTGTAAATGGCCAACTAGGCGATTTTTATGACGCGGTAGATGGTGCATCTGAAGAGGACCCTAATAAACCAGCGTCTACCTAAGAAAGTGAGTTTCTATGCACCGTTTTTTGCAGTTTTTAACTATATGTTTAGTGTTAACTGGGTGCATCGGGGTAGCAAAATCACCTGTTTATATTAATTCGCAGGCCAAACAAGAGTATGAGAATTCTGTGCGTATTATGGTGTCCTGTGATGATGGGGAACAGTATGTAGGAACAGGGTTTATTCTTAATGAAACACAAATAATAACCGCGAAACATTTATCTAGCTGTGACCCTTTTCTTTATAGGGTGTATGTTAGAGAATTAACAGGCGTAACGGAATACGCGGCTGTTGCAGATAAGAAATCCCCCGAAGTAGATGCTATGCGTTTGAAGATATTAGATCCTGTCGAGTTTAAGAACAGCGTAGACATACGAAGCAATTTACCGTTAGTGGGAGAGGAATTATGCTCTGTGGGTGGGGGCAGTTTACAGTTTAGCTGGGCAAAAAAGTGTGGTTTCGTTACTTACGCAGATAAAGAAGTTATTATAGTATCAATTCCTGTTATCCCTGGTAATTCGGGTTCTCCTTTATATGATAAGTATGGTCGTGTTGTGGGAGTAATTACACGAGGAGTTTTCAATCCGTATGATGAAAAGTTAGGTGTTGCTGTACCTGTGGCGGCTTGGAAGGATTTATTAAAGGAATAAATTATGGCTAATAAACTTGCACAGATGGCAGCAGATATTCAAGACGCTTATCATTATGCACGAGAACTTCAGGGTAAAGATGGGGGATTTGAAGGAACTTTACGCAGTTTAGCAGATTCTCCTAAAGGCTTAATGCAAGAATTAAGTCACATGGTAGTTGTAATTTGCTCGGTGGTTTTAGAGTACGGCGCAATTTGGGCCCCAAAAGTTGACCATTATAATTTTAAAAGTTGGGGTGCTAAAATGGAAAAACATTTAGTTCGTATTGCTGATGAAGTGGGTGTTGATCCTTGGAATGGTACAGTATTAAAAAAATAAGAGTTTGATTTATTAAAGGAATAAACTATGGCTAAAAAGAAAAGTGGATTTGTGGCTTCTTTTGTTAAAAAGCACGTCGCGAAAAGAAATCCAGAAGAAGCTATCAAAAGGAAGCTATTAAAAGCAGCAAACTCTACGAAGACGCGCTCACTTATATTGCTCCTGCTGCTATTGGTTATATTGCTGCGCGCTCTGTTGGCCGCTTGGCTAGGAATGTTATAGGTAAACGTTTTAGTAATCCCCTATTTCAAAAACCTATACAAATTTTAGGAAATGCTGCGATGCTAGCTATACTTTGGTATGGAGCGAGTAAGATTAGTTCCCTACGTAAGTATCGTTTAGGATTGATTTCCGGCGCAGGAGTCGCTGTTGCGCAATCTCTAGTGGAATTCTTAATGCCCAAGATTAACTTCTTATTTGACGCGCCTGTGCAACAGGTTTATATATCCTCTTCAAGTGACGGGGATAACATTGTTGCTTTAGAACCCGCGGATACCTCTAATGAGGATGGTTTGCCCGCAGATCAATTAGAGGGTGACGAAAACGTGGACATGGATGAATTGCAAACAGGAGTGTTTGCTAATTAAGGTTAGGTCCTAGTGACACGTCCTTTTGATGTTCCCTCTTTTATTGCCCCTTCGGGAATTGATGCGCTTGCCTTCGGTGGTTTTCGCGTAGGCCAGGATTCCTCTCTTGTGCAACTTCAATTTCCTTATGCTCTCAACACACAACTAACAACCGCAACGGTAGCAAATAATGGCACGGTAACACAGGCAAATTCTCAAGCACTGTGTACTACAGGCACAACTTCAAACGGTAGTGCTATTTTATCTGGAGTAGTGGGTCCTCGCTATACCCCCGGGCAGGGATTAATAGCTAGATTTACGGGTAGATTTACGTTAGGGGTTGCGTCTTCTACACAGATAATAGGGCTAGGTAACGGTACGGACGGTTTTTTCTTCGGTTTTAATGGAGCGACTTTCGGAATACTTCATCGAAATAATACTACTGATACTTGGATTCCCCAAACTACATGGAATGGGGACACGTTTGACGCCCACGGGCTTTCAGGAGCGCAGCTTTTTTATGAAAATCTGAATGTTTTTGCTATTCGTATGCAATATTTGGGGGCTGGAAGTATAGATTTTTTTATAGAGGACCCCACCACTAATCGTTTGGTACGTGTGCATACGATTCGGTACGCAAATAGCGTTTTAGTGCCCTCTGTAACAGATCCCGCGTTGGGTTTTTATATGCAAGCATTAAATTCGGGGAACACCTCTTCTTTGGTTTGTGCTACGGCCTCTGTGTCTATTGCTACTGAAGGCCCCCCTAATAAAACAGGAGTAAGGGGTTCTTTAGTTTTTCGTAAAACCGCAGTTGGAGCTACTACAACAAATATTCTAACACTGAAAAACGCGACTACGTTTGCAAGCAAAACAAACAGAATACGCACGCGAATTCTGCGGGTTATGTGGAGTGCTGGTGGGAACCAAGATACACAGTTCCACGGCGTTAAAGGTGCAACATTAGGTGGAACCCCTGCTTATACAGATTTTGATGCAACAACCTCCGTTGTCTCTTACGATGTAGCAGGAACAACGGTGTCTGGCGGGCGTGAAATTCTTTCCGCGGTCGTGGATAGTAATAATTCTGCTTGGGAAGAACCTGAAAATTTGTATTTAGAGCCAGGAGAAATTATAACTTTTGGAGCACAGAATATAGGAGCAGGGGGAAATATTGCTCCACAGGTAGCTGTTACCTTTTTAGAGGAATGGTAATTAACATTTAGGGCACCTTTTTGAGCCAGATTTATAACCAAGGGTTATGTTGCAGTTGGATATCTGTACTCCGCATTTAGTTGTTATAAGAACCTTGTCCCCTAAAATTGTACCCTCAATAGGTTTATGTCCTACATGTTGCGCATCCGTTATGATAAGTTCTGGCATTAATCCAAATAGTGACATTATAACCCTAACTTTTCTTTGAAAGCAGCGTACCCTGTACGTTGATTATTGTGATGACACTTACAATTATGTTCAAGGCATTGTCCAAACCTTGTAGGAACACCCTGTGGTACTGAAAGCGTTAAATGCCTATTCAGAGAATGTTTACAGTATTTACACAGACGATTAAGGAAGGGCATTAAAATCCTTCAGTAGTTAGTACGGGCATGATTTCCTATGATTGAGGCTCTGTAAGTATATGATATCATTAAGTTATTTCTATTTTTCAATTATGCAAAGTCAAGAAATTAGTATTTCTTTACATTCCTAACCATCCCGTAGGGTGGGTATGTAGTGACTCAAAAATGAAAATAAATCCTTCCCAAATGGATATGGAACGACATTAAAATCTTTTAGAATAGTTAACATTTTTTCGGTCCCGACAGGGTTCCAGCTATGGATTACTACATTAACAAACTCCCCGTTGAGGTTTTCTGCAAGCCACTCAGCAACTTTTGTTCCTGAGCCTACTTGTGTTTCTATATTTTCTATATATTCAGTCCAGCACGTATAAGGCACTTTATCTGAAGCCAGGCCAAGATCATGATCGAGACATAATAAATCAAAGTTTTCTTTCTTTAAAATTTCAACAGTGTCTTTATAAGTATATGTATGTGTTACTTCTATATCGTTAAATCTATGCATAAAGGTATCAAAAAGATCGTGACGGGCTTTTTCGTCATCCATAAAAAGAAATTTAAGCATTTTTCTTTCCCCAACTCCAATCTACCGTGGAATCCTTACCGAATTCCGCGATCCAGGCGTTGATCCACATGAGATCACCCTCGCCGTGGAGCTTATCTCCATCGAGGCTGAGCTTATCCCCCGTAGCGCGGAGCTTATCTCCCTTAGCGCGGAGTTTATCTCCTTCGGCGTAGAGCTTATCCCCTTCGGCGTAGAGCTTACTTCCTTCGGTGTGGAGCTTTTCTTTCTCTTGCCAGGCTTGCTTGAGAGTCATTTTTTTCTTTTCCATCATAAAGAGAAATTTAAGCATTTTTCTCTCCCCAATCCCAATCCACCGTGGAATCCTTGCCGAATTCCGCGGCCCAGGCGTTGATCCAAGTAAGGCGACCCTTCGCATAGAGCTTGTCGCCCTCCGCCCAGAGCTTGCGGCCCTCCGCATAGAGCTTGTCACCCTCCACATAGAGCTTGTTGCCCTCCGCATAGAACTTGTTGCCCTCCGCACAGAGCTTGTGGCCCTCCTCCCAGAGCTTTTCTTTCTCTTGCCAGGCTTGCTTGAGAGTCATTTTTTTCTTTTCCGTAGATTTATCAGGAATACATAGTTCATCAAAGGTGCGCATTAATTACGCTCCGAAGGATTTTCTTGTGCAAATTCGGCGTAATTTGTGTCCAATTCTTCTTTGGTAGCTAGATATTGCTCTATTATTTCTTGGCCTTTTTCTGGATTTAGCTTTTCGAATTCATCAAAGCAAACGTCACACAGTATAACTATAATTCCAGTGCTTTCTTTAATTCCACATTTTCTACAGAGCATTATAAACCAACCTCTGCGCTATGGGGTCCGTTGCACTTCCAAGGAGTAACACAATTATCACACATATCGTCTTGATGCAAGGCGGAATTGTGTGCCCAAGAAGGCCCACGCATTTTATTAAAAGCTAAAAAGTGTCTGTGTGCAGCTTCTTTTAGAAACTCATCCTCTTGTTTTATAAAGTCAAAAGAGAAGTAAGAGCCCTTTAAGATCCGTTGCACAGCGATATTCCGACCCTTTTTACGGTTAAAGTTATCTTTAGGTGAAGAGTAACTTACTCCAACGAAAGTACGTCCG
>LCET01000019.1 GCA_000995185.1 Candidatus Woesebacteria bacterium GW2011_GWC1_42_9
GGGTGGACCGGCCTTCAGTGGAAAAAAATGCAGAATATCGAAAAGAAAGGATTTATGCTTATATTTCTTTGGCTGGGGATGGGAATCTTAGGCCTCGCATTTTATAGGAGTTCTCTCTACGACCATTATTACGGATTCCTTTTTCCCGCCCCATTTCTCTTGCTGGCGGGGTTGTTCTCTGTAGCAGCCCGGAAAGGAAAAAGTTGGGGGAAAATTTTGGTTATCGTTTTGGCCTCGGCTCTGGTTTTCGTCTCTCTAAGAGCTTCTCATTTAAGAAATGAGCCCAATAGGCAAATGGAAAGAACAATCAAGGTATCCGACAAGATTATTCAGGAGGCCAAAGGAGAGAGGTTTAATCTGGCCGCAATTGCCGACAGGAACTACGAGGCGGCATATCAATATTTTTTGGAAAAGGAGAGGGCTCCACTCGTAATTATTGATCCGCAAAGGGTTGAGGAAACCATTACGGGACAGCTTTTTGTCGTCTGCGAAAAGCCGGAGAGCGAGTGTGACCCGACCCATAGCCCCAAAGCCGAAATAGCCAACTACGGATGGAGCAAAATTGACGCCCAGTGGGAGGTAGAAGGGGTTATACTCTATAAACTTGTCCATTCATTATGAACTACGAGAAATCAAAAGAGATTCTTAGTAAGATAAAAAGTGTCGACAGAATTGCGGTCAATTGTCACCGGAACCCCGACCCCGATTCAATCGGCAGCGCCCTGGCACTTTACGGAGTCCTTTCCGATATGGGCAAGAAGGTCGAGCTAATCTGTCCCAGCAAAATCGAGTGGAAGACCCTGAATTATTTAAAAAATTTTGCGAAGATAAAAACGATAGATTATTCGAAATATGATTTCTCCAAACACCAGCTCCTGATTATTTTGGATTCTTCGAGCTGGGATGTGGTTACGGACATTAGTGATTACAAACCCCCTAAAATACCGGTTGCAGTTATCGACCACCATCGAACCAACACCGCCTTTGGCGAGATTAACCTCGTGGATGAGAATGCTACATCCACGGGCGAGCTTTTATACCGGGTCTTTGAGGATTGGGGAGTTACAATTAACAAAGATACGGCAATGGCCATCTTAACCGGAATAATCGGGGACACGGGAACCTTTTCTTATCCCGGGACGGGGGCCCAGACCTTAAAGATTGCCGGAGAACTGTTGGAGAAAGGGGCGGATAAAGACAGAATCGTCCAGCAAATTTACCGTAGTGTGGATTTCAAAATGGTGCAGTTTTGGGGTGAGGTAATTAACAATGCAAAAGTAGATAAGGTAAATAAATTTATCTGGAGTGCAATCCCCCATGCCCGTTATAAAGAATTAGGATCCTTAATTGGAGGCAGAGAATCGATTGCCAATCTCATTGGGGGAACAACGGAAGGGACAGATTTCGGAATTGTCATGGTCGAGCAGGAACCGAAAAAACTCACCGCCAGCTTCCGCTCAAGAACTGGAATCGACGTTTCGGTGCTTACCCAAAAGCTGGGCGGGGGAGGCCATAGATACGCGGCAGGGGTGAGGATTACCGGTTTAACCTTTGACGATGCTGTTGCGAGGGTATTAACAATGGTAAGGGAGAGTATTAATGAAGCCAAAAGGGGTTAAACTGCTTCTCGGAATTCTTCTTTTTGCTGCTTTAATTGTCAGACTTTACCGGTTGGATGAACTTCTGGGTTTTTGGTATGACCAAGGCAGGGACGCTCTCGTCATTTGGGATTTTATACATAAAGGGAAATTATTTCTGGTCGGTCCGATGATGGGCGCCACCGGAATTTTCAGAGGACCGTGGTATTACTGGCTAATCGCCCCCCTTTACCTTGCGGGAAGGGGGGATCCTCTTTGGCCTGCATATTTTTTAATTTTAACCTCCGTAATCTCAATTTTCGTTTTGTATAAGGTAGGTAAAGAAGTTGGTGGGGTTAAAGCCGGGCTTATTGCCGCCTTTGTCGCTTCAGTTTCCTATTACGTTGTCGGTGCATCGCGCTGGCTTTCAAATCCTACCCCAATGCTTCTTGTTAGCACCCTTTTAATTTGGGCTGTTTTTAGGTTCCTTGAAAAGAAAGTTTGGTCGCTCCCTCTTATCGCGCTTCTTATCGGGCTGGGGCTCAGTTTCGGGGCGGCAACGGAACTTTTTTATATTCCCGCAATGCTGATTATTATTCTTATGAAGAAAAACAATATTCCAAAACCAAAAGTAATTCTCCTCTCACTTTTTCTGTTCTTTTCGACATTTCTCCCGCAGGTAATTTTCGAAATTCGCCATAGGGGAGTTTTATTTGGTGCTATTAATAAATTTCTGGTGGAAGAAAAAAGCTTCACACTCTCTTTTTGGGAATATTTTCGCTCCAGACTCTCCTTTTTTTACGGACTCTTCTCGTCAAAATTTTGGATAGACGGAAAGAATCTGTTTACCCCATTTTTCCTAATTATCGTTGGCTACCTAAGAGTGGTTTTGATTTTTGCCACCGCCCCTTTTTTGGGAACTCTGTTTTTGAGGGGAAACCAGGGGAATATTTATGAATACTACTATACGGGCTACTACCTCATTTTTATTCTGCTTTTTTCCGTAATCTTGGCAAGGATGTCGGAGAAATTTTTGGGAAAGGCAATCCTGGCATTTTTTCTGATTGTCGTTTCGATACAAAATTATCATTCTTTTCAAAAAGACTTTTCCGTCTCCTTGGCGAGCCCTAACGCAATTTCGTACAAGAATCAGCTGAGCGCAATTGATTGGATATATACCGATGCAGGCAGTGCGGGGTTTAATGTCGATGTCTATGTCCCTCCCGTTATCCCTTATGCCTACGACTATCTTTTTAAGTGGTTGGGTACAGAAAAATATAAAAAGCTTCCGGTTGAGGAGCTCGTATCAACACTCTACACTCTTTATGAGGTTGACCCCGATCATCCCGAAAGACTGGACGCCTGGCTTTCTCGACAGGAAAAAATAGGGCAGGTTGTTAAGTCAGAACGCTTTGGAGGAATAGTTGTTCAAAAACGACTGCGTCTTATTTACGAGTAAAAAAATTGTAAATTCAATTCAAATAAAGAATAATTAACAACAAATGATGTCTAAATTGTTTCTCAGCATAGTTATTCCTTGCTATAACGAAGAGGCTAATCTTAAAAGAGGCGTCCTGAAACAAATTTATGGCTTTTTGAAGACGAAAGATTTTTCCTGGGAGGTAATTGTTTCCGACGACGGCAGCAGCGACAGAAGCCGAGAAATCGTAAAGGAAGATATAAAATCTTGGGATAATTTCAAGCTTCAGGAAAATCCCCATGGAGGAAAGCCGGCGGCACTGCTTTCCGGAATTAAAAAGGCAAAGGGGGAGTACATCCTCTTTACCGATATGGACCAATCCACTCCCATTGGGGAGTTGGATAAACTTTTGCCGCAGTTGAATAAAGGTTGCGAAGTGGTCATCGGTTCCCGGGGCCTAGTCAGGAAGAACTTCCCGCTCTATAGGAGGCTGGGAGCGATTGCCTTTATGAGCATCAGAAGATCCCTCATCCTTCCCGAGATATCCGATACTCAGTGCGGCTTCAAACTCTTTAATACCCAGGCTCTAAAGAAAGCATTTCCCAGATTGGAATTTTTCGAGAGGAAAGAAAAAGTTTCGGGATGGAAGGTAACCTCGTTTGATGTGGAACTGTTACATATTCTTAAGAGTCTGGGCTACAAAATAGCCGAAGTTCCGGTAAGTTGGGACGATAAAGACATAAGCAAAGAAAAAGGAGGGGGCCTGGGCAGGTACGTCAGGGAGTCCAGAGAAATGTTCGGACAGATTATTAGGGTTAAACTGAACGATATAAGAAGCAGATACAAATGAGAAGATTCCTTGCTAAGAACAAAAAATTAATTCTTCTGGCAATTTTGATTCTTGGTGCGGGGTTTCTTCTCAGGATTTATCAACTGACGCTTCTGCCTATCTTTGCTGATGAGGCTATCTATATCCGCTGGGCGCAAGTGATGCGGGCAGAGGAAACCTTGAGGTTTTTGCCGCTTTCGGACGGAAAGCAGCCGCTTTATATGTGGAGCGTGATTCCTTTCCTGAAATTATTTTCAGACCCGTTGTTTGCGGGTAGGTTTCTCTCGGTCCTTTCGGGAATTGCCACAATAGTAGGAGTATTTTTAGTCACTAAACTTCTTTTTAAGTCACAAAAGATTGCACTTATAGCATCCAGCATTACGGCTATCTCCCCATTTATGGTTTTCTTCGACAGAATGGCTTTGGTTGACTCAATGCTTGCCACAACGGCTGTTTGGACTTTTTATCTGGCCACCCTTACCGCCAAGACTCTAAGGCTTGATATGGCGATGCTTACCGGTTTTGCATTGGGGGCTGCATTTCTGACCAAATCCCCGGCTCTCTTTGTCGCAATTTTGCTTCCGGTTTCAGTTGTAATTATCGATTGGCCCTCAAAGGGCAAGGAGAAATTAAAAGTACTTCTAAGATTTCTCTTCCTGGCAGGAGTGTCGCTCCTGATTGGTTACGGAATGTATAACATAATGCGGCTGGGTCCCAATTTTCATCTTTTATCCTCCCGGAACCTGGATTATGTCTATCCCTACCTACATATTTTGGAAACCCCCCTGGATCCACTGCTGCCTCATCTCGGTGCTGCCCTTACCCACTTTAGGCTTATGGGACCCTGGGCCCTCTTGGCGCTTTTTGTCTTGGGAGCTTTTTATTCCTTTAAATCAAAACCGAAAGAGACTGTTTTGGTTCTCGCCTGGATTTTCTTTCCTCTATTGGCGCAAGCCGAATATGCGAAAGTCTTCACCGCCAGATACATTCTTTTCATCGTTCCCTTCGTGGGAATGCTTGCCGCCAGCGCCTTTCGGGCCAAGAAAGGAATATGGGGATGGGCAGCGGGGGCTATCTTTATTATTTTTCTTCTTCACAGCGTCTATATAAATTGGCTTTTGTTAAGTGATCCCGAAAAAGCAACCCTGCCGAGAAGTGAGCGCTCGGGATATCTTGAGGAGTGGACTGCGGGAACGGGGATTAAAGAGGTCTCAGACTATATTAGAGATATACATACACAATTTCCCGAGGATAAAATTGTCGTGGGAACAGAAGGATATTTCGGGACTCTTCCGGATGGACTCCAGATATATCTCAACGGCCTCCCCGAGATAATCGTGGTCGGGATAGGCCTCGGGATAGATGAAGTTCCCAAACCTTTGGCCGAGTCCCGCGAGGCGGGGAATAGAACATTCCTTTTGGTTAACTCCTCAAGACTTGGGTTAAAAGCCAAAGAAGCCGGCCTGACTCTAATTGCCGCCTACCCCAAGGCAGTTAAGCCCGATGGGGGAAGAGAGGCGCTGCTGCTTTTTGAGCTGGATTAATAATATGCAGGAAACCGAAGAACATTTGGACCCAAACGCAGAAATTACTCTCGATACGGTCAAATCCAGGGCGGTAAAGGGAGTGGTGGTTCTTACGGGCAGAACATTTATCTTAAGTGCCCTTTCCCTGGTGGCAACTGGGCTTCTCACCGTTTTTCTTTCCCCGGCCGAATTCGGTATCTTTTGGATTGTTTCTGCCGTCGTCAATTTTCTGGCTTACTTTAGCGATATCGGCCTCGCCGCAGCCCTTATCCAGAAAAAGGAAACTCCCACCCGGGAAGATTTGAGAACCACGTTTACCGTTCAGCAAATACTTGTCGTTGTGCTTTTGGTAGTAATTTTTTTGGCTAGCCCGATGCTCTCGAGAATTTACAACTTAACGGCTGCCAGCAAACTTCTTTTATATTCTTTGGGCATTTCGCTTTTCCTT